>NZ_LWCU01000045.1 GCF_001650405.1 Microbacterium sp. H83 | reverse complement strand
CCCCAACGCCGACCCCGGTGATCCCGACCCCGACGCCCGCGGCGCCGACTCCGACCCCGACGACCCCGACACCGACGCCGACCCCGACGCCGGTCGCCGGCCCGACCGAGCTCGCGCTCACGGGCGGATCCGGCGCGGCAGCCCTGCTGACGGTCGCGGGAGGACTCCTCGTGGGCGGAGCCGCACTGGCGACCGTCACCGCGGTGCGGCGTCGGTCGGCATCGCGGAGGCGCTGACAGTCGCCCTCCCGGACACGCACGAGGCCGCTCGCGGGATGCGAGCGGCCTCATGCGTGTCCGGGGGAGCGGTGCTCGGCGCGAACCGTCACGTCACTCAGCGGATCGCGTACACCGCGCCGCCGACGATGACGGCCACCACGGTCGTCCAGCCGATGATCGCGACGGCCTGCCAGACGAGGATCCGGGCCTTGCCGACGCCGGCGGCAGCGAGCATCGTCGCGGTGAAGTGCGTCGGGAGGAGCAGGGGTCCGAGCAGGCTCACCCCGGGGACGCCGTAGCGCTCGAACGCGCGCTGGAACTTCTCGCGGCGACCTGCTGCGCGGTCCGTCTCGACGGGCTCGTCCCGCACGCCGTCGACGCCGCCGGCCCCCACGGCCTCGCGGGTCCTGGCACGGTTCACGATGGCGGCGCGGGCCCCCGAGCTGGCCAGCACGAGGATCGCGACGCAGACGAAGTTGCCGACGATCGCAGCGATGGCGGCGATCACGGGGTGGATCCCCCCGATGATGCCGATCGACACCGCACCTTCGCCCTCGATGAAGGGGATGGCGGCGGCGAGGGCCACGATCAGCGGCTGGACGAGCTCGGGCACCTGGGCGACGAAACCCTGGAACGTCTCGATGAGGTTCATGGCGTGCTCCTGTGTGGTCTGTGCGCCGGTGTCTCCGTCGCGATGCATCCAGTCCACCGCTTCTCGCCCGGTGCCGGCAGTGTCGACCCGTCACCGTCTTCCGGGCGGTTCGCCAGCGGCATCCATGACATGTGTCACGCCCGTATGGTGAAGGCATGAGCAGCCCCTCCGCCCTGGTCAGTCCGTTCGGCGAGCCCCCGCCCGGCGCACGCCAGCTCGCTCGTGGCGTCACGGCGACATGGTGGTACACGCTCTCCGCCATCGTCTTCCTCGAAGTCTTCCTCGTGCTGGTGTGGGCGCTGCAGGCGCTCGCCGAGCCCGGCGACTCGGCCGCTCCGCTCGTGATCGCGGCGGGCGGCGTCGTGTGGCTCGCCTCGACCACCGTCCTTCTCTCGGTCTACCGACGCCGCGCGCATGCGGAGCCGGGCATCGGCGGAGCCCGCGTCGTGGTGCCACTGCTGATCGCGGTCGCATACGGCGTCGTCTCCGGTGCGCTGATCGACAGCTGGCAGCTCGCGCTCATGCCGGTCGCGCAGTCGCTCGTGCTCGTGCACTGGCCGAAGGGCATCCGCATCCGCGTCGTGCTGCTGACGACGCTGGTGCTGCTCTGCGTGGCCTTCGTCGACGGGGCCCGAGGTGCGATGCCCGGCGGTGTCCCGGAATGGCTGCCCCTGCTGTACACGATCTCCCTGCCGGCGATGTCGGTGAGCTCGCTGTGGTGGTGGGACGTGCTCATGACCCTCGATCGGGCGAGACTCTCCGAGGCGCGGCTCGCGGCGACGCAGGAGCGGCTCAGGGTCGCCACCGACGTCCATGACCTGCAGGGTCACCATCTGCAGGTCATCGCCCTGCAGCTGGAGCTCGCGGAGCGGCTCATCGATCGGGACCCGGCCGCGGCGCTGGAGCAGCTCCGGCTCGCCCGCGCGAGCGTCGACGATGCGCGCCAAGGCACGCGGGACCTCGCGACGCGTTTCCGCTCGGTGCCGCTCGGCGACGAGGTCGCGAACGCCCGCGACCTGCTCAGCGCCGCCGGGCTGTCGGTCGAGGCGGAGATCGCGTCGGATTCCGACGAGGCGCCCGCCGCCGCGCTCGGACCCGTCATCCGCGAGACCACGACGAACGTCCTGCGTCACGGCGGCGGCACGCATGCGCGGCTGCAGCTCGCCCGCACCGCGGCCGGGTGGCGCTACGAGATCGCGAACGACCTCGGTTCCGGCTCCTCCGACGAGTCGATCGGATCGGGACTCGACGGGGTCCGCCGCAGGATCGCCGAGGCCGGCGGGACCCTCGAGGTCGGCGAGTCCGACGGGGAGTTCGTCGTGGCGGTGACGGTGCCGTTCGGCGCGCTCGCGACGGCAGACCCGCGCACAACGGTCGTGCCGCCGACGGCAGACCCGCGCACGACCGCCGTCCCGCCGACGGCAGAGGAGGAGCGATGATCCGGGTGCTTCTCGCCGACGACGAGGGCATGATCCGGTCGGCGCTCGCCGCACTGCTGCGTCTGGAGGGCGACATCGAGGTGGTGGCCGAGTGCGCCGACGGAGAACAGGCCGTCGCGGAAGCGCTGCGGCTGCAGCCGGACATCTGCCTGCTGGATCTCGAGATGCCCGGGCTCGACGGAGTCGAGGTCGCCGAGCGTCTGCATCGCTCGATCGCGACGCGCTGCATCGTCGTCACCCGCCACGCGCGACCGGGGGTGCTGCGCAGGGCGCTCGCGTCCGGGGTCGCGGGATTCCTTCCGAAGTCGCGGGGAGCCGACCAGGTCGCCGACGTCATCCGACGCGTGGCCGCCGGCGCGCGGTACGTCGACCCCGAGATCGCCGCCGACGCGCTGAGCGACGAGCGCTCGCCCCTCACCGACCGAGAGCTCGACGTACTGCGGGCCGGGAGGCGAGGAGAGACGACGGGGCAGATCGCGCGGTCGCTGTCGCTCGCACCGGGGACGGTGCGCAACCACATCTCCGCCGTGCTCGCGAAGCTCGCCGTCGGCACACGGCAGCAGGCGGTGCTGCTCGCGGAGGAGCGGGGCTGGATCTGAGAGGAACGGCGGGTGGGGCCCGGGAAGTGACCCCACCCGCGAGCTGCGCCGTGATGGGGAGCAGCGCAGCCCGGACTCGAAGCGTCCCTACCCCGGGGCGCGCTTCTGGTCTCGCCTTCAAGACCCGACGCGCGACGAATGATGACGCGACGCGCGAGATCAATTCCGGAACGCCGGTCGACGCCCTCGCCCACCGGCGTCGAGTCCGTCGCAACACGGCCGAAACCTCCGTCCTCTAGCGTGAGCGCAGCACGGGTCCGACGGAGGAGGATGCATGACGGTGACGATCGAGCACGTGCCCTGGGCGCACCCCGACGCGGAGCGGCTGCGCGCAGCACAGCGCGCCGAGCTGGATGCGCGCTACGGCAGCGACGACCACGAACCGGGAGTCGCGCCCACGGCCGACGACGTCCCGGTGTTCCTCATCGCGCGGGACGGGCACGGCGAGGTCGTCGCGTGCGGCGGACTCCGTCCTCTCGGCGTGGAGGTGCTCGGAGAGGACGTCGCGGAGATCAAGCGGATGTACGCCGCCCCTGCCGCACGGGGCACGGGAGCGGCGACCCGGCTCCTCCGCGCGCTCGAGACGGAGGCGCAGAGCCACGGCATCCGTCGTCTGGTCCTGGAGACCGGAACCGCGCAGCCGGACGCGATCCGCTTCTACACGCGCGAGGGGTACACGCCGATCCCGCTCTACGGACACTACGTCGGCAGCGAGATCTCGCTCTGCTTCGCTCGCGGGATCCCGGGGCGAGACGAAAGGGTCAGCGCGGAGGCCCGATGATCACGGCCGTGTCCGGAGCGAGCGCGATCGACTGATCGGCCACCCGCACGGGAGCCGTCGACAGCAGCACCTCGTCGTCGGCCGCGACGTCGAACGCGACCTCGTCGTCCGTCAGGTTCACCAGGACCGACACCGCTCCGCGACGGATCCGGAAGGCGCGCCGCGAGGGCGCGTCGTCGCGTGCGAGCTCGACCGAGGTGCGCGTCATGTCGGGGTCCGTGAGCTCGGGCAGTGCGCGTCGGAGTGCGATGACGCGGCGATACAGGTCGAGCAGACGGGCATGCGGTGCCCTGTCGATCTCCCCCCACTCGAGGTGCGATCGCCGGAACGTCGCCGGGTCCTGAGGGTCGGGCACCCGAGCGGGATCCCAGCCCATCCGCGCGAACTCGGAGATCCTGCCCTCGGCGGTCGCCTGTGCCAGCTCCGGCTCGGGGTGCGAGGTGAAGAACTGCCACGGAGTGGACGCGCCCCATTCCTCGCCCATGAAGAGCATCGGCGTGCCCGGCGCTGTGAGCGTGAGCACGGCGGCGACGGCGAGACGATCGGGGCTGAGGGACGCCGCGAGGCGATCGCCCGCCGCGCGGTTGCCGATCTGGTCGTGGTCCTGGGCGAAGGTGACGAGGCGCCAGGACGGGACCGTCGGCGGCAGCGGCTTCCCGTGCTCGCGCTCGCGGAACGACGAGTACGTGCCGTCATGGAAGAAGCCGCGCTCCGACACCTTCGCCACGGCGTCCGCGGCGGCGAAGTCGGCGTAGTAGCCCTCGGTCTCGCCGGTCAGGGCGACGTGCACAGCGTGATGCCAGTCATCCGACCACTGCGCCGTGAGGCCGTAGCCCCCGGCCTCCCTAGGGAGGATGAGCGTCGGATCGTTGAGGTCCGACTCGGCGATGAGGGTCAGCGGGCGGTTGAGCTGGGCGGAGAGGGCGTCCACCCGCTCGGAGAGCTCGCGCAGGATGTGGATGTCGCTGTCGTCGTGAAGGGCGTGAACAGCATCGAGGCGCAGTCCGTCGACGTGGAAGTCGCGCAACCAGAGGAGGGCGTTGTCGATGATGTACTCGCGCACGGCGGGCTCGTCGAGATTCACCGACGCGCCCCAGCTGTTGTGCTGCCCGTCGCGCAGGTAGGGGCCGAACTCCGGCAGGTGATTGCCGCTCGGGCCGAGATGGTTGTAGACGACGTCCTGAATGACCGCGAGACCGCGATCGTGGGCCGCCTCGACGAACCGCTGGTAGGCCGCCGGCCCGCCGTACGCCTCGTGCACGGCATACCAGAGGACGCCGTCGTAGCCCCAGTTCCACTCGCCGTTGAAGGCGTTCACTGGAAGCAGCTCGACGTGCGTCACGCCCAGGCTCACGAGATGGTCCAGACGGGCGATCAGCGCGTCGAGCGTTCCGTCCGGCGTGAACGTGCCGACGTGCAGCTCGTAGATCACCGCGCCGGCGAGCGGGCGGCCCGTCCAGGCGTGGTCCGCCCAGGCGAAGAGGCCGGGGTCGAACACCGCCGACGGTCCATGGACACCCGACGGCTGCCGCAGCGACCGCGGATCCGCTCGGAGCTCCTCGCCGTCGTCGAGCAGGAACCCGTAGCGTTCGCCCTCCCGCAGCGCGATGTCGGTGCCCCACCGCCCGGGTCGGCCGTCGACGGGAGTGAGCTCGTGCTCGTCGATGACCGCGCCTCCGGGTGTGAGTCTCCGCAGACGCATCCGGCGGGCCAGCGGTGCCCACACCGTGATCATCGGTCCTCCACCAGCAGCGCGACGGGGTAGGTGTCGAGCAGCTCTGCGAGCCGCACCGGCCCGGCGGCTATGCGGCGACCGGTCAGCACGTCGGTCGCGGGAAGCTCCCGCCGCATCACCACCGTGTCACCCCAGCCGCCTCGTGCGGCGAGTGCCACCGGCAGACGCGTGGCCACGGCGGTCACTCCGCCACGATCCATCACGATGGCGTGGGCGGAGGCGGACCCGGCGGCGACGCCGGCGCGATATCGATCGAAGAGCTCGGGATTGTCGCGGCGCAGCCGCAGCGTCCGCGACGTCACCAGCAGCTTGGCGAGGCCGGAGTCGTCGACCGGCGGCAGCGCGCCCCGAGCGATGTCGGCGTCGAGTCGTTGCAGCAGGCGCGCACGCTCCGCGAAGTCGACCGGACGGCGGTTGTCGGGATCGACGAGCGAGTGATCCCAGAGCTCCGTGCCCTGGTAGACATCGGGGACGCCGGGGGCCGCGAGCTGGAGCAGCTTGGCCGACAGCGAATTGCTGCGTCCCGCGTCCACGATCTCGGCGACGACGTCCTCGAGGATGGCGCGGGCGGCACCGTTCGCCGCGGCGGCGATCGCCTCGACGCCCTTCTCGAAGTCCGCATCGGGATGCTGCCAGTGCGTCTTCTCCGACGCTTCGCGGCTGGCCTTCTGCCCGTAGGCGAGCAGTCGCTCGGAGGAGATCGGCCACGCGCCGACGGCGGCCTGCCACAGCAGCGCATCCAGCGGCCCGTGCCCGGTGGACGCCACCTCCCGGAGGCGGGTCAGCACCTCGGCCCATCGGTCGGGGATCTCCGCGAGCACCGAGAGGCGGGCGCGGACGTCCTCCGAGCGCTTCGTGTCGTGCGTCGAGAGCGTCGTCATCGAATGCGGCCAGGAGGCGAGGCGGGCGCCCTGCGCGGCGTGGAACTGCTCGACCGACGTCGCCGCGATCGACGGGTCGCCCCCGACCTCGGTCAGCGTGCCGAGACGGGTGAAGCGGTAGAACGCGGTGTCCTCCACGCCCTTGGCCATGACGGCGCCGGTCACCTGGGGGAACCGCTCGGCGACCTCCAGCGTCGGATCGTGCAGCAGGGGCGAGAGCTGGGCGATCGCCGTCGCCAGGTCGGGTCGCCGAGCTGCAGCGTCGTCGATCGCGTGCTGCAGGTGCTCCCGACCGGCGGGCAGGTAGGACCGGTAGACCGGGAACGACGCCACGATCTCGGTCAGGGCGTCGGCGGCGCCGACGACGCCGTGCGGCAGGGCGCGCACGAGGCGGCGGATCTCGGACTGCAGCAGCTCGTCGGCGATCATGCGCTTCGTCGACAGGATGAGGTCGTGCCAGGGCAGGGCCTCGGGGAGGCCGGTCTCCGCACGCAGGGCGGCGTCGAGGTCGTCGAGCCGCGCGATGCCGTCGGCATCGATCAGCACGCGGTCGATCTCGGCGAGCGCGTCGTATCCGGTCGTCCCGTCGGTGCGCCACCACGGGGGCAGCTCCTCGCCGGGTTCGAGGATCTTCTCGACGAGCGTGTAGGCCGCGCCCGTCGCATCCGCGAGGCGTTCGAGATAACCCCCCGGGTCGGCGAGCCCGTCGGGATGGTCGACACGGAGTCCGTCGGCGAGCCCGTCGGTGATCCAGCGCGCGATCTCGCGGTGCGATTCCTCGAAGACGTCGGGGAGCTCGACCCGGATGCCGGCGAGCTCGGACACCGCGAAGAACCGACGGTAGTCGAGCTCGGTGTTCTGGTCCCGCCAGAACCGCAGCTCGTAGTTCTGCGCGTCGAGCACCGTGCGCACGTCGACGCCGTCGCCTCCGGCGGAGCCCGGCGCGAGCGGGAGGACGTGGTCGAAATAGCGGAGCGTGCCGTCCGGCGCGTCGTCCGCCGGCGTCGGGTCGACCACGATCTCTCCGGCCGAGACGGCATCGTCGAGCGACGATCCGAGGATCGGGAGCCGCACCCGACCGCCGCTCAGACGCCGATCGACGTCGAAGGCGACCGCATGCCGTGACGCGCGCCCGAGCCGCAGGAAGTCCCACCACCAGCGGTTGGCGCGCGGGACGCCGACGCCGACGTGGTTGGGGACGATGTCGACGAGGATGCCGAGGCCGGCTGCGCGCGCGGCCGCGGCGAATCTCTCGAGTCCCTCGCGGCCGCCCCGCTCGGGGTCGACGAGCGAGTGGTCGACGACGTCATATCCGTGGTCCGAGCCGGGAGTGGCCGCCAGCAGCGGCGACAGGTAGGCCCACGACGCTCCGAGGTCCGCCAGGTAGGACGTGACCTCGGAGGCGTCGTCGAGCGTGAATCCCGATCTGATCTGCAGGCGATACGTCGAGAGGGGTCGCCTGGTCATCGAGGCAGCTCCGGAGACGGCGCGGGAGCCGGCGTCTCAGTGCGCTCCGTCTGGATCCGCAGCGACGCCTCGACGGAGTCGTCCGTGGGCTCCTCTTCTCCGTCCGTCTCGCGCAGCACGAGCAGCGAGGCGGACTCCAGCGTGATCGACGTGCCCGGGGCCAGCGGACCCGACCCGGCCCGCTCGCCGGCGGTGTCGATCACGATGTCCCACGCATGACCGTGGCGCTCGTCGGGGAGCACCGCCTCGACCGTATCCGTGCCGCTGTGGAAGTAGACGAGGAAGTTGAGATCCGTGACGGGGCGACCCCGACGGTCCTTCTCCCTGATCCCGCGGCCGTTCAGGAACATGCCGATCGCGAGGCCGAACCCGGAGTCCCAGTCCTCGGGCTCCATCCGTCGGCCGTCGGGGCGCAGCCAGACGACATCGGGCACCTTCTCGCCGTCCTCCGAGCGCACCGGGCGGCCGTCGAAGAAGCGGCTGCGTCGGAACGCGGGATGGTTGCGGCGGAGGCGGGAGACGGCCGCGGTGAACTCGACGAGCGGCAGGTCAGCGGACTCCCAGTCGACCCAGGTCGTCTCGTTGTCCTGCGCATACCCGTTGTTGTTGCCGTCCTGCGTCCGGCCCAGCTCGTCGCCGTGCGCGATCATCGGGACGCCCTGCGAGAGCAGCAGAGTAGCGAGGAAGTTGCGCTGCTGTCGCGCCCGCACGCGGTTGATCCCCTCGTCGTCGGTGGGACCCTCGGCGCCGTGGTTCGACGACCGGTTGTGGGACTCCCCGTCGGCGTTGTCCTCGCCGTTGGCCTCGTTGTGCTTCTCGTTGTACGAGACGAGGTCCCGCAGCGTGAAGCCGTCGTGCGCGGTGACGAAGTTGATGGATGCCACGGGACGACGACCCGAGTGCTCGTACAGGTCGGCCGAGCCCGTCAGGCGCGACGCGAACTCGCCCAGCGCCTGCGGCTCCCCGCGCCAGAAGTCGCGCACGGTGTCCCGGTACTTGCCGTTCCACTCCGTCCACTGCGGCGGGAAGTTGCCCACCTGGTACCCGCCGGGACCCACGTCCCACGGCTCGGCGATGAGCTTGACCTGCGAGACGATCGGGTCCTGCTGCACGAGCTCGAAGAAGGCCGCGAGCCGGTCGACGTCGTAGAACTCGCGGGCGAGCGTGGACGCGAGGTCGAACCGGAAGCCGTCGACGTGCATCTCCGTCACCCAGTAGCGCAGCGAGTCCATGATCAGCTGCAGTGCGTGCGGGTTGCCGGCGTTCAGGCTGTTGCCGGTGCCCGTGTAGTCGGTGTAGTAGCGGCGATCCTCTTCGAGGCGGTAGTACGCCTCGTTGTCGATGCCGCGCATCGACAGCATCGGACCCAGGTGGTTCCCCTCGGCGGTGTGGTTGTAGACCACGTCGAGGATGACCTCGATGCCGGCGGCGTGCAGCGCGCGCACCATCGCCTTGAACTCCTGCACCTGCTGACCGTGCTGGCCGCTCGACGAGTACTCGTTGTGCGGGGCGAAGAACGCGAGGGTGTTGTAGCCCCAGTAGTTCGACAGACCCTTCTCCTCGAGGGTCGAGTCGTGCACGAACTGATGCACCGGCATGAGCTCGATCGCGGTGACGCCCAGATGCACGAGATGGTCGATGATCGCCGGGTGCGCGATGCCGGCATAGGTGCCGCGCAGCTCTTCGGGGATCTCCGGGTGGAGCTGAGTGAGTCCCTTGACGTGCGCCTCGTAGATGACCGTCTGCGCATAGGGGGTCTTCGGAAGGCGGTCGCCGGCCCATTCGAAGAACGGGTTGACGACCACGCCCTTCACCATCGTCGCGGCGGAGTCGTCGTCGTTGCGGGAATCGGGCTCGCCGAAGTCGTATCCGAACAGCGGCTGGCCCCAGTCGAGCCGGCCGGCGACGGCCTTGGCGTAGGGATCGAGCAGGAGCTTGCTCGGATTGAAGCGCTGGCCCTGTGCCGGGTCGTAGGGCCCGTGCACCCGGTACCCGTACAGCTGTCCCGGCTGCACCGACGGCAGGTAGCCATGCCAGACGAAGGCGTCGACCTCCTCGAGCGGCACGCACTGCTCCGTGCCGTCGTCGTCGAACAGGCACAGCTCGACCCGCTCCGCGCCCTCGCTGAACAGCGCGAAGTTCGTTCCCTGGCCGTCGAAGGTCGCGCCGAGGGGGTAGGGCGAGCCCGGCCAGATCTCGAGGCTCACAGAGCGCGCCGCATCGCGACGGCACGGTGCAGGACGGTCTGCACGGCGTTGTGGAAGTCGTGGGTCTGGGCGACCTCGTCCGCGCGGGCATAGGGGTGGCCCACGTAGCAGACGAAGACCGGCGAGACGTGCTCGACGTAGCCGACGGGGCCGTCGTGCAGCACGACGTAGCGGTCGATGTCGACGCGCTCGTAGAGGGGCTCGACGGGGGCCGGTGCCGGAGCGGCCGAGGGCTCGGTGCCGTCCGAGGGCTCGGTGCCGTCCGGGGGAGCCTGGCCGTCTGCGCAGCGGCGGTCATGAGCGGTGCGGGTCTTCGCGGTCATGATGGCTCCTGATTCTGTTGGTGATGCTCACGCTACGAGGTTCGAGCTCGCCGGAATATCCCATTGCCAGGGCGGAGAAGAGCAGGTATATCGACGTCGGAACGGGCGCCCCGGCGCAGCGGGATCGGCGGTGAAACCACGGGGTGCGCACCTGCGACAATGGAAGCTCCGCGCCGATTCCCGAACCGAGGAGCCCCCGTGCAGTACATCTCCACCCGAGGCGGCATGCAGCCGCTGCCGTACTGCGAGACGCTGCTCGAAGGTCTGGCGCCCGACGGCGGCCTGGCCGTGCCCGAGGTCATGCCGACGGTCGACGGCGAGACGCTCGAGCGGTGGCGTGCGCTCACCTATCCGCAGCTGGCGACCGAGGTGCTGGGCCTCTTCGCGACCGACATCCCGCGTGAGGACCTCGCTCGGATGACGGCCGCCGCGTACGAGCCGTTCCCCGAGGAGGTCGTACCCCTGCGCGCGATCGGCGACGGGCTGACCCTCGTCGGTCTCTCGGAAGGGCCGACGCTCGCCTTCAAGGACATGGCCATGCAGTTCCTCGGCCAGGTCGTCGAGTACGCGCTGGAGCGCAAGGGGTCGGTGCTGAACATCCTCGGCGCGACCTCCGGCGACACCGGCTCGGCCGCCGAGCACGCGCTGCGGGGTAAGGATCGCATCTCGGTCTTCATGCTCTCGCCGCAGGGGCGCATGAGCGCCTTCCAGCGGGCGCAGATGTTCTCGCTGACCGACGACAACATCCACAACATCGCGGTCGACGGCGTCTTCGACGACTGCCAAAACCTCGTGAAGACGCTCGCCGGCGACCTCGAGTTCAAGCGGACGCAGAATCTCGGCGCGGTCAACTCCATCAACCTCGCGCGGATCACGGCGCAGGTCGTCTACTACTTCTGGGCCTGGCTGCGCGCGACGGATGCCGGCGGCTGGACCGAGCTGTCGTTCACAGTCCCCTCGGGCAACTTCGGCAACATCCTCTCCGGCTTCTTCGCGAAGCAGATGGGCCTGCCGATCCATCGCCTCGTGCTCGCCGCCAACGAGAACAACGTCCTCGACGAGTTCTTCCGCACGGGCGTGTACCGTCCGCGGAGCGCGGCGCAGACCCTCGCGACCTCGAGCCCCTCCATGGACATCTCGAAGGCCTCGAACCTCGAGCGGTTCATCTTCGAGCTCGTCGGCCGCGACGCGGCCAGGGTCGTGCAGGTCTGGAGCGACCTCGAGACTCAGGGATCGTTCGACTTCACGGCGGATCTCGCCCGCTTCATCGACGAGTTCGGCATCGTCAGCGGCACATCGACGCACGAGGACCGGCTGGCCACGATCCGCTCCGTCTACGAGGAGACCGGGGAGATCATCGACCCGCACACGGCCGACGGCGTGAAGGTCGCCCGCGAGTACGTCGAATCGGGCGTGCCGATGCTCGTCCTGGAGACCGCGAAGCCCCAGAAGTTCGCCGACACCATCCGCGAGGCCATCGGCGTCGAGCTCGACTACTCGCCCGAGCTTCGCGAGATGCTCGCGGCGCCCCAGCACGTCACCGAGATGGCGGACGACGAGCACGCGCTGCGGACGTTCATCGAGACCCACGCGCTGCGCTGACCGGCGCTTCCGCCGCGGCCCGGACATCGTCCTGGCCGATCGGGGGCAGGGGGCCGGCGATCACTCGGGGTCGCCGTGCAGCATCCACGGGATGCCGAAGCGGTCGACGAGCATGCCGAACGTGCCGCCCCACGGCGGCGTGTCGAGCGGCATCGTGATCTGCGCGCCCTCCGACAGTGCGTCCCACACCTCCTGCGTCCGCGCCTGCGTGTTGCCGCTGAGCGACACCGAGAAGCCCTGCGGCGCCTCGTAGGGCATGCCGTCCGGAGAGTCGGACGCCATGAGCACGAGACCGTCGTCGGTCGTCAGCTGCGCGTGCATCACCAGGTCCTGCTGATCTGGACTCTGGACCATGTCGGGGAACTCCCCGAAGACGTTCACCACGAGCTCACCCCCGAGCACGCTCCGGTAGAACTCCATCGCCTGTCGCGCTTCGGTGCGGAAGGACAGATACGGATTCAGATCGGCCATCGGTCGGACCCCCAGTCGTGTCGCGCGGAGACCCCAGCGGCCCCGTCGCACGCCCATTCTGCGCCGGGCCTCAGACATCTTCAAGAGGCCGTGGAGGGGTCAGGCGGGCAGTGCCCTGACCGCCGCCGTGAGCACCTGCGGGACCGTCGGCACGCCCTCCGCACGGAACACCTCCGCGCCCTCGTCGTCTCGGATGATCACGGTCGGCGTGAATCGGATGTCGAGCGCCTCCGCGGTGTCCGGGTCGTGTGCGACGTCGATCTCGACGACGCGCGCGTCGGGCAGATAGCGGGTCGCCTCGGAGAGCACCGAGCGCGTGCGGGAGCACGCCCCGCAGAAGGCGGACGACACCAGCGTGAGCTCCACGGCTCTCCTCTCGCTCCCCGGGTGCAACAGCGGACTCGGGCCGCGTGTTCCCCGGATCGGGTCAGTCCCTCGGAGCGGCGCGCGGATGCAGGAGCCCGGATGCGGCGCCGAGGGCGGCACCCACGAGAGTGTCGACGATGCGTTCCAGGGCCACGGTCATCGACCCGATCTCCCCGGTCGCCGCGCCTGTCAGGAGAAGCACAAGCGGGGTGATGAACACGAGCGCGAGAGCATAGTGGCGCACGACGACGAGCTCGATCGAGAACTGCAGCGCTCCCAGCAGGAGGGCGAGCCACAGTCCGGCCGGATGCAGGAGGGCGAGGAGGGCATAGAGGCCCGCGCCGACGATCGTCCCGAGGAGGCGGTGCGCACCGCGCTGGAAAGCCGCCCGACGCGCGGCGGCGACCCCGACGACGGCGACCGCGGAGCCGACGATCCAGTAGGTGCGGGCGGGATCGACGACGAGGCCGAGGAGCACGCCGAGCACGGCGACGATCGCGACGCGGAGCAGCAGCACGCGCGCGTCGGCGTCCAACGAGGGGCCGGGCAGGAGCTCGCGCACGGGGCGTGCGCTGACCGCGCGGACTCGGGGCAGGACGAGCGGCGTCATCGCGACCGCGTACGAGAAGGCGCATCCTGCCGCCAGTGCGGCGATGTACGTGAACGGCGGTACCGAGGAGGTCGCCACGACATGGGCGGACAGCCCGTAGACGAGGACGAAGAAGAGCGGTCCGGGAGGGCCGAGCCGGAAGCCGAAGGCGACCGCGGCGCTGCCGATCGCGACGATGACGACGCCGACGCTCACCAGCCAGTCGCTGGCCGACGCGAGCACCCCGTATATCGCGCTGAGCAGAAGTCCCGCAGCGACCAGGGGGAGGATGCGGGCGCGGTCCACCACCGCGGCGCTGCCGGCGAACAGCACGGTGAACGCTCCGGATGCCGCGATGTAGCCGAGCGGTGCGTGGCCGAGCAGCGTCATGACCGCGATCGGCACCGCGATCCCCAGGGCCGCCTGCGTGGCGAGCGGCCATCGCGGGCCGCGGGAGGGGGCGAAGGCGAACAGGCTCACCCTACGATTCTCTCTCGCCGCGAGGCACGCATCGGACGCTCGCCGGGGTCGACGGTCCGTCGATACGATGTGCGGTGTGACGGAACCTCGCCCCGGCATCGCCGGACGCCTCTCGCAGATGATCCAGCTCCCGACCGTCTCGGCGGAGCTGGACGAGAGGGGCATGGAGCCCTTCGACGGCTTCGTCGAGCTGATCGCCGAGCTGTATCCGCGGGTGCACGAGGCGCTGGTCCTCGAGCGGCACACCGATCTCGGGCTGCTGTTCCACTGGGCCGGGGATGGGTCGGCGGATGGCGGGCCGCTCGTTCTCATGGCGCACTACGACGTCGTGCCGGTCGACGAGAGCGACGCGTGGACGCACCCGCCGTTCGCCGGCGTCATCGCCGACGGGCGCGTGCACGGACGCGGCGCCCTCGACGACAAGGGACCTCTCATCGTCGTCCTCGAGGCGGTGGAGAACCTGCTCGCGGAGGGCTTCGTCCCGCCCCGTGACGTCTATCTCTCCTTCGGCGGCAATGAGGAGACCTATGGTCGCGCGGCAGAGGAGATCGCCCGCGTCCTGCGTGGCCGGGGCGTGGTCCCCTGGCTGGTGGTCGACGAGGGCGGAGCCGTGGTCGACGCTCCGCTGCCGTTCGTGCCAGGGCGTGCGGCGATGATCGGCGTCGGCGAGAAGGGCGTGATGACCGTGACCCTCACCGCCCGGGGAGACGGCGGTCACGCGTCGGCGCCTCCCGCGCTGACCGCCGTCCGACGCGTGGCGCGGGCCGTCGACCGCCTCGGACCGACGACCTTCCGGCCGCGTCCCTCCCGGGCGATCGGACGGATGCTGACGGCTCTCGCCGGTCAGACCCCCGGCATGCGCGGGCGTCTGCTGCGCCTGCTCGGAGCCGCTCCGATCGTGACGGCGCAGATCTTCGCGGCTCTGGGCGGCGAACCCGCTGCTCTCGTGCGCACCACGGTCGCGCCGACGATGCAGTCCGGCGGCACGGCGGCGAACGTACTGCCGTCGCAGGCGTCGGCCACGGTCAACCTGCGGATCGCCCTGGGAGAGACGACGCAGCGGACGGTGCTGCGCCTGCGTCGTCGCATCGCAGACCCCCTCGTGACGGTGCGCGTGGTCGAGGCGAGCGAGCCGTCTCCGGAGTCCGCGACCGACAATGCCCCGTTCGCTCTGCTCGCCGACGCCCTCTCGGTCTCGCATCCCGGCGTGCCGGCTGTGCCGTACGTGATGATGGCAGCCACCGACTCCCGTCACTTCCATCGCTTCGCCCCCGCCGTCTACCGGTTCGCGCCGCTGGACATGTCCAACGCCCAGCGCGCGTCGATCCACGGCGTCGACGAGAACGTCGAGATCGCCGCGCTCGAGCGCGGCGAGCGCTTCCATCGCGCGCTTCTGCAGCGGCTAGGGTGATCTCACCCTTCTCCGTGCGCACCGGCGCCCGGATCACCCTTCGCCCTCAGGAGTCGCGATGACGCGCACCCGCACGCTGGGAACCCTCGCCACCGTGGTCGGCTTCCTCGCCTTCGTCGAGTTCACGAGCGGCGTGCTGCAGGGGTACTACACCCCGATGCTGACCGACATCGCCCGCCATCTCGGCATCCACGACGCCGATGTGAACTGGCTCGAGGGCACGCAGCTGATGCTGTCCGCCCTCGTGGTGCCGGCGTTCGCGAAGCTCGGCGACATGCTCGGACACAAGCGGATGCTGCTCATCTCCACCGCCCTCACGGCGGCAGCGGCGCTCGTGCTGCCTTTCACGGACTCGTTCGCCGTCTTCCTCATCGGATGGACCCTGATGGGCTTCTACGTCGTGTGGCTGCCGCTGGAGATCGCGCTCATCTGGTCGCGGTCCCGGCGGATGCGGGGGCGGTCGTCGATCACCGCCAAGGCGGCGGGTCTCCTGGTCGCCGCTCTCGAAGGCGGCGCGATCATCGGCGCCCTGGCTGGAGGGGCGCTGATCGACGTCCTGCCGCTGACCGTCGTGCTGCTCATCCCCGCAGTCCTCATCATCGTCTGCTTCTTCGTCATCCTCTTCGGCGTGACGGAGTCGCCGGATCCCGCGGGCGGGGTGTTCGACACGGTGGGTGTCGTCCTCATCTCGCTGGCCCTCATCTGCTTCACCGGCGGGCTCAGCCTCCTGCGGCTCGACGGGGGCCTGGCGAACCCGTGGTCGTGGGCGGTCGTCATCCTCGGCGTGCTGCTCGTCGTGCCGTTCGTGCTGTGGGAGCTCCGCTGCGCCGATCCCCTCATCGACGTGCGCATGTTCCGCTCTCTCGCCCTCGGACCGGTCTTCCTGACGGCCGGGCTGTTCGGCGTCAGCGTGCTCGGCGCTCAGGCGCCGCTGTCGACCTTCGCGCGCACCGATCCCGCCGAGCACGGGTTCGGCCTCGGCGCGACCGGCTTCGCGACCTCGCTCATCATCGGCATCTACCTGATCGCGATGATCGTCGGGGCACTGCTCTTCCCGATCGTGGCGCGGGCGCTGACCCCTCGGCTGACTCTCCTCGGCGCTTCACTGCTGGTCGGCGCGGGGTTCCTGCTGTTCCTCCCCTTCCACGACACCTACGCCCAGGTCGTCACCAACATGGTGGTCGTGGGCCTCGGTTCCGGCGCCCTCGTCGCCGCGCTGCCGGCGGCAGCCGCGTCCGCGGCTCCCGCGTCGCAGACCGGTGTGGCGACCGGACTCACGAACTCCGTGAAGACGGTCGGGGGTGCGATCGCCTCGTGCGTCTTCGGCATCGCCCTTCTGAACGGAGTCGGCGGGGTCGCGGAGAGCACCGCCGGATCTTTCGCCGGGTACGTCACCGTGTGGGTCGTCTGCGGAGCGACGGCGCTGGTCGCCGCCGCCGTGCTCGTCTTCGTGCCGAAGACCGCCTTCACCGACCGCGCCGACGCCGAGGCGGTCGCGGCTCCCGTGCTCTGAGATCGGAGCGCGCTCAGTCCCGCTCGCGACGGAACGAGCGATCGACGACCGCCTGGACATCACGGTCGAGCGCATCGATCCGCGTGTTCACGGCATCGAATCTCGCGTCCACCGCGTCGAACCGCGCGTCCACAGCCTCGAAGCGCGCATTCATCTCGCCGCGCAGGCCGCCGATCTGCGCGTTCATCTCGCCGCGCAGGCCGCCGATCTCGGCGCGGACGACCCGGACGAACAGTGTCGAGACGACGGTGAGCATGCCGAGCATCAGAGCGGTGAAGGCGCCGATCATCGTCCAGATCTGCGCATCGTTCATGAGGTGCACCCTGTCATCGTGCCACTGTCTCGCGGGCCACTACCCGGAAGGGCTCGCTGTATACCGACATCCCATGGATGGGGGACAACCTCGCCGATCCGATGTTCGTGGAGGCAGGGTGGGTGGGACCGACAGGATCGCTCGCCGTGTACTACTGACGCCGGTGCGGGCGGGTCAGAGCTCGATGCCCCTGTCCTCGTCATTGACCCCCGCGTTCCGGCCGCGGCGCGATTCGTAGCCCAGGAACCAGCCGAGCCACACGATCGCGGCGAGCAGGATGCCGAGCCACACGTTCTGGAAGATCAGGCCGATGATGATCCCCAGCACGAGCAGGCCCGCCGTGACGGAGAAGCGGAGAGCGTTGCGGGACATGGCCTCAGCATAGAGCGCCGCGTCGACAGGGTGGAGGCGCCGATCCGTCAGCGGCCGCGATGATCCTCCGGCGAGAACCTCGGGCCGCGCCGTGCCTCGCTCACGCCGCTGGCGAAGATCAGGCGGATGACGCGCTGACGGTGCCCGGCCCACGCGGCGAGGAGCTCGAGCATCCCGTCGTCGTCCGTGCGGTGGCCGGTGAGGGCGTGACCCACCTCGTGCGCCAGGTGGTAGTCGCCGACGCTGACGGCGTCGGGGTCGCCGAGCGCGCGGAGCCGTGTCTCGGCCGACGTCCACAGGCCCACTCCGGGGAAGCTCGTCAGGATGCGGTCGCGATCGTCGCCGGTGGTCGCGGCGAGCAGCGCCCGGGAGATGCTCGCGGCTCGCTCGGCGACGCGCACGATCGTCTTCGACTGCGGCGGCTGCACGGCCACGCGGTGCCAGTCCCAGGACGGGATGCGCCGCCATTCGTCGGCGGTCGGCGCGGTGTACATCGGTCGAGGCGTCGGCCCCGGCGCCCGTCGCCCGAACTTCGTCACCAGCTGTCGCCAGGCCCGGAACGCCTCGAGCCCGGTGACCTTCTGCTCGATGATGGCGCACGCGAGGGCGTCGAAGACCTCGTCGGTGCGTGCCAGTCGGATGCCGGGAGTGCGGCGCGCGGTGTCCGCGATGAGGGGGTGGAGAGAGGGATCGAAGCCCTCGTCGTCGTCCTCAGCCCCGCAGAGCGCGGGCACGCGTTCGAGGGCGGACTCCGCTCCGGGGCCCCAGGCGCTCACGAGGACCTCGCCGGCGACCGCGCGGAGCGCCAGCGTCGCCGGTCCCTGCGGCGTGCGCAGCGTGCGCCAGATCACGGCGCCATCGATGACCATGGTGGGATCGCCGGGGCCTCGGCGCAGCATGCCCACCGAGCGCCGCAGGTCGAGGGGCTTCGCGGGGCGGTAGACCGTGCGCAGGGGAGCGCCGACCGGCGCTGCGTCGGCAGCTCCGGCATCCGCGGTCAGGGTCATGCGCCCACCGTAGGCGATGGGCCTGACATTCCGATCAGAAGCGGTCAGGCGAGGGGGTGCCGTGGCCGTAGCGGATCACGACGTCGGCGTGCCGGTCGAAGCGGTAGCCGATTCCGCGCACCGTCCGGACGATGTCCTCGTAGCGGCCGAGCTTGGCGCGCAGGCGGCGGACGTGCACGTCGATCGTGCGCTCGCCAGGTGTCTCGTCGTCCTGGGCCTGCCACAGCGCCGAGACGAGCTCGCTGCGCTCGATCGTCCGTCCCTCGCGGAGCACGAGGTACTGCAGGAGCTCGAACTCCTTGTAGGTGAAGGCGGCCGATTCGCCGTCGATGAGCACCCGCTTGCGGGAGATGTCGACGACGACGCCGCCCTCCTCGTCGGTGGTCTCCTCCTCGGCGGCGGCCTTGGTGCGGGCGATCGCGCCGGGCTCCTGCAGCGCGAGCCGTACGACGTCGAGATCGCGTCCGCCGGAGCCGTGCGGCGCGAGGGCCACGGTGGCATGGGTCTCTGCACCCGGCGCCAGCTCGGCGAGGGTGCGGCGCAGGGCGTCGACGAGGAGCGGAAGGCTCACGCCGGCCTCAGCCGCCTTGATCTCGTCGAGTCCGACGTAGAGCGCGAAGCCGCGCGGCGATCGGACGGCGGGGAGGTCGGCGGCGAGAGGCGCGGAGTCGGCCTGTGCGGGAGCGGTGCGGACGGCGGAGGCGGCGACGGGACGCTCGAGAAGTGCGGTGTTCGACATGATGATGAAGTCCTCAGGACGAGAGCCGTAGGGGCTCGGATGCGTTGCATGAATGACCGGGCGAGCCGGTAAGCGAGCAAGGGTGGATGCTCGGAGACGCCGATCCGCAGATAGCGGTGATCAGGTCAGGCGGGGTGGCTGTTCGTTCAGCGACACATTCGGCAACACATGCCAACGCGACCGGGCATCATCATCCCGGCAGTCCTGTTCGCCTCCTGGGCGGACAAAGGGCTTGCGTTGGTAGTCATGGGGGCGATTATGTCCGAAGAAGTCCGGGCGTGTCAAAACGGCCCCCGTCCCGCAGCGCGGGCGTAACGTGGTCGCGTGACCCCTTCGACCCTCGGCTCCGGTTTCATCCTCACCGATGAGAAGGACGCGTCGCGGTACACGCTCACGCGCGACGGTCAGCTCGTCAGCGTGCTGGACTACCGCGACGACGGCCGCACGATCGCGCTCACCAGAGCCTTCACGGTCCCGACTTTCCGGGGCCACGGCTACGCCGGGACGGTCGTCGAGGGAGCGGTCGCCGAGATCGAGGCGAGGGGCGACCGCAGCGTCGCCGCCGTCTGCTGGTACGTCGCCGACTGGTTCGCGGCGCACCCCGAGCACGCATCGCTGCTGCGCTCACGGTGAATCCGTCGCGTGTGACGCCGTGTTACGCGCCTCGCCTGCGAGGATGAGGGCATGAGACTCGCCGAGGCCCTGACCGCACGCGCCGATCTGCAGCGGCGCATCGAGCAGCTCCGAGCGCGCATCACCGCGAATGCCCGCTATCAGGAGGGCGAGGAGCCCTCGGAGGACGCCGCCGCGCTCCTGGCCGAGGCGGAGTCGTACCTGGCGCGGCTGCGCGACCTGATCCGCCGCATCAACGCGACCAACGCGCGCCTCGACATGGGACCTGACGGCACGATGACCGATGCCCTGGCGACCCGCGACGTCCTGCGGCTGCAGCACTCCCTGCTGGCGGATGCCGCGGCGGCGGCATCCGGTGCGGCGAATCCGGGCTTCCGGCAGATGCGCTCCGAGCTGCGTCAGCTGTCCGCGCTGCCCGTGGCGCAGCTTCGCGCCAGAGCGGACGCGACCGCTCAGGAGCTGCGGGAGCTGGACAACAGGATCCAACAGGCCAACTGGACGAGGGATCTGGAGGAGGAGAGCGGGAGTCGGTAGTCGCGACGAGGCGGGCACGACCCCAGCCGGAGGGGCATATCCGGCACCTGTGGGGCGGAGGGCAGCCCCGATCACGTATCGCGCAGCCCCGCACGCCGCACAGGTGACAGTGCACGGCGCACCGAGCATCACCGTGTGTCGATCGTCGCGATGAGGGTGGGTCAGGGGACCTCCCGCTCTCCCGCCGCCGCGCGTCGGACCCGTCATCGACGCGAGGACCGAGCGCCCGCGGCACGCCTCGGGCCGAATGTCCGTGGTCCTTCGTACCGTGTGAGTATGCGAATCCTGCACACCTCCGACTGGCACATCGGCCGCACCTTCCATGGCAACTCGACCATGGACGCGCTGGCCGAGGTCCTCGGCGCGCTCACGGCGCAGGTGCGCGAGAACGCTGTCGATGTCGTGATCGTCGCGGGCGACGTGTTCGACTCGGCCACTCCGGCCGGCGCCGCGTACACGCTGCTGAGCGACGCGCTGGTCGGCATCCACGAGGCGGGCGCGCGCGTCATCGTGACGAGCGGCAACCACGACTCGGCCGCACGCCTCGGCTTCCAGTCGCGACTGCTCCGAGAGGGCATCCACGTGCTCACCGATCCGCTCGCGATCGGCACGCCCGTGACGCTCGGCGACGACGACGGACCGGTGCACTTCTACGGCGTCCCGTACCTCGAGCCGGCGATCGTTCGCCAGCACTGGGGCGGTGTCGAGCTGCGGACGCAGGCGCAGACGCTCGCGCACGCCATGGAGCTCGTGCGCACGGGCATGCGCGAGAACGGCGGGCGATCGGTCGCCATCGCCCACTGCTTCGCCGCCGGCGTCGACGCGACGATCGGACTCGAGCGCGAGGTGCGTCAGGGCGGACTCGATGTCGTGCCGCTCAGCGTCTTCGACGGTCCGGACTATGTCGCCCTCGGCCACATCCACGGTCGTCAGCGGGTCAGCGATCGGGTGCGGTACTCGGGCGCTCCGCTGCATTACAGCTTCGGCGAGCAGGACAAGCCCCGCGGGTCCTGGCTCGTCGACCTCGACGCCTCGGGTCTGTCCGCCGTCGAGTGGCTCGACCTGCCGGTGCCGCGTCGGCTGGTCACCCTGACCGGTGAGCTCGACGAGATCCTGTCGGCCGAGAACGTCGCGGCGCACGCAGACGACTGGGTGTGCGCCGTCTACACCGATCCGCTCGCCCAGACCGAGCCGATGCGCCGTCTGCGCGAGCGGTATCCGCACTGCGCCATGGTGCAGCACCAGCCCGCAGACTCCCTCGAGCGCTCCGAGCGCTCCTACACGGATCGGCTGAGGGGAGCCGTGACCGACACCGAGCGCATCGGCGCGTTCCTCGAGCACGTGCGATCGGGCCACGGGCCGACCGAGCGCGAGGACGACCTGATCCGCGAGGTGCTCGAGGACCGCGTGCGCGCCGAGGCCCTGGTCTGACCTCGCGATGGCGCGCCACCGCGATTCTCCGCCCAGGGAGACGATGACCTGATGCAGCTGCACCGACTCGAGGTCGAGGGATTCGGCCCCTTCCGTGAGCGCCAGGTGGTCGATTTCGACGCCTTCGCCGACGACGGCATCTTCCTGATCGCGGGGCGCACCGGCGCCGGGAAGTCGAGCATCCTCGATGCCGTCTGCTTCGCGCTGTACGGCGGCGTGCCCCGATACGAGGGCGGCGACAAGCGCCTGCGCAGCGATCACTGCGAGCCCGAGGACGCGACCGAGGTCCTGGTCGAGTTCAGCACGCCGGGCGGTCGCTACCGGGTCACCCGGTCACCGGAGTACGAGCGTCCGAAGAAGCGGGGTGGCGGGCTGACCGTCCAGGCCTCGGCGGTGCAGCTCGACGCGCTCGTCGGCGGGGAGTGGGTCGGCCTCGCGGCCAAGGAGCGGGAAGCGGCGCACGAGCTCGACGAGATCCTCCAGCTGAGTCGAGAGCAGTTCCTCCAGGTCATCCTGCTCGCGCAGAACCGCTTCTCGGAGTTCCTCCTGGCCGGCAGCAGGGAGCGGCAGGCGCTGCTGCGCAGGCTGTTCGGCACCGAGAGGTTCGAAGACGTCCAGGCGCGCTTCGACGAGCGGCGCAGGAAGGCGGAGCAGGCGCTGGGCACGCGTCTCGCGACGGTGTCCGCTCGCCTCGACGAGGGGGAGCGGCTGGTCGCGGCGAACGATCTCGGCTCCGACGCGTCCGGCGGCGCAGAGGACGACGGCGCTGCGGGCGCGGACGACGCGGTGACGACGCGTTCGGCCCTGACGACCGACGAGCGTCTCGACTCGCTGCGGCGTGCCCTGGCGCGCGCCGACTACCGGGCGGAGCGGCGCGCCGCGGAGCGCGTCGATGCTGAGGAGCTGCTGACCGCGGCGGACGCGGCCCTCGCATCGCTGCGCGACGATCAGCGCGCGCAGACCGAACGCGATCGGGCGCGTGCCGCGCTCGCGCAGTTGGATGCCGAGGCGCCGCTCATCGCTGACGCCCGCGCGGAATGGGACGCCGCACGCGCCGCGGAGACGGTGCGCTCTCCGATCGCCCTGGCCGCCAGAGCGGCGACGGTGCGCGACGATGCGAGAGCGGCCGAGTCGCGCGCCCGTGTCGCCTGGGAGGAGCGGGGCGTCGATGTCGGCACGGACGACCTGGTGTCGTGGGTGACCGACCGCACCCGTCAGCTCGGTGCGTGGGAGCACGCCGAAGAGCTCGAGACATCGATGCCCGCCATACGTGCCGAGCTCGCCCTGGCCGCGGCAGCCGTCGAGGCGGCAGTGGAGCAGCTCGATGCGACGGACGCGCAGCGCTCGTCCCTTCCCGGACAGCTCGATCAGCTCGTCGCCGAGCGTGACGACACCCGGCGGCGCGCGGATCGGGCGGAAGACCTGGCGCGCGCGCGGGAAGCGGCGTCCGCCCGCCTCGCGGCGGCCCGACAGGTCGTCGAGCTCCAGAGCGAGCGCACGGCGGCGGATCGTCTGCTCGTCGATGCCACGACGATTCTGGCCGACGCTCAGTCGGCTCTCGCCGTCCTGCGGCAGCGTCGTCTCGACGGCTTCGCCGGCGAACTCGCCTCGGGACTGGAGGAGGGCAGCGCATGTCCCGTCTGCGGATCGCACGAGCACCCGGCCCTCGCCTCGCACACCGATCCTGTCTCCGCCGACGACGTCGAGGCCGCGGAGGCGCTGCGCGACAGCGCCGCGCGGATCGAACGCGAGGCGGCGGAGCGCGTGTCCGCGGTACGCGCCGAATTCGCCGCCGCGGTCAGCAGGGCCGACGGCAGAGAGGTCGCCGCCGCCGAGCGGGAGGCGGCCTCCGCCGTCGACGACCTCGCCGCGGCCGAGGCCTCGGCATCCCGACTGACGACGCTGGACGAGGAGATCGCGGCGTTGACGGAGCGGATCCGTCACCTCGACGACGATCGCGACGGCGCGGTCGCTGCGGTCGCTGCGGCTCGCCAGTCGCACGCCGTGCTCGACCGTCGGATCGCCGATGCGCTGTCGATCGTCGTGGACGCGCGCGGATCCTTCGATTCCGTCGCCGCCCGACGGGCTGCTGAGGTCGACGAGATCCGTGCGGCGACCGCCCTCATCGACGCGATCTCCGCTCGGGAGCGCTCCGAAGAGGCCGCCGCGGTCGCTGCGGCGGACGTGCAGCAGGCGCTCGCGGACTCGGCGTTCGACAGCGCCGAGGCGGTCGAGGCCGCGCTCCGTCCCGCCGCGGATCAGGCGGTGCTCGAATCGCGCATCAGTCGGCACGCCGTCCAACGGGAGAAGGAACGCGCGATCCTGTTCGACCTTGAGCTGCGCACGCTGCCCGAGGAGGCGATCGACCTCGAGCCCGCGGAGCAGACGGCACTCGTCGCGCGCGAGAGCTGGTCGCGAGCGGTGGATGCCGCCAGCCGTGCCACGGGCGTCGCCGAGCAGCTCGCCGCGTCGATCGCGGCCGCCGCCGACGAGCATGCCCGCACGGCGGTCGAGGCCGCAGACTTCGAGACGCTGCGGGCGCTGGCCGAGACGATCGCGGGTCGCGGAGCCAACACCCGCAAGATGACGCTCGAGACGTTCGTGCTCGCCGCGGAGCTCGAGGAGATCGTCGACGCAGCCAACCGTCGTCTGGAGGACATGTCGACGGGTCGGTACCAGCTGAGGCACTCCGACGCCCTCGCCGCGAGGGGAGCCGCGTCAGGGCTCGGCATCGTGGTCTACGACGCGTTCACCGGTCAGACCCGTCCCGCTCAATCGCTCTCCGGAGGGGAGACGTTCCTCAGCTCGCTGGCTCTCGCGCTGGGACTGGCGGAGGTCGTCACGGCGCGAACCGGCGGCATCCGCCTCGACACGCTGTTCATCGACGAGGGCTTCGGCTCCCTCGACGGCGACACGCTCGAGGTCGCGATGCGCACGCTCGACGAGCTGCGGCAGGGCGGTCGTACCGTCGGAGTCATCAGCCACGTCGACGCGATGCAGGAGCAGATCCCCGCGCAGCTCCGGGTGCGCGCGACGTCGGAGGGGCCGAGCATCATCGAGGCGCGCTGACGGTCTCCTACGGCGATCGCCGGCGACGGCCGAGCGGCTCCGATCCCGGTGATCCGGACGATCCCGACGCGGCCGCGGATGCCGTCGCGCGAGACGTGCGCTTCGTACGGGGCGGCTCAGACGCCGTATTCGCGGCGGATCACCTCGCGCAGCTGGATGCTGCAGCGCGCGATCGCCTCGCGGAAGTCGACGAGCGCGCCGTCCTCGGCGCGGTCCGAGATCGCACGGAATGCGCGGATGGGCACGCCGAACTGCTCGGCGACCCAGATGTACGCGTAGGTCTCCATGTCGACGAGCCCCGCGCCGGACGGACGGATGACGGCGGTGATCCCGGCGTCGCCCACGAAGCTGTCACCGGTGGCGATCAGCACGCCCTCCCGGCCGGTGGACACGCGGGCGGGCAGGGACACGTGCTGCCCGGGCACGCCGTCGAGGTCGAACACGTCATGCTGCAGCGCGCTGCCGATCTCGTGCACGGTCGCCTCGAGCTGCGGGTCGATGCCGCCGGCGGTCCCGACGACCACGACCTCGGAGTACTGCTTCGCGTCCAGCGCGCGGGTGAGCGCGTACACGGCCTGCATCTTGCCCTCGCCGGTGACGAGCTGGTCGAATCCCTCGAGCTCGGCCGGGAACGCCTGGAGTTCGGATGCCATCGCGGCGACGAGAAGTCTCACCCCGTCATCTTGCCAGGTGGATCCGGCGCCGCGAAGTCAAGCGCCTGCGGCCGCCGTCATCCCGATGTAACACTGGGGGAGGATACTGACGTCGAGTAGACCGGAGGAACACGTGTCCCTGCAGCAGCAGATCTCTGAAGCGCTCGGCGTGAAGGCCGACATCGATCCCGAGGCCGAGGTGGAGCGCCGCGTCGGATTCCTCGCCGACTACCTCCGCACCACCGGCGCCAAGGGCTTCGTGCTCGGCATCTCCGGCGGACAGGACTCGACGCTCGCGGGTCGGCTCGCGCAGCTCGCGGTCGAGCGGGTGCGCTCGGAGGGTGGTGACGCGACGTTCCTTGCGGTCCGTCTGCCGTACCGGGTGCAGAAGGACGCTGCGGACGCGCAGGCAGCGCTCGAGTTCATCGCCCCCGATTCGTCGGTCGAGGTCAACATCCAGAACGGTGTCGACGGCGTCGAGGCGGACATCGAGTTCGCCGTCACGAGCGACATCAGCGACTTCAACCGCGGCAACATCAAGGCGCGCCTGCGCATGGTGACGCAGTACGCGCTCGCCGGTCACGACAGTCTGCTCGTGATCGGCACGGATCACGCCGCAGAGGCGGTCACGGGCTTCTACACGAAGTTCGGCGACGGTGCCGCCGACGTCCTTCCGCTCGCGGGCCTGACGAAGCGCCAGGGACGCTCACTCCTGCTGCTGCTCGACGCGCCCGACCAGCTCGCGTACAAGGTGCCGACCGCCGATCTGCTCGACGACCAGCCCGGCCGCGCCGACGAGGACGAGCTGGGGCTGACCTACGAGCAGATCGACGACTTCCTCGAGGGGCGTCCGGTCGATCCGGAGGTCGCGGGACGCATCGAGTCGCGGTATCTCGCCACGCAGCACAAGCGCAACCTCCCGGTCACTCCCGACGACACGTGGTGGCGCTGACGACGTCTTCGCGGTGATCCCGTGTCGGATGCCACGGCTAGTGTCGAAGCATCCGAGGGAATGGGAGAATCGTGCGGATCGACACCCAGGCGCAGCGCGTCATCTGGAGCGCCAGCGACCTCAAGGCGGCCGCCGAATGCGAATTCGCCTGGTGTCGGGCGATCGACGCGAAGCTGGGGCGTGTGCCCGCTGTCGAGGAGCCCGAGGATGCGACTCTCGCGCGCGCGGCTCTGCTCGGCGACGTCCACGAGCAGAACGTGCTGGCGCGTTACACGGCCGACCTCGGCGACGACCGCGTGCACCGCGTCGCGAAGGTCTCATCCGTCGACGCCGACGCACTCGCCGCAGCCGTCGAGGAGACCCTGCGGGCGCTCCAGTCCGACGCTCTGATCGTGTTCCAGGCGGCGTTCGCCACGCCCGAATTCGTCGGCTTCGCCGATTTCCTTCGGCGCGACGACGACGGCCGGTGGCGCGTGCAGGATTCCAAGCTCGCCCGCAAGGCCCGCGTGACCGCGCTCATGCAGCTGGCGGCATACGTCGATCAGCTCGATCGTCTCGGCATCCCGCGCTCCGATGAGGTGGATCTCATCCTCGGCGACGGGTCGGTCAGCACCCACGCCGTCGACGACCTGCTCCCGCTGTTCCAGGTCAGGCGCGCCCGTCTCCGAGCGCTCATCGCCGACCGCCGCATCGACGACCCGTCCGCCGACGCGGCGCTGGCGTGGGGAGACGATCGAGGAGACCTCGAGATCGTCGCCTGCGGACGCTGCGCGACGTGCGAGGAGCAGGTGATCGCGCATCGCGATCTGCTCATGGTGGCGCGGATGCGCCCTGTGCAGCGCGCCCGGCTGCGCGCGGCGGGCATCGAGACGATCGACGCGCTGGCCGCGGCGACGGATGCGCCCGAGGGCATGAACACCGACACCTTCGAGAACCTGCGCGCGCAGGCGCAGCTGCAGCTCCGAGCGGATGCCGACGGCGCGCCCACGTACGACGTGCACTACGCGGCGGCGATCCACACGCTGCCCGTGCCGAGTCACGGCGACATCTTCTTCGACTTCGAGGGGGACCCTCTCTATACCGAGCCCGCCCCGGACGGCCATGCGCACTGGGGGATCGACTACCTCTTCGGCTGGGTCGACAACGCCGACCAGTACTCCGCGATCTGGGCGCACGACTTCGCCGCGGAGCGTGTGGCCTTCGAGCGATTCCTCGACTTCGTGAAGGTGCGCCGAGCGGCGCATCCGGGCATGCACATCTACCACTACGCCCCCTACGAGACCTCGCACCTCGTGGCGATGGCCGCCCGCCATGGGGTGCGCGAGGGCGAGATCGATCGATTGCTGCGCGAGGGCGTGTTCGTCGACCTCTACCCGCTGGTGCTGCGAACGGTGCGCGTCGGGTCGAGGTCGTATTCGATCAAGAAGCTCGAGCCGTTGTACATGGGCGAGGACGTCCGCACGAGCGACGTGCAGAAGGGCGACGACTCGATCGTGCAGTACGTCGCGGCGCGGGAGCTCGCTGCGGCGGGAGAGCAGGCCGAGGCCGACGCGGTGCTGGCCGATCTCGCGGACTACAACCGGTACGACTGCGTGTCGACGAGACGGCTGCGCAATTGGCTCATCGAGATCGCGCGCACGGAGGGCGTGAACCCGGCGCCGCCCGACGAGGCCGATGCCGTGATCTACGAGCCGTCACCGCGGTCGGTGGCGCTGCTCGCCGACGCGGCGCAGGCCGTCGAGGCGGGGGCGGACGGGCAGGTCCATCGCATCGCGGCCGCGGCGATCGACTACTTCCCCCGTGAAGCCAAGAGCTTCTGGGTGTCGCATTTCCAGCGGCTCCGCGAGCCGGTCACCATGTGGGACGGCACTCGCGACGTGGTGCGGGTGGATCACGCGACCTCGACCGTGCGGCGTGACTGGAGCGTGGGGGAGGGGCGCCGTGTCCTGTCGCGAGACGTCGAGATCCGCGGCGAGGTGTCTCCGGGCACCACGCTCGGCGTCGGCGCGCAGCCGTTCGCGCTCTATCCCTTCCCGGCGCCGTTCGACACCGAGGTGCCGTCGAGAGCCGTCCACGTGCCGCATTCCGTCACGATCGCCGAGGTGCTCGACGATGGGTACCTCGTCACGGAGACCGCCGTCCAGGGGCAGACGTGGGACGAGCTGCCGCTCGCGCTCACGCCGGCGGCGCCCCCACGTGTCGTCTCGCTGCAGGGCGCGATCGACGAGTGGGCTGACGCGGTCCACGCGGCGGCACCGGAGTTCCCCCGCGACGCCGCCACGGACATCCTCCGTCGCGTGCCGCCGCGCACGCTCTCGGGGAGCCCGCTGCCCGCCGGCGGCGACGACGCGATCGATGCGATCGTGCGAGGGATACTCGACCTGGACCGCAGCTATCTCGCGGTCCAGGGGCCACCCGGAACCGGGAAGACGTATACCGGCTCGCAGGTGATCGCCCGTCTGGTCAGGGACCACGGGTTCACCGTCGGCGTCGTCGCGCAGTCGCACGCGATCATCGAGAATCTGCTCGAGCGCGTCGTCGCCGACGGGGTCCCGGCCGCCCAGGTCGGAAAAGCTCCGAAGGATCCCTCGTCCGACCCGTCGTACACGGTGATCCCCAAGAACGGCATGGCGTCCTTCCTGGGCGAGCACTCCCCGCACGGCGCGGTCGTCGGCGGAACCGCCTGGGACTTCAGCAACACGACCCGCGTCGACCGCGGCGGCCTCGACCTGCTCGTGATCGACGAGGCGGGCCAGTTCTCGCTCGCCTCGACCATCGCGGTCGCCGCGGGCGCCCGCCGACTGCTGCTGCTCGGCGATCCGCAGCAGCTGCCGCAGGTCAGTCAGGGAGCGCATCCCGAGCCCGTCGACACCTCGGCGCTCGGATGGGTCATGGACGGGGACGCCGTCATCCGGCCCGAGTACGGGTACTTCCTGGCGCGATCGTGGCGCATGCATCCGTTCGTCGCCGCGCCCGTGTCGACGCTCGCCTACGCGGGGCGCCTCGCGTCGGCGCCCGGCACCGAACTCCGGTCGCTCGAGGGCATCGATCCGGGGCTGCACGTCGTGCCGCTGCGCCACCGCGGCAATGCCACGCAGTCGCCCGAAGAGGCAGCGCAGGTGGTGGCGATCGTGCGCGACCTGGTCGGGCGCGCCTTCACGGACAACGATCCGGATGCCACGGTGCGGCCTCTCGGCCAGAGCGACATCATCGTCGTCGCTCCCTACAACGCGCAGCGTCAGTTCGTCCATGACGCGCTCCTTGCAGCGGGGTTCCCCGATGTCCCCGTCGGCACGGTCGACAACTTCCAGGGGAAGGAGGCGGTGGTGTCCATCACCACCCTCGCGGCGTCGAGCGGACGCGACGCCCCGCGCGGGCCCGAGTTCCTGCTTCTGGAGAACCGGCTCAACGTCGCGATCTCGCGGGCACAGGTCGCCGCGTACTTGATCCACTCGCCGGCCCTGCTCGACGACCTTCCCCGCACCCCTGAGGGAGTCGCGCGGCTCAGCGCCTTCGCCCGCCTCGTGGGCGCGGCGAGCTGAGAGGGAGCGCCCATGCATACGACCGACGACATCCTGCGCGCATCGGCGGCCTGGGTGTGGTTCCCGCGCGACAGCGAGCAGGAGAAGAGCCTCCTTCAGCTGGTGCGGTATCCCGCTCGGTTCGGCGGCGGGGTGCGAGGGTCGCAGGTCGACTCCGATGCCGATGCCGATGCGGCCATCGTCCTCGACCACGCCATCGATCGCACGAGGGCCTGGGGGGAGAGCGAGCTGCGCTTCTGGACCAACGCGTCGGATCGACCCGATCTCGAGGGCGAGCTCCGACGACGCGGAGCCGAGCACATCGACACGGTCGCGGTCTTCGCGCGCCCGCTCGACGGTGCGACGGTCGACGTCCCGCCGCATGTCCGGGTCGAGGTCGTGCGCACGCTCGATCACGTCCGTGAGGTCGAAGCGATCAACGTGCCGGTATGGAGGCAGCAGCCCCTCGACGACGACGGTCTTCGGGTCGAGCTCGATGAGGTCACGTCGGCGCTCGCCGCCGGGACGCAGGTCCGTGTGCTCGCGCGCCTCGACGGACGGGCCGTCAGCACCGGCGGGTGCACGATCGTCGACGGCTTCACCCGACTGTGGGGCGCCGCGACGCTCGAGGATGCTCGCCGACGCGGCGCCTACCGTGCGGTGCTCGCTGAGCGGCTGCGCGTGAGCGCCTCCCTCGGGGCGACGACGGCGCTCGTGAAGGGGCGGACCGCGACGTCGGCCCCGATCCTCGCGAGAGCAGGATTCACCCACTACGGCGACGAGCGGGGCTATCGCCTGACCGTCTGACAGCGTCAGGCGCCGCGGAGCTCCTCGCGGACGATGCGCGCCCCTGCCGACAGTGCACTCATCTTCTCGAGGGCGACCTTTCGCGGCAGCGGAGCCATTCCGCAGTTCGAGCTCGGGATGAGCAGGTCGGCGTCCACGAACCGCAGCGCGCGGCGCAGGGTGTCGGCGACCTCCTCCGGCGTCTCGATGGTCTCGCTCGCCACGTCGATGGCGCCGAGCATCACCCTCTTGCCGCGGATGAGCTCGATGAGGTCGAGCGGCACATGCGAATGGTGGCTCTCGAGTGAGACGGTGTCGATGGACGACCGCTGGAGCAGCGGGAACGACTCCTCGTACTGTCGCCACTCCGCACCGAGCGTGGCCTTCCAGTCGTTGTTCGCCTTGATCCCGTAGCCGTAACAGATGTGGACCACGGTCTCGGCGCGCAGCCCCTCGGCCGCCCGTTCGAGGGCTGCCACACCCCAGTCCTTCATCTCGTCGAAGAACACGTTGAACGCGGGCTCGTCGAACTGGATGATGTCGACGCCCGCGGCCTCGAGCTCCTTCGCCTCCTGATTGAGGATCGTCGCGAACTCCCACGCGAGCTTCTCGCGGCTGCGATAGTGGCGATCGGAGAGCGTGTCGATCATGGTCATCGGGCCGGGCAGAGCCCACTTGATCGGCCGGTCGGTCAGCTGACGCAGGAAGGCCGCATCCTCGACGAAGACAGGCGCGCGGCGGCTCACGGCTCCCACGACGGTCGGCACGCTCGCGTCGTAGCGGTCGCGGATGCGGACGGTCTCACGGTTCTCGAAGTCGACGCCGTCGAGATGCTCGATGAAGGTCGTGACGAAGTGCTGACGAGTCTGCTCGCCGTCGCTGATGATGTCGATCCCCCGTCGACGCTGCTCCTGCACGGCGGCGCGCAGAGCATCCTGCTTGCCCTCGACGAGAGCGTCGCCCTGCAGCTCCCACGGAGACCAGAGCACCTCGGGCCGCGCCAACCAGGCGGGCTTCGGCAGACTGCCGACGATGGCGGTGGGCAGCAGCGCCTGCACAGCGGTCTGTGCCAGGGGCGTCGGTGACAGAGCGGTCATCGGACCGGCGCCGGGTAGGAGGCGGCCCACTGATCCAGCACGCGGCGATGCGGCGTGACGAAGTGCTCCTCGGCGTAGCGCCCCTGCGTGACGGCGAGTCGGCTCCGCTCCTCACGGTCGTAGGTGATCTCCGTCCGCTCGTAGTCCTGCTTCTCGAGCGTGGGGCGGTAGACGCTGTCGGCGACCGCCGTCGCGTTGTAGATCTCAGGGCGGTAGATCTTCTGGAACGTCTCCATCGTGCTGATGGTGCCGATGAGCTGCAGATCGGAGTAGTCGCTCAGGAGATCGCCGCGGAAGTAGAAGGCGAGCGGTGCGACGCTGCCCTCCGGCATGAAGTAGCGCACCTGCAGGCCCATCTTCCCGAAGTACTCGTCGGTGAGCGAGAAGGCGTCCTGCACGTACTCGACACCGAGCACGGGGTGGCGCTCGCCCGTGCGGCTGTACGTCCGGCTGGTGGAGACGCTGATGCAGATCACGGGTGCCGACGGGAACCGCTCCCGATACGCTTCGGACTCGAGGAAGTGCTGGAAGAGCTTGCCGTGCAGCACTCCGAAGTCGTCGGGGGTCGTGAACGGAGCCCCGGAGGCGTTCGCAGCGGGGAGCACGACGCTGAAGTCGTAGTCGCGGAGGTACGACGAGAAGTTGTTCCCCACGATCCCCCGATGGCGCTCGCCGGTCTCGCGATCGACGATGTGGATGTCGAGCACCTCGATGACGGGAAGGTCCTCGTCCGCGCCATCCGCGAAGCGCAGCTGCACGGAGACGATGTCGAGCTCCACCGTGTAGCGGTCGGCGTCGGGGTTGTCGACGTGTGCGAGCTCGTTGAACCTGCGGTCGATCATCGACAGCGCGTTTCGGAGGTTCTGCTGGCGGTGCTCGCCTCGGGCGAGGTTCGCGAAGTTCGTCGTGATCCGAGAACTGTCCGACGGCGCGTAGTCCTCGTCGAAGCGCGTGGTGGTGATGCTGAACGTGATCTCGTTCGCCATGAGGGGCCAATCCGGGAGGGGAGAGGCCCATGCGGCCTCGATGAAGCGGTGATCTCATCGTGCAGTCATCCGCGGGTCATCGGGTAATTCGGCTCCACTATGCGGTGTTATAGCATTCGCCTATGGCTCGACGACCGAGCGGCATCACGCTGCAGCAGCTCCAGTACTTTATCGAGGTCGCCGCCGAGGGCTCCATCACTGCCGCGGCCGACGTGCTCTACGTGGCGCAGCCCACGATGTCCGCCGCAATGAAGGACCTCGAGAGCCGGGTAGGACGCGACCTCCTGACCCGCTCGGCCCGCGGGGTCACGCTCACCACCGACGGCATCGAGTTCCTCGGGTACGCCAGGCAGGTCGTCGAGCAGGCCGACCTCCTCGAGCAGCGCTACCTCGGGCGGCCCCCGTCACGTCGCCTCCTCGGGGTCTCGACGCAGCACTACTCGTTCGCGGTCGACGCGTTCGTCCGCATGGTCAGGGCCACGAGCGCGGCGGAGTACGAGTTCTCGCTGCGGGAGACCCGGACGTGGGACATCATCGAGGACGTGCGCACGCTGCGCAGCGAACTCGGCATCCTCTTCCGCAACGACTTCAACCGCAACGTGATCGACAAGCTGCTGCGCGATTCCGGCCTCGCCTTCCACCCGCTCTTCATCGCGGAGCCGCACATCTTCATCTCCCGCCGCAACCCGTTGGCCTCTCGGCGTCGGGCGACCCTCGACGATCTCGTCGGCCTGCCGCGGCTCACGTTCGACCAGGGCGCGAACAACTCGTTCTACTTCGCGGAGGAGATCCTCTCGACCCTCTCGAGCGCGCAGGAGATCCGCGTCTCCGATCGAGCGACGATCTTCAATCTCATGATCGGCCTCGACGGCTACACGATCTCGACGGGCATCATCAGCGACGACCTCGACCCCGAGATCGTCGCCGTGCCGCTCGACGTCGACGAGCGCATCGAGATCGGATGGGTGGGACGCACGGCCATCCCGCTCACCGAGCAGGCGCAGCGTTACCTCGCCGAAGTGCGTGATGTCGTGGCCGGTTTCGGCGTGGCGCTGCTCGACGAGAGCGCGTCCGATCGGGGGACGCCGCGCGGCGTCTGACGGTCAGACGGTGCCGTAGAGGCGGTCGCCGGCGTCGCCGAGACCGGGGACGATGTAGCCCTTCTCGTTGAGCCGCTCGTCAAGCGCGCCCAGCACGATGGTCACATCGCGGTCGCCGACCAGCTCCTCGATCGCCGCGAGGCCCTCGGGAGTGCCCAGCAGGCAGATCGCCGTGACGTCCTTGGCGCCGCGGTCGAACAGGAACTGGATGGCGACGGCCAGGGAGCCTCCCGTGGCCAGCATCGGATCGATCGCGAAGCACTGACGGTCGCTCAGGTCCTCGGGAAGCCGCTCGGCGTAGGTCGTCGGCTCGAAGGTCTCCTCGTCGCGGACCATGCCGAGGAATCCGACCTCGGCGGTCGGGAGGAGCTTGACCAGGCCCTCCAGCATCCCGAGTCCGGCGCGGAGGATCGGGACGACGATCGGTCGCGGTTCGGAGATCTTCACGCCCATGGTCGTCGTGACCGGCGTCGTGATCTCGATCGGGCTGACCTTCACGTTGCGCGTCGCCTCGTATGCAAGGAGGGTCACCAGCTCCTCGGTCAGCTGCCGGAAGACCGGCGACGGGGTGCGCTGGTCGCGCAGCACCGAGAGCTTGTGGGTGACGAGGGGGTGGTCGGCGACGTGAACACGCATGGATACAGGCTAATGCGCCGCACGCTCGCGCACGACATCGGCCGTGCGGGCGGCGAGCGTCGCCGCCCTGCGCCCCCGCCACTGCGCGTTCGACCTCGCCGCGATGATCGCGGTGGCCGCCGACGCGAGGAGGGGACCGAGGGACACGAGGAGGATGACGACGAGAGGTTCCATGACTCCACGGTACGAAGCCGGATGCCGGAGCGGATCCCCCGCGCGGCGGAGCGTCGCTCCTCCATGAGGGGGAGGGAGCGGCTGTCGTAGGCTCGACGCATGACCGCCGCCGACCTCGCCGCCATGCGCCGCGCGCTCGAGCTCGCGACCGACGCGGCAGCGGCGTCCGAGATCCCGGTCGGCGCGGTGGTGCTGGACCCGGAGGGCCGCATCGTCGCCGAGGGGCGCAACGACCGAGAGCTCACCCACGACCCGACCGGCCACGCCGAGGTCCTGGCGCTGCGCGGCGCCGCGGCATCCCTCGGCTCCTGGAACCTCGCCGGTCACACCCTGGTCGTGACGCTCGAGCCCTGCATCATGTGCGCCGGCGCGATCCTGCAGGCGCGCGTCGGCCGCGTCGTGTTCGGTGCGTGGGACGACAAGGCCGGGGCCGCCGGCTCGATGTACGACGTGCTCCGCGACCGCCGTCTGCCGTATCGCACGGAGGTCGTCGGCGGTCTGGAGGCGGACGCGTCCGCCGCGCTGCTCCGGGAGTTCTTCGAGACCCGGCGCTGACCGCGAGGAGGGTCAGTCCGAGGACTTCAGCACGAAGACGTCGGTCGACGGCTCCGGATCGATCGAGGGGCGATACACGTCCGGCTCGATGTAGATGACGCGGGCGATGGGGAGCGCCTCGCGGATCCGCGCCTCGATCGCATCGATGTCGCCCGCTGCCTCGCGCAGCGGCTTGTCGGCGTTGAGGGCGATCTTCGCGGCGACGAGGAGCTCGTCGGGACCCAGGTAGAGGGTCTTCATGTGGATGATCTTCTCGATCTCGTCGCCGGCGTTGATCGCGTCGACGATGCGGTCGTGGTCGGCGAGCGTGGCGCCCTCGCCCACGACCAGGCTCTTCGTCTCGACGCCCAGCACGATGGCGATGAGGACGAGCAGCGTGCCGATCATCAGCGTGCCGACGGCGTCGAAGACCGGATTACCGGTGATCACGGTGAGACCGACGCCGAGGAGGGCGAACGAGAGACCCGTGAGCGCACCGACGTCCTCGAGCAGCACGACCGGGAGCTCGGGCGCCTTGGCGCGGCGCACGAACGACACCCACGACTGCCCCTTCTCGCGCACAAGGTTGCTCTCACGCACGGCGGTGCGCAGCGAGAACGACTCCAGACCGATGGCCACGAAGAGCACGACGATCGGCAGCCACCACCAGGTCTCGTCGAGCTCATGCGGATGGGTCAGCTTGTCGACGCCTTCGTAGATGGCGAAGAGGCCGCCGACGGAGAACAGGATGATCGACACGACGAACGCGTACACGTAGCGCTCGCGGCCGTATCCGAACGGGTGTGCCCGATCCGCCTCGCGCTTCGCCTTCCGTCCGCCCAGCATGAGCAGCAGCTGATTGCCGGAGTCGGCGACGGAGTGGATGGCCTCGGCGAGCATCGACGCGGAGCCCGACAGCGCCCACGCGACGAACTTCGCCAGCGCGATGCCGAGGTTGGCCAGGAATGCCGCGATGATCGCCTTGCTGCCGCCCGATGCACTCATGCGTCGAGTCTAGATCCGCTCGTCCGCCGGCACCGGGTGAGCCCGCCGTAGGATGACGACATGTCCGATTCGCTCCCTGCTCTCGCGTTCCTCGGTGCCGGTTCGATGGGAGGCGCGATCCTCCGCGGCGTCGTCGCCTCCGGCATCCCCGTCGACGGGGGGATCACCGCGACCAATCGCACGGCCGAGAAGGCTCAGGCGCTGCACGACCTCGACGGCGTCACCAGCATCGCGCTGTCGGAGAACGCCGAAGGGAACGCGGATGCCGTGCGCTCCGCGCGCATCGTCCTGGTCGGGGTGAAGCCGGCCATGGTCCCCGACCTGCTGCGCGAGATCGGGCCGGCGCTCGCCCCCGACGCGATCGTCGTGAGCCTCGCGGCCGGGGTGACTCTCGCGACGTTCGCCGAGGTCCTCGGCGCCGACGCCCGCGTGATCCGCTCGATGCCGAACACTCCGGCGACGGTCGGCAAGGCGGTCACGGGGCTCGCGACCGGCGCCGCGGCATCCGCCGACGACCTGGCGCTCGTGCGCCGCCTGTTCGAGACGGTCGGTGCCGTGGTCGAGGTGCCCGAATCGCAGATCGACGCGCTCGGCACGATCTCCGGGTCCGGACCCGCTTACGTGTTCCTCCTGATCGAGGAGTTCACCAAGGCCGCCGTCGGCATGGGATTCGACGAGGGCGACGCCCGCCTCATGGTCGAGCAGACCTTCATCGGCGCGACCGCGCTGCTCGACGCGTCGGGCGAGGAGCCGGAGGAGCTCCGCCGCAGGGTGACGAGTCCGAAGGGCACCACCGAGCGAGCGATCGCCGTCCTCCAGGCCGCGCACCTCGAGCGCACGTTCGCCGAGGCCGCAGAGGCCGCGCTCGCGCGGTCTCGGGAACTCGCCGCCGGAGCCTGACGTGCGACTGGGGAATGATCCCGGCATCCGTCACCGTCGGCGCGACGTCCGTCGCCACGGCGCCGCTCGACGATCGCGGCCCGGCGACGATCAGCGGTCGAGCGACGCGAACCGCTCGATGTCGCTGTTGGTGCCGGAGACGATGATCAGGTCGTGATTGGTGACGATGGTGTTGGCCTCCGCGTAGCGGAAGGGCTTGCCCGGGCTCTTCACCCCGACGACGGTCACCTTGTACTTGCTGCGCACACCGGATTCGTTGAGGCCGACGCCGCGGATGAACTTCGGCGGGTACATCTTCGCGAGCACGAAGTCGTCGTCGAAGCGGATGAAGTCGAGCATGCGGCCCGAGACGAGGTGCGCGACGCGCTCACCGGCCTCGCGCTCGGGATAGATGACGTGGTTCGCTCCGACGCGGGCGAGGATCTTGCCGTGCGACTGCGAGACGGCCTTCGCCCAGATCTGCGGGACCTTCAGGTCGACGAGGTTCGCGGTGATGAGCACCGAGGCCTCGATCGACGAGCCGACCGCGACCACGGCGACCTGGAAGTCCTGTGCGCCGATCTGGCGCAGGGCGTCGATGTTCTTCGCGTCCGCCTGCACGGTGTGCGTCACCCGGTCGGACCACTTCTGCACGAGCTCGAGGTTGTCGTCGATCGCCAGCACCTCGCGGTCGAGGCGATCGAGCTCGCCCGCGCACGCGGCACCGAACCGGCCGAGGCCGATGACGAGGACGGGAGCGTCGCCCCGGAGGACTTCAACCAACGATGGGCCTTTCCACGGGCAGTGAGTAGTACTGCGTTCGCGATGTCGCGGCGACCGCCGCTGCGAGTGTCACTGTACCAACGCGCCCCATGAAGATGGTGGCGGCGAGCACGTAGGCGCCCGCGTCAGGCAGCTCCGCCGTGAGTCCGGTCGAGAGACCCACCGTCGCGAACGCGGAGATCACGTCGAACAGCACGCGACTGATGTCTCCCTTGGTGATCTGGGCGATGACGATGGTCGACAGGGCGACGATGGTCGCGCCCCACGCCACGACGCTGAGCGCGACGCGCTGCACGTCACTGGGGATGCGGCGGCCGAACGCCTCGACCGACTGACGTCCCTTCGCCTCCGACCACACGGCGATGGCCAGCACCGCGAGGGTGGTGACCTTGATGCCGCCGGCGGTCGACGCCGAACCGCCGCCGACGAACATCAGCATGCTCGCGGCGAGCAGCGACGAGCCGTTGAGGTCGTCCATCTCGATGACGTTGAATCCGCCCGAGCGGGTCATCGCCGACAGGAAGAACGCCTGGAAGGTGGTGTCGGCGGCATCCATCGATCCGAAGGTCTTGGGGTTGTCGTACTCGAGGATGAGGAAGACCGCCGCGCCGAGGACGAACAGCAGCACCGTGGTGACGAGGGTCAGCTTGGTGTGCAGCGACCACTTCTTCACGTGCCACACGTGCTTGGCGAGCGTGTAGATGACGGGGAAGCCGATGCTGCCGAGGAAGACGCCGACCATCAGCAGGAAGAGCACGAGGTAGTCGTCCGCGAAGACGGCCACGCCGCCGGCGTTCGGAGCGAATCCCGTGTTGGTGAAGGCCATCGCCGCGAAATACGGGGCCTCCCACAGCGCCGCGACGGGTTCCACGCCCGCCATCACCAGTGCCGGATACAGGAGCACCGCGAGGACGCCCTCGATGATGAGGGCCGAGACGGCGACGGTGGTCAGCAGCTGACCGACCTCGCCCAGGCGCACGGTCTGACTCTCGTTGACCACGCCGCCGTGGGCTCGGAGCGGGTTGGTGTCGCCCGCGGCCATGAGCTTCGCGCGCAGCCCCAGACGCTTGGAGATCAGCATCCCCATCAGCGACGCCAGCGTCAGGACGCCGAGAGCGCCGATGTTGACGCCGACGAAGATGAGGACGTGCCCGAACGGGGACCAGTGCGTCGCCATGTCGACGGTGGAGAGACCGGTCACGCAGATGGTGGACACGGCGGTGAACAGCGCGTCGGCGAGCGGAGTGACCGTGCCCGTCGCGGATGCGATCGGCAGCGACAGCAGCACCGTGAAGACGAGGATCAGGAGCGCGAAGATCACGATCGCGAAGCGAGAAGGCGACGACGTGACGATGTGCTTGCCCCACGACGCCGCGTTCTCCAGCCGCTGTCGGGGTGACGAGGGCGACACGATGCCCGACATCGCAGCCCCCTTCGATCCGTGCACCGCATCCCGGCAGCGCGGCGCCGTTCGCCGAGCCTTCGTCATGGTACTCCGTGCCGGGGGAGACTACCCTGATCACATGACGGACATCTTCGACGTGATCGCAGACGGTACGAGGCGAGACATCCTCCAGCTCCTCCTGCGACGCACGACCGAAGGTGAGGCCGGCACCAGCGTGAGCCAGATCGTCGCCGATCTCGGGATCAGCCAGCCCACGGTGTCCAAGCACCTCAAGGTGCTGCGCGAGGCGGAGCTCGTCAGCGTCCGTGAAGACGGTCAGCGCCGGTTCTACAGTCTGGCCGTCGCGCCGCTCGAAGCGGTGGACGACTGGCTCGTGCCGTTCCTCATGGACGCCTACGGAGACGACGCCCCCGACATCGACTACCCGGGTCAGCCGCTGCCCGACGGCGCCGCGCACGCCGCCGAGGTCGTCGGCCGCGCCGCGGCGTCCGCGAAGCACGTCGTCGCGACGGCGCTCAAGCGACTCGGCGCCTGACCGCACCGACGCAGTTCGCCCCCGGCGATCCGGGGGGCAGGTCGTCGGGGGCGAAAGCGCGGACCCCAGTCCGCGTGGACTCGAACGGTGCCATGTCGAGTCGTGCCGCCAGTCTGATCGACCATCCTGAGCGCCTCCGGGGCGTCGTCTATGCTCCGGCTGAGACGCCGGCCGCCGGACGACCCGACGGTCGATCGGAGGTCTCATTGATCACACGAGTCACGCGGGTTTACACGCGTCCCAGCTTGCACATAGAGTGTGTCCACAATCGAGAAAGGGGTACGTGGGATGCCCGAGGTTCCAGAAGTCCGGTTCCTTACGGTGGCTGAGGTCGCCGAGCTCATGCGCGTGTCGAAGATGACGGTGTATCGGATGGTGCACGCTGGGGAGCTGCCCGCCATCCGCTTCGGTCGGAGCTTCCGAGTCCCGGAGTCGTCCGTCGCCGACGCCATGCAGCGTCCGATCGCCGACGTGGGCTGACCCCGGACGAGCGGCCCGTGGACACGCCCTCGTCCGGCGCCTCATGGTCACGGATCGCACCGACGAGTGAGCGCGTCCGGCGCACGCGCTCGGGTTTGCTAGAATGATCCGAGGCATTTTCCGTGCCCGTACCCGGGTGTCCGCACTGTGCGACGCCCAGCCCCTGACTTAGTGAGGTTTCCGTGGGTTCTGTCATCAAGAAGCGCCGCAAGCGCATGGCGAAGAAGAAGCACCGCAAGCTGCTTCGCAAGACTCGCCACCAGCGCCGCAACAAGAAGTAAGCGGCCAGACACCGAGCGCCTGTCTCCGGACGGGCGCTTTGTGTCTCCCGCCGCGATTCCGACCCTCTGTCGCAGGAGCAGCCATGAAGTCGATCACCGTCACCGAGCTCGCCGAGCGCTCGAACACCCCGCTCATCGATGTGCGCGAGGTGCACGAGTTCGCCGCGGGACACGTCCCCGGCGCCGTGAACATCCCGATGTCCGAGATCGGCGACCGCCTCGGCGAGCTCCCGTCCGAGGCGTTCGACGTGATCTGCCAGGCGGGCGGACGGTCGGCGCGTGTGGTCGAGGCGCTCGAGAGCCGCGGCTACGACGCCACGAACGTCGAGGGCGGCACGGGGGAGTGGATCGCGCAGGGCCGCGAGGTCGAGGTGCCGTCCGCGTGACGACGCTGACGCTCATCGGCAAGCCCGACTGCCACCTGTGCGATGTCGCGTCGGAGATCATCGACACCGTCGTCGCCGAGCTGCCGGATGCCGCTGCCGAGCGCATCGAGATCGTCGAGGCGTCGATCCACGACGACCCGGCGCTGTTCGACCTCTGGTGGGAGAAGATCCCGGTCGTGCTCATCGACGGCGAGCTCCACGCCCACTGGCGCCTCTCGGCCGACCGGCTGCGCGACGCGCTCGAGGACGCGGTGCGCGCCGACGCCCTGACCGACACGAAGGAGTCGCGATGACCATCCGTCACGTCGTCAGCTGGAAGCTGGCCGCCGAGGGAGCCGAGGAGCGCGCGGCGCACGCGGCGGAGATCGCTCGCCGTCTGAACGCGCTCGACGGCGTCGTCCCCGGACTGCTGTCGATCTCGGTCGGCGCGAACACTCTGTACGCCGATGCGAACTGGGACGTCGCACTCGTCGCGGACTTCCCCTCGGTCGCCGAACTGGAGGCGTATCAGGTGCATCCCGCGCACACCGAGGTCACCGGATACGTGCGCTCCGTGGTCGCGTCGCGCGTCGCGGTCGACTTCGAGGTCTGACCGGACAGGGTCGGCGCGTGGCCGACACGGGCGCGGGGCGCCTCTCCTGGCGGGATGCCGTCGTGCGATGGGCGCCCGCCGTCCCCGCCGGCGGCTTCACGGAGCGCGATCTCGCCGCGATGGGCGAGGGGCAGTCCGCACGCCTGGCCGAGCTGCGCGGCGCGCGCGCCGAGGCCTTCCTCGCCGGACGCGCCCTTCTCCGTGACGTGGTGAGCGAGCTGCGCGGCGAACCCGGCGTCGTGATCGACAGCCGCTGCGATCGGTGCGGACGGCACCACGCTGCTCCGCGCACCGACGGCGTCTCGATGAGCGTCAGTCACGCCGACGGACTCGTCGCCGTGGCCGCGGCGCCATGGCCGGCATCCGTCGGGGTCGACCTCGAACCGGCATCGTCCGCGTCCAGGGTGGCCGAGATCGCCGCGCTCTTCGCGCCGTCGGAGGTTCCCGACCTGGCCGGCTGGACGCGCATGGAGGCGGCATTGAAGGCGGATGGCCGCGGACTCGACGTCGATCTCGCGGCGGTGCGGATGCATGCGGACCCGTCCGCGCCCGCCTCAGCACCGGAGCGGGCCACGACGTGGTCCGTCCTCCTGCCCGGGCGGTCGACGACGATCACAGCGACGACGATCGCGGGCCCAGCGGGTCACACGCTCAGCGTCGCCCTCGGCTGACGACCGCTGCGCGGGAGGCTCGGGAGCGGGAGCTCGTCGATCCAGGTGCGCACGAGCGCGCGTGCGCCGTCGCCGGCCCCGTCGACGAGGCCGAGGAAATCGTCGGTGGTGGCCGCGAGACCCGCGAAGCGGGACGTCCACTCCTGCACGAGACCGAAGAAGGCATCCGCTCCGATCGTCAGGCGGAGGGCGTGCAGCGTCAGCGCCCCGCGCTTGTAGACGCGGTCGTCGAACATGTCGGCAGGGCCCGGATCGGACAGCATCAGGTCCTGCGGGAGGGCTCGGAGCTGGGCGTGGTGCGCGACCGCCTGCGCGTGCGCCGTCGGTCCGCCCGCCGCCTCCGACCACAGCCACTCCGCGTAGCAGGCGAACCCCTCGTTCAGCCAGATGTCCTGCCAGCGCGCGACCCCGACGCTGTTGCCGAACCACTGGTGCGCGAGTTCGTGCGCGACGAGCCGCTCGCTGCCCCCGACGCCGTCGACGTGATTCGCCCCGAAGATGGCCATCCCCTGCGCTTCGAGCGGGATCTCGAGGTCGTCGGCGGTCACGACGACCTTGTAGGACTCGTAGGGGTACGGGCCGAAAGCCGCGACGAACGTCTGCATCATGTCGGGCAGCCGTGCGAAGTCCGCGCGCACCCGAGGAGCGAGAGCGCGCGGGTGGTACAGCCGACCCGGGATTCCGGCGAGGTCCACGCGGTCGTCCGCGTACTGCCCGATCTGCACCGTCATGAGGTACGTCGCCGTGCGGACGGGCTGCTGGAAAGTCCATCTGGTGCGTCCGCGCTGCGTCGATCGGGTCGCCTCGCCGCCGCTGACGACGGTGTACTCGGGGTCGGCGGTGATCTCCAACCGGTACGTCGCCTTGTCGGAGGGGATGTCGTTGCACGGGAACCAGGTGGGCGCGCCGGTCGGCTGCGACGCCACCAGCACCCCGTCTTCGAGCTCCTCCCAGCCGAGGAGGCCCCAGCGCGTGCGTCGCGGCGCGGGGGCACCCGCGTACTCGACCACCACCGTGAGCTCCTCGCCGCTCTCCCGGTCCGCTCCGAAGACCACCTTGAGGCGGCGCGCGTCCTGACGGAACGACGCGCGACGATCGCCGGTCACGCGGACCTTGGTCGCCTTGAGCCCGACCAGATCGAAGGAGATGTGCGATGTCCGCTCCGCGAGCTGCAGCCGGATCGTCGCCGTGCCGGAGAGGCGGTTGGTGGTGACCCGGTAGTCGACGGCGAGGTCGTAGTGCAGCACCCCGTAGCGGCGGTCGCCGCTGTGCGGGGTGTAGGGGTCGACGGTCATACGTCCGAGGCCTGGTACGAGCGCACCTTGACGGCTCGCCACGGTCCGATCGGGTTGCCGCTCCAGCGGCTCCCGACGGGGACGAGCTCCCCGCGCATGACCAGCGACGCGGGGCCGACGGTGGCGTCCGCGCCGATCGTGGCGGCGGGCAGGATGACACTGTGCGGACCGAGGGTCGCACCGTTCTCGAGGGTCACTGCGTCGATGCTCATCACACGATCATGGAACAGATGGGTCTGAACCACACAACCGCGGTTGACCGTCGCGCCGTCGCCCAGGGTGACGAGGTCCGGTTCCGGAAGCCAGTAGCTGTCGGTCCACACGCCGCGGCCGATCTTCGCACCGAGAGTGCGGAGCCAGATCGCGAGCGCAGGCGTCCCCGCGGCCGCGTTCGCGAACCAGGGAGCCGCCAGCATCTCGGTGAACGTGTCGGAGACCTCGGTGCGCCATACGAAGCTCGACCACAGCGGATGCTCGCCGGCGCGGATCGGACCGACGATCAGCCACTTCGCGGCGGTGGTCACCAGGGCGGCGACCGCTCCCGCGGCGAGCATCACGACACTCGAGAGCAGGACGGCCGCGCCCAGACCCCAGGTCTCGACGATCGCCGCGAGGGTGAGCAGCACGGCCAGGCCGAGCGCACACGTCACGATCACGGGGACGATGCGGCCGAGCTCCCACAGCGCGCGGGCGACGCGCAGGCCGGGACGGGGCCGATAGGTGCGCTCGAGGTCGGCGTCGTTGACGACGCGACGCAGCCGTGAGGCCGGCGAGCCCAGCCACGACGATCCGGCCTTCGCCTTGGGCGGGGCGACCGACAGCACGGCGACCAGCCCGTCCTTCGGGACGTTGTGGCCGCCGGCGGCGAGACCGGAGTTGCCGAGGAAGGCCCGCTTGCCGATGCGGGCCCTCGCCAGCCGCATCCACCCGCCCTGCAGCTCGTACGTCGCGACCATGGTGTCGTCGGCGAGGAACGCGCCGTCGGCGATCGTCGTCAGCTTCGGGATGAGGAGCACGGTCGACGCCTCGACGTCGCGTCCGACGTCGGCGCCGAGCGCTCGCAGCCACATCGGGGTGAGGATGCTGGAGTAGAGCGGGAACAGGAACGTGCGGGCCGAGTCGAGCAGACGCTCGGTCGTCCACGCCTGCCAGGCGATGCGGGAGCGCACCGGGTGCACGCCCTCGTGGAGCCCGATCCCGAGGAGGCGCACCAGACCGAGGACCAGCAGCGCGAAGACCGCGCCGGCCACCAGCACCGCCGGAACGAGGAGGGAGAGCATGCCGGGCAGCGCACCGGGCAGGGTCTCCGCCCCGCGCATGCCCGCCGCCAGCACCAGCGCCCCGGCGGCCAGCGCGACGATCGGCAGCGCCCCCAGGAGCGCGGACGACGCGGCGTACGCCCACAGCCAGCGCGTGCGGCTCGGCGGTCGACCGGGGGCGAAGGGCGTCGAGGTCCCGCCCACGCGGGCCGCGGGAGAACCCGCCCAGCGCTGACCGGCGCGCACGCGGCCGAAGACGGCGGATCCGGGCGCGATCTCGGCGCGTCGACCGATCCTCGTGCCGGGCGCGAGCGTGCTGCGCGCTCCGATCGTCGCGTCGGCGCCGATGCGGATGCCGCCGATGCGCACCGTGTCGCCGTCGATCCAGTAGCCGGTGAGATCGACCTCCGGCTCGACCGACGCTCCGGCGCCGATCTCGAGCATCCCGGTGATCGGCGGGATGGTGTGGAGGTCGACGTCCTTGTGGATGCGGGCGCCGAGCGCGCGGGCGTAGTAGACGACCCAGGGTGCGCCGGCGAGACCCACCGGATCGACCTGCTGCGCGATCTGCTCCGCGAGCCAGAGCCGCAGGTGCACGGCTCCGCCGCGGGGGTGGTCTCCGGGGCGCACGCCGGCCAGCAGCAGCCGCGCGGCCACGGCGGCGATCGTCATCTTGCCGAGCGGCGTGGCGAAGAGCACGAGCCCGACGAGGAGCGTCCACCCGGAGACCTCGGGGAGGACGTAGAAGCCGGGGAAGAGCCGCAGGATCCAGCTCGCGGTCAGGAGGAAGAGCAGCCAGCGGATGCCGGTGAACACGAACAGCGGCAGGCCGGCGAGCGTCTGCACCCACTGCATCCGTCTCGGAGTCGGCGCAGGCGTGCTGAAGACCCGTTCCTCGGGGTCGTCGTCGGCGTCCTCCTCGACGGCGTCCGCCATCTGACGCAGGCGCGGCAGATCGTAGACATCGGTCATCGTGAACTCGGGGGCTCGGGTGCGCAGCCGCGAGACGAGCTGGGCGGCGGCGAGCGAGCCGCCCCCGAGCTGGAAGAAGTCCGCATCCTCGTCGTCGGGTCGTACCCCGAGCACGGCGAACCACTGCTCCGCGAGCCATGCTGCCGTGCCCGAGAGGGAGGAGGCGCCCGCGTCGCCGGAGTCGAGCGGCCACGGAAGCGCGGCCTTGTCGACCTTGCCCGAGGTCCGCACGGGGAGGTCGTCCACCGTGGCCAGCAGCGGGATGAGGGGGGCGGGCAGGGTCTCGGCCAGTTCGCCGCGCGCCACCTGGCGGTCGAAGCCCTCGTCGGGGACGACATATCCGACGAGCAGCGGCATCCCCGCCTCGCTCTTCTGCACGACCACCGTCGCCGCCGAGACCGAGGTCAGGGCCTGCAGAGCCGCCTCGACCTCGCCGAGCTCGATGCGCCGCCCGCCGATCTTGACCTGGTCGTCGGCGCGTCCCTGGAAGACCAGGCCCTCGGGATCGAATCGGACGAGGTCGCCGGAGCGATACGCGCGCTCCCAGCCGAGGGAGGGCATCGGCGCGTACTTCTCGGCGTCCTTCGCCGGGTCCAGATACCTGGCGAGTCCGACGCCGCCGATGATGAGCTCGCCGGGCTCGCCGTCGGCCACCCGCTCGCCCGCGGCGTCGACCACCGCGAGAGACCACCCGTCGAGCGGGAGCCCGATGCGCACGGGACCGGTGCCGTCCATGAGCGCGGCGCACGCGACGACGGTCGCCTCCGTCGGGCCGTAGGTGTTCCAGATCTCCCTGCCGTCCGCTGCGAGTCGGGCGACGAGTTCGGGCGGGCACGCCTCGCCGCCGAAGATCAGCAGTCGGACGTTCTCGATCGCGTCCTGCGGCCACAGCGCGGCGAGGGTGGGGACGGTCGAGACGACGGTGATGCCGTGACCGAGCAGCCACGGGCCGAGGTCCTCGCCGGAGCGGACGAGCGCCCGCGGCGCCGGCACCAGGCAGGCACCGTGTCCCCACGCGAGCCACATCTCCTCGCACGACGCATCGAACGCGACCGAGAGGCCCGCCAGCACGCGGTCGCCGGGACCGAGCGGCGCGTCCTGCAGGAACAGCCGCGCCTCGGCGTCGACGAACGCGGCGGCGGAGCGGTGCGACACCGCGACGCCCTTCGGGACGCCGGTCGATCCCGAGGTGAAGATGATCCAGGCGTCGTCGTCGATGCCAGGGGGCGTGACGACGGGCTCCGCGGAGGTGCTCGGATGCGGATCGGCGCTGCGGAACAGGGGCGTCGGCGGCGAGGCGTCGGCCGGACCGTAGCCGGCGTCGGTGATGACTCCCGCGACGTGCGCCTCGCCGAACACCAGGTCGGCGCGCTCCTGCGGATCGTCGGCATCGACCGGGACGTAGGCCGCGCCCGCCGCCATCGCGCCGAGGATGCCGATGTAGAGCTCCCGGCGTCCCGATGTCATCCGGATGCCGACGCGGTCCCCCGACCGCACCCCGGCGGCGTGCAGGTCGGCGGCGGTCCGCCATACGCGTGCCAGTAGCTCTCCGTAGCTCAGGGCGCCGTCGGCGTCTTCGATAGCCGAGGCATCGGGATGCCGCGCCGTGGTGTCGCGCAGGACATCGATCAGTGTGCGGGGAGCGGGGGCGGCGGCGCGTCGATCCAGCGCGTCCTGCGTGACGTTCGACAACGACTCAGCCGGCGAGGAGGGAGATCAGTGCCGCCTTCGTCAGGCGGGAGTATCCGGTGCGTCCCTCGGCTCGGGCGCGAGCGCGGAGCTCCGCCACTGTGAGGCCCGACAGGTCCTCGGATGCCGTGCGGGCCGGTGCGGCCTGCGTCGGCGCGTCATCGGCCGGCGCGGCGACCCTGGGGGGTGCGTCGGTCCGCGGCGCTGCCTTCTTCGCGGAGGTCTTCGTGCTCGGCGCGGCGCCCTTCTTCGGCGCGGCGGCCTTCTTCGGCGCGGCGTCCTTCTTCGGCGCGGCGTCCTTCTTCGGCGCGGCGTCCTTCTTCGGTGTGGCGTCCTTCTTCGGCGCGGCCGTCTTCGATGCGGCGTCCTTCGGCACGGCCTTCTCGGCAGCGGAATCCTTCGACGCGGCCTTCTTCGGCGCAGCGTCCTTCTTCGCCGTGGCGTCCTTCTTCTTCGAGGCGTCCTTCTTCTTCTTCGAGGCGTCCTTGTTCTTCGTCGCGTCCTTCGAGGCGTTCGCCTCCAGACGGGCGGTGGCCTGCTGGAGCCGCTCGGTGGCGGCGGCGGCCGACTTCGCGACCTTCTTCGGACGATCCGCGATCCGCTTCTTCGACACCTTCGCCGCGTCCTGAGCGTCCTCCACGAGGGGCTTGAGCTTCTTCGCGCTCTTCTTCGGCAGCGACTTGATCAGCTTCTTCGCGTCCCTCGCGGCATCCTTGGCGGCGTCGAGAGCCGACTCCGCGGTGCGCTGCGCTGCCGTCTTCTTTGCCATGGTCGATCCTCCTCCCTCGGGAGCGCGTCCGCTCCACGTGTGGCACGAAGACTAGCGACCCCAGGTGAACAGCAGGTGCCTCGCGCTCGTGGGGTGCGTCACAGTCCGACGTACTTGCAACACAAATGTGATCCGCAGAATGCTGCCGTCGTCCGTCGAGCCGTCGCGGCCCGTGTTTAGATGTTCTCCTACCCGTCCGTGGGCATTCGGCCCTCGTCCCCTCAGGAGCTGACATGCAGCGTCGCACCATCATCGCCGGGATCGCGCTCGCCGCGACCGCCACTCTCGCCCTCGCCGGTTGCGCGGGCGGCTCGGGCGGATCCGGTTCGGGTGAGCCCGCCGCCGACAACGAGTACGGTCTCGTCGACGCCGGCACGCTGACGGTCTGCTCCGACATCCCGTACCCGCCGTTCGAGTTCGAGGGCGGCGACAACGGCACCGGATACACCGGCTTCGACATCGACCTGCTCGCCGCCATCGCCGAGAAGCTCGACCTCGAGCTCTCCGTGCAGGACGTGGGCTTCGACGCGCTGCAGTCCGGCACCACCCTCGCGGCCGGCACGTGCGACATCGGTGCATCCGCGATGACGATCACCGAGGAGCGTCAGGCCAACATCGACTTCTCCGACCCGTACTACGACTCGCTGCAGTCGCTGCTCGTCCGCACGGACTCCGGGATCGAGTCGATCGACGACCTGTCCGGCAAGAACGTCGGCGTCCAGCAGGGCACCACGGGTGAGGCCTACGCCAACACGAACGCCGAGGGCGCGCAGATCGTGCAGTACCCCTCCGACGGAGAGCTGTGGCCGGCCATGCAGGCCGGACAGATCGACGCGATCCTCCAGGACCAGCCGGTGAACCTCGAGCACGAGAAGGCCGACAGCGCCTACGAGATCGTCGAGGAGTACAACACCGACGAGTCGTACGGCTTCGCCTTCGCGAAGGGCGAGAAGGACGCGCTGCTCGACGCCGTGAACGGTGCGCTGAAGGAGCTCCGCGACAGCGGCGACTACCAGACGATCTACGACACCTACTTCACCGCGAACTGACCGGGCGGGAACGGTAGGTCGGGAGGACCTTGACAATGGCGTTGAGGCGCACCACGAAGCAGAAGCTGTATCGGTACATCGTCTACGCGGTGCTGATCGCGATCGTCGTCTGGGCGGCCGTCACGACGAACTGGGCGAAGATCGGACCGCTGTTCTTCAACCCCGAGGTCGCGGCGAAGATGTTCCCGGGCATCATCACCACGGCCCTCGTGAACACGCTGTGGTTCACGGTCGTGGCGTTCGCCGGCGGCCTGCTGCTCGGCATCGTCCTGGCTCTGCTGAAGCTGTCGAGCATCGGTCCCTTCCGGTGGATCGCGACGGCGTGGATCGAGCTGTTCCGCGGGCTCCCCGCGATCCTCACGATCTTCGGCGTCGCCTTCATCGTGCCGATCGCGACCGGCATCCGCGGTCAGGAGCTCGGCGGCCCGGTCGTGCTCGGACTCATCGGACTCATCCTGGTGGCCTCGGCGTACATGGCCGAGACCATCCGCGCCGGTCTCCAGGCCGTGCCCAAGGGGCAGACCGAGGCGGCCCGCTCGCTGGGCATGTCCCCGATGAAGACCACCTTCTGGATCGTCGTCCCGCAGGGCTTCCGCATCATCATCCCGCCGCTCACGAACGAGTTCGTGCTGCTGCTGAAGGACACGTCCCTGCTGTTCATCGCCGGCGCCTTCATCTGGTCGAAGGAGCTCACGACGTTCGCACGTGACGCGACGACGCAGAACTCGAATGCGACGCCGCTGATCATGGCGGCGATCCTGTACCTGATCGTGACGATCCCGCTCACGCGCTACACGGCGTGGCTGGAGCGGCGGATGGCGAGGCAGCGATGACCACCGACCTGATCGACGTGCACGCCCCCGTGATCGACGTGCAGGGGCTCGTGAAGACGTTCGGCGACAACGAGGTGCTCAAGGGCATCGACCTCACCGTCACCGCCGGCGAGGTCGTCTGCGTGATCGGCCCTTCGGGGTCGGGCAAGTCGACGCTCCTGCGCTCGGTGAACCTGCTCGAGGAGCCGACCGGCGGCAAGGTGCTCATCGAGGGCATCGACATCACCGACCCGGACGTCGACATCGACCGCGTGCGCACCCGCATCGGCATGGTGTTCCAGAGCTTCAACCTGTTCCCGCACCTGAGCGTGCTCGACAACCTGACCATCGCGCAGCGCCGGGTCAAGAAGCGCGGCAAGGCGGAGTCGGAGAGGATCGCTCACGAGATGCTCGGCCGCGTCGGGCTCTCCGAGAAGGCGGGCGCCTTCCCTGGGCATCTGTCGGGTGGTCAGCAGCAGCGCGTCGCGATCGCGCGCGCACTGTGCATGAACCCCGACATGATGCTGTTCGACGAGCCGACCTCCGCGCTCGACCCCGAGCTTGTGGGCGAGGTCCTGCAGGTCATGCGGTCGCTCGCCGACGAGGGCATGACGATGCTCGTGGTCACGCACGAGATGGGTTTCGCCCGCGAGGTCGGGTCGCGTCTGATCTTCATGGACGGCGGACACATCGTCGAAGAGGGCGATCCGCGGGAGGTGCTGGCGAACCCGCAGCACCAGCGCACGAAGGACTTCCTCGCGCGGGTGCTCTGACACCGCGCACGCCGCACGCACGAGACCCCTCCCGCTGTCCTCAGCGAGAGGGGTCTCGTGCGTGGGGTGCGGGCGCTGCACTCCGGAGCGAGCCGAATCAGCCGCGCGGGTGCACCGCGACCGGCTCCGGAGCCACGGCGATGCGCACGCGGTCACCGAAGGCGGGATGGATCCCCGGCGCGTGCTGCAGCCGCACGAGCTCGCCCGACTCGGTGCGTACGAGCGTCCGACGCATGCTGCCGAGGAACGTGCTCTCCTGCACGAGCGCGTCGGTCGCGGCATCCGCCTCGGACGCGAAATGCACGTTCTCCGGCCGGAGAAAGACGTCGACGGGACCGTCGGCCGGCGTCTGCAGCGGAAGCCTCTGACCCCACACGACGACGTGGTCACCCTCCGCGACCCCCGAGACGACGCTCGAGAGCCCGACGAAGGCGGCGACGCCCGCTGTCGAGGGCGCGGTGTAGAGCTCCTCCGGCGAGCCGATCTGCTCGATGCGACCGGAGTTCATCACGGCGATCCGGTCGGAGACCGCGAGGGCCTCCTCCTGGTCGTGGGTGACGAAGACGGTCGTGATGCCGAGGCGCAGCTGGATGCGGCGGATCTCATCGCGCAGCTGCACGCGCACCTTGGCGTCGAGCGCCGACAGCGGCTCATCGAGGAGCAGGACCTTGGGCTCCGTCACCAGCGCGCGAGCCAACGCCACACGCTGCTGCTGACCACCGGACAGCTGGTGCGGGAAGCGCTCGGCGAAGTCGGCGAGCCCGACCAGCGCGAGGGCGTCGAGCGCGCGGGTGTTCGCCTCCGCCTTGCCGACACCGCGGCGGCGCAGACCGAACGCGGTGTTCTCGACGACGCGGAGGTGCGGGAAGAGGGAGTAGGACTGGAACACCATGCCGATGTCGCGCTTGTTCGTGGGCACGCGCGAGACGTCCCGCCCACCCAGCAGCACGGCCCCGCTGTCGAGGCCTTCGAGACCGGCGAGGACCCGGAGCAGCGTGGTCTTGCCGCATCCGGACGGACCCAGCAGCGACACGAACTCGCCCGGCGCGATGTCGAGGTCGACGCCGTGCAGCACGGTGGTGCCGGAGTAGCTCTTGACGATGCTCTGCAGCTCGACGCGCGTGCCTTCGCCGGCCTCGGCCAGCAGCATGTTGTCGGCGGTCTGGGGGAGGGTCATGCGCGGGCCTTTCCGTTGCCTCGGGCGAGGCGGCCGATGAGGAGGAGCAGGAGGAAGACGAACAGGAGCGCCAGCAGGGTGAAGATCGCGGGTGCGTAGGGATCCTGCTTCTGCACGACCACCATGGCCGTCTGGAACACCTGTCGGTTGAGGAGCGACGCGATCGTGAACTCGCCCAGGACGACGGCGATCGAGATGAGCGAGGCCGCGAGGAGCCCCTGGCGCAGGTTGGGGGCGAGCACCTTCAGCACGACGGTCGGCCAGCTCGCGCCGAGGGAGCGCGCCGCCTCGGCGAGGGTGCGCAGATCCGCCGCGTCGATGGACGCCTGGATCGAGCGGTAGGCGAACGGCAGCACCGTGATGCCGTAGGCGAAGGCCAGGGTCCAGGTGCCGGTGCCCAGCGTGCGCCCGATCTGCAGATAGATCGGGGCGAGGCCGACCACCAGAACGATGGCGGGGATCGAGATCGGCAGCAGGACCGCGAACTCGAACGCCGGCTTGAGGCTGCCGAATCGCAGGTTGACCAGGATCATGGTCGGCGCGAGCAGCAGGAGCACGATCGCGACGGTCACGACCGCGAGCACGAGCGAGTTGCCGAGGCCCGTCCAGATCGGGCGGATGGCCGCCGACGCCGCGGGGTCGAACAGGGCGGCCCAGCGGTCGAACGACAGGGAGTCGTCCGTCGAGCGGAGGGTGTAGAGGAAGGTCGAGATCAGCGGGATCGCGAAGAACGCTCCCACGAGGATGCCGATGATCCAGCGCGTCACGGGGGAGGGGGCGAGACGGTTCATGCCTGCCACCTCGCTGCCCGACGCTGGATGAGGGAGTAGAGGGCCATGACGACTCCGACGATGACGATCATGCCGAGCGCGAGAGCGCCGGCGAGGTTCTCGCGGCCGAGCACGGTCTCGCTCGTGAGCGCGGCGCGGATCTGCAGCGGCACGATCTGCGAGCCCTGACTGGCGAGGGCGGCGGCCGTCGCGTACGACGAGAAGGCGTTCGCGAAGAGGAGAAGCAGGCTGGCGAGGAACGACGGAGCGAGGACCGGGATGCCGATGCGCAGCCAGAAGCTCGCCCGCGTGCCGCCCAGCGTCAGGTTCGCCTCGGCCCACTGCGGCTTCAAGGCCGCGAGCGCGGGCATGAAGGTGATGACCATGAGCGGGACCTGGAAGTAGATGTAGGGGAGGATCAGGCCCGGCAGCTCGTAGAGCCAGGTGCCGTTCTCGAAGATGTTGATGCCGAAGGTGTCCTGCAGGAACAGCTTGACGATGCCCTGGATCCCGATCGTCGCGATGAAGGCGAACGCGAGCATGACGCCGCCGAACTGCGCGAGGACGCCGGCTGCGGCATCCACGGTGGAGCGCACCGCGCCCTCCGGGTTCATGCCGAGCAGCGCGTAGCAGACGAGGGCGCCGACGACGGCGCCGATCACGGCGGTGAGCAGGGAGACGCCCGCCGAATTGGCGAACGTGGTCAGCACGACGGGGTCTGCGAGCGCCGACACGTTCGTCCACGTGAAGGCGCCGTCGGAGGTGAAGAAGCCCGAGCCGATCGCGAGGATCGTCGGGACCGCGAGGAACAGCAGGACGTATGCGGCGAACGGGACGAGGCCGAGCCACGCGAGGGAGGGCCCCGAGCGCAGGGACCGCGAGCTGGTCGCGGGCCCTGCGCTCGGCGTCACGGGGATGAGGGGGGCGGATGCCGGAGCATCCGCCCCCACGGTGGTGGCAGAGGTCACTGGACCGCCGCTGCCCACTTCTCGCCGAGCAGCGTGCCGGCGTTCGTGGACTGCTCCTCGGTCGGGACGACCGTCTCGGCGGGGACCTCGGGCAGGGCGTCCGCCAGGTCGGCGTCGATCGTGCCGGCCTCGGTCATGGCCTCCATGCGTGCCGGACGAGCGCCGCCCTTCAGCCACAGGTTCTGGACCTCGTCGCTGTAGAGGAACTCCTGCCACAGGCGCGCGGCGGCCGGGTTCGGGGCGTCCTTGTTGATCGCCTGGTTGTAGTAGCCCGCGTAGCCGGTGCCGTCGAGGACGACGACCTTCCAGTTCTCGTTGTCGGCGGTGTGCGCGGCGTTGAGGTAGTCCCAGTCGAAGACGACCGGCGTCTCGCCGCTCGTGACCGTCGCGGTGGTGACGTCGACCTTGAGCAGGTTCCCGGCCTTCTGGAGCTCCGAGAAGAAGTCGATCCCGGGCTGGAAGTCGTCGAGCGTGCCGTCGGACTGGACCGTCGCGAGACCCACCGCGGCGAAGGCCGCTCCGGCCTGGGTCGGGTCGCCGTTGATCGCGACGGCGCCCTTGTAGGCGGCATCCTTCAGGTCGTCGAGGGACTCGGGAGCGTCGAACTTCGACGAGTCGTATCCGATCGACATGTACCCGCCGTAGTCGCCGACGAACAGGCCGGAGGGCTCCTTGAGGGCGTCGGGGATCTCATCCCACGTCTGCACCTGGTACGGGGCGAACACGTCGGTGTTCTGCAGCGCGACCGTGAGGCCGAGGTCGAACACGTCCGGTGCGGTGTCGAGGCCGGCGTTCGTCTCCGCGGCCTGGATCTCCTCGGCGCTCGACACGTCGGGGGATGCCTCGTTGATGGTGATCTCGGGGTACTTCTCGGTGAACAGATCGAGGATCTCGCCGTAGTTCGCCCAGTCCCGCGGAAGCGCGATGACGTTGAGCTGACCCTCGGCCTTCGCGGCCTCCTCGAGCTCCTCGAAGCTGCCGAAGTCCTCGACCGAGGTCGCGGTCGCCGCGTCGACCGCGTCGCCGCCGGCGTCGCCGCCCGAGGCGTCGGCCGCACCGGAGCAGGCCGTCAGGCCGAGCGCGGCGGTGGTGATCAGGGCGAGGCCGGCGCCGATGCGCGCACGGCGGTGGAAGTTCGTCATAAGGGTCCTCTCGGTGTCCGGCGCTGTGAGCCGGGGATTCGGGTTGCGAGAGGACACTATGGGCCGTGGGTTGCCGATCGGCCCGGGCCGGGTGAACGCGCGGTGTCCGAGTGGTGGCGGATATATCGCGAACGGTCGCATCCTGCGGCGAAACGACGTTCGCTCGGACGTCTGCCCGGAGTTCGTCCGCGGAATCGGTGATCGTCCGCGGCTGGATCTCGGGGAACGGCATCGGGCGGCAGCGTCATCCCGGCGGTGGCGGGTCTGACATCCTGGAGGGATGGACATCGGCGGGATGCTGGGGCTCGAGCAGCTCACCTGGGGAACCCTGATCCTGATCGTGGTCGCGGCCTTCGCGGCCGGATGGATCGACGCGGTCGTCGGCGGCGGCGGGCTGCTGCAGCTGCCTGCGCTGCTCCTCATCCCGGGCATCTCCCCGATCCAGGCCCTCGCGACGAACAAGCTGGCGTCCGTCTTCGGCACAGCCACGAGCAGCGTCACCTACTACCGCCGCGCGAGACCCGACATCCGCACCGCCCTCCCCATGGCCGCGATCGCGCTCGCCGGATCGTTCGGGGGAGCGGCGGTCGCGACCGTCCTGCCCGCCGCCGCCTTCAAGCCGATCATCGTCGTGGCTCTGCTGGCGGTCGCCCTGTTCACGGCGTTCCGTCCGCAGATGGGGGCCGCGACGCGGCTGCGGTTCAGCGGACACAAGCACCACATCATGGCGGGGCTCGCCGGGCTGGTGATCGGCTTCTACGACGGGCTGATCGGGCCGGGCACCGGCACCTTCCTCGTCATCTCCCTCGTCGCCCTCCTCGGCTACGACTTCCTGCAGGCGAGCGCGAAGGCGAAGATCGTGAACCTCGCGACGAACACGGGGGCGCTGCTGCTGTTCATCCCGCACGGCGCCGTGCTGTGGCTCCTCGGCGGCATCCTCGCGGTGGCGAACGTCGCGGGCAGCTACCTGGGTTCGCGCATGGCGGTCTCGAGAGGCACGCGATTCATCCGCGTGGTGTTCCTGGTCGTGGTCGTGGCGCTGATCGCGAAGCTCGGCGTGGACGTCTGGAACGAGAACATCGCGCCGGCGCTCGCGACGCTGCGCTGAGCGAGCAAGAGGCCCCCTCCCGGTGTGCGGGAGAGGGCCTCTTGCTCGGACGTGAGCGTCAGGCCTCGTCGTCCTCGGGCTCGTAGTCGACGCCGGCCTCGGCGCGCTGCTCGGCCGAGATCGGTGCCGGAGCGGCGGTCAGCGGGTCGAAGCCGTTGCCGGACTTCGGGAACGCGATGACCTCGCGGATCGACTCCGTCTTCGACAGGTGCTGCAGCACGCGGTCCATGCCGAGCGCGATGCCGCCGTGGGGCGGGGCGCCGAACTTGAACGCGTCGAGCAGGAAGCCGAACTGCTCCTGCGCGACCTCGTCGCTGATGCCCATGACCTCGAACACGCGCTTCTGCACGTCCTCGCGGTGGATGCGGATCGAGCCGCCGCCGAGCTCCGAGCCGTTGCAGACGATGTCGTACGCGTAAGCCAGAGCGGAGCCGGGGTCGGTGTCGAACGTCGCCTCGAACTCGGGCTTCGGGCCGGTGAACGCGTGGTGCACGGCGGTCCAGGCTCCGGCGCCGACCGCGACGTCGCCGGATGCCACGGCATCCGCCGCCGGCTCGAACATCGGGGCGTCGACGACCCAGGTGAACGCGAACTCGTCGGGGTTCAGGTAGCCGAGGCGGCGCCCGATCTCGACGCGCGCGGCACCGAGGAGGGCGCGGCTCTCCTTCGTCGACCCGGCGGCGAAGAACACGCAGTCCCCGGCCTCCGCGCCCACGAGCTCGGCGAGCCCTGCCTGCTCGGCCTCGGACAGGTTCTTGGCGGCGGGGCCGCCGAGCGTGCCGTCCTCGTTGAACAGGACGTACGCCAGGCCGCGGGCGCCGCGCTGCTTCGCCCAGTCCTGCCACGCGTCGAGCTGCTTGCGCGGCTGGCTCGCACCGCCGGGCATCCGCACGGCACCGACGTACTCGGCCTGGAACACCCGGAACGGCGTCTCGGCGAAGTACTCGGTCGCCTCGACGATCTCGAGACCGAAGCGGAGGTCGGGCTTGTCGGAGCCGTACTTCGCCATCGCCTCGGCATACGTGATGCGGGGCAGCGGGGTCTGCACCTCGACGCCGATCGTCTTCCACATCGCGACGACGAGCGACTCCATCAGCGTGATGACGTCCTCCTGGTCGACGAAGCTCATCTCGATGTCGAGCTGCGTGAACTCCGGCTGACGGTCGGCGCGGAAGTCCTCGTCGCGGTAGCAGCGCGCGATCTGGAAGTACTTCTCGACGCCGCCGACCATGAGCAGCTGCTTGAACAGCTGCGGCGACTGCGGCAGCGCGTACCAGCTGCCCGGGTGCAGGCGCGCCGGCACGACGAAGTCGCGGGCGCCCTCGGGCGTCGAACGCGTGAGGGTCGGCGTCTCCACCTCGGTGAAGTCCTCGGCGTGCAGCACATCGCGGATCGCCTTGTACACGTCGGAGCGCAGGCGCAGGGCGGATGCCGCGGCGGGGCGCCGCAGGTCGAGGTAGCGGTACTTGAGGCGGGCCTCCTCGCCGACCGTCTCGGTGTCGGCGACGGCCGTGGACACCTGGAACGGCAGGGGAGCGGACTCGTTGAGCACCTCGACGTCCGTCGCGATGAGCTCGACCTCACCCGTGGGGAGGTTCGGGTTCGCGTTGCCCTCGGGGCGGCGCGAGACCTCGCCGGTCACCTTGAGGACGAACTCGTTGCGCAGCGGGTGCGCGATCTCCTCGTCGCGGATCACGACCTGCGCGATGCCCGAGGCGTCCCGCAGATCGATGAAGGCGACTCCTCCGTGATCACGACGGCGATCCACCCACCCCGAGAGGGTGACGGTCTGGCCGATGTGCTCGGCTCGCAGGGAGCCGGCGGAGTGAGTGCGAAGCACGGAGGATTCCTCCTGATCTGGGAAATGGTGAACCCGCTCATTCTACGGGGGAGGTGTCGCCTCCTCCGTCGGTGGCATGTCGGTCAGTAGGATCGCCACGACGGAAAGGGAATCATGGACTCCAACGGCATCTCCGACCTGTACGCCTCGATCTTCTCCGGGACGACGGGGCTCATCGCCCTCGTCTTCTACGTGCTCGTCGCGATCGGCCTCTGGAAGGTGTTCACGAAGGCCGGATACCCCGGCATCCTCGCGATCATCCCCATCGTGAACGTGGTGTTCCTCGTCAAGATCGCCGGCATGTCGGGCTGGCTCGCCCTGCTCTACCTGATCCCCATCGTCGGGTTCGTGTTCGGGATCATCGTCGCGGTCAAGCTCGGGGAGCGCTTCGGCAAGGGCGGGCTCTTCTCGTTCTTCCTCCTCTTCGTCTTCCCCTACATCGGGTACCTGATCCTCGGCTTCGGCGAGTCCCGCTACCGCGCGGTCTGAGATGGTGGCCTCGCGACTGCATCTGGTCCGCCACGGAGAGGTGCACAATCCGGCGCGCATCCTCTACGGACGTCTGCCCGACTACCACCTGAGCACGGCCGGCCGCGGCATGGCGCAGGCGGCGGCGGACCACATCGCCGACCTCGAACGACCCGTCACGGCGCTGTTCGCATCTCCGCTCGAACGCGCGCAGGAGTCCGCCCAGCCGTTCGCGGAGGTCTTCGGTCTCGAGCCCGAGACCGACGTCCGCCTCATCGAGCCGACGAACGTGTTCGAGGGCACGCGCATGAAGCGCTCGCTCATGAACCCGCTGAACTGGTGGCATCTGCGCCAGCCCGCGCTCCCGAGCTGGGGCGAGCCGTACGCGTCGATCGCCGAGCGGATGCTGGGACTGATGGGCGAGGCCTGGCACGAGTCGTCGGGCGGCGACCTCGTGATGGTCTCGCATCAGGCGCCGGTCTGGGTCACGCACCTCCGGGTGGCGGGTCTGCCGCTGCAGCACGATCCGCGCACGCGGCGCTGCGCGCTCTCGAGCATCACGTCGTTCGAGCTCGTCGGCGACGTGTGGCGCGAGGTCGCCTACGTCGAACCCGCGGCGACGGGCGGCGCGGTGGACGTCGGAGCGGTCTGACCTTCGCAGCGGGTCAGTGCGCCGAGAGCGACTGGATGACCCCGATCGCGGCGAGCTGACCCGCGGCCGCGGCCATCACGACCGACGCCAGCGGGCCGGGGAGCGATGAGCGATGCGCGAGGTCGCCGGCGGCGAAGACCCCCGGCGACGAGGTGCGTCCGAAGTCGTCGATCTCGATCGATCCCGAGTCGAGCAGCCGCAGCCCCAGCTGCGCGGCGAACGGAGCGCGGTGGCGCAGGGCGGCGGATGCCACGAAGACGCCGGCCACGTCCGATCCGCCCGCGGCCGTCGAGACGCGCACACCGCCGTCGACGGATGCGGAGGCGGCGACGGCGCTCACCGGCTCGGGGCTGACCCGCGCGCCGAGCTCCTCGAGCATCGCGGTCTCCTCGTCGGTGTACGCCTCGCCCACGGGGTACGCGGTGATCTCGCCGACGATGCGCCCGAGGAGCCCGATCAGGTGCTGGGCTCGCGGAGCGGCACCGAGGATGCCGATCGGTCGCCCCGCGTGCTCATGACCGTCGCAGAACGGACAGCTGAACGCCGCGATCCCCCAGAGCTCCTGCAGGCCGGGTACGGCGGGGAGGTCGTCGGCGACACCGGTCGCCAGGACCACGTGCCGCGCGCCGACCGTGCTGTCGTCCGCGAGCACGACCGAGAAGCCGCCGTCGAGGGGCGCGACGCTGCGCGCCGCGACGTCGCGGATCTCGACGTCTCGGTAGTCGGCGAGCTGCGCGCGTGCGGTCGCGCGAAACTCGGCGGGCGGGGTGCCGTCTTCCGCGACGACGTTGTGCATGTGCAGCACGGTTCCGTTGCGGTACTCGCCCGAATCGAGGAGCAGGGTCGATCGATGCATCCGTCCCAAGGTCAGTGCGGCCTGCAGGCCGGCGGGGCCTGCTCCGATCACGATCGCGTCGTACATGCGGGGTCCTCCAGAGGGTGTGATGTTGCGTGGTCGCCCATTCTGTGACTTCATGTCAACATGAAGTCAAACTCCGCGCATCCGTGGTCCGTCGGCGACGTCGCCGCGCGCTTCGATCTGCCGACGAACGTGCTGCGTCATTGGGAGTCTGTCGGCCTGCTGCAGCCCCCGCGCGATGCATCGGGGCGACGGCGGTACGGCCAGGATGAGATCGTGCGCATCGCGGTGATCCGACGCAGCAAGGCCGCGGGCATGAGCCTCGAGCAGATCGCCGTGCTGCTCGACGACGAGAGCGCCGGTCGTCACCAGGTGCTCCAGCAGCACCTCGACGACCTGGACCGTCGGATGGACGAGATGCGCATCTCCCGCGCGATGACCGAGCACGCGATGCAGTGCCGGGCGCATGACATCGCGACCTGCCCGGGCTTCCGCGCGCACGTCGCCGACCTCGTGTCGAGCCTCTGAGGAGTGTCGTGTCGGATGGCTGCGGCGTCCCCGCTCGCAGACCGCGCGCGGAGGCCGCGCCGTCCGGCCCACGCATAGGAACCCCCGCGTACACTGGGAATCGTGCCACTCGCCTCGACGGTTCGTCCGATCCGCAGCGGCCGCTCCTCTCGCACCCGGCTTCCTCGCCGAGCGATCGGTGCCGCGCTCGCCGCGGTGCTCGCCATCGGTCTGAGCGCCTGCGCTCCCGACGCGGTCAGCGACTCCTTCCTCAGCGGGGAGAACACCGGATACGTCGCGGCCGACGGTGCGATCGTCGAGATCCCCGTGGCCCAGCGCGGCGAGCCCGTCGAGTTCGGCGGCGTGACCGAGGACGGCGAGCAGTTCGACAGTGCGGACATCGCCGGCAAGGTCACCGTCGTCAACTTCTGGTACGCCGGCTGCGCGCCGTGCCGCGTCGAGGCCGGCGATCTGGAGGCCGTCTGGCAGGAGCAGGGCGGAGACGACGTCGCCTTCGTCGGCATCAACACGAGGGACCAGGCCGACACGGCCAAGGCGTTCTCCGAGGAGTTCGGCGTCACCTACCCGAGCCTGATCGACGTCGACACGGCCGAGGCCAAGCTCGCCTTCGCGGCATCCGTGCCGATCCAGGCGACGCCGACGACCCTCGTGCTCGACAAGCAGGGGCGCGTGGCAGCCCGCATCATCGGGCCGATCGACGGCACCTCCGTCCTCTCGACGCTCGTCGAGGACGCGCTCGCGGAGGACTCGTGACCGCCTCGGGAGCGTTGTGAGCCCAGAAGTCGTCATCGGATCGGGAGCCCTGTGGCTCGCGATCCCCGTCGCGATGCTCGCGGGGCTCGTGTCCTTCCTTTCGCCCTGCGTGCTGCCGCTCGTCCCCGGATACCTCGGCTTCCTCGGCGGCGCGGCCGCCCCCCGACGCACGACGACGGACCGTGCCGCGACGGACGGCAGCGCTCCCTCGGCATCCGGTCGAGGACGGCTGGTGCTCGGCGTGCTCCTCTTCATCCTCGGATTCAGCGCGGTCTTCGTCTCGCTGACCGCGCTGGGCGGCCTGGCCAACGTCTTCCTCATCCAGTGGGGCGAGCTGGTCACGCGCATCCTCGGCGCCGTCGTGATCCTCATGGGGCTCGTCTTCCTGGGTCTCTTCGGCTTCGCGCAGCGCGAGTTCCGCTTCCACGTCGACGCGAAGCTCGGCCTCATCGGAGCGCCGCTGCTCGGTGTCGCGCTCGGCATCGGCTGGGCACCATGCCTCGGGCCGACGCTCAGTGCGATCTTCGCCCTGTCGTTCAACGCGGGCGACCCGGTGCGAGCCGGATCCCTCGGCCTCGCGTACTCGCTCGGGCTCGGCATCCCGTTCCTTCTCGTCGCGCTGGGCTTCGGCTGGGCGACGAAGACGATCGGATTCCTGCGTCGGCACATCCGCGTGGTGAACGTCATCGGCGGCATCCTGCTGATCGCGCTGGGAATCCTCATGGTGACCGGCCTGTGGACCGACATCATGTCGCGACTGACGGCGGTGATGAGCAGTGTCATCCTCCCGCTCTGATCAGAGGAAAACGGACCGGAAGGATGCCGTGAGCACCGAGACCGAGCGATCCAGCGATCCGCTCCGACCGTCCGACCACGTCGACGGCGACGAGACGATCGCCCAGCCGCGACTCGGATTCGTCGGCTGGCTGCGCTGGTGCTGGCGTCAGCTGACGTCGATGCGCACGGCCCTCGTCCTGCTGCTCGTGCTCGCGATCGCGGCGGTCCCCGGCTCGATCTTCCCGCAGCGAATGGCCGACCCGAACGGCGTCACCCAGTGGGAGCGCGACAACCCCGATCTCTTCCCGGTCCTCGACGCCCTCAAGCTGTTCGACGTGTACCTCTCGCCGTGGTTCTCGGCGATCTACCTCCTGCTGTTCACGTCGCTCGTCGGCTGCGTGATCCCGCGCATCAAGCACCACGCGAAGGCGCTCCGGGCACGTCCGCCCCGCACGCCGGCCCGTCTGAAGAGGCTGGCGGACTTCCGCGAGGTCGAGCGGGCGTCCTCGGATGCCGCCGCTGATGCGGTCTCCTCGATCGACATCGCCACGAAGCAGCTGAAGGCGCTCGGCTACCGGGTCGAACGCTACGACTCCGGTCGCACGGCCTCGGTGTCGGCCGAGCGCGGATACTGGCGCGAGACCGGCAACCTGCTGTTCCACCTCGCGCTCGTCGGCGTGCTCATCACCGTAGGCGTGGGCGGCGGCTTCGCGTACACGGGCCAGCGCGTGCTCGTCGAGGGGGAGACCTTCGCCAACACGCTGCTCGACTACGACTCGATGAACCGCGGGCGCTTCGTCGGCGACGATGCGCTGGCGCCGTACTCGATGCGGCTCGACAGCTTCGACGTGACGTATCAGCCGTTCGGCGAGCCCGGCTCCGGACAGGCGGGCGACTTCTCGGCGAACGTCACGCTGCAGGAGAACGGCGAGGAGCGCACCGGCGCGGTCAAGGTCAACGAGCCGCTGGCCGTCGCCGACGACAACGTCTTCCTGCTCGGCAACGGCTATGCGCCCACCATCACGGTGCGCGATCCCGACGGCGACGTGGTCTTCACCAACAGCACGCCCTTCCTGCCGCAGGACAACAACATGACCTCTCTGGGCGTCATCAAGGTCGCCGACGGCCTCGCCGAGCAGGTGGGACTGGTCGGGTTCTTCTACCCGACGACCGGCGTGCTCGACACCGGGGCGTTCTTCTCCGGCTTCGGCGATCTCACCAACCCCACCCTGACGCTCGACGTCTACACCGGCGATCTCGGCATCAACGAGGGCGTGCCGCGGTCGGTGTACGTGCTCGACACGACGGGCATGACCAAGCTCACCGGGCGCACCACGGATCTCGATTCCATCGAGCTCACGCCCGGTCAGACGGCGGATCTGCCCAACGGGCTGGGCACGGTGACGTTCGAGGACGAGTCGCCGGAGGGCGCCACCGACGCCTCGCAATCCGTGAAGCGCTTCGCCTCGCTGCAGATCCACCGCGACGCCTCCGGGCCGTGGGTGCTCGGGTTCGCGCTTCTCGCGCTCGGCGGCCTGATGCTCGCGCTGTTCGTGCCGCGTCGCCGCGTCTGGGTCAAGGCCACGGCCGCCGGCGGCGCCGTCGCCCTCGAGTACGCGGGTCTCGCGCGCGGAGAGGACCCCACGCTCGCGGCGGCCGTCGACGACCTCGTCGCGGGCCATGCTCGTCTGCTCGACGCCGCCGGCGTCACGAGCGCTGTCGTCACGAGCGCTGTCGTCGAGGAGCGCGGAAGCGCGGACGAGACCACGACCGCGGACGGACCCGACCGACCCGCATCCGAGGACGCAGGCGGACCCGAGAGCGCAGGCGGATCCGAGAGCGCAGGCGGACCCGAGAACGAGACTGCGGACGGACCCGACCGCCCCGCATCCGAGACCCCGAAAGTAGACTGACACCATGTTCGATCTCGAAGTGATCTCGCCGATCCTGCTCTGGACCGCGATCGCGATCTACGCGGCGGCCTTCGTGGCCTACGCCTTCGACCTCGCCCGTCGGTCGCAGCTGTCCGCCGACGCGCAGAGCGTGCGGGAGTTCGAGCTCGTCGGCGCCGGATCGGCCGCGAGAGGCGGCGCGGGCGCGAAGGGCGGCGGAACGGCATCCGGCAGCGCCCCCGCTCCGCAGCGATTCGTCATGGCGCGCATCGGCACGTCGCTCACGGTGCTGGCGTTCGTCTTCCACCTCGCGGCGACGCTGACCCGCGGCTTCGCGGCGGGGCGCGTGCCCTGGGCCAACCTCTACGAGTTCGCGATGACGGGCACGCTGCTCATCATCGCGGTGTTCCTCGCGGTGCTGGTGCGCATCGATCTGCGCTTCCTCGGCACCTTCATCACGGGGCTCGTGGTCGTGCTGCTCGGCCTCGCGGCGACGAACTTCTACGTCGAGGTCTCGCCGCTCATGGATCCGCTCAAGAGCGTCTGGCTGGTGATCCACGTGTTCGTGGCGTCGCTCGGCACCGCGTTCTTCGCGCTGGCCTTCGCGCTGTCGGTGATCCAGCTCATGCAGTCGCGACGCGAGCGCCTCATCTCGGAGGGCGCGGAGAAGACCGGTCCCGGATTCCTCCGCACGTTCCCCGGATCGGAGCGCCTGGAGAGCATGGCGTACCGGTTTACGATCATCGGCTTCATCCTGTGGACCTTCACGCTGATCGCCGGATCGGTCTGGGCGTACTACGCGTGGAGCCGTTTCTGGGGCTTCGACGTCAAGGAGACCTGGACCTTCGTGATCTGGGTGCTCTACGCCGGCTACATCCACGCGCGTGCGACCCGCGGCTGGCGCGGCAACCCCTCGGCGTGGCTGGCGATCGTCGGGTTCTCGGCCGTGATCTTCAACTTCACGATCGTCAACGTCTTCTTCAAGGGCCTGCACGCGTACTCCGGCCTGAGCTGAGTCGGTTCGTCCCCGTGGCGCGCCGTGGCGTGCCATCGCGGGCACGGCTTCGGATCTCGGATCGAACACGCCGCGCACCTCGCCAGGTGCGCGGCGTGTCGTGCGTCGGCTCCGAAACCGTGCCCGGCGAACGAGAGGATGCCGTGGCTCAGCCGCCGAGCGGGAAGACCTCCGCGTGCTCGATGCCGCCCTCGTACCAGACCAGCTCCGCCTCGGAGATCGTCTCCGAGGGGCGGACGGGGAGGTCGCGCACGGATGCCCGAGCGAGGGCAGCCCATCGGTCGGGTGCGAGGTCCGTGCCGTACACGATCGACAGGTGGAACGTCCACTCGTCGAGACTCAGCTCACCGAGTCTCCGGACGTCCGTGCGGTCCAACGCGGCGGTGAGGCTGGAGTACGCGTCGATGAGCGACGCACGGCGCGCGAGCCGCAGGATGACGATCTGCCAGGGAGAGGGGAAGACGTCGACCGCATCCACCGCGACGTCGATCGGAGGCTGACGGCCGGCCCACGAGCGGATCAGGTCACGCAGCTGCTCCCTCCGCTCCGGCTCGAAGAAGCCGCGGAGGGTGACGTGGCCCGTGTGCGGGTGCGGGACGCGGACGTGTCGGAGGGCGGCATCCTGCTCGACCTCGTACAGCTGGGCGACGGCGGCGGTAGGCCGCAGCACCAGATACTGCTGCCCGTCGAGTGAGGCGAGCTGCTCGGGGGTGTCCATGAACGGTCGACGCATGCCCCGATCGTACGAACCGCCCCGGCATCCCGTCGTCATGGAGCCCCGCACGCGTGTCATACGTCGGGCGCGGCTTCGGCATCCGGTCGTCATGGAGCCCCGCACGCGCGCATACGTCGGGCACAGCGTCGGCATCCGGTCGTCATGGAGCCCCGCAGGTGTGTCATACGTCGGGCGCGGCGTCGGCATCCGGTCGTCATGGAGCCCCGCAGGTGTGTCATACGTCGGGCACGGCCCCGGCATCCCGTCGTCATGGAGCCCCGCACGCGTGTCATACGCCGGGCACGGCTTCCGCATCCGGTCGTCATGGAGCCCCGCAGGTGTGTCATACGTCGGGCACGGCTTCGGATCTCGGACCCGACGCACCGAGGTATCGGATGCTTTGCCCGGCGCGTCGCTCGTCGGATCCGCAGCCGTGCCCGGGGAGACGCCGCACCGGGACGACAGCCGTGCCCGGGAGACGCCGCACGGGGCGCCAGCCGTACCGGGACGACAGCCGTCCCGGGGCGCCAGCCGTGCCGGAACACAGCCGTGCCCGGGACGACAGCCGTGCCTGGGACGACAGGGCGTGGCCGGTCAGGCGGCGGCCAGCGCGGCCTTGGCGGACGTCGTGCGACGGGCGGCGACGACGAGGGTCGTGGCGACGAGCGACAGGACGCCCCAGACCACCAGCGCGGCGACGGCTCCGCCGTTCCCGGCGATCAGACCGGCGAACGCGGGCGCGGTGGGCAGTGCGGCGCCGAGGTCGGACAGCCAGCCGGGAACCGTCGAGATCAGCCCTGTGGCGACGGAGAGCACGCCGATGAGCGCGCTGATCCACCGGCCGGTGCCGCCGAGCAGCGCGACCAGTGCCTGATTGACCGCGGCGAAGACGATGCCGGTCAGAACCGCGGTGCCGGCGAAAGCCCACCATGCGGCGGCGTCGTAGGCCGCCACGAACTGCACCACGATCGAGACGAGCAGCCCCTGGGCCGCGCCGACGATCGCCGCGGGCGCGAAGGATCGCAGTGCGAGCCCGGCGGACGATCGGCGCGACGTGAGCGTGCGGCTCGTGTAGGCGCGCATCACGAGGAACGACGCGAAGGCGCCGAACCACAGCACGGCCGCGGTGAGCAGCGGGATGGCGGTCGGGCCGAAGATGGTGCTGCCGTCCGCCCCCTCGGACGCGACGGGATCGGCGATCACCGACGCGAGGTCGGTGGACTCCGAGTCGGTGAATGAGGGGAGGGACTCGGATGCCGTGCGCAGTCCGCCCGCCAGGTCGCCGGTGCCGGTCGCGAGGGTGTCGAGTCCGGTGGCCAGTTCCGAGGTGCCGGTGGCGAGCTGCGTCGCGCCGTCGGACAGCTGCCCCGCACCGGTCGACAGGGCGCGGGCCCCCGACGCCGAGGCCGCCAGGCCGTCGGTCGCGAGCTGGTTGAGGCCGTCGGCGAGTGTCGTGGCGGCGGCGCCCGCCTGACCGGTCTGCGTCGCGAGGGTCGAGAACGCGCCGGGGAGGGTCGCGACCTGGGGCGCCACGGCCGTGAGGTACCCCGACGCCGTGCCCGCCGACGTCGCGGCGGTGGCCGCATCCGCCGCGGCGGACGCCAGCTGCGCACAGAGATCGCCCGATGCCGCGGGGTCGCAGTCTGCCGCGAGACCGCCGAGCGTCCGGACGAGCGCGGCGGTCTGAGCCGCCGCATCCGTCGCGGATCCCGACGCGGTCTGCACCGCTCCGACGAGCCGCGTCATGCCGTCGGCGCTCTTCTGCAGCTCGACGGCTCCGTTCGTCAGGCCCTGTCCGATCTGCGACGCCCCGGCTGCCGCCTCGCGCGTCTTTCCGGTGAGGGTGTCGAGACCCGATGCGAGGGACGACGCGCCCTCGCCCAGCCCGTCGGCGCCCGACGCGAGCTGCGTGGCTCCCTCCGGGATCTCGGCCGCCCCGGTCGCGGCATCGCGGGCACCCGTGGCGAGCTGGGCCGCTCCGTCGGCCGCCTCCCCGATCTGATCGCCGATCGTCGTGAAGCCGACGAGCACGTTCTCCAGCGTCGCCTCCGAGAGCATGGTCCCGAGGCTCGAGGCTGCGACGTTCGCGATCTGGCTCGTGATCAGGTCGTCGGCCACGAGGCCGTCGTCGGGTGTGGTCACCTCGATGGTCGCCCTCTCCGGCGTGCCTCCGCCGTCGGCGATCGTCTGCCCTGCCGACGTCGCCGCGGCCGAGAAGTCCTCCGGGATCGTGATCACGGCCTGGTACGAGCCGTCCGCGAGTCCGTCCTTCGCGTCGTCCTCGTTCGAGATCACCCACGTGAGGTTGGAGTCGAGCTCGTCCGAGCCCTCCACGAGCCCGGCGGCGAGCTGACGTCCGAGGGGAGTGACCTGGCCGTCGATCTCGACGGGCTCGTCGAGGTTGACGATCGCCGCGGTCATCGACTCCAGGCGCTCGGTCGGGTCGTTCAGCGATGCCACGAGGATGCCGCCGACCGCGGCGGGCAGCAGCAGGATGCCGAGGATGGTCAGCCAGGTGACGGGCTTGCGCGAGCGGGCGCGCTCGATGGGCAGGGTCATGCGTGCACCTCGGTCGATTCGGTGGGTTCGTCTTCTCGTCGGGTGCCGTCGGCGCTGTCGGCGACAGTCACGTCGGCGCTGAGGTCGACGATCCGGTCGGCGGAGCGTCCGGCATCCGCGAGGAGGTCGAGTGCCGTCTGCGGTGCGAGCGCCGTGAGCACGACCGCGGTGGAGGCCGCGTCGCGGAGGCGGGCGGCCAGCTGGTCGCGCTCGGCGGGGGAGAGTCGATCGACGCCGTCGACGACCACGAGGGCGGGGGTGCCGCGCAACGACTCGGACAGTGCGGATGCCGTGTCGTCGGCATCCGTCGCGATCACGGCGCCCACATGCGCGCGCACCCAGGCGGCGCGTCCCGGCAGCAGGTGCCCGGCCACTCGCAGTCGACCGCCGTCGGGACTCACGCGTCCGGCGATCGCGAGAGCGAGCGCACGGTGCGCGCCGGCCGAGGAGCCGGTGACGACCGCGGCGCCGCCGGGCGCGACGCGCAGGCGCAGGCCGTGGATGCCGGCATCCGCGATCGCGAGGTCGTCCGCGGCGACGACCGAGTCGTCGCCCGGCCAGTCGGCCAGGTGCCGCTCACGCTCGACCGCTTCGCCTTCGATGTCGACGCGCGGGAGCACCCGTTCGAGCCAGGCCGGGATCTCCCAGGCGCGCTCGCCGAGGATCGCCATCAGCGCGGGGATCAGCGTCATGCGCACGAGGAAGGCGTCGATCGCGATGCCGGCGGCGAGACCGAGCGCGATCGGCTTGAGGGAGGAGTCGCCTTCGGGAACGAAGGCGACGAACACCGCGAACATGATGAGCCCCGCGGCGGTGACGACCTTCGCGGAGCCGGAGAACCCGCTGCGCACCGCGCGGAGAGCGGCCGCCCGCCGGACGGTCCGGTCGGAACTCCGGGCGTCCAGGTCGTGGACGAAGTCCTCGCGCATCCGCGAGACGAGGAACACCTGGTAGTCCATCGCGAGCCCGAACAGCACGCCCATGAGGATGATCGGCATGAAGCTGATGATCGGTCCCACCTTGGCGACGTGGAGGAGATCGGCGAACCAGCCCCACTCGAACACGGCACCCACGACGCCGAAGCCGGCGACGATCGAGAGCAGGTAGCCCGCCGCAGCGGTGATCGGCACCCAGATCGAGCGGAAGACGATGGTCAGGAGGATGAGCGAGAGCCCGATGACGAAGACGCCGAACGGCAGCAGCGCCTTGCCGAGCTGATCGGAGATGTCGATGCCCACGGCGGTGAAGCCGGTGACCTTGAGGTCTATCCCGAACTCGTCGAGCCACTCGTCGTGTTGGGCGCGCAGCTCGCGCACGAGGTCGGCCGTCGCCGGGTCGTCCGGCGCCGTCTCGGGGACGATCTGCACGATGCCCGTGTCGGCCGTCTCGTTCGGGGTCGCGAGCGCGACCTCCTTCACCCCGTCGATGTCGGCCACCGCATCGCCGAGGTCCTCCATGAGGGTCAGCGGGTCGGTGGAGGTGACGATGGTGCCCGTGAGGATGAGCGGGCCGTTGAAGCCGGGGCCGAATTCCTGCCCGACGAGGTCGTACGTCTGCCGCGCCTCGGAGTCCTTCGGCAGAACGCCCGCGTTGGGCAGCGCCAGGTTCAGGCTCAGCGCCGGGATCGCGACGACGCCCAGGCCGACGACGACGGCGAGCGACACCAGCACCGGCCGCCGCGTGACGCCGTTCACCCAGCGGTTGCCGCTGCGGCGCGTCGCTGTCGCCGTCTCCGGCTCGGCCCCCGCATCGACGCCGTCGGCATCCTTCGCCGGGCGTCCCGTCCGCGTGCGCCTCGACAGCAGCGGTCGGGTGCGTCCGACGACGCGACCCTTCATGAAGCCGAGCAGCGCGGGGGTGAGGGTCACGGCGATGGCGACGGCGATCGCGACGGCGACGGATGCGGCGATGCCCATCGTCGTGAGGAACGGGATGCCGGCGAAGCCGAGGCCGATCAGCGCGATCAGCACCGTGACCCCGGCGAACACCACGGCGGAGCCGGCGGTGCCGACGGCGCGGGAGGCGGACTCCTCCGGCGCGACGCCGTCGCGGACCTGATCCTGATGCCGCGCCATGATGAACAGCGCGTAGTCGATGCCGACGGCGAGGCCGAGCATGAGGGCGAGCAGGGGCGTCGTGGACGAGACGGTCGCGAAGGCCGTCGCGGCGAAGATGCCCGCCATCGAGATGCCGACGCCCAGGACGGCGGTCAGGAGCGGGAGCCCGGCGACGACGAACGACCGGAACGTCACGACGAGCACGAGCAGTGCGATGAGGAGGCCGACCGCCTCGGTCAGGGTCACGCCGGGGATCGACGTCGCGAACAGCTCGCCGCCGAGCGAGGTCTGCGCGCCCGCGGGGAGCTGCTCGGCGAGGTCGGCGACGACCGCGCGGAGGTCGTCGCGGGTCTCCTCCGGGACATCGGTCGACTGTCCGTCGAACTGCAGCCGGACGATCCCCGCGGTCTCGTCCTCGTTGATCATGCCGCTCACCATCTCGTCGAACGGCGACGTCGCCGAGACCACCGAGTCGTCGAGGTCCGCGAGCTCCCCGACGGCGTCCTCGATGGGGTCGCGGTAGTCGTCATCGGAGAGGGAGTCTCCGTCGGCGGCGACCACGATGATCTGCGCACTCGTGCCGCTCACCTGGGGGAACGAGCGGCCCAGCTGCTCGAGGCCCGCCTGGGACTCCGTTCCCGGGATCGAGAACGAGTTGTCCGTGCCGGCGCCGAGGACGAGTGCCCCGGCCCCGGCGATGCCGAGGGCGAGGAGCCAGGAGACGAGGACGCGCCAGGGGTGCCGGTACGACCAGCGACCGAGCGACGACAGGAGTGTGGACACGGGGCTCCTCGGAGGATGTGGTGTGGATACACAGGTGTATCCGATACATAGTTGTATCGTAGAGCGATCCCCGAGAGCGAGTCTGTGTGCGGGGTGTGAATTGATAGGCTCAGGAGCTCGGAAGGGGAGATCGATGACGACCACGCCCGTGACCCGCAGCCGGGAGAACACCCGAGCGCGACTGCTCGATGCCGCAGCGCAGGTCTTCGCAGAGGTCGGTCTCGACGGCGCATCCGTGGAGGCCGTGTGCGAGCGCGCGGGGTTCACGCGCGGTGCCTTCTACTCCAACTTCGAATCCAAGGACGAGCTCTTCCTCATGCTCGCCGGGAGCGTCGCGGAGCAGCGCGTGCGCGCCGTGCGCACCCGGGTCGATGAGATCGCCGCGGCCGGAGGCCTCTCGGAGGGATGCGATCCGATCGAGCTGGTGCAGGACATCATGGATGCCGGCGGCGATGACCGCCTCGGCGTGATGCTCATGAGCGAGATCCGCATCCGCGCCCTGCGTGACGAGCAGTTCGGAGCGGCGTACCTCGCGCAGGAGCGGGAGATGGTCACGAGCATCGCGACGATCATCACGGACATCGTGACGGTGAGCGCGCTCGAGCTGCGTGTTCCCGCGGAGGCGGCCGCGCGTGTGCTCATGATCATCTGGGAGGGCATGACCGTGCGCGGCGCGATGGCGGGCCAGGATGCCGAGCAGCTCCGACAGTCCGGGAGCGAGGAGCTCGGCCGGCTCGTGCAGCTGCTCCTCGCGGAGTAGTCGGCTCACACCGCCGTCGGCTCACACCGCCGTCGGCTCATACCGCCGCCGTCTCCCGCCGTAGTCGGCTCACACCGCCGTCGGCTCGTGGCCGCCGCCGTCTCACACCGCCGCCGTCTCCCGCCGTCTGCAGGCCGAGATGCCATCTGCATGCCGGAACGGCGCGTTTCGGCATGCAGACGGAACATCGGCATGCGGACGAGATCGACTCAGCGCGCGGCGAGCACCTCATGGCAGCGGGTGAGCCGAGCGAGCCACCAGTCGCGTCGGTCGACGGATGCCGACAGGCGGTCGAGAGCCGCGCCGTCCGGTGCCGCTCGGTCGACGGGGATCCACCCGTCGACGGGACGCCTGTCCGCGACGTCGTCCTGGAAGAGCGACGCCGTGCCGAGGCCGCAGTCGTAGTCGAGGGTCGGCAGTGCCGCCGCGAGCGCCGCGCCCTGCGACAGCCCGATCGCCGTGTCGAGCGCGCTCGAGACCACGACCGGGAGTCCGGCCGCGGTGACGAGCTGCAGGGCGTGCGTGATGCCGCCGAGCGGCTGCGCCTTGACGACCAGGAGATCCGCGGCCTTCTCGCGCGCCACGGCGAGCGGGTCGGACGACTTGCGGATGCTCTCGTCGGCCGCGACCGGGATGCCCATGTACTTCACGCGGGAGCGCAGCTCCGCGAGCTCGGGCACCGTGGCGCACGGCTGCTCGACGTATTCGAGGTCGAACTCGGACAGCGCATGCACCGCGTGCTCGGCCTCGTCGACGTTCCACAGCCCGTTCGCGTCCACGCGGATGCGACCTTCCGGGCCCATCGCCTCGCGCACCGCGCGGACGCGGGCGACGTCCTCGGCGAGGGTCTGCCCGGGCTCCGCCACCTTGACCTTCGCCGTACGGCAGCCGGCGAATCTCGCCAGCAGCGTGGGCACGCGCTCGGCGCCGATCGCCGGGACGGTGGCGTTGACCCCGATCCGGTCGCGCAGCGGCGCCGGCTGAGGGCGCCAGGCGAAATCGATCGCCGCGGCGAGCCAGGTCGCGGCCTCGGCATCCGCGTACTCCGCGAACGGGGAGAACTCGGCCCACCCCTCCGGCCCCTCGAATAGCAGCGCTTCGCGGGTGTCGACGCCGCGGAAGCGCGTGTGCAGGGGGAGGGCGACGACACGAGCCGAGTCGATCAGGTCTGCGAGCGGCGGGATCATGTGCCCATTCTGCTCGCTCGGGCGTCAGCGCCCGCCAGAACCGCAGGAGGATCGACCCATTCGGACTCTCGACACGCACCTGCGGGAGCCGCTCCGCGGCACGATCGTGCTCGCATGTCAGCGGCTGCTGCGCACGACGTGCCGCGACCCGCAGACTCTGCCGTGCCCGCGTGCGCGTTCGGCGGCGTGCTGCTCGGCCAGCTGATCGCTGGAGCCTCGACCGGCGAGGCGGTCGGCTCCGCGGTCGTCGCGGCGCTCGGGTCGATCGTCCACGTGGGGTTCTGGGTGACGGTCGGCGCCGTCGCAGGCTTCTGCCCGATCGTCTTCCCCGTCTGCGCCCTCTTCGCGCGCCGCCTGCGAGGAATAGGCTGGATGCCGTGACCAGCGCATTCGTCTCCGACCTGTTCGATCCCGAGGAGTGGGTGCTCGCGCCCGGTGCGGAGGACTACACCGACATCACCGCGCACGTCACGCATGACGGGGGAGTCGCCCGCATCGCGTTCGATCGACCGGAGGTGCGCAACGCCTTCCGCCCCCACACGGTCGACGAGCTGTACCGCGCGCTCGACATCGCGCGCCAGGACTCGCGGATCGGCGCCGTGCTGCTCACCGGCAACGGACCCAGCCCGAAGGACGGCGGCTGGGCGTTCTGCTCGGGCGGCGACCAGCGCATCCGCGGACGGGACGGCTACAAGTACTCGGACGACGAGACGACCGTGCACGATCCGGCGCGCGCCGGCCGCCTGCACATCCTCGAGGTGCAGCGACTCATCCGCTTCATGCCCAAGGTCGTCATCGCGGTGGTCCCGGGGTGGGCCGCGGGCGGCGGGCACTCGCTGCACGTCGTGTGCGACCTCACGATCGCGTCGTCCGAGGAGGCGCGGTTCAAGCAGACCGATGCCGACGTCGGGAGCTTCGACGCCGGGTACGGCTCCGCGTACATGGCGAGGCAGACCGGTCAGAAGTTCGCGCGCGAGGTGTTCTTCCTCGCCGAGGAGTACTCCGCGCAGCGCGCCTACGAGGCCGGCGCCGTCAACCGCGTCGTGCCGCACGCGGATCTCGAGCGCGAGGCTCTGAGCATGGCCCGCACGGTGCTCACGAAGTCGCCGACGGCCATCCGGATGCTGAAGTTCGCGTTCAACGCGGTCGATGACGGACTCGTCGGCCAGCAGGTGTTCGCGGGCGAGGCGACGCGACTCGCATACGGCACCGACGAGGCCGTTGAGGGCCGCGACTCGTTCCTCGAGAAGCGCGACCCGGACTGGTCCCCCTTCCCCTGGCACTACTGAGCGAACGGAACGCCGATGGTCGCGCTGATCCCGACGGACGCCGAAGACCCGGCGCTGCTGCGCGAGGCGCTGGTCCGGGCGCTCGACGGCGGACCCGCGCTGGGCTTCGGGATGCTCGGAGACGCCCCCGACCGCGTCTCCAGGGGCACGGCGGTGGTCATCGCCACCTCGGGGTCGAGCGGCATCCCGAAGCGGGTGGCGCTGAGCGGAGAGGCGCTGCGCGCGAGCGCCGAGGCGACCGCCGCCCGCATCGGGAGCGGTCGATGGCTGCTGGCGCTCCCCGCGGGCTACGTGGCCGGACTCCAGGTGGTGGTGCGGTCGATCGTGGCGGGGACGCAGCCGGTGGCGCTCGACGGTCGCTTCTCGCCGATGTCCTTCGCCGAGGCGACCCTCTCGATGGGACGGCCGTCACGGGCCGCCGAGGACCTCTACACGTCGCTGGTCCCCGCGCAGCTCGCGACGCTGCTCGATGCGTCCGGCGACCGCGCCGTGCTGGCTGCGCTCCGGGCATACCGGGCCATCCTCGTCGGCGGCCAGGCGCTGCCGCAGCCGCTCCGTGAGCGGGCGGACGCCCTCGGGGTGCGGCTGGTGCGCACGTACGGGTCCACCGAGACGAGCGGCGGCTGCGTCTACGACGGCATCCCGCTCGACTCGGTCGGGGTGCGCGCGGTCGCCGGCGAGCTGCGGATCGCGGGGCCGATGCTCGCGGACGGGTATCTGGGCGACGGCGAGCTCACGGCACGCATGTTCTCGCACGACGAGCACGGCATCCGCTGGTATCACACCGGTGACCTCGGCCTGGTCGACGAGGGAGTGGTGCGGGTGCACGGGCGCGCGGACAACGTGATCGTCTCGGGCGGCATCAACATCTCCCTCGACCGGGTCGAAGGCATCGTGCGCCGCATCCCCGGTCTCACCTCGGCGGTCGTCGTCGGCGTCGACGACGAGCGGTGGGGGGAGGCGTCGGTCATCGTCGCTCCGCGCGGCGAAGCGCTGCGACGCAGCGAATCCGACCAGCTGGCGCACGCACGCGACCTCGTGGCCGAGGAGCTCGGCAGGCACGCCCGACCGGTGCGGCTCGTGATGGTCGACCGGCTCGATGTGCTGTCGTCGGGCAAGCCCGACCGCGAGGCGATCCGTCGGGCTGTCGCCGAGCTCCGCTGAGGAGCCGAGCGCGCCTGCCACACTGGAGCATGGCCACGTACACGCACGGACATCACGAGTCCGTCCTCCGCTCCCACAGCGTCCGCGACATCGCGAACTCCGCGGCGTACCTCCGTCCGCACCTCGCCCCCGAAGTGAGGCTCCTCGACGTGGGCGCGGGCCCGGGAAGCATCACGATGGACTTCGCCGCTGCCGTCGCCCGCGTGACCGCGACCGAGATCGACGAGGGGGCGCTGTCGCTGTCGCGCGACCTGGCCGAGAGGCGAGGGGTGACGAACGTCGACTTCGCCGTCGAGGACGTGCACGCGCTGAGCTTTGACGACGACAGCTTCGACGTCGTGCACGCGCATCAGGTGCTGCAGCACGTCGGCGACCCCGTGCAGGCGCTGCGCGAGATGCGTCGCGTGACGGTCGCGGGCGGGATCGTGGCGGCGCGGGACGCGGACTACGCGGGGTTCATCTGGTTCCCGGTGCTCCCGGAGCTCGACCGATGGCTCGACCTGTACCGGCGCGCCGCGCGGGCGAACGGCGGAGAGCCCGATGCAGGGAGGCGCCTGCTCGCCTGGGCCCGCGCGGCGGGCTTCGAGGACGTCACGGCGACGGCCTCCACCTGGTGCTACGCGACCCCGGAGGAGCGCTCCTGGTGGGGCGGCATGTGGGCGGACCGCATCCTCGAATCGGCGCTCGCGAGGCAGCTGGTCGACGACGGCTCCGCCTCTGCGGACGACCTCCGGGGGATCAGCGACGCCTGGAAGAGGTGGGCGGATGCCGGCGACGGCTGGTTCCTGGTGCCGCACGGCGAGATCCTCGCGCGTGCCTGACGGCGAGTACATCTCCAGGCGGATGCGGGCCGCTCGCCGAGCCGCGTAGCGTGGAGCGGGTGATCCGCCCGCTCTCCCGCACGGCGCTCGTGCTCGACATCGTCGGGGCGACGCTGCTCTTCCTCATCTTCACGCCGCTCTCGGTCGTCTTCTACGGTCCGGCGACGACCGGCGTCGCGGTCGTCGCCATGGTGGTCGCCAGCATCCTGATGTTCGGCGGTGTCGCCGTCGGGCGCCTCGCGCCCGGTCTCGCGCTCGGAGCCGCCTGGACCGGCGCGATCGTGCAGATGCTCGCCGGATTCGCTCCGCTGCCGATCGACCTCGCCATCCTCCTCGTGCTCTACGCGACGTCCGCCTGGGGCTCCCGCACCGTGCTGTGGTGGGGATTCGGGTCCGCGCTGTTCGGCGGCCTCGTCGCGGCGGTCTACATCGTCGTGGTCAACGGCATCGCCTCCGGCGCGACGAGCGGCTGGGACCAGCTGACGACGGGAACGCTGCTGCTCGTCCTGTCGATCCTCGCCCTCGGGTTCGCGTGGGTGTGCGGTCTGCTGTGGCGCGTGGTGCTGCGCGGGCGGAGCACGCGCGCCGCCCAGCTGCAGGCGGAGTCCCTCGCCGCCGAGGAGCAGGAGCGCGTGCGGATCGCGCGCGACATGCACGACATCGTCGCCCACTCCCTCGCGGTCGTGATCGCGCAGGCCGACGGCGCGCGGTACGCCGCCGCGGCGAAGCCCGAGATGGCGACGGAAGCCCTCGGCACGATCGCGCAGACCGCGCGCGGCGCGCTGAGCGACGTCCGCCTGCTCCTCACGCAGCTGCGCCATCGCCAGGGCGACGGCCCCCAGCCGACGCTGGCCGACCTCGAGGCGCTGTTCGCCCAGGTGCGGCAGGCCGGCGTCGAGCCGCGCATCACGGTGGACCCGACCCCTCCCGGGGAGCCGCCGGGAGCCATCCAGCTCGCGGTGTACCGGATCCTGCAGGAGGCGCTGACGAACGCCATCCGGCACGGCGACGGCTCGGTCGACGTGCACCTGGCGTGGTTCCCCGAGCGTGTGGATCTGCAGGTGCGCAACATCGCCGGAGTCCAACCGTCGCAGGGCGGCGGACACGGCGTCATCGGCATGCGCGAGCGCGCGCAGCTCGTCGGCGGTAGCCTGCAGGCGGAGCGCGAGGGCACGCAGTTCGTCGTCCGCGCGTCGCTGCCTATCGGAGGAACCGCATGATCAGGGTCGTGCTCGTCGACGACCAGGCGCTGTTCCGCGCCGGGATCCGCATGCTGGTGGCGTCGCAGCCCGACCTCGACGTCGTCGGAGAGGCGGGCGACGGACGCGAGGCCATCGACCTGGTCCGATCGACGCGACCGGACGTCGTGCTCATGGACATCCGGATGCCGGTGATGGACGGTCTCACGGCCACGGCCGAGATCCTCGCCCAGCCGGATCCGCCGCGGATCGTGATGCTCACGACGTTCGATCTCGATGAGGCCGCGGCCAGGGCGATCCGTCAGGGAGCGAGCGGATTCCTGCTGAAGGACGCCGATCCGGAGTTCCTGCTCGCCGCCATCCGCACGGTGCATGCCGGCTCGAGCGTGATCGCGGCCTCCGCCACACGGGAGCTCTTCCAGCACTTCGCGGAGGCGCCGAAGCCCGTGCCCGCGCAGTTCGCGGCGCTCACCGACCGGGAACGGGAGATCTTCGCGCTCGCCGCGCGCGGACTCTCGAACTCCGAGATCGCGGCACGGGAGTACCTCAGCGAGGCAACCGTGAAGACGCACATCAGCCGGATCCTCACCAAGCTCGCGCTTCGCGACCGGGTGCAGCTCGTCGTGTTCGCGTTCGAGCACGGTCTCGCCTGAGCATCCGCGTCCGCGTCCGCGTCCGCGTCCGCATCGGCGACGGCGCCCTCGCGGGGGATCATCCTCGCGATGTACGCGGATGCGCCGTCAGGCCGACGCGGTGCGACCGCGGCCGGTCATAGCGTCAGAAGCATGGAGATCACGACCACCGACCTCGGCCTCGCGGCACGGGTCCAGCACCTCACGAAGACCTACGGCGCCGGCGAGGGCACCGTCCACGCGCTCGATGACGTGAGCGTCGGGATCCGACGCGGCCAGTTCACGGCGATCATGGGACCGTCCGGTTCCGGCAAGTCCACGCTCATGCACATCATGGCCGGACTCGACGCCCCGTCGCAGGGTCGCGCATGGATCGGCGACACCGAGATCACGGGACTCGCCGACCTCGACCTCACGATCCTGCGTCGACGCCGTGTGGGCTTCATCTTCCAGGCGTTCAACCTCGTGCCGACCCTCACCGCGCTCGGCAACATCATGCTGCCGTTCGAGCTCGACGGACGCCGTCCGAGCGCGCTCGAGAAGGCTCGCATCGACGGACTCGTCGACACTCTCGGGCTGGGCGCACGTCTGCAGCACCGCCCGCATCAGCTGTCGGGCGGACAGCAGCAGCGCGTCGCCATCGCTCGGGCGCTCGCCACCGCTCCGGATCTCGTGTTCGCGGACGAGCCGACGGGCAACCTCGACTCGCGAACAGGCCGTGAGGTGCTGCAGCTGCTGGCGACCGCCAGTCGCGAGCACGGTCAGTCGATCGCCATGGTGACGCACGACGCGATCGCGGCGAGCCATGCCGACCGCGTGCTCTTCCTCGGCGACGGCCGCATCGTCGCCGACCACCCGCGGCAGAGCGCCGAGGAGATCTCGGCGTACATGCTCGCCGCCGAGGTCGCGGCGTGACCGCGACGGCGCAGCCCGTCACGAGTGCGACCGTGCCGCAGACCGCGGCGACCGGCTCGCGTCTGGCGTGGCTGCGAGACCGCGGCATGGGGGCCAGCATCCTGGTCGCAGCTCTGTCGGCCGCCTTCGGCGTGGTGCTCGTCGAGACCACGGCATACCTCGGAGCCGTGCTGCAGGCCGACCCGTTCATCGGCGACAGCGAGACCCTCGCCTTCGTCGTCGGCATCCTGTCGGTGCTGCTCACCGCGGTCGCCATGTACGTCGCCGCGATCGTCACGGCCAACACCTTCTCGACGATCATCGCCGGCCGCACCCGTCAGATCGCACTGCTGCGCCTGATCGGCGCGACCTCGCGTGCGCAGCGGGCGGAGGTCGGCCGGCAGGGGCTCGTGGTCGGCGTCATCGGCGCCGCGCTCGGGACGCTGGCGGGCCTGGGGGTGTCGGCGGTGGGCGTCCAGGTCGGATCCGGCCTCATCGCCGCCCAGCCGGACGGGTTCTCGCTCGCCCAGCCGATGATCCTGCTGCCCGCGATCGGAGTGGCGCTGACGACGTGGGTCGCCGCATGGGCGGGATCCCGCCGCGTCCTCTCGGTCACCCCGCTGCAGGCCATCGGAGGGTCGGTCGAGCGCACGCACGACGAGGTCTCGCAGACCCGTCGCCACATCGGCGCCTGGGTGCTCCTCGTGGGCGGCGCGCTGCTGCTGGCCGCCGGAGTCGTCCTCGGGCTCGTGCACCCGCTCGGCGTCGTGGTCGCCTTCTTCGGCGGGCTCCTGTCCTTCACCGGGCTCGCGCTGGGGTCCGTGCTCTTCATGCCGCCGGTGCTGCGGCTGGTGGGACGCATGTTCGGAACGAGCGCGACCGCGCGCCTGGCCGCGGAGAACGCCCTGCGGTATCCCGAGCGGTCCTCGCGCATGGCGATCGGCGTGGTCATGGGGGTCACGCTCGTGACGATGTTCGCCGTCGCGCTGGAGTCGGTGAAGCAGATGCTCATCGGACAGCAGGGCGGCGACGTGCCCGCGGAGTTCTTCACCCCCTTCGACGCGTTCGCGGGCGTCATGATGGTGCTCGTCGCGGTGTCGGCGGTCATCGCCGCCGTCGGACTCGTGAACCTCCTGACGATCGGCGTCGTGCAGCGTCGACGCGAGCTCGGACTCCTGCGCTCGATCGGCCTGTCGAACCTCCAGGTGCGCCGGATGGTGCTCCTGGAGGCCACGCACATCACGGTCGCGGCCACGCTGACCGGTCTCGTCCTGGGCGTGGTCTACGGCTGGATCGCCGCCCAGTCGCTGCTCGGCTCGACGCCGACCCTGCCCGACTTCGAACCAGCGGGCCTCGTGGCGCCGCACGTGCCCTGGCTGCCGGTCGCGATCATCGTCGCCGCCACGGCGCTGCTGACGCTGGTCGCGGCCGCGGCGCCGACGCGACTCGCGACCCGGGTCGCGCCCGTCGAGGCGCTGGCGGCGGACTGACCGGAGACAGCGGTGCCCCGTCGACACATTCCGTCGACGGGGCACTCGCGCGTCCGGCCCCGCCCTAGGCTGAGAGGATGCCGTCTCCGTTCGACCAGTCCACGTATCAGGTGCGCTTCGACTGGGGGGTCGACGGTCTTTCACGTCTCGCTCCCGCCGACGTCGTCGTGGTCGTCGACGTCCTGCGCTTCTCCTCGACGGTCGCGGATGCGGTCGCGGCGGGGACGACGGTGGCTCTGGCGGATGCCGTCGAGTGGTCGCGCAACGGCGCGGCGGCGGCGGTCGCGGCGGGTGGGACGCCCGTTCTGCTCGGCGGTCTGCGCAACGCCTCGGCGGTGGCGCGTGCGGTCGCCGCCCTCCAGGAGCGCCGGCAGGCTCGCACGTCGGTCGCCGTCATCGCCGCAGGCGAGGTCGACGCGGAGGGCGTGCTGCGATTCGCGGTCGAGGACCAGCTCGGGGCCGGGGCGATCATCGCCGCCCTCACCGATCTGGGCATCGACCACACAGCGCCGGATGCGGCCGTCGCCGCGGAGGGATTCCGAGCGCTCCGCCGAGCGCTGCGTCACATGATCAGCGCGAGCGGCTCCGCACGCGAGATCCTCGACGGCGTCGCGGCGACCGACCGCATGAGCGCGTCGGGGCTCGAGCCGACCTCCGTCGCCGAGGCCGCCGAGCTCGATGCCCTCACCGTGGTTCCCGTGCTGCAGGACGGTGTGTTCGTCGCGTTCGAGTGATCGCCGCGCGGTCGCGGACAGGCCGGGCGCGGGCCGGAGGAATCGCGGTCGGCGACGTAGGGTCGTGGCATGAGGTACCTCCCCGCTCTCGTCCTCGACGCCGTGCTCGTTCTCGTCTTCGCGGTGATCGGCCGTGCCTCGCATGACGAGGACCCTCTCGGATTCCTGCTGACCGCGTGGCCGTTCCTGGTCGCTCTGCTGGTGGGGCACGCCGTCGCCGCGCTGCTGCCCGCCCGGCCGCGTCGACCCTGGTCGCCGGCCTGGGGAGCCGTGGTGTGGCTGGTGACCGTCGTCGGCGGGCTGCTCCTCCGCGTGGCGTCGGGCGACACGGCGCAGGTGCCGTTCATCATCGTGGCCACGCTCGTCCTGGCGGTCTTCCTGGTCGGCTGGCGGCTCGTGGCGGCTCTCGTCCGTCGGCGCGGTGTGCGCGCACGCGAGGCGGGGAGCACCGATGCGCCGGAGCGGGATCCGCAGGACGCCGCGCAGGCCGAGGAGCAGGACGCCGTGCAGGCCGAGGAACCGGACGCGGTGCGTGGCGACGAGCCGAGCCGAGAGCCGGGCGAGGGCGGCGAGCCGGACGGCCGACCCGTGGTCTGATCAGCGCGACATCTGCGCCGCGAGGCGGGTGTCGGCCGTGATCTCCCGTCGCGTCCAGGAGAACACGTAGCGGGCGTCGTAGGTGCGCGAGCAGCGTGCGCAGGACGTCGCGCGCGAGGGTCGGCGGTGGCGGTAGGAGATGTGGCCGGAGGGACAGCGTCCGACCCACGGGGCGAGCTCCTCGGCGGTCTCGCCGTGATGCGTCGTTCCTCCGACGTAGCCGAGGTCTCGCGCGATGCGCTTCCATGCGGCGCCGTGCGCGGCTGCATGGCCGGCGAGCGCGTGCGCGACCTCGTGCAGCAGCACCTGATGGATCTCGTCGTCCTCGAAGCGCGCGGCGAGGTAGCGCGACACGGTGATGCGCTTCTTGGAGTAGTCGCACTGGCCGGCGCGCCGCTTCGCATGGTCGAATCCGAACGACCAGCTGTCGTCGAGGTGCAGTGCGATCAGTGCCTCGCCCCAGACCCGCACCCGGTTGAGTTCCGCCATGCGATCAGGCTAGGCCATGCCACCGACATCTCCGCAGGCGGAGGTCAGCCGACGAGCAGCTCCGACGAGCGACGTCGCTCGGCCGCCTCGATCGCCAGCAGCGCGGTCTCCAGCTCGCTGTCCTGCGCTCCGGCCTCGCGCCGGAGGAACAGGGATTGCTTGAAGCTCTCCCGCGCGGTCTCGTAGTCGCCGGCCTCGTAGGCGTTCTTGCCGTGGTGCTGGTGTGCGAAGGCCGCGATCGACAGCCAGCGCTGCCCCTCGGCCTCCGAGGCGCAGGTGGCGAGCTCCTGCTCGGCGGCGGCGTGCGCTCCTCTGTACTGCAGGATCGTCGCGTGCAGCACCCGGGCGCGCAGCACGTCGCGTCGGGTTCCGGCCATCCGTGCCTGGCGAACGGTCTCGTCGGCGAGCACCAGGGCGTCGTCCAGACGACCGAGGACCTTCAGCAGCCACACCCGCTCGAGCATGGCGGGCAGACTGCGCTGGCTCTCGATCTCCTCCAGCCGTGTCGCGCATTCATCGAGATCGACCAGTTCGCGAAGACTGTCCTGGTCGTATCCTCGGATGAATCTCATTGCTCTCCTTCCGCACCATCCCCGCATCCAGTCTGCCTCGCGGGACGCGTCCGTCGGGGCGGCACGCCCCGCATCCGCGCATCCGACCCGGGCGGATCGGATCAGCGCAGGAACAGCGACGCGTCCGGTCGCGGAGACGCGACGGCGTCCGCATCCGTGACGACCCTCGCTCCCTGGACGAAGGCGGTCACCTCGGCTCCCTGGGCGATCTTCGCGGGATGCGGGCCTGCCGCCAGCACGCGGGGAAGCCATTCCGCGGGAAGGGGGGCGAGGGAGGCCGCGATGACGAGGTTGCCGAACCGGCGGCCCTTGAGCACCTGCGTGTCGGCCAGGATGCCGATCTCGGGCAGCACCTCGGCGATCGTCGCGACCTGTCGCCGGGCGAACGCCAGACCCGGACCGTCGGCGACGTTCACGAGGAGCACCCCGGTCGGGGCGAGCAGCTCGGCGAGCTCGCGGTAGAACTCGAGACTCGTGAGGTGCGCGGGCGTCTGCGCCCCCGAGTACACATCGGACACCACGAGGTCGCAGCGGCCGATCACGGCCGGGGGCAGTCGCCGGACGCCCTCGCGGGCATCGCCGATCCGCACGCGGATCGCGGCGCCCCGCGGGAGGGGGAGATGCTCTCGCACGAGCCCGACCAGCGGGGCCTCGAGCTCGATCACCTGCTGGCGCGATCCCGGCCGCGTCGCCTCGATGTAGCGGGGGATGGTCAGCGCACCCGCCCCCAGATGCACGGCTGTCAGCTCTCCGTCGGGCAGCTGGTCGATCACCGCGCCCATGCGGACGATGTACTCGAAGTGCAGATGACGCGGGTCGTCGAGGTCGACGTGGGACTGCGGCGTGCCGTCGACCACGAGTTCGAACCCGCTCGTGAACTCGGAGGGGACGATGGTCGCGATGCCGCCGTGGTCGAGTCGCGCCTGCGGATGCTCGGCGTCTCGAGATCGCGTGCGGCCCATGCTCCGAGACTACGCGCTCAGTCCGACCGGTTGCCCACGGAGCAGGTGTCCTGGTCGACGGACTGACCCGAGATCTCGGGAGGCAGGGTCGCCCGGGTCTCCGGCGCGACCGTACCGGGGGCGGCCGTCTCCGCCGGCTGCTCCACGGGAGCCGGTGTCACGAGCTCCACGCTGCCGTTCGTCGCCACGTCGCCGGACAGTGAGATCGGCCGCCCGGCGATCAGCGCCTCCCACAGGGCCGCCGCGGCATCCTCATCGGGGACGACCTTGTCGCGGTCGTCAGGGTCCGCGACGTTCGGGTACTGCACGAACACGAAGTCCGAGAAGCGGACGTCCTTGAGGGCGAGCCCCAGCTGCGTCAGCGTCAGGGCGTTGTTCAGCGACTCGCTCGGCACGATGTTGTCGGCGACCGTGTTCATCAGCCGCAGCAGCGTGGTCGGGTCTGTCAGGGTCTCGGCGCTGAGGATCTTCTTCGCGAGACGGGACATGTACTGCTGCTGGTTCGAGATGCGGCCGAGGTCGCTCTCGTCGCCGACGCCGTGCCTGGTGCGGAGGAAGGCGAGTGCGTTCGCTCCCGAGACGGTATGGGTCCCCGGCGGCAGGTCGATGGCGGCGAGGGGGTCGCGGATGCCCTCGCCGGCCACGCAGACCTCGACGCCGCCGATGGCGTCCGTGATCGCGATCACCCCGTCGAAGCTGATCTTGGCGGCGAACTCGATCGGGATCCCGCTCAGCTCGGTGACGGTCTGCGCGACGCAGGGGATGCCGGCGCGGTCGAAGACGGAGTTGATCTCGGCCTTCTCCAGCGCGGGTGCCGTCGTCCCGTCCTCCCTGGTGCACTCGGGCACTTCGACCCCGAGGTCCCGGGGGAAGGAGACGACGGTCACGTTCCGCGGCGCGGCGGAGACGTGGACGAGGAGGTTCACGTCGTTGCGGTTGCTGTCGCCGTCCTTCTCGCAGCGGTCCCCGAGGAGCTGCGTCGAGACCTCCCCGCACTCGTCCGTTCCGACGACGAGGATGCTGAAGCCCTTGTCGTCGGGGTACGCCCCGAGCGACGGGGGAGCGACGTCGGCATCGCCCTCGAGCGCGACCGCCCCGTCGCCGACGCGGTTCAGGACGTCGACCGCGATGAAGGTCGCGACGGCCGTGGCCGACACGACCAGCACCGCCACCGCGACGGCCGCGAGTCTGAGGAAGGTGGACAGTGCGCGGGGCGTGGGCAGCTCTGCATGCCGTGCGACGGTGGAGCGAGTGCTGTCGTCCAGAGGCCCTGACATGCCGCAGAGCCTACCCGGGAGCCGCGATGTTACGGCCGCATGACGTTTCCGAGAATAACTTGCAGGGAATTAGTTAGTGATGAATACTTTTTCCTAGCCGGGTGGGCTCCCGATGCCACCAGGACGTTCAAAGAGGAGATCCCTGATGCACAAGCGCATTCTTTCGGCCGTGGCGCTCGGCGCCGTGGCCACCCTGGGCCTCGCGGGCTGTGCCGGCGGTAGCGGCACGGACAACGGCGGGGCAGTCGACGGAGAGGGCCAGGAGCTCACCGTCTGGATCATGAAGGGCACCAACCCCGATTCGACGGCGTTCTACGACGCCGTGTCGGAGGCCTTCGAGGAGGAGACCGGTGCGACCGTCAAGATCGAGGAGGTCCAGTGGGCGGACGCCCATGACCGGTTCGTGACCTCGATCGCCGGCGGCACCACGCCGGACATCGCCGAGACCGGCACCACCTGGACCGCGGAGTTCGCGGACGCCGGCGCGCTCGAGCCGCTCGACGAGTACGTCGACGCCGAGGATGGGCTTCGCGACGACCTCGTCGAGGGCCTCGCCGTCGCCGGCACGTACGACGAGGAGCTCTACGGCATGCCCTGGTACGCCGGTGTGCGCTCGCTCGTCTACCGCGCCGACGTGTTCGAGGAGCTCGGACTCGAGGCGCCCAAGACGTGGGACGACATCGTCGCGGCCGGTGAGGCCATCAAGGCGGCCAAGCCCGACATGCTGCCGTTCCCGGTCCCGGGCGACGCCGAGTTCCAGGTGTACCCGTGGGTGTGGGGCGCCGGTGGAGAGGTCGCCACGAAGGACGGCGACACGTGGACCAGCGAGCTCGACAGCGAGGAGTCGCAGGCCGGTATCGAGTTCTACACCGGACTCGCGACCGAGTACGGCTTCTCGTCGGCCGGTGCCACCACGTGGAAGGAGACGGACCTCCGTGACGCGTTCACGCAGGGCAACGTCGCCATGATGCTGTCCGGCTCGTGGACTCCGAAGGCGCTCATCGAGGCGAACCCCGACCTCGAGGGCAAGATCGGCGCGGCCGTGATCCCCGGCGAAGACGGCGGCATCGCCCCGTCCGTGCTCGGCGGCTCGCACCTCTCGGTCTTCAACACGACCGAGAACGCCGACCTCGCCTGGCAGTTCGTCAAGCTCATGACCACGGGCGAGTTCGCCGAGAAGTGGGCGGACGAGACCGGCTACTTCCCCGGCGTGCAGTCGGCGATGGAAGAGGCACTCGCCTCGACCGACCCGCTGGTCGCGCCGTTCGCCGAGCAGATGGTCGAGGGCGGGGCATCCGTCCCGGTCACCCCGAACTTCGGCGCCGTGCAGGCGAAGAAGACGACCAACTCGATGATCCAGGCCATCCTCGGCGGACAGAAGGACGTCGCCACGGCGACGAAGGACGCCGCCGCTGAGATGACCGAGCTGCTCAACCAGTAAGGCTGTATCACTCCATGTCGATGGTGCACGCGCCACTGCCGGCCACGAAGGCGGAGCCCACCTCCGCCTCCGTGGCCGGCGGCCGGCCGCAGAAGCGAGGACTCTCGCTGCTCACGGCCCGCCCCTGGCTCCTCCTCGCCCCGGGCCTGGTCATCCTCGCGGTGCTCATGCTCTGGCCGCTCGTCCAGGTCTTCATCTACTCCCTGCAGGACTACGGCCTGCGCGAGATCAACACGGGTGAGAGCAACTGGATCGGCTTCGAGAACTACGTCGAGGCGCTCACCAACCCGACGCTGTGGACCGTCGTCCTCCCGAACACCGTCGGCTTCGCAGCGGTCGCCGTGTTCGTCACGGTCGCCGTCGGCACGCTCGTCGCTCTGCTGCTCGCGCGCCTCGGCACGGTGTGGCGCACCATCGTCTCGAGCTGCATCATGGTCGCCTGGGCGATGCCCGCGGTGACCGGCACGTACGTCTGGACGTTCATCTTCGACGCCGACCGCGGCATCTTCAACGCCGTCCTGCAGAACCTCGGCCTCATGGACGAGCCCGTCAACTGGTTCACGAACCAGTGGTCCTTCTACGCGATCGTCCTCCTCAACGTCGTGCACCACGGGTTCCCGTTCGTCGCCATCACGGTGCTCGCGGGACTCCTGGGCGTCTCGAAGGAGATGCTCGAGGCCGCGGCGCTCGACGGCGCGAACGCCTGGATGCGCTTCTGGAAGATCATCTTCCCGACCCTCAAGCCCGTGTTCTCGGTCGTGATCATCCTCTCCACCATCTGGGACTTCAAGGTCTTCGCCCAGGTCTACCTCATGCCGGGCGGCGGTGGCGGCAACCGGTCGGTCCTCAACCTCGGCGTCTGGTCGTACGTCGAGTCGTTCGGCCAGAACCGCTACGGATTCGGCGCGGCGCTCGCCGTGCTGCTCACCCTGGTCCTGATCGGCATCACGATCGTGTACATCCGCTCCCTCATGAAGGAGGACGAGCTGTGAACCCGCGCCCGTCTGTCATGTCGCGCGTCGGCACCGGCGTCGCGGTCGCCGCCGTCCTGCTCTTCACGCTCTTCCCCGTCTACTGGATGGTGTCGAGCGCTCTCGACGCGAAGGCGTCCAGCGGCGGTCAGTCGCTGCTCCCGCAGGAGTTCACGTTCGACAACTTCGCGTTCGTCCTCACGGACGGCGGCTTCGGGACGTATCTGCGCAACTCCGCGATCGTCGCCCTCGTGACGGTGCTGGTGAGCGCGCTCGTCTGTCTGCTCGCCGCCGTCGCGGTCGCCCGCTTCAAGTTCAGGTTCCGCACCACGATCCTGATGATGATCCTCGTCGTGCAGATGGTGCCGCTCGAGGCTCTCGTCATCCCGCTGTTCCTCCAGGTCAAGAGCCTGGGCCTGCTGAACAGCATCCTGGGTCTGATGGTCGTCTACGTCGCGCTGTCGCTGGCCTTCGGCATCTGGATGCTGCGCGGCTTCGTCGCCGCCGTTCCCGTCGAGCTGGAGGAGGCCGCGTACATCGACGGCGCCAGCTGGTGGCGCATGTTCCGGTCGATCCTCCTGCCGCTGGTGATGCCCGGCCTCGTCGCCACCAGCATCTTCAGCTTCATCACCGCCTGGAACGAGTTCATCTTCGCGATGACGATCCTCGGCAGCGCCACCGATCAGTACACGGTCTCGATCGGCCTGAAGTCGTTCTTCGGGCTGCACGCGAACGACTGGGGCAGCATCATGGCGGCCTCGACCATCATCACCGTCCCGGTCATGATCTTCTTCGTGATCGTGCAGCGTCGCCTCTCGGCCGGCATGGTCGCGGGAGCCGTGAAGGGATGACCGACGACCTCACCCGTCTGGCCAACGGAGTGCTGTGGCCCGGCTTCCTCGGCACCGAGGCGCCGGAATGGCTTCTGCACGAGCTCCGCGACGGGCTCGCGGGCGTGGTGTACTTCGGACAGAACGTCGGCGACGGCCTGGCGGGACTCAGCGAGGCGATCATCCGGGCCAACCCCGACGCCCTCATCGGCATCGACGAAGAGGGCGGCAGCGTGACGAGGCTCGAGTCCGCCACGGGGTCGACCCTTCCGGGGGCGGCGCAGCTCGGGCGCATCGACGACGTGGCGGCCACGCGCGCGACCGGTGCGGAGCTCGCGCGACGGCTCGTCGACGTCGGAGCCAACGTCGTGCTCGGACCGGTGGCCGACGTGAACACCGACGCCCGCAACCCCGTGATCGGCGTGCGCTCCTTCGGAGGCGATGCCGAGCTCGTCGCGCGGCACGTGATCGCCGAGATCGAGGGGATCCAGAGCGCACCGGTGGCCGCCTGCGTCAAGCACTTCCCCGGGCACGGCGACACGCATCTCGACTCGCACCACGCGCTGCCGGTGATCTCGCTCGACATCGGCGAGTTCGAGCGGGTGCACCTCGAGCCGTTCCGCCGCGCGGTGGCGGCCGGCGTCGACTCGATCATGACCGCACACATCGTCGTGCCGGAGTGGGGACCCGAGCCCGCGACCCTGAACCCCCGCGTGCTCGGCATGCTCAGGGACTGGGGCTTCGAGGGCGTCATCATCTCCGACGCGCTCGACATGGCGGCCATCCGAGAGACCGTCGGCCTGGGCGGGGGAGCGGCGAGGGCCCTCGCCGCCGGCGCCGATCTGCTGTGCATCGGCAACCCGACCAACCCGGGTTCCGCGGCCGCACCGGATCAGGACGTGCGGGACTTCCTTGCGACGCGGGACGGCATCGTCGCCGCGCTGCGGGACGGGACGCTCTCGCGCGAGCGCGTGGAGGAGGCGGTGCGACGCAACCGCGCGCTGGCGAGCACGCTGCGCGCCCGCGCGGCATCCGCATCGGCATCCGACGCGTCCGAGACGTTCGACGGCGCCGGCGTCGTGAGCCGCGCCGTGTCGGGTGCGAGCGCCGGCGCATCGGCCCTGTCGGTCGTGGACGCCCGCCGTCGCTCGACCCTCGCCGTCGACAGCGCGGCGTCCTACGTCGCCGACGCCCTGGCCGACGGCGGCCACCGCGTGCGCGTCGACGTCGCCCGCACGCCGCTCGAGGAGCAGGATGCCGCGCTCGACGCGGCGGTGGCCGCGCACGGCCTCACGGTCCTCCTCATCGACCGTCCCGACGTTGACGAGGACCAGCGCGCTCTCGTCGCCCGCGCCGCGGAGAGGGATCCGGACGCCGTGGTCGTCAACGTCGGGCTGCCCGCCGAGCGATCGCTCGGCCTCCCCGCGATCGAGGTCGGCGCGGCGAGCCGCATCGGCGCCGAGGTCGCGCGCGACATGCTGCGCGCGCCCGGCGCGCGAAACGCATCGTCACCCGGCGGCGAAGGTCCGGCCGACTGAGGCAGGATGGCACCCGTGGACGCCGATGTTCTCGCGCTGGTGCGCCGATCCGTTCCCCGGCTGAGCGCCGCCGAGGCGCGCGTCGCGGAGACGATCCTCGGCGACCCCACGCTCGTCGTGGACCTCGCCATCAACGACCTCGCGCAGCTCTGCAGCACATCGCTGTCCACGGTCGCACGTTTCGCCCAGTCGCTCGGATTCAGCGGGTACCGCGAGCTCCGTGTCGCTGTCGCCCGCACCGTCACGCTGGCGCAGGCCCAGCAGGCCCGCTTCAGCCTGGACACCACAGCGATCGACCCCGAGGACGAACCCGCCACGGTCGCCGCGAAGCTGGCGGCGCAGGAGGTCGACGCGATCGAGAAGACCGCGCTGGGTCTCGACGCCGTCGCCCTCGACAGGGTCGCGCTGGCGGTCGTGGCCGCGCGCCACATCGACCTCTTCGGTCAGGCCGCATCGTCGCTCACCGCGCAGGATCTGCAGCAGAAGCTCGCCAGGATCGGCTGCTCGGTCGCGCACTCGCCCGATCCGCATCTGGCGCTGACGACGGCCTCCCTGCGGGGACCGGGCGACGTCGCGATCGCGTTCTCGCACGGGGGTGAGACGCGAGAGGTCGTCCGGGCCCTCGAGGTGGCGCGTGACGCGGGTGCTCTCGCCGTCGCCATCACGAGTGCCGCGGACTCGACTCTCGCACGGGCGGCGGACGTCGTGCTTCTCACCCACGCCCACGAATCGCCGTTCCGGATGGCCGCGATGTCGAGCCGCATCGCACAGCTCGCGCTCGTCGACATCCTCTTCGTCCGCGTGGTGCAGCACCGCGGGGAGCCCGTCGTGATCCCGCTGCAGCTGACCCACGATGCAGCGGCACCGGGGAGACGACGCCGCTGATCCGCCCTGGCCTCCGAGGCGGTCCGGCGTCAGTCGACGTGGTCGCGCGTGCTCGCGAGGGCCCGCGTGGCGATGCGATGCGCGCGCGCCAGGCTGCCGGTGAGAGAGAGACCGGTGAGGATGCCGGCGAGGAAGCCGGCCGCGAACGCGTCGCCCGCGCCGATGCTCTCGACGACGGGCACGTCGAGGGCGGCGCTGTCCGTGCGGTCCTCTCCGTCGAACGCGGTCGCACCTCGCGGGCTCGTCACGACGACGAAGCGCGGCTCCGCGAAGAGCGCGCGCAGGCGATCGGGGTCGGCCGTGCCGAACACCGCCTCGGCGTCGGGTCGCGTGCAGAACAGCACGTCGGCGCGATGCGCGTAGTCGGCGATCACGGCGCGCCCGTGATCTTCGCGGCCCCGCCACAGCGCGGGCCGCCAGTTGACGTCGAAGCTCAGCAGGCGCCCGTCGCGCCGATCGTCGAACAGCGAGTCCTGCGCGGCGCGCGCGGTGTCCGACAGCGCGGGCGTGATGCCCGACGTGTGCACGAGCGCCGCCTCGGCGAGAAGGGCGGATGCGGCGTCGGACGCGAGCGTCTCCGGCGACAGTGCGGCTGCGGCCGAGCCGGAGCGGTAGTAGTGCATGGTGCCGTCCACCGAGCCGTCCGGTCGAGGCGACAGCTCCTTCACGTAGAGGCCGGTGGGCGCTTCGGGGTCGACCTGCACCGCGGAGGCGTCGACCCCGTGCCTGTCCAGCTCGGCGCGGAGGAAGCGACCGAACCCGTCGTCGCCGACGCGGGAGACGACCGCGGCGCGGACGCCGGCCGACGCGAGGGCGATCGCGGTGTTCCATTCGGCACCGGCGAGCGAGCGGTGGAACGTCCGTGCCTCTTCGAGGGGTGCGGCCGTGGCAGGGACGAAGGAGACCAGGCCCTCGCCCACGCAGACGGCGAGAGGCGACGAGTCGGGCACGCTCTGGAGATTACCCGATCGGCCACCGCCGGGCATCCGTAACAGGAATGAAACCTCCAGGTGTTTGGCTTGGGTCTGCCCACTGGGTAGTTTCAAGGAATCACCGTTTCCGAAGTCGACGATGTCTTCGGGACGCGCACTGATGCGCTCGACAGGAAGGTCACACAATGCACCACACAGTCATGCGTCGGCGAGGACTCCTCGCCGTCACCGGGGCGGCGCTCGCCGCACTGGTCCTCTCCGGATGCGTCGCCAGCGAGCGCGGTGACGACAGCTCCGAGGGATCCGGCGATGTGGACGGCACGTTCGTGTTCGCCGCGTCCTCCGATCCCGCGAGCCTCGACCCGGCCTTCGCCCAGGACGGCGAGAGCTTCCGCGTGTCGCGTCAGATCTTCGAGGGCCTCGTCGGCACCGAGCCGGGAACGGCCGACCCCGCCCCGCTCCTGGCCGAGTCGTGGGAGTCGTCCGAGGACGGCATGAGCCACACCTTCCAGCTCAAGGAGGACGTCACGTTCCACGACGGGACGCCGTTCAACGCCGAGGCCGTCTGCGCGAACTTCGACCGCTGGTACAACTGGACCGGTCTCGCCGCGTCCGAGGCGTTCGGCTACTACTACAACAAGCTCTTCAAGGGCTACGCCGAGAACCCGGAGGACGCCGTCTACAAGTCCTGCACGCCCGACGGCGACTACTCGGTCACCATCGAGCTGAACAAGCCGTTCGCCGGCTTCGTCGCGTCCCTGTCGCTCCCGTCGTTCGCCATGCAGAGCCCGTCGGCGCTCGCCGAGTTCGGCGCCGATGACGTGAGCGGCTCTGCCGAGGCTCCTGTGCTCTCCGAGTACGCGATGGGGAACCCTGTCGGCACGGGGCCCTATCAGTTCGAGGAGTGGGCTCCGGGCGAGCAGGTGCGGCTGAAGGCCTACGGCGACTACTGGGGCGATGCCGGACAGATCGACGAGATCATCTTCCGCACGATCGACGACCCGACGGCGCGCCGCCAGGCACTGGAGTCCGGATCGATCGACGGCTACGACCTCGTCGGCCCTGCCGACACGGCAGCGCTCGAGGAGAACGGCTTCACCATGGTGTCCCGCCCGCCCTTCACGATCCTCTACCTCGCGTTCAACCAGGCCGTCCCCGCGCTGCAGGACCCGAAGGTCCGCGAGGCGCTCTCCTACGCGATCGACAAGGATGCCTTGATCAGCCAGGTGCTGCCCGAGGGCACCGAGAAGGCCATCGAGTTCGTGCCGAAGGTCGTCAACGGGTACAACCCCGACGTCACGACCTACGACTTCGACCCCGAGAAGGCGAAGTCGCTGCTCGCGGAGGCCGGCTACACCGAGGCCAACCCGCTGAAGCTCGACTTCAACTACCCGGTCAATGTGTCGCGTCCGTACATGCCGGACCCCGAGCAGATCTTCACCGTGCTGTCGTCCCAGCTGGCCGAGGTCGGCGTCGAGACCACCCCGGTCTCCGAGGAATGGGTCGAGTACCTCGACCGCACCACCGGCACCGCCGACCACGGCATCCACCTGCTGGGCTGGACCGGCGACTACAACGACACCGACAACTTCGTCGGCGTGTTCTTCGGCCAGCAGAGCTCCGAGTGGGGCTTCGACAACCCCGAGCTGTTCCAGAAGCTGACCGAGGCGCGCGGCGTCTCCAGCCTCGAGGACCAGACGGCGCTCTACGAGGAGATCAACGAGGATGTCGCGCAGTTCATCCCCGGTGTCCCGCTCGCGCACCCGGCGCCGACCCTGGCTTTCGACCCGCGTGTCGAGAGCTACCCGGCCAGCCCGGTGAACGACGAGGTCTTCACCGACATCGTCCTCACGAAGTAGGACTGACCCGACGGATCCGTCGGATCGGGGCCCCGCGCTCGCCGCAGGGCCCCGATCCGACGTCCCTCTGATCGACGGAGAACTTCTTGCTGCGCACCATCGGCAGGCGACTGCTGTTCCTCATCCCCACCCTGATCGGCCTCAGCATCCTGCTGTTCGCCTGGGTCAGGGCCCTTCCCGGCGGCCCTGCGGTCGCCCTCCTCGGCGAGAAGGCGACGCCCGACGCCATCGCCAGGGTCAACGAGCTCTACGGATTCAACAAGCCCCTCATCGAGCAGTACTTCATCTGGGTCGGACGTCTGCTCCAGGGCGACTTCGGCACCTCGATCCAGACGAACCGACCCGTGGTGGAGGAGTTCTTCCGGCGCTTCCCCGCGACCATCGAGCTGAGCGTCGTGGCGCTCATCTTCGCGGTGGGCGTCGGCATCCCGCTCGGGTACTGGGCGGCCCGGCGCCACGGACGGTTCACCGACCACGCCTCGGTGGTCATGAGCCTCATCGGCATCACCATCCCGGTGTTCTTCCTCGCGTTCATCCTCAAGTACGTGTTCGCGGTGCAGCTCGGGTGGCTGCCCTCGGACGGTCGGCAGAACCCGCGCATCGACGCGACCCACCCCACCGGGTTCTACGTGTGGGACGGGATCATCACGGGCGAGTTCGATGCCGCGTGGGATGCGATCCTGCATCTCGTCCTCCCGGCGCTCGCGCTCGGCACGATCCCGCTCGCGATCATCGTGCGCATCACCAGGGCCAGCGTGCTCGAGGTCCAGAACGCGGACTACGTGCGCACCGGGCGGGCGAAGGGCGTCGGAGCGCAGACGCTGCGCAACCGGTTCATCCTGCGCAACGCCATGCTCCCGGTGATCACGACGATCGGTCTGCAGACCGGGCTGCTGATCTCCGGCGCCGTGCTGACCGAGACCGTCTTCGCGTTCCCGGGCATCGGCTCGTTCCTCGCGAGAGCCATCTTCACGCGGGACTTCCCGGTGCTGCAGGGCTTCATCATCTTCATCGCGATCGCCTACGCGCTGATCAACCTGGCGGTCGACGTGTCGTACAGCTTCATCGATCCGAGAGTGCGGGTGCAGTGATGACCCGGCTCGTTCTCCGAAAAGAGGTGACGTCATGAGCGTCGCGCTCCCACCCGCACAGGGCGGCGGGATGATCGACACCGTCGCCATCGCGCAGTCCGACCTGAAAGAGGGGCCAGGCGGCTTCTGGCGGGACGTCTTCCGCCGCCTCCGCCGCAACCCCACCGCCTGGATCGGCGCGGGCATCGTGCTCGCGTTCCTCCTCGTGGCGGCGCTCGCCCCGCTGCTCGCGCCGTACCCCGAGACGGCGCTCCCCGGAGCGAAGTCGATCACCCCGACCCACATCCCGGGTCCGGGCGAGCTGCCGGAGTTCCCGCTGGGCCTCGACCGCTTCGGCGGCGACGTTCTGTCGAAGCTCATCTGGGGTGCGCAGGCCTCGCTGCTGGTCGGCGTCATCTCGACCGCGCTCGGACTCGTCGGCGGCATGATCCTCGGACTCCTCGCCGGCACGTTCGGCGGCTGGGTCGACACGGTCATCATGCGCATCGTGGACATCATCCTCTCGGTGCCCAACCTGCTGCTCGCGGTCTCGATCGCGGCGATCCTCGGTCAGACGCCGTTCGCCGTCATGATCGCGATCGGCGCGTCGCAGGTCCCGATCTTCGCCCGGCTCCTCCGCGCGTCGATGCTGCAGCAGCGATCGAGCGACTACGTCCTCTCCGCCCAGACCCTCGGTCTCGGACGCGGCCAGATCACGATGTCGCACGTGCTGCCCAACGCGATCGGACCCGTCATCGTGCAGGGGACGCTGACCCTCGCCACGGCGGTCATCGACGCCGCGGCCCTCTCGTTCCTCGGTCTCGGCGGCGGACGCCCCGAGACGGCGGAGTGGGGGCGCATGCTCACCTACGCGCAGAACGAGCTGGCGATCGCCCCCTGGCTGGCTTTCTTCCCCGGCATCTGCATCGCCGTCACCGCGCTGGGCTTCACGCTGTTCGGTGAGGCGCTGCGCGAGGCCATGGACCCGAGGACGAGGGCGCGATGACCGCCGCGAAGGAGAACCCGATGTCGAGCGAACCGCTCCTGTCCGTCGAGGGCCTCGCCGTCGACTTCGCCACGATGGACGGCGTCGTGCACGCCGTGGAGGGCGTCGACCTCGAGATCGCCGCCGGTCAGACCGTCGCGATCGTGGGGGAGTCGGGCTCGGGCAAGTCCACGACGGCGATGGCCATCATCGGGCTGCTCGCCGGCGGCGGACGCGTGGCCGCGGGCAGCATCCGGCTCGACGGCCGCGAGATCGCGCACGCGCCGGAGAACGAGCTGCGCATGATCCGCGGCCGCGACATCGGCCTCGTGCCGCAGGATCCGATGTCCAACCTCAACCCTGTCGCCAAGATCGGCACCCAGGTCGCCGAGTCGCTGCTGGCCCATGGCCTCGCGACCCGGCAGAACGTGAACGAGAAGGTCGTCGAAGCACTCACGGCCGCGGGCCTTCCCGACCCGGAGCGGAGGGCGAAGCAGTATCCGCACGAGTTCTCCGGAGGCATGCGCCAGCGCGCCCTCATCGCGATCGGGCTGGCTTGCAAGCCGCGCCTCCTCATCGCCGACGAGCCCACCAGCGCGCTCGACGTCACGGTGCAGCAGACCATCCTCGATCAGATCGGCGAGATGACGCGCGAGCTCGGCACCGCGGTGCTGCTCATCACGCACGACCTCGGACTGGCGGCCGAACGGGCGGAGCGCGTCATCGTGATGCACCGCGGACGAGTCGTCGAGCAGGGGCCCGCGCGACAGATCCTCGAGGCGCCGCAGCACCCGTACACGCAGTCGCTCGTCAAGGCCGCTCCGTCGGTCGCCGCCGCTCGGCTGCGGCCGGAGGCCTTCCGTGCCGAGGAGCGGCCGTCCGCTCCGACGGCGGGGGACGACGCGGATGCCGCGACGATGCCCGCCTCCGCCGACAACATCGTCGAGATCGAGAACCTCACGAAGGTCTATCCGGTACGCGGGCAGAAGGAGGACTTCGTGGCCGTCGACGACGTGTCGCTGGCGATCCCGCGGGGCGAGACGGTGGCGATCGTGGGGGAGTCCGGCTCGGGCAAGACGACGACGGCGCGGATGCTGCTGAAGGTCATCGAGCCGACGAGCGGCCTCATCCGCTTCGAGGGCAAGGACGTCGCCTCGCTGAGCCGCGCCGAGACGCGCGACTTCCGCCAGCGCGTGCAGCCGATCTTCCAGGACCCGTACTCGAGCCTGAACCCCATGTTCACGATCGAGCGCCTGATCGCGGAACCGCTCGACTTCTACAAGAGGGGCAGCGGTGCCGACCGGCGCAAGCGGGTCCGTCAGCTGCTGGACGACGTCGCGCTGCCGCAGTCGATGCTCCGCCGCTATCCGTCCGAGCTGTCGGGCGGACAGCGTCAGCGCGTCGCGATCGCGCGGGCGCTCGCCCTGTCGCCCGACCTCATCGTGTGCGACGAGCCCGTGTCGGCGCTCGACGTGCTCGTGCAGGACCAGATCCTGACGCTGCTCGGGGACCTGCAGCGGGAGTACGGACTCAGCTACCTGTTCATCTCGCACGACCTCGCGGTCGTGCGGCTCATCAGCGACTACGTCTGCGTGATGAAGGACGGGTCGCTCGTCGAGGCCGCCTCGTCGGAGGAGATCTTCACGAATCCGCGCGATCCGTACACCCGACGCCTGCTCGCCTCCATCCCGGGCAACGAGCTGAACATCGCCTCCTGATCCGCGCGCGCCCCGCTCCGAGACCACAGGAGCGGGGCGCGCGCGAGGCTTTTACCGCAGCATCCGACGAAGGTCAAGGATTGAACTTGCCATGTCGCAAGATCGCGTCTATAGTTGGTAGTTGCGCTCGCTTCTCCCTGCCCTCATATGGTGGTCGGCATTCTGTTGAGCATCCGAGCGCGCACTCCACCTGACGACAAAGGAATCGAGAAGCCCTGCGGGGCTCACGGAGGTTATTCCCTTGGCTGCTGCTCCCAACGCATCCACATCCACCACCACCAAGAACGGACGCGGAGCTTCCCGTCTCTCGTTCGCCAAGATCTCCGACACGCTGACGGTCCCTGACCTTCTCGCCCTGCAGACCGAGTCCTTCGGTTGGCTCGTCGGCAACGACGCCTGGAAGGCTCGTGTCGCGGAGGCCAAGCAGGCCGGCCGCACCGACGTCAACGAGGTCTCGGGTCTCGGTGAGATCTTCGAGGAGATCTCCCCGATCGAGGACCTCGGCGAGACGATGCAGCTCTCGTTCACGAACCCGTACCTCGAGCCCGAGAAGTACTCCATCGAGGAGTGCAAGGAGCGCGGCAAGACGTACGCGGCCCCGCTGTACGTCGAGGCCGAGTTCATGAACCACCTCACGGGTGAGATCAAGACCCAGACGGTCTTCATGGGCGACTTCCCGCTCCAGACCGACAAGGGAACGTTCATCATCAACGGCTCCGAGCGCGTCGTCGTCTCGCAGCTCGTGCGCTCGCCCGGTGTGTACTTCGACAAGACGCCCGACAAGACGTCCGACAAGGACATCGTCTCGGCGCGCGTGATCCCGAGCCGTGGTGCATGGCTCGAGTTCGAGATCGACAAGCGCGACCAGGTCGGCGTGCGCATCGACCGCAAGCGCAAGCAGTCCGTCACCGTCTTCCTGAAGGCCCTCGGCCTGTCGAGCGAGGAGATCCTCGCCGAGTTCGCCGGCTTCCCCTCGATCGAGGAGACCCTGGCGAAGGACACCATCGTCACCAAGGAAGACGCGCTGCGCGACATCTACCGCAAGCTGCGTCCGGGCGAGCAGGTCGCCGCCGAGGCCGCCCGCGCGCTGCTGGACAACTTCTACTTCAACCCGAAGCGCTACGACCTCGCCAAGGTGGGTCGCTACAAGATCAACCAGAAGCTCGGTCTCGACGCGCCGCTGACCGACTCCGTGCTCACGGTGCAGGACATCGTCGCGACGATCAAGTACCTGGTGCGCATCCACGCCGGAACCGAGACGTTCGAGGGCATCCGCGGCGGCAAGCAGGCCGAGATCCGCATCGCCACCGACGACATCGACAACTTCGGCAACCGTCGCATCCGCGCGGTCGGCGAGCTCATCCAGAACCAGGTCCGCACCGGTCTGTCGCGCATGGAGCGCGTCGTCCGCGAGCGCATGACCACGCAGGACATCGAGGCGATCACGCCGCAGACCCTGATCAACGTGCGCCCCGTCGTCGCCGCGATCAAGGAGTTCTTCGGAACGTCGCAGCTGTCGCAGTTCATGGACCAGAACAACCCGCTCGCGGGTCTGACCAACAAGCGTCGCCTCTCGGCACTCGGCCCCGGTGGTCTGAGCCGCGACCGCGCCGGCGTCGAGGTCCGTGACGTCCACCCGTCGCACTACGGCCGCATGTGCCCGATCGAGACGCCGGAAGGCCCGAACATCGGTCTGATCGGTGCGCTCGCGACCTTCGCGCGCATCAACTCGTTCGGTTTCATCGAGACCCCGTACCGCAAGGTCGAGGGCGGCGTGGTCACCGAGCACATCGACTACCTGACCGCCTCCGAGGAGGTCGACTTCAACATCGCTCAGGCCAACGCGCCGCTCGATGCCAAGGGTCGCTTCCGCGAGAGCCACGTCCTCGCACGCCCGAAGGGCGGCAGCGGTGAGGTGGACCTCTTCCTCCCCGAGGAGATCGGCTACATCGACGTCTCGCCGCGCCAGATGGTGTCCGTCGCGACCTCTCTCGTGCCCTTCCTCGAGCACGACGACGCGCAGCGCGCGCTCATGGGCGCCAACATGCAGCGTCAGGCCGTGCCGCTGCTCCGCAGCGACTCGCCGCTCGTCGGAACCGGTATGGAGGGCTACACCGCCATCGACGCCGGTGACGTGATCACCGCCGAGAAGGCCGGTGTCGTCACCGAGGTCTCCGCCGACCGCGTCACCGTCATGCTCGACGAGGGCGGCACGCAGGACTACCATCTGCGCAAGTTCGACCGCTCGAACCAGGGCACGTCGTACAACCAGAAGGTCGTCGTCAGCGCCGGTGAGCGCGTCGAGGCCGGAGAGGTCATCGCCGATGGCCCCGCCACCGAGAACGGCGAGCTGGCGCTCGGCAAGAACCTCCTCGTCGCGTTCATGACGTGGGAGGGCTACAACTTCGAGGACGCCATCATCCTGAGCCAGGACCTGGTGAAGGATGACACCCTCTCGTCGATCCACATCGAGGAGTACGAGGTCGACGCCCGCGACACGAAGCTCGGCAAGGAGGAGATCACCCGTGACCTCCCCAACGTCAGCCCGGAGCTGCTGAAGGACCTCGACGAGCGCGGCATCATCCGCATCGGCGCCGAGGTCCGCCCCGGCGACATCCTCGTCGGCAAGGTCACGCCGAAGGGCGAGACCGAGCTGTCGGCCGAGGAGCGCCTGCTCCGCGCGATCTTCAACGAGAAGAGCCGCGAGGTCCGCGACACGTCCCTGAAGGTGCCTCACGGCGAGCAGGGCACGATCATCGCGGTCAAGGAGTTCAACGCCGAGGACGGCGACGACGAGCTCGGCTCCGGCGTCAACCGCCGCGTCGTGGTCTACATCGCCCAGAAGCGCAAGATCACCGAGGGTGACAAGCTCGCCGGCCGTCACGGCAACAAGGGCGTCATCGCGAAGATCCTCCCGATCGAGGACATGCCGTTCCTGTCGGACGGCACCCCGGTCGACATCGTGCTGAACCCGCTCGGCATCCCGGGTCGAATGAACTTCGGCCAGGTCCTCGAGACCCACCTCGGGTGGATCGCGAAGCAGGGCTGGAAGGTCGAGGGGAACCCCGAGTGGGCTGTGAAGCTCCCGAAGGACGCCTTCGAGGCCGCTCCCGGCACCAAGGTCGCCACCCCGGTGTTCGACGGTGCGAGCGAGGAGGAGATCTCCGGTCTCCTCGACTCGACCACCCCGACGCGCGACGGTGTGCGCCTGATCGACTCGAGCGGCAAGACGCAGCTGTTCGACGGTCGCTCGGGTGAGCCGTTCCCGGCGCCGATCTCGGTGGGCTACATGTACATCCTGAAGCTCCACCACCTGGTCGACGACAAGATCCACGCACGCTCGACGGGCCCGTACTCGATGATCACCCAGCAGCCGCTCGGTGGTAAGGCGCAGTTCGGTGGCCAGCGCTTCGGTGAGATGGAGGTGTGGGCCCTCGAGGCCTACGGCGCCGCGTACGCCCTCCAGGAGCTCCTCACGATCAAGTCCGACGACATCCTCGGCCGCGTCAAGGTCTACGAGGCGATCGTCAAGGGCGAGAACATCCAGGAGCCCGGCATCCCCGAGTCGTTCAAGGTGCTCATGAAGGAGATGCAGTCGCTCTGCCTGAACGTCGAGGTCCTCTCGGCCGACGGCACGGCGGTGAACCTGCGTGACACCGACGACGAGGCCTTCCGCGCAGCGGAGGAGCTCGGCATCAACATCTCCAGCCGTTTCGAGGCCGCCTCGATCGACGAGATCTAAGGTCCAGGCCGCCGCCTGAGCGTCCGCTCCGGCGGCGGCCCACCTCCCCGATTTCTTCAGAAGAATTCCTACACAGGAGAATTTGTGCTCGAGTCAAACACTTTCGATGAGCTTCGCATCGGTCTCGCGACCGCGGACCACATCCGCGCCTGGTCCTACGGCGAGGTCAAGAAGCCCGAAACCATCAACTACCGCACCCTGAAGCCGGAGAAGGACGGTCTCTTCGGAGAGCAGATCTTCGGCCCGTCCCGCGACTGGGAGTGCGCCTGCGGAAAGTACAAGCGCGTCCGCTTCAAGGGCATCGTCTGCGAGCGCTGCGGCGTCGAGGTCACCAAGTCCTCGGTCCGTCGTGAGCGCATGGGTCACATCGAGCTCGCCGCTCCGGTCACCCACATCTGGTACTTCAAGGGTGTCCCCTCGCGTCTCGGCTACCTGCTCGACATGGCGCCGAAGGACCTCGAGAAGGTCATCTACTTCGCCGCCTACATGGTGATCTCGGTCGACGAGGATGCTCGTCACCGCGACCTGGGCACGCAGGAGAACAACATCCGCCTCGAGCTGAAGACGCTCGGCGACCGTCGTGACGCGAAGATCGCGGAGCGCCTCGCTCGCCTGGAGGAGGAGCTCGCCTCGCTCGAGGCCGAGGGTGCCAAGGCCGACGCGAAGAAGAAGGTCAAGGACGCCGCCGAGAAGGAGATGTCGCTCATCCGCAAGGGTGCCGACGAGGCGATCGCCAAGCTCGAGCGCGTGTGGGAGGACTTCCGCACGCTCGAGGTGGGCGCGCTGCGTCCCGAGGACGACGTCTTCCACGAGCTGCAGGACCGCTTCGGTCAGTACTTCGAGGCCTACATGGGCGCCGAGTCGATCCAGCGTCGTCTCGCGGCGTTCGACCTCGAGGCCGAGGCGGAGAGCCTGCGCCTGCAGATCTCCGAGGGCAAGGGCCAGCGCAAGATCCGTGCGATCAAGCGCCTCAAGGTCGTCAGCTCCTTCCTGGAGACCGGCATGAGCCCGGCCGCCATGGTGCTGGACGTCGTCCCGGTGATCCCGCCGGAGCTCCGCCCCATGGTGCAGCTCGACGGTGGCCGCTTCGCGACCTCCGACCTCAACGACCTCTACCGTCGTGTGATCAACCGCAACAACCGTCTTCGTCGTCTGATCGACCTCGGCGCCCCCGAGATCATCGTCAACAACGAGAAGCGGATGCTGCAGGAGGCCGTCGACGCCCTGTTCGACAACGGCCGTCGCGGTCGTCCCGTCACGGGTACCGGCAACCGCGCCCTGAAGTCCCTCAGCGACATGCTGAAGGGTAAGCAGGGTCGCTTCCGCCAGAACCTGCTCGGAAAGCGCGTCGACTACTCGGGCCGTTCGGTCATCATCGTCGGACCGCAGCTCCAGCTGCACCAGTGCGGTCTGCCGAAGCAGATGGCTCTCGAGCTCTTCAAGCCCTTCGTGATCAAGCGTCTGATCGACCTCGGTCACTCGCAGAACATCAAGGCGGCGAAGCGCGCCGTCGAGCGCACGCGTCCCGAGGTCTGGGACGTGCTCGAGGAGATCATCCGCGAGCGCCCCGTGCTGCTGAACCGTGCACCCACCCTGCACCGTCTCGGCATCCAGGCGTTCGAGCCTCAGCTCGTCGAGGGCAAGGCCATCCAGCTGCACCCTCTCGTCTGCGCGGCGTTCAACGCCGACTTCGACGGTGACCAGATGGCCGTGCACCTGCCGCTGTCGGTCGAGGCTCAGGCCGAGGCCCGCGTGCTGATGCTCGCCTCGAACAACATCCTCAAGCCGTCGGACGGCCGTCCGGTCACCCTGCCCTCGCAGGACATGATCATCGGTCTGCACCACCTGACGACGGTCAAGGACGGCGCTGCCGGTGAGGGCCGTGCATTCGGTTCCGTGGGCGAGGCGATCCTGGCGAAGGACGAGGGAACCCTCGACCTGCAGGCCAAGGTCCGCATCCGCATCCCCGGCCTGACGTTCCTCGAGGGCGAAGCGCCCGAGGGATACGAGCGTCACGGTCTCGTCGACGCCTCGCTCGGTCAGGCGATCTTCAACGACACGCTGCCCAAGGGCTACCCGTTCGTCCGTGAGGTCGCCGACAAGGGCAAGCTGTCGCAGATCGTCAACAAGCTGGCCGAGGAGTACCCCAAGGTCGAGACGGCTGCGTCGCTGGACCGCATCAAGGACGCCGGCTTCTACTGGGCCACTCGTTCGGGTGTGACCGTCGCGCTCAGCGACATCCTCACGCCGCCGAACAAGGCCGAGATCGTCGCGGGCTACGAGAAGCAGGCCGCGAAGGTCCAGTCCCAGTACGAGAAGGGCCTCACGACCGACGCCGAGCGTCGTCAGGAGCTCATCAAGATCTGGACCGAGGCGACCGACGAGGTCCAGGCCGCGATGAAGGCGCACTTCCCGCAGGACAACACCATCAACCGCATGGTGTCCTCGGGCGCCCGTGGTAACTGGCTGCAGATCCGGAACATCGCCGGTATGCGTGGTCTGGTGAACAACCCCAAGGGTGAGATCATCCCGCGTCCGATCATCTCCTCGTACCGCGAGGGTCTGTCGGTGGCGGAGTACTTCATCGCGACGCACGGTACCCGCAAGGGTCTCGCCGACACCGCTCTGCGTACCGCCGACTCGGGTTACCTGACCCGTCGTCTGGTGGACGTCTCGCAGGACGTCATCATCCGCGAAGAGGACTGCGGCACGTCGAAGGGCCTCGAGCTCCCGATCGCCGCCCCGAACTCGCAGGGTGAGCTGGTGCGCGACGCGAACGTCGAGAACTCGGTGTTCGCCCGCACCCTGGCGGCCGACGTGGTCGACAGCAAGGGCGAGGTCCTCGCCGCTGCCGGTGACGACGTGGGCGACGTCCTGATCGACAAGCTCGTCGCGCTCGGTGTCGAGACCATCAAGGTCCGCTCGGTCCTGACCTGCGACTCGGCTGTCGGCGTCTGCGCGCAGTGCTACGGCCGTTCGCTCGCGACCGGCAAGACCGTCGACATCGGCGAGGCCGTCGGCATCATCGCGGCCCAGTCGATCGGTGAGCCCGGTACCCAGCTGACGATGCGCACGTTCCACACCGGTGGTTCGGCATCGGCGGATGACATCACCCAGGGTCTGCCCCGTGTCCAGGAGCTCTTCGAGGCCCGTACCCCCAAGGGTGCGTCGCCGATCGCGGAGGCCGACGGTCGCATCACGATCGACGAGACGGACAAGGCCAAGAAGGTCATCCTCACGCCCGACAACGGCGACGAGGAAGTGGTCTACCCGGTGCTGAAGCGTGCGACGCTCCTCGTCGAGGACGGCCAGCACGTCACCGTCGGTCAGCCCCTGCAGGTCGGCACGCTCGACCCCAAGGAGGTCATGCGCGTCATGGGTGCCCGCGAGGTGCAGCGTTACCTCGTCGGCGGCGTCCAGGGCGTCTACCGCTCGCAGGGTGTGCCGATCCACGACAAGCACATCGAGGTCATCGTCCGTCAGATGCTCCGCAAGGTCACCGTCGTCGATCACGCCGACACGACTCTGCTCCCGGGTGAGATGGTCGACCTCAAGCGCTACCAGTCGATCAACCGCGAGGCCGTGGCAGAGGGCAAGCGCCCCGCGTCCGGCCGTCCGGAGCTGATGGGTATCACGAAGGCGTCGCTCGCGACCGAGTCGTGGCTGTCGGCCGCGTCCTTCCAGGAGACGACCCGCGTGCTCACGCAGGCCGCCATGGAGGGCAAGCGCGACCCGCTGGTCGGTCTCAAGGAGAACGTCATCATCGGAAAGCTCATCCCCGCCGGAACGGGACTCTCGAAGTACCGCGACGTCACGGTCGAGGCGACCGAGGAGGCCAAGAGCGAGCGCTACCCGAACCGGATCTTCGCATCCGACGGTGCGTACGCCGACGGCGACTTCGGCTACGTTGACTTCGACGCGTTCTCGACGGACGACATCACGCCGGGAACCTACAACTGAGGTTCTGAGTGAATGAGAAGGCCCCGGGCATCCGCTCGGGGCCTTCTTCGTGTCCGCGGCTGTCGGTTGGAGGGCCCGTCGGTCGGTGGGTCCGTCGGCGGGTCCGTCGGTGGGCCGTTCGGTCGGCGGGTCTGTCGGTCGGTGGGCCCGTCGGTCGGTGGTGGTCTGTCGGTCGGTCGGTCGGGTGAGCACAGCGTCGGATCCGGGCGTCGACACGCCGGGGGATCGGATGCTGCGCCGGCGCGCCGCCCCACGGCATCCGAAGCCGTGCCCGAGCGAAGAGCACGCGAGGGGAGAGCACGTCCAGGGGAGGGCATGCGAGGGGAGAGCACGCGAGGGGAGAGCACGCGAGGGGAGCGAGGGTCAGTCGAACAGGTGCGCGATGATGCTCGACGTGTAGCCGGTCGGGGCGAGGTTCGAGTACACCGTGTCGATGAGGATGTCGTCGCGCCAGAAGAGCGTGCGGCCGTCGGTGACCGGGTATTGCGGGTTCGGCCAGGTCTTCTCGCAGCGGGTGCCCTCGTCGGGCGTGAAGCAGGTGAAGCCCTCCGTCGCGACGAGTCCGTTGAGCAGGTCGAGCGCCGGACCGCGGTTCATCCTCGCGATGGTGGTGACGAGGCCGGTCGTGTCGGCGCGGGGGTCCCGCCAGATGCAGGTCAGGGTTCCGTCGTCGCCCACGCCGGACGGTCCCATCGCCGCGTCGTTGAGGGGCGTCTCGCCCAACTGGGACAGCACGTCCTCGGAGAGGATGGCGCGGCAGTCGGTGGGCAGTGCGACGGCCGGAGACGTCGGAGTGGGGGACGGGGTCGGAGACGAGGACGCCTCGGGCGACGCGCTCGCGGACGGCTCGGCGGAGGCGCTCGATCCGCCGCCGCCGTCGGGGGCGGAGCCCGAGCAGCCGGCGAGCACCGCGATCAGCACGATGGTGGCAGCCGCTGCGGCGAGACGACGAGTGTCCATGCGCACACGGTAGCGCTCGGCGCGTCGCCGGCGACGGAGGCTGACCGCTCCACCATGCATCGCGTCGGAACGGTAGTGTCGGCTGGATGAGCGCTGATCACTCCCGTGCCCCCGAAGCCGTCGTCATCGGAGACGCGCTGATCGACGAGATCCGAGACGCCGGCGGCGTGCGCGAGCTCGTCGGCGGCGCCGCCCTGAACGTCGCGGTGGGGCTCCGCAGGCTCGGGGTCCCGACCACGCTCATCGCCATGGTCGGCGACGACGAGGCCGGCGCTCACATCCGCGAGTACCTCGCCGATCACGACGTGCGACTCATCGACAGCGTGGCGCCGCACGGCTCGTCGCGCGCGATCGTGCAGCGCGGCTCCGACGGCGAGCCCGTGTACCTGTTCAACGAGGCGGCGCAGCGGCGCAGCATCCGCTACTCCGGCGAGGCCGTGGACGCGATCCGCACGGCGGGGCTCGTCGCGGTGAGCTGCTTCCCGTTCGATGTGCCTGCCGAGGTCGACGCGCTCATCGAGGCGCTGGGGGAGACCCGCCTCGCGCTCGACCCCAATCCCCGGTCGGGCATGCTCAGCGATCGTGAGGAGTTCGTGCGCGGCTTCGAGCGGGTCGCCGACCGGGCGTCGATCGTGAAGGTCGGCGCCGACGACGCCGCGCTCCTCTACGACGGCGATCTCGACGCGCTCCGCGCACGCCTGCGCAGCCTCGGGGTGGCAGCCGTCCTGGCCACCGCGGGCGCGGCGGGCGCGACGCTGGAGTCGGATGCCGGTGTCGTGACCGCGCCCATCTCCGCGCTTCCGGGACGTGTCGTCGACACGGTCGGCGCCGGCGATGCCACGCTCGCAGCGGTCGCCGCCGGGCTCGCCGTGAGCGACCCCGAGGACGCGGCGAGCTGGCAGCAGCTCCTGGACCGCGCCATGGACGTGGCGGCGGCGACGTGCCGGGCCGAGGGCGGTCTGCTGCGCACACCCGAGTCGCTGGCGGATGCCGATCGCGGCGTCTTCGGCAGCTGACGCCTCGATTTCTCGTGCCTGCCTCCGGCGGGTATGATTGACTCTCGTGCCCCCGGTTGGCTGTCGAAGTCGGACGGGTGCGCTCTGGCGAGTTACCCAAGCGGCCAAAGGGATCTGACTGTAAATCAGCCGTCTTAGACTTCGGGGGTTCGAATCCCTCACTCGCCACCACGAAGAAGCCCGGAAGCCCGCTGCAGAAGCGGGATCCGGGCTTCTCGTGATGTCGGAGGGTCGCAGTACCGTCTCGTCATGAGCGAGATCCGACCGTTCCGGCTGCACGTCCCCGACGAGACGCTCGCGGACCTGCGCGACCGCCTCCGGCGCACCCGCGTCCTCGACGATTCACCTCGTCGGATGCCGTCGGGCATGAACGCGGGGTGGCTGCGCGACCTGGTCACGACGTGGTCCGAGTGGGACTGGCGCGAGCGCGAGGAATGGCTTGCGCAGTTCCCGCAGTTCCTCGTCGAGATCGACGGCGCCGACGTCCACTTCGCCCATCTCCGTTCGGAGCGCAGCGAGGCACCGACGCTCCTCATCATGCATGGGTGGCCCCACTCGTTCGCCCTGCAGCTCGATGCAGCGGCGCTGCTGCCCGACTTCCACGTGGTGGTCGCGAGCCTTCCCGGTTTCGCCTTCTCCGCGCCCTATGCCGACGGTCCCGCGAACGAGCGGCGCTTCGCCGACACCATGCACCGCCTCATGACGGAGGTGCTGGGCTACGACCGCTATCTCACCTACGGCGAGGACGTCTCCGCGAACGTCAGCGATCTCATCGCGGCGTCCTATCCGGAGAATGTGGCGGGTATCGTCGCCACCCACGCGCATTTCGGCACCCCGGAGGAGCGCGCGGCGAGCGACGATCCCGAGGTGCATGCGTTCTTCGCGCGGCTCGACGCCGAGCACGGCCCCAACGGCTCGTACGGGCACGTGCAGTGGGCGCGGCCGGACACGCTGGCAGCCGCGCTCAACGACTCGCCGGCTGGACTCCTCGCCTGGATCGCCGAGAAGCTGTCCGAATGGGCCGACACCGACGATGGCGACCCGGCGTCGGTCGAAACGACCATCTCTCGCGACCGAATCCTGACGGAGGCGATGATCTACTGGGTCACGCAGAGCATCGCGTCGTCGTTCCGCCCGTACTACGAGGGTGCCGATACCCCGGATGTGATCCCTCAGGTCACCGTCCCCGCAGCCGTCTTCATCCAGCGCCACGAGCACGACTATCCCGAGGCGCTGGCGCGCGGCTTCTACCGCGACCTGCGGGTGTTCGAGCGCCTCGAGCGGGGCGGGCACTTCACGATCGCCGAGCAGCCCCGGGCCATGGCCGAGAGGTTCCGCGCGTTCGCCGCCTCGCTCGACGGGGGAGCGGCATCGGTGGCATAGCGTGGACGCGAGGATGACCGGTGGCCCGCACACCGCCCCGCCGGTTCGTCGCGAGGACAGGAGATGACGATGAGTGATCACGCGAGGCTCGACCAGCTGGAGGAGGAGCACGAGGCGCTCGTGCTGCGGCGGTTCGATCGCGCGGATGCGTGGGAGCTCGGCCGTGCGATCTCCGAGCGCGCCCTCGCGGCGGCGCATCCGGTCGCGGTCGACGTTCGCACGGCCGCGGGTGTCCTGTTCCACGCGTCCCTGCCGGGCGCGACCGCCGACAACGACGTCTGGGTCGCGAAGAAGGCCGCGACGGCACTGCGGTTCGAGGTGAGCACGGCGCTGCTGGAGCTGCGGATCGCTCTCGGCGGCCGCGACATGCATGAACCCGGCTGGCTCGACCACGACACATATGCCGTCGCCGGCGGGGCCGTTCCGGTCCGGGTGGAAGGAGTCGGTGTCGTCGCCGTCGCCACGATGTCAGGACTCGCGTCGGCCGACGACCACGACGCGGTGGCAGACGGCATCCGGACGCTGCAGCGTCGGACGGTCTGACCGCCAGTCTCTCTGAGGTTGCGCCTGCGAGAAGCATGTGTCAGATTGGTACCGGTACCAATTGGTACCGGTACCAAAATGGGAGACACACATGCTGGGATTCGATTCGGACACTTACGCCTCGGTCGTCGGGGGAGCCGGCGCCCGCCGTGCGGACATCGAGCGGATCGCCGACGCCGCGACGGAGGCGGGCTACGACAACCTGTTCCTGATCGGATCCGGGGGATCGTACGCCGCGATGTGGCCCTATGAGCACCTGATCACGCGGTCGTCCACCCTCGCTGTGCGCTCCGTCATCGCGGCCGAGCTCGTGACGGCCGGCGATCCGCGCCTCACCGAGCGCTCCCTCGCCGTCTTCTCCTCGCTCTCCGGGACGACGAAGGAGACGGTCGCCGCGCTCGAGTACTGCAAGGCGAAGGGCGTCACGACCATCGCGCTCACCGGCTACGCGGACAGCCCCATCGCGGCAGCGGATCACATCGTCGTCAACTGGGCCGACGACGAGACCGCCGGCGAGTCCGTCGACATCCAGCTCCTGCTCCTGACCACCGCGCTGCTGCACCGACGCGGTGAGTTCGACGCGTATCCCCGCCTCGCAGACGAGCTCGCCGACCTCACCGGCGTCCTCACCGCGGTGCAGGAGCAGGCTGACCCTCAGGCCGCCGCCTTCGCGAAGCGGCACGCGGACACCGATTATCATTTCCTCGTCGGGGCGGGCAATCTGTGGGGATTCACGTACAACTACTCGATGTGCATCCTCGAGGAGATGCAGTGGCTGCGGACCACTCGCGTGCACGGCGCCGAGTTCTTCCACGGATCGCTCGAGCTCATCGAGAAGGACACGAGCGTCCTCCTCTTCGTGGGCGAGGACGAGTCGCGCCCGCTCATGGAGCGCGTGCAGCGGTTCACCGACACGTACAACGACGAGACGACCGTGATCGACACGAGCGCGTACCCCCTGGACGGCATCAGCCCCGAGTTCCGCGGACTGATCGCTCCGATCGTCGTCGACGCGATCACCATCCGGTTCAGCAAGCACCTCGAGGCTGCACGCGGTCACGCGCTCACGACGCGCCGGTACTACCGCACGGTCGAGTACTGATGCCGGAGATGAGCGGGCTCCGGGTCGCGGGGCTCGGCGACAACGTCGTCGACCGCTTCGTGGATCGGGGCGTGCTCTACCCGGGCGGCAACTGCGTGAACTTCGCCGTCTTCGCCGCCAGGCTGGGCGCGCAGGCGTCCTACGTCGGCGTCCTGGGCGATGACGACGCCGCGACGCACATCCGTATGGCGCTCACGGAGCTCGGTGTCGACACCAGCCGATGTGTCGTCAAGCCCGGCGCCACCGGGTGGTGCGACGTCCGCGTCGTCGACGGCGACCGCGTGTTCGGCGAATGGGACGGGGGAATCGTGCTCGACAGCCCGTTCGTGCCGACCGATGACGACCTCGCGTACCTCGCCGGATTCGACCTCGTCCACGTCGGCGCCTATGCCGCGCTCGAGCCGCACATGGCATCCGTGCGTGCGGCCGCGCGTCTGGTGTCCTACGACTTCTCCGACGACGTCGAGCACCGCGAGTCGCATCATCTCGATGCGGTCGCCCCGCTCGTCGACCTCGCGGCGTTCTCCGTCGCGGACCTCGACTGGACCGAGGCGGAGGAGTTCGCGCGGTCGGTGCACGAGCGCGGAGCGCGGCTCTGCCTCGTGACCCGCGGCATGGACGGCTCCGGGCTGTTCGACGGTGAGTCGTTCCTCCGCGCTCCCGCGATCGAGGTGGACCCGGTCGACACGATGGGCGCCGGCGATGCGTTCCTCACGGCCTTCTCGCTGTCCCTCCTGGAAGCGGGGTGGGGTCGCGAGACTCCGGTCGAGGCGCAGCATCTGCGCGCGGCCATGATGCGCGCGGCGGGCTTCGCCGCAGAGCAATGCTCCATCGAGGGAGCATTCGGGTACCCGAAGGAGTATCAGCAATGACGCAGCAGACCGCATCGAAGGTCGACTCCGCTTCACTCGCTCAGCCGAGCGGCCGCTTCAGTCACCGAGCCCGGACGATGACCGGATACGCCGGGCTCGCCGTGATCGCGCTGGTGTCGCTCTTGGCGCCATCAGGCGAGGAGTCGTTCTACGGCTGGTGGAGTCTCCTGCCGGCCGTCACGCTGTTCGGATTCATCCTCGTCACGCATCGGGTCGTCGAAGGGTTCTTCTGGAGCGGCCTGCTGGCCGTCGTGATGATCCACCGAGCGGAGGCGCCGACAGCGTGGATGGATTCCCTGTACGGCCAGATCACCGATCCCGACAATGTCTCGCTCCTCGTCCTCCTCGTTGCGATCGGCGGACTGCTCGGAGTGTTCGAGAAGATGGGGCTCGCGGCGTCTTTCGCCCGCGCCGCCTCCCGGCTCGCCCGCGGCCCGCGCGCGGCGGGTCTCGTCACGTCCGTCTCGAGTCTGCTGCTCTCTAACGACAGCTACCTCTCCGCGTCCGGAGTCGGCGTCAGTCTCACGCCGCTGAATCGCCGCTATGGGCTGCCGCGGGCGTTCAGCGCGGGCGTCATCCGATCGACGGGTGAGCCCGGCACGACTCTCAATCCCATCGGATCGACGTCGGCGCTCATCGCCGGACTCCTTGTCGCGGCCGGCTATGGAGCGGATCAGCTGGGCGCATATCTGGACGTCATCCCGTTCCTCTTCTACTCGATGGCGGCGGTCGTCATCGGCATCCTGCTCTCGGCCCGGATCCTCCCGATCATCGGACCGATGCGTGCCGAGTTCGCCGCGGCTGCGCAGAGCGACGAGGTCGAAGAGGCCGAAGACACGGGTTCCCTCCCGCACTTCCTCAATTTCCTCGTGCCGATCGCCGTCGTCATCGTCACGACGCTGGTGTTCGGTCAGATCCAGCTCGGTTTCATCCTGGCGATCCTCGTGACCGGGGTGCTTCTCGTCGCGCAGCGGTTCACGACCATCGCCGCGTATGTCGACGCGGTGATCGACGGGATGAAGGACATCTTCTCGCTGGTGCTGCTCATGGCGCTGGCCTTCGTGCTCGTGCACGGCATCTCCACGCTGGGGTTCACGGACTTCGTGATCGACAACGTCTCGGGCGTGCTCGCACCCCAGTGGCTGCCGCTGATCATCTTCCTCGTGTTCGGTCTCACGGAGATGCTGGTCACCCTGAACTGGTCGCTGTACATCCTGCTCGTGCCGGTGCTGGTGCAGCTGGCGGGGCAGACCGGGGCGAGCGTCCCCGCGACGGTGGCTGCTCTGCTGTCGGCGGGGACGTTCGGCGTCGCGGCGGCGATCTCGTCGGACGTGGGGCTTCTCACGTCCAGCGCGACTCGCGTCCCGCTGTACCGCCACTGGATCACCAACCTGCCCTATCAGATCATCGCCGCGGTCGTCGCCGTCGTCGGCTTCGCACTGGTGGGTGTCTTCGGGATCACGGCGTGATCGCGGACCATGTGATCGTCGGCGACAGCATCCGGCGGCGTGCCGGAGATGTCGGACCCGGGTTCCTCGCCGTCGCGGGGGATCGGATCGTGGCCACCGGGCGGCGCGCGGACGAGGCCGCCCCGTGGATCGGCGACGGGACCGCCGTGCACGACGCCGGCGCGGGGCTCGTGACCTCCGGGTTCCACGATGACCACACGTTCTTCACGTCGCAGCTCCTGGAAGTGGCGGGCACGGACGCACGCCACGTCTCCGACGACGACATCGGTCGCCTGATCTCGGCTTCGGAGGGGGCCGTGTTCCTGCGCAACGCCACCGCCGCACAGGTGACGCGTCTGCGGGAGACCTTCGGCGGCGAAGGAGTCGGCGACGCCGTGCTGCTGAGCGCCGACCGTGACGGCATCCTGCTCACCCCAGCGGCGCGCGCACAGCTCGGCGACCCCGACCCCGCATCCAACGAGCAACTCGCGCCGCTCTACGCGCGCCTGGCGCTCGACGACTCCGCCGTCGAGCGGGCGTTCCTGGCCGCCGCCGCGCGGATGCATCGGGGCGGCGTGACGTCGGTCAAGGACATCGGGTTCGATGACCACCTCGGGATGCTGCCGGTCATCGACGAGCTGTCGAGATCGGCTCGGCTTCGGCTCTCGTACTCGTTCGCCTCGCAGCCGGTGCGGGAGCCGGCGGATCTCGACTGGGCCGGAGCCCTCGACGACCGGCCGGACGGCGGTGCGCGGTTCCACGGGTTCAAGCTCATGACCGACGGCTCCTTCGACGAGGGGACCGCCGACCTCCGATGCTCCGATCCGGAAGACGAACGGCTGTCGTTCGACCGACGGGCTCTCGCGCGCGAGGCCGCGCGCATTCTCGACGCGGGCTTCCGGCTGGCGTTGAACGCCGACGGGGACGCCGCTGTCCGCGCCTGCCTCGACATCTACGCCGCGCATCGCGGTCCGCTGCCTGGCGGGTGCACCGTCTCGGACGCCTCGATGCTCGACGATGACGACGTGGCGCGTCTGGCGGACCTCGGTCTCGGCGTGGAGTACTACACCCAGATCCTTCGGTATCCCGGATACACCACGAGCTCCGTCGAGGGGTGGCTGGACGGGTCGCAGCGGCATCGTCTCGCGAACCTCTCGGCGCTGCTCCGATCCGGAGTCGCCGTGGCTTCGGGCTCGGACTTCCCCCTCTTCGACCCGAGCCTGCCCGAGGCGCTCCTGTCGTCGTCCGGCCGAGTCCTGGGGCGCGAAGGGGCGAGCGAGCGCTGGCCGCATGGGGCAGCCGTCCCGCGGGATGATGTCATCTCGATCTGGACCGACGAGCGCGGCGCGTTGGGGTCCGATCGGGGCCGTCGAGGGCTCGTGGCCGGAGCCGCGGCCGATGTCGTCGTCTTCGACCGGGATCTCCTCTCGGTCACCGAGGACGAGCTGATCGGCGCGTCGCCGCGGCTCGTGCTCGCCTCCGGAGAGCTCGTGCTCGGCGGATGAGCCGGGCCGCGGCGGAGCCGTAGAGTGAAGTCCGTGCCTTCTCACGAACCCGCCAAACCCACTCTTTCGGAGGTCTCCGAGAGAGCCGGTGTCGGCCGGTCCTCCGCTGCGCGCGTGCTCGGCGGATACGGATCCGTGAGCGCGCGCACCCGCGAACGGGTTCTCGCCGCTGCGGCGGAGCTCGGCTATGAGACCAACGAGCTCGCGCGGAGCATGAACACCGGTGTCACGCGCACGATCGGCGTGATCCTCGCCGACCTCTCCAACCCGTTCTTCGCCGGGGTGCTGCGCGGCATCGCCGACGCGACCCGCCGCGCCGGGTACGGCACCATCGTCATCAGCAGCGACGAGGACGAGGGCCTCGAGGCGGATGCCGTGCGCCTTCTGACGGCGAAGCAGGTGGACGGCATCATCGTCGCGCCCGCCGGAGGCCGTGACGCGTCCGCCTCCGCGCTGCGCAGTGCTGCGGAGCGGGGGATCCCGGTGGTCCAGATCGACCGCACCCTGCGTGGGCTCGATGCGGATGCCGTCGTCCTGGACAACAGGGACGCGGCGCGCGAAGCGACCGACTACCTGCTCGCAGCCGGGCACCGGAGGATCGCGCTGGCCTGGGGCCCGGCGCTGCCGGCCGGAGCGGACGCGGACCTCGCCGCACTCACCTCTGCCGCCCTGACCTCGGAGATCACGAGTACCGGGGAGCGATTCCTGGGATACGTGGACGCGTTCGCCGATGCAGGCGTGCCGCTGCGCCCTGAACTCGTCATGACGGGCGCGCAGAACATCGCGGGCGTCGAGGAGTTCCTCGCCCGCACGCTCACCGACGGGGACGTCACCGCCATCATCGCCACCGAGCAGGACTCGGTCATCGCGGCGCTGTCAGCGGCACGCGACCATGGGCGCCGCATCCCTCAGGACCTCTCGCTCGTCGCCTTCGACGACTCGCCCTGGGCGGAGGTGCACGATCCGCCGATCACCACCGTCCGTCAGCCGCTGCACGCGCTGGGGGAGAGGGCGGCAGGGCGACTGCTGTCCCGGCTCGAGGGCGGAGGGGACCGCGTGATCGTCAGCCATCTCGCCTCCGAGTTCATCGATCGCCGGTCCGTGCGTCGGCTCCGATGAGTGACGACGCAGGACCCGGAGTTCCCGCCGTCGTCAGATGTCGGCCTGCAGGCGCAGACGCGTCGCGATCTCGGCGGCCTGCTCGGCGGGTGTGAGGGAGATGTCGATCTCGATCGACTTCTCGTCCGCGCCGAGCGGCTCGAGCGTCGCGAACTGCGAGTCGAGCAGCGTGGGGGGCATGAAGTGCCCCTGCCTGCGCAGCATCCGGTCGAGGATGAGCTGACGCTCGCCGGCGAAGTGCACGAACGTCACCGCGTCCCGGCGCAGGACGTCGCGATAGCTGCGGCGCAGAGCCGAGCACGTCACGATCCCCGGCTCGCCCGCGGCGATGCGCTCGTCGATCCACTCCGCGATGCGGTCGAGCCACGGCCAGCGGTCGTCGTCGTTCAAGGCGTGACCGGCGGCCATCTTCGCCACGTTCGCCTCGGGATGGAGATCGTCGCCCTCTTCGAAGGCCCAGCCGAGGCGTCCCGACAGCATGGCGGCGACGGTCGACTTGCCCGTGCTGGCGACGCCCATGAACACGAGGACGGGAGCGGTGGTCGTCATCATCCCAGCCTCACACGAAGATGCTCAGGACGAGGACGCCGGCGAGGCCGGTGACCGAGATCAGGCACTCCAGCACGGTCCACGACTTCAGCGTCTGGGGGATGCTGAGACCGAAGTACTCCTTGATCAGCCAGAAGCCCGCATCGTTCACGTGCGACAGGAAGACCGATCCCGAGCCGATCGCGAGCACGAGCAGCGCGACCATGGGGGAGTCGAGAGTCTCGGTCAGCGGCTGCAGGATGCCGGCCGCGGTGATCGTGGCGACCGTCGCCGACCCGGTGGCGATGCGGATGACGACCGCGACGAGCCACGCGAGGATGAGCACCGACACGGAGGATCCGGAGACGAACTCCGCGATGACGCCGCCGATGCCGGTGTCGACCAGCACCTGCTTGAAGCCGCCGCCCGCGCCCACGATCAGCAGGATGCCGGCGATCGGGCCGAGCGAAGAGCCGACGATGTCGTTGACCTTCGTGCGGTCGAAGCCCGCGCCGCGACCGAGGATGAAGAATCCGGCCAGCACGGCGATGAGGAGGGCGATGACGGGGGTCCCGAGGAAGTCGAGGGCGACCTTCCAGGGGGCGTCGGAGCCCGCCGCCGAGATGTCGGCGATCGCCTTCGCGAGCATGAGGAAGACAGGCAGCAGGATGCTGAAGAGCGTGGCGCCGAACGACGGACGGCGGCGCTGCGCCTCGCCCTCATCCTCGGACGTGGTGAACAGCTCGGGGACCGGGACGTCGACCCAGCGGGCCGCGAAGCGCGCGAACAGCGGACCGGAGACGATCACGGCCGGGATCGCGACGATGACGCCGAAGGCCAGAGTGAGGCCGAGGTTGGCGCCGAGCGCGTCGATCGCGGCGAGGGGACCCGGGTGGGGCGGCACCAGACCGTGCATCGCCGAGAGGCCCGCGAGGGTGGGGATCGCGATGCGCATCAGGGGCTGACCCGACCGGCGGGCGACGAGGATGATGACGGGAACGAGCAGCACGAGCCCGACCTCGAAGAACATGGGCAGGCCGATGACCGCGCCGATGAGTCCCATGACCCAGGGGAGGGAGCGCGCGCTCGCTCGCGCGACGAGGGTGTCGACGATGCGGTCGGCTCCGCCGGAGTCGGCCAGCAGCTTTCCGTAGATGGCGCCGAGCGCGATGAGGATGCCGACGCCGCCCATGGTCGAGCCGAAGCCGGTGGAGAAGCTCGTGACCGAGTCGGCGATGTCCATGCCGGCGATCGCGCCGGTCGCGAGCGCACCGATCGTGAGCGACAGGAACGGGTGCAGTTTCACCCACGTGATGAGCACGATGATGATCGCGATCCCGATCACCGCGGCGGCGATGAGCTGGCCCGCCGGGCGGTCGGTGACGGTGGTGTCTGTGGCTGCGGTCACGAATGCGGACGCGGCGGGGGTGATGAGTGCCATGAGCTTCCTTGATCCGGGCGAGAAGATTCGACCTTATGCCGTACATAATAAGCACGGTCGATGAGAGATGCGCAACATAAAGACTGCGCCGGCTCCTACTTGTTCGATCAGCCGCGCTATCCCGAGGCATACTCGAGCTATGACCTCCTCCGCTCCGGCGAACACCGTGCACGAGTCGCTCGTCGACGAGCTCGGCCGCGCCATCGTCGACGGCGTCCATGCGCCGGGCTCGCGGATGCTGACGGTCGAGATCGCCGTGCGACGCGGCGTCTCGCGGTCGGCCGCCCGCGAGGCGGTGCGCGTGCTCGAGTCCTTCGGTCTCGTCTGGGTGCGACGGAAGTCCGGGGTCGAGGTGCGGCCTCGCTCCGACTGGAACGTCTACGCCCCCGAGGTGATCGCGTGGCGTCTCGCGGGGCCGGGACGGGCCGAGCAGCTGCGGGAGCTCAGCCAGCTGCGATCCGTGGTGGAGCCGCTGGCCGCACAGCTGGCGGCGGCGAACGCGACTCCGGAGCAGAAGGTGGATCTCGTCTCCCTCGTCGTGCAGATGGGGGAGGAGGACCACGAGGCCGACCGCGACCGCTACCTGACCGCGGACATCCGCTTCCACAGGCTCCTTCTCGAGGCGTCCGGCAACGGGATGCTCGCGGCGCTGGGCGGCACGGTGGAGGCGGTCCTCCGTGGGCGCACCGCGCACGATCTCATGCCGCACGTCGCCGACTCGGATGCCGTGCAATGGCATCGCGATGTCGCGTTCGCGGTCGCGAGCGGAGCGGGCGATGTCGCCGCCGCCGCGATGCGGAACATCGTCTCGGAGGCCGATCAGGCGATGCAGCGGGCGGCCGAGTAGTCCCGACCCGCGGGCATGGCCGCACGGGGAGACGAGGAAGCGATACCGATATCTCGATATGGCTGCGTCCTCGCGGTGCCCTCCGCGGGCCACGTCGCCGTACGATCGGTGACGCGGAAGGGGGAGTCCGCGATCTCTGGGGGCTGTGCATGGACGATGACCGTCGACGGGATGCCGGAGCGGCACGTCCTCCCGCCGCTGCGATCGATCGCCCGCGGCTGACCGAGATCCTCGATCGAGGGCACGCGTTCACGCTGATCAGCGGCCCGGCCGGCGCGGGGAAGTCGGTGCTCCTCAGCCAGTGGGCGTGGAGCCTCCGAGAATCCGGGGTGGCCGTCGTCCGGCTGGCTCTCGACGAGCGGGTCACGAACATCCACCTGCTTCTGCGAGAGCTGCTCGCCCGGCTGCTCGAGCGCCATCTCGTCACGGATGTCGAGACCACGCACGCGGTGCTGCGCGGGTTCGACAGCGTGCGCGACCCGGTCGCTCGGATCCGTGCGGCGGTGGCGGACATCACCGAGCCGTGCGTCATCCTCATCGACAACGCCGAACAGGCGGGGGACATGCCGCTCCTCGATCTCACGGCAGAGCTCCTCGCCGCCTCTCCGCGCCTCCGCATCGCGGTCGCCACCCGGCGGTCGATCGTGCCGAGGACGCTGAGGGCTCTCGCCGCGACCGACGCGGGCGTCATCGGCCCGGCGCAGCTGCTGTTCACCGCGGACGAGGCGCGCACCGTGATCGAGCGGGCGAGCGGTCGGCCACAACCGCAGCTCGCCATGGACGGCGTCGCCGCGCTGCCGCTCGGGGCACGGATGCTGGGCATCGCCGCCGTGACGCACGGCGGCCCGCTGGACGCCGCGACCGCGGACGTGCAGCAGGTCGCGGACGCGATGCTGGCGGGTCTCCTCCGCTCGGATGACCCGGCGGACTTCCAGGAGTTCCTGCTGCAGACCGCGGTCCCCGGCATCGTGACGTCGGACGTGGTGGCCCGGCTCGGATGGGAGGGCGTGGCCGGTCGGCACCTGGAGCGTGCGGAGCTCTCCGGGCTCGGCATGTGGGAGGCGGCGGACGGCGGGCCGGCCTTCGTCTACACCCCGGCTCTGCGCGAAGCTTTGATCCGTCGCCTCGATCGGCGTCCGGTCGAGGCGACCGCGCCGATCCGTCGGATCGTCGCAGCGTGGGCGTTCGAGCACGGTCGACATCTGGAGGCGCTGTCGAACGCCCTCCGCGCGCGAGACTACGCGCTCGCCTCCCGATTCGGACGGGAGTCGTGGTTCCTCCTCTCGCGGACCTGCCCGCGCGATGTCGAGGTGCTGCTGCAGCGGGAGAGCCCGCTTGTCCTCGTCCGCCACCCCGTGCTGGCGACCGTCATGGCGCTCGTCCTCATGCGCCTCGGGCATCGCCTCCGGGCGTTCGCCTACTTCCAGAGCGCCGCATCGACGCTCCGACGTCAGGGCGCGGACGACGACCGCGTCGAGCGGTTCTGGATGCTGAGCATCGCCGTGCTCGCCGAGCGCCTCGCCGGCCAGTTCCGACGCTCCGATGTCACGGCCGATCGCGTCGCCGAGACCTACGACGCCCTGACGCCCGCGCAGCGTGCGGACTGCATCGGCGTCACCGCCCTCCTCCTCAGCAACTGCGGCCTGAGCCATCTCTTCGCGGGACGGCTGGAGGATGCCGTGGCGGTGCTCGAGCAGGGCATGGCGATCCGCGTCTCGGAGAACGTGACGTTCCTCGAAGACGGCGTCGTCCTGCGGATGCCGGATGACGACGGCGGCTGGTACCACTGCGCCGCCGTCCTCGCCGGGATCCACGCGATGCGCGGACGACTCGCGGAGGCCCGTCGCATCCTCGAGGAGATCGCGGAGGCCGATCCTCCGCTCGCCTGGCGATTCGACCACTTCGGGATCATGGAGCAGCTCGCCCGCGCCCACATCGCCGTCGCGGCGCACGATCTCGACGGCGCGCGGAGCCGGGTGGCCGCGGTGGCGCATCATCTCGGCACCACCGAGCTCTGGCCCTACATCGTGTCGGTGCAGAGCGAGATCGAGGTGCGCGCGGGGCGTGGGCCGGAGGCCCTCCTGGCTGTCGAGCGCGCCCTCGAGAGGGGAGCGAACTCGGCGACCTCCGAGGCCGCGGCGGCTCGGCTGACCGTCGCGCACGGCCTCGCTCTGCTGGCGCTCGGCGACCCCAGGGCGGCGGAGCGCGTGCTGGCGACAGTGCGCGTCCGCTCTCCCGGCGCCCATGCGGTGGATGCGTTTCGCGCTCTGCTGACGGGCGACGACGCGCGAGCCTTCGCCGACGGCGAGGCGGCGCGACGAGAGGCCGAGGACTCCGGCGACACGCAGTGGCTCGGGCTGTCCCTTCTGACCGTCGGCGTCGCGGCGGCCCGGCTCGGCAGGGATCGCATCGGCGCGCAGGCCATGTCCTTCGCCGCGGCGATCATGCGCGAGGAGGACACCTCGGCGCCGATCGCGCTGTTCGACCCCGACGCGCTGACGGCCGCGCGGCAGATCTCGGATCCGTCGGTCCGTGACGAGATCGATCGACACGTCGCCCGGTCCGCCGGAACCCGTCCGTTCCCACCGATGCCGCCTCCCGTGACTCTGACGACGAGGGAGCTCGCCGTGATGCGACAACTCCGCAGGACTTCGTCGACGGCATCCATCGCCGAGGCCCTGTTCGTCTCGCCGAACACCGTGAAGGTGCAGCGCCGCAGTGCGTACCGCAAGCTGGGTGCCGCCACGCGGGAGCAGGCGCTGCTGCGCGGCGCAGAGCTCGGTCTGTTCGGCGATGACGATCCTCCTGCCCCTCCCGCGTCCCGCGGCCCTGCGATGGAATGAGGCGCATCGAGCGCCTGGGGGTCGCCCGATGCGCCTCGCGGCCGCGAGCCCGGGGACGGACCGGGGATCCGTGTGCTCGGCGACCTGAGACCACGGTAGGGAGCGTCGGATGTCGCGTGATCGTCGGCGAGCAGCGGTGGTCGTTTTTTCACCCCGGGACTCACCCCCGGGCCGCGGTCCGCCGGCTCCGCGCCGGCTCCGCGCCGGCTCCGCGACGGCTCGCCGTCGCGTCGGAGTCTTCATAGACTGGGCGGATGCGAGCGCTCACCGAAGCAGAGATCCGTGCGTCCTTCGCGAACGCGGATGCCGACGAGCTGCGGGTCATGGAGATGCCGCATGATCTGGTGCTCGTCGACTGGGACTACCTCGACTTCTACGCGTGGCGGGACCCGAGCGCCGGGCGGCGCGGATACGTGCTGACGCAGCACGAGGGCGCGATCACCGGAACCGTCCTGCGCGTGTCCGACCCGGGCCGCGGCCGGTCGGGCATGTGCAACATCTGCCACACGATGCAGCCGGGCAACCAGGTGGCCCTCTTCTCCGCACGTCGCGCCGGAGCGGCGGGGGAGCGCGGCGACTCGGTCGGCACCTACATCTGCGCGGATCTGTCGTGCCACGAGAACGTCCGTCTCGCCCACCCGCTCGCGCCCAACGAGGTCCTCGCCCCCGGTCAGGTGGACATGCGACTCGACGGCACTCGACGGCGCATGGAGGCCTTCGTCGCGCGGACGCGCGACGAGTCCTGACCCGACTAGCCTGGATCGCACTGCCCTGTGCTCGAAGGAGAAGCCATGAGTGATGTCATCCTGTTCGCCGTCGAAGAGGGTCTCGCGCGGCTCACGCTCAACAGGCCGTCGCGGCTCAACGCCTTCAACGCCGAGCTCGCGCACGCGTGGCGCGACGCGACCGCGGCGGCGACCTCGCGGTCGGACGTCGGCGCGATCCTCGTCGATGCGACGGGGCCCGCCTTCTGCGCCGGCGGCGACGTGGTGGACATGGCGACGACGATGGGCTCGGGAGCGGAGATCACCGCTCTGGCGGAGGTCATCAACTCCGGCATCCGCGCCCTCACCGAGTCCTCGGTCCCGGTCGTGGCCGCCGCGCACGGCACCACGGCAGGCGGCGGTCTCGGCATCCTGCTGAGCAGCGATTACGCGGTCGTGGGGTCCCGCTCTCGGCTCGGCAGTCTCTACGCGAACATCGGTCTCACTCCGGACCTCTCGGTCTCGGCGCAGCTGTCGCGCGCCGTCGGCCAGCGCCGCGCTCTGCAGCTGGTGCTGCAGGATCGCCTTCTCACGGCATCGGAGGCTCTCGAGTGGGGCCTGGTCGCCGAGGTGGTCGCGGCCGAGGATGCGGCAGCCGAGGCGGATGCCGTGCGCTCCCGCGCCGAAGAGGTCGCCCGGTTCTGGCTCGCGGGTGCGGCGGAGGCCTACGGCCAGGCCAAGCGACTCGTGCGCTCCCAGCCGGAGCGCTCGTTCGCCGAGCAGCTGAGCGAGGAGGCGCGGTCGATCGGCGCGTCGCTCGAGACGGACGAGGCGCAGCGTCGGATCGCGGCGTTCGCCGCCGCGTCGGCGGGCAAGGCCGGCTGACCCTCCCGCACGCGGCGGCATCGGTCCCGTGCGGATGGCGCGCATGACCACGGCGTCGGCGTCCCGCATGCGAGGATGATCCCGATGCCGCTCAACGAGAGGAATGCGATGTCCCAGCCGGAGATCGCCCAGCAGCCCGCCGCTCTGGTCGAGAAGAAGAATCTGTCCCTCCTCATCAGAGGTGCCCTCTGGATCGCCATCGGGGCCCTCATCGCGGCGGCGCTCGTGTGCGTCGTCTGGGTGCTCATCGGCGACCAGGACGGTCTGATCGGCCGAGCGTTCCTGACCATCCTCCTGCTCGCCGCATTCGCGGGGATCGCCATCCTCGAGGCGGGGCTCGCGCCGAACCGTCCCGACTGGCTCGCGCTGTCGAGCATGGTGAGCTGGATCGTCGCCCTGCTCGTCGGGGCGGTCAAGATCTGGCTGCCCGACAACGACCCCTTCTTCTCGGGAGCCGAGCGCTTCTTCCAGCTGCTGCTGGTGGTCGGCATCCTCCAGCTCGCGCTGCTGCACGTGCGGCTCTTCACTCCCGCGGCGCAGCGGCACGTGACGACCTTCACGCGCGTCATCTACATCGCCACACTGGTGTTCCTCGGCGGGCTCGTCGGCATGCTGGTGTTCTTCCTCACGTTCCCGCACACGTTCGACTACGGCGAGCTGTACTGGCGCATCGTGGTGGCGCTCACGATCCTCGCGGCGGTCGGCACGACCCTCATCCCGCTGCTGAACGCCCTGTTCGCCCCGAAGAAGCCGGCGCCCGCGCACGCGCACGGCGGCGTCAGCGGAGCCCCCGCGTGGCCCACCTACGCCGACGGCGTCACGCCGCTGCCGGTGCTGCCCGACGGCTCACCCGACTGGAACGCCTACTACACGGGGCACCCGTCGGTTCCGGCGCCGCAGCACGGGGCTCCGCTCGCGCTTCCGCAGCAGGCAGGCCAGGAGTACGCCACGGCGCCGTACCCCGCGCAGCCGCGCGAGGCGCAGCCCGTGCAGGCCTTCCCGACTCCGCAGTTCCCCGCGCCGCCGACGCCCGCGTTCCCGGTCGCGCCGGACCCTGCGACCGCGGTTCCCGCGCCGCCCGCTCCACACACCGCCGCCCCGGCAGGGCAGCCGACGCAGCCACCTGTGCCGCCTGCTCCGCAGTCGTACCCGCCCGCTCCGCCGCTGCCGCCGCAGTGATCGGGGAGGTAGCGACCGTGGAGACTGCACTCGGAGAGCTCGCGGCGCGGATCGCGCGCGAGGCGGGAGCGCTGGCGCGCACACGACGCGCCGAGGGCGTGCGACTGGCGGCGACGAAGTCGTCGGTGGCCGACATCGTGACCGACGCCGACCGCGAGGTCGAAGCGCTCATCCGCACCCGGCTCCGCGAAGAGCGGCCGGGCGACGGATTCCTGGGCGAGGAGACCGACCCGGAGCCCGGCGAGACGGGCATCACCTGGGTCGTCGACCCGATCGACGGCACCGTCAACTACGCGTACGGCATCCCGTCCTACGCGGTCAGCATCGCTGCGGTCCGCGGCGTCGCGGCACCCGGCGAATGGGAGGCGCTCGCGGGGGCCGTGTACGCCCCGGCCACCGACGAGCTGTTCCGCGCCGTGCGCGGGGGCGGCGCGTGGCTCGGAGATCAGCGCCTCGCGGTCACGGACGAGACTCCGGCAGGGGCTCTGCTGGCGACCGGATTCGGCTATGACCCGGCCACGCACGACGGGGATCTGACGACGGTGCGCACCGTCATGACGATCGCTCGTGACCTGCGCCGAGCGGGCGCGGCCTCGCTCGATCTCGCCTACGTCGCGGCGGGCAGACTCGACGGCTACTTCGAGCGTGGCCTCAAGCCCTGGGACTTCGCGGCGGGGTCGCTGCTGGTGTCGGAGGCCGGGGGAGCGGTGAGTCTCGTCGACACCGAGTCGCTGAGACCCATGCTCATCGCCGCAGGAACCGAGGTTCACGGGCGACTTCTCGCGCTGCTCACGGCGAGTCCCTGATCCGCTCATGGCATTCCCAGGCTGAGCAGGCTAGGGTTTATCCGATCGTTACTTTCATCGGCCCGAACGATGACTGCTGTAAGCGCCCCCGAGCTTGACGTTTAACCCGAGAGAATCTGTTTTGCCCTTCGAGAATTCCCCGGCTGCTGCTGCGCCCACACGCCGCTCCAGCCGCCCCCGCACCGAGCCTGTCCAGGCCATCGCGGCAGAAGCAGCGGATGTCGTCGTCGACGACGCTCGCGAGGTCTCCGAAGCCCCGCTCTCCCGCCGCGCCGCGCGCCAGCGACTGAGCACCGCAGAGATCTTCGTCGCGGCCTCGGCCGTCGCCGCCGCATCCGCCGCATCCGATCACCAGGCCGTCGTGCCGGCTGAAGACGGCGCCGCCGTCGAGACGGCCGCCGAGCCGTCGATCGTCTCCGAGTCGACCGTCCAGACGGACGCGCCTGCCGCGGACGCGCCTGCCGCTGACGCGCCGGCCGACGAGCCCCGGGTCGACGCCTTCGAATCCGCCGCGCGGGCCTTCCGCACGGCGGCGCCCGAGGCCGAGAGCGCGCAGGCTCCCGAGGCCGACGCCGCTCCGAGCGCCGTCCCGGCGGAAGCCACGCAGCACGTCGGGCGTCGTCGCCCGCCGGTGCGCAGGTTCCTCGCGGTCGGCGCGACCGTCGGTGTGATGAGCCTCGCCGGCCTGCTCGCAGTCGGCATGACGCTGCCCGCCGAGGCCGTCGCGGCCGTCCAGGGCGGACAGGCGCTGTCATCGTCGTCGCTGGTCGCCGCATCCGGCTCTGGCGCCTCCGATGATGACGACGAGATCCAGGCGTTCGTCACGTCCTCCGACGTGCAGAACGAATCGCTCGCCCGCTCCGACAGCTTCTCGACCGTGTCGATGATCCAGGTCGCCTCCGAAGAGGGCATCAACTACTCCGACGAGATCTTCACGAACGACCCCGAGGCTGCGATCCAGTGGCCCTTCAAGGTCGGCGTGAACATGAGCTCCGGATACGGGATGCGCTGGGGGCGCCTGCACGAGGGCACCGACTTCGTGCCCGGCGAGGGCGCTCCGATCCAGGCGATCGCCGACGGCACGGTGCGCATCGCGACCGAGCAGGGCGGCGCGTACGGCGTCACCGTGTACATCGACCATGTCATCGACGGACAGGTCGTCACCAGCCACTACTCGCACATGCAGTACGGCTCGCTCCAGGTCAAGACCGGCGACACCGTCAAGGTCGGCGACATCATCGGCCGCACCGGCAACACCGGCCGCTCGTACGGAGCTCACCTGCATCTCGAGCTCATCATCAACGGCAGCAAGATCGACCCGCTGCCGTGGCTCCGCGAGAACGCAGGTCGGTACTCGTACTGATCGGCTCGATTTCATGAGGACGCCATGGAGATGGTATTCTCGTGTGGTTGCCCCGCGAGGGGCAGCGCGCCCCGATAGCTCAGTGGCAGAGCACTTCCATGGTAAGGAAGGGGTCGTCAGTTCAATCCTGACTCGGGGCTCACGGTGTTCGCATCTGCGATGCGGATGCGTTGCGGCAGGGTAGCTCAGCTGGTCAGAGCGCACGACTCATAATCGTGAGGTCGCGGGTTCAAGCCCCGCTCCTGCTACATAATGAAACCCCCGGGATTCCGGGGGTTTTGTCGTATCCGGGGCTGCGCGTGCCGCGGCAGGGGTTCCTGTCAAGGGGATGCCCGACGGCGGCGGCGGCCGCGAGACTGATCGTCCTGTCCATCGACGATCGGAGCGAACATGTCAGATCCGCAGCAGCCACCGAGCGACGGAGCCGAGGTCGACGCCACGGGCGTCGACGCCGACTTCGTGACCAACGACTCCGAGCCGGAGATCGACCCGGCCACCCCGGGTGAGGGTCAGAAGGCCACGGACGGTGACGACGACGAGGTCGACGTCGCCGACCTCCCCTGACGTCTCCGGATGACAGAAGGGCCCGCTCCTCGGACTGAGGAGCGGGCCCTTCCTTCGTGAGCAGACGTCAGCGGACGGGCGGAGCGGTCTCCTCGGATGCCGGCGCGGCGGTCGCGACGCCGCGCTGCTCGGCCTCCAGGCGCTCCGCCTCCTCGCCGCTGATCGCCTCGCCGCGGGCGACGAGGCCCGCCTGATCGGAGAGCGGGATCTGCTTCAGGAAGAGCGACAGCACGAGCGCGACGACGATGAACGGCACCAGGTACCAGAACACCGGAGCGAGCGCGTCCGCGTAGGCCGCGACGATGCCGTCGCGCACCTCGTCGGGGAGCGTGCTCAGGGTCGCGGGGTCGATGGTCGACGCGGCCTGCGAGGCGTCTGCGGACGACGCCCCGGCTCCGGAGAACACGCCGAGCAGGTTCTCGGTCAGCCGCGTGGTGAAGATCGTCCCGAACACCGCGGTGCCGAGTGACGCACCGACCTCGCGGAAGTAGTTGTTCGTGCTCGTCGCCGTGCCGATCTCACCCGCAGGCACGGCGTTCTGCACGACGAGCACCACCACCTGCATGATGAGGCCGAGGCCCGCCCCGAAGAAGAACAGGAAGACGCAGATCAGCCAGATCGGGGTGGATGCCGACAGTGTCGTGAACGCCACCATCGCCAGGCCCGTGATGATCGTGCCGAGGATCGGGTAGACCTTGTACTTCCCCGTCTTGGAGATCGCGATTCCCGAGAAGATCGACGTCCCCATGAGGCCGACCATCATCGGGATCATCAGCAGCCCCGATGCCGCGGCGGAGGTGCCGGACGACATCTGCAGGAAGGTCGGCACGAAGCCGATCGCGGCGAACATGCCGATGCCGAGCACGAGGCCGATCGCCGTGGCGTTGATGAAGATGGGGTTCCGGAACAGGCTGAGCGGGATGATCGGGTCCTGCACCTTGGCCTCCGTGATGACGAAGGCGGTCGCGGCGACGACCAGCCCCGCGCCCCAGGCCCAGGTGGCGAGCGAGTCCCATCCGAACTCCTTGTCGCCGCCGAAGTCCGTGAAGAAGATCAGGCACGTCGTGGCGATGGAGAGGAACACGACGCCCAGGACGTCGATCGGCTTCTCGGCCTTCTTGCTCGGGAGTTTCAGCGCCACGAGGGCGATGATGAACGCGGCGATGCCGACCGGGATGTTGATGTAGAACGCCCACTGCCAGGTCATGTGGTCGACGAAGAACCCGCCGAGGAGGGGGCCCGCGACCGCCGAGAGTCCGAAGACCGCGCCGAGGGGGCCCATGTACTTGCCGCGTTCGTTGGCGGGCACGATGTCGGCGATGATCGCCTGCGACAGGATCATCAGACCGCCGCCGCCGAGGCCCTGCAGGGCGCGGAAGGTGACGAACATCCAGAAGTCGGTGGCGAAGGCGCATCCGACCGACGCCAGCGTGAACAGCGCGATCGCGACGAGGAAGAGGTTGCGGCGCCCGAGCACGTCGCCGAACTTTCCGTAGATGGGCATGACGATCGTCGTGGCGAGCAGGTAGGCGGTGGTGATCCAGACCTGGTGGTCGACGCCGCCGAGCTGACCGACGATCGTCGGCATGGCGGTCGAGACGATGGTCTGATCGAGGCTCGAGAGCAGCATGCCCGCGATGAGGGCGCTGAAGATGATCCAGATGCGGCGCTTCGTGAGCAGGAAGGGCGCATCCCGGGTGGCGGTGGCGGACATTCAGTCGGCTTTCTGTGATGGTGCGTACACGGAGCGGGCGACGTCGAGCCGTCGGCTGACGAGGTCGGCGAAGGGGATGGTCGAGTGGTGGTGCAGCAGCTGGTCCATGCTCAGGCGCACCAGCGCGCCGACGGTGTGGACCATGACCTCGGCGCGGAGCTCGGCATCCGCGCTCTCGCCGGTGCGCTGCACGATCAGCGCCATGTCCCGGCGTTCGTTCTCTGCGAGCTGCGCGAAGGCCGCCTTGAGCAATCGCGGTTCCTGCTCGATGATCGCGAACAGCGCGGGCGCGTCGTCGAGCGGGTTGAAGAGCTCGAAGCGCGCGATCGTGAGGTCGATGAAGTCGTCGAGCAGCGCGCCGTCCCTGGCGGCGAACTCCGCCTCCAGCGCCTCCTGGCGGGAGTCGATCGCGGCGAAGCCGAAGACCGCGTTCTCCTTGCTCTCGAAGTAGTTGAAGAACGTGCGCCGGGAGACCCCGACCTCGGCGCAGAGCTCCTCGACGGTGAAGCCCGCGAAACCGCGGTCGGTGGTCAGGCGACGCGCGGTCTCGGTCAACGCCCGGGTCGTCTCGCGCTTGCGCTTCTCCCGCAGAGAATCTGCACTGTCGGTCATAGTGTGCAATTCTGCACTCTCTACCTAGGAGTGCACTGAGAGGCCCGGTCAGAGGAATCTCGGACGGATCTGTGACGATTCCCCTCCGGGATCCGTCTTAGGAGTGTCGCGGCACTGCGGCCCGTGTCCCGGACGGATGCGGACACTCGGATGAAGGAGCTCAAGATGGCAAACGTGACTGGTGGCACCCAGCCCAAGGCTCAGGTCGTCACGGCGTCGACCGGCGCGACGACGGTGGGGAAGACGACGATCGGCGACGGCGTCGTCGCGAAGATCGCGGGCATCGCCGCACGCGAGGTCCCCGGCGTCTACGCGCTCGGCGGCGGAGCGGCGCGCATGGTCGGCGCGATCAGGGACGCCCTCAACACGACCGATCTCTCCCAGGGCATCAGCGTCGAGGTCGGCGAGACGCAGGTCGCCGTCGACGCGACCATCGTCGCGGAGTACCCCGTCTCGCTGCAGAAGGTCGCGGACGAGGTCCGTGCCGCCATCGCGCGTGCGATGGTCGAGCTCGTCGGCATGGAGGTCGCCGAGGTCAACGTGACGGTCAACGACGTGCACATCCCGTCGGATGACGACGAGGACGAGCAGCAGGAGGCTCGAGTCCTGTGAACGGCTCGATGATCGGGGCGGCGGTCGCCGCCGTGCTGGCCCTCACCTGGATCGCCTTCGGCTTCTGGGCGTTCGTGCTCGTCGCCCTGGCGATGCTCGTCGGAGTGGCCGTCGGCCGGATCATCGATGGCCGGCTCGACGTCCGCGCCCTCGCGGACGTGTTCCGCGGGCGGCGTTCGTCATCATGACGGACCAGCTCGTGGCAGAGCCGGAGCTGAGGGTCGTCGTGGGGACGACGACCCTCAGCGCGAAGGCTCTGCAGCACATGGCCACCGGCATCGCCCGCGATGCCGCGCGGGTCCCCGTCGACGACGTCTCGGTGGCGCTCGCCGACGAGCGCGGCAGGCTGCGGGTCTCGGTGACCGTTCCCCTCGCGCTCACTCCGGGGCGAGACGTCTCCGTCCGCGAGGACGGCGAGGAGTTGCGGCGACGGCTGGTCGAGGGGATGCGCGATCTCTCCGGGCGCGCTGTGGATGCGGTGGACATCCGATACGCCGGGGTGCGGACAGTGACGGAGAGGCGAGTGCGATGACCGACGAACAGGTGCTGTACCGCCGCGCGCTGCGCCGGGGGGTGCATGCGTCGCGGACGCCCGCCGCTGCGGTCGTCGCCGCGCTCTTCTCGGTCCTGCTCCTCGGCGTGGTCGTCGCCGCGATCTGGTGGCTGGTCGATCCCGACTTCCGCGATCGCCTGACGGCGACGACGGAATCCGCGCTCGCGTCGCTCCAGCCGGGCACCGCGGCGATGGTGCTCGGCGGCCTGCTGGTGCTCGTGGCCGTGGTCCTCCTCGTCCTCGCCGTGTCGCCGGGGCGCCGGGCACGGCGAGCGCGCACGGGAGACCGGCTGGCTCTGCTCGTGGACGACGGCGTCGTGGCCGACGCGATCGCGGATGCCGTGGCGCGGCGTCTCGGCATCGCCCGGCGGCACATCGCCGTCACGCTCGCCCGCAGAGGCGCGACGATCCGCGTGACACCGATCAGCGGTACCGCCGTCGATCAGGGAGCGGTCGCATCCGCCTCCGACGACACGCTCTCGCGCATCGGGCTCGACGCCCGCTCGCGCGTCATCATCGCCTCGGAGGGGGTCATCGCATGAACGCCACGAATCGCTTCGCGAACAGGATCGTCCTCTTCATCGCCGCCGTCGTGCTGGTCGTCGCGGGTGCGGCGCTCTTCGTGATCGGCGCCGTGCAGAACGGCATCCGCGCCGACTGGATCTCGGGACTGTCCCGCGCGATGACGGACGTCTGGAGCATCGCGACGCGGCCCACGATCGATGTCGCCGGCATCGGCGTCGTGCCGGTCGCAGCGGTCATCGCGGCGGCGGTCGTCGTCGTGGTGCTCGTGCTGCTGATCGTCTTCCTCTCGACCCGCGGTGGAGGCCGCACGGCCGACGTGTGGAGCGCCGACGGTGCCGACGGCCGCATCGCGGTCGATCGGAGCGTCGCCGATGCGGTTCTCGGCGCGCCGCTCCGCGCTCGGCCTGATGTCGTGTCGGCGCAGGTCTCGGCCTGGATGATCAGGGGCCGACGGGCGCTCGAGCTCTCGGTGCGCGTGCAGCCCACCGCACGGCTCGATGCCGTCGTCGCCGCGGCGGAGCAGGCGGTGGACGTGTGGGACGGCCTGCTCGATGCGCGGACGCCGGTGGTGCTGCACCTGTCCGATCGCAGCTGGCGCGATGCGTTCCGCCCGCGCACGCGGGTGAGTTGACGAAGACCTCGCTCCCGAGAGCCGGGGGCGACCGAAGAAAGGAGACACCCATGAGTGCTGAGGACAAGATCAAGGCCGCGGCCGAGAAGATCGCCGGAACCGCCAAGGAGACCGTCGGAAAGGTCACCGGGAACGACGAGCTGGTCGCCGAGGGCAAGGCCGAGAAGGCGAAGGGCGACGTCCGTGACGCCGCCGAGAACGTCAAGGATGCCTTCAAGAAGTGAGCTGCGGGGGGAGGGGGCGCGGTCGCTCCCTCCCTCCGCGCACCCCGGTGCGGGTCCGGCGTCCGAGCGCGAGATCGGCGGGGGGCGCCGATCCGATGACGGCTCGGCTCCGAACCCACCGATGGATGACGAAGAGGAGGCCAGATGGCAGGGGATCGCTTCCGCAGCGCTCTCGAGCATGCCGATGACCGCATCGTGGCCGGCCGCGCGATGGACGGCGACGTCGCCGCCTTCGCGGTATTGGTGCGGAGGTACACGCCGATGATGCGCGCGTACACCCAGCGGATGCTGAACGCCTCGGCCGAGGTCGACGACATCGTGCAGGAGACCTTCGTGACGGCCTGGCAGCGCTTCGCCGAGCTCGACGATCCGTCGAAGGTCAAGAGCTGGCTCATGCGCATCGTCAGCAGGAAGGCGGTCGACCGGATACGTGCGCTGCGTCCCTCGGTCGACATCGACGACGTCGACGAGCCGGCCCCGCCGCGCTCCTCTCCGGAGCGTGTGGCGGAGGCCCGTGCCGGCATCGAAGCGCTCGGGGCAGCGCTGCAGGAGCTCCCCGCCGCGCAGCGCGAATGCTGGGTGCTGCGGGAGATGGGCGGCTATTCCTATGACGAGATCGCCGATGAGCTCGGGATCTCGGTCTCGACCGCCCGCGGTCTGCTCGCGCGGGCGAGGAAATACATGATCGTGCGGATGGAGGCGTGGCGATGACCGAGGAACAGGAGCAGCACGAGGTGCGACGGCTCGGGCTCGAGCCCGACGACCTCGACGGCCACACGCTCGACGAGCTCACGGACTACCTGGAGGCCGGTCGGCAGCCCGTCGACCCCTCGATCGAGGCGTCCGCAGGATGTCAGCTGGCCCTCGACGCGCTGGAGCGGCTGAGGGGGCTGAGCGGTCAGCTCATCGACGCGGATGCCGCAGCCATGCCGGAGGTCGACGAGAGCTGGGTCGACCGCATCCTCGGCGGCATCGCCCTGGACGCGCGGGCGGGGCGGCGGATCCCCTTCGCCGAGCAGGCTCCGGGAGCCGACCTCGCGATCACGGAGGGAGCGGTGCGCGGGCTCGTCAGGTCGGCCGAGAACGCCGTGGCCGGACTGCTCGTCGGACGCTGCGTGCTCGACGGCGACGCCGATGTCGTCGGTGCGCCGATCACGATCACGCTCGAGGTCAGCGCGCTGTACGGGACGGCGATCCCCGCTGCCGTCGACCGACTGCGGGCGGAGGTCGCCGCGCGCGTCGGGCGGCACACCGACCTGTCCGTCGCGGCGATCGACATCACCGTGCGCGACATCCAGCGGATCGAGACATGGACGGAGAGGGAACGATGACGGATGCGGATCTCGCGCGGCGCGTGGAGGACGTCGTCCTCGGGACGAGCGGGGTGCGGGCGGTGTACCGGCCCGGCTCGCTCGTCGGGAACCTGGTGGATGCCGGCGCGACAGCGCTCGGCATCCGCCCCGACTCCGCCCCCGTGGTCGCCGTGACCGAGGTCGACGGGTCGGTGATCGTCGAGGCCTCGGTCGGCGTCGACGACTCCCGTCCGGCGCAGGTCGTGCTCGGCGAGGTGCGTCTCGCCGTCGAGCGGGTGCTGGCCGACGCGGGCGTGCGGGCGGAGCGGCTTCTGCTCACCGTCGCGCACGTCCAGGCGCGGGAATCCTCCTGACCGCATCGCGACGAGGGGCCGCCCGCATGACGGGCGACCCCTCGACGAGCGTCACGCGATCGCGCGCAGCCCCTCCACGAGAGGAGTGGTCGGGCGCCCGATGAGCCGCGCGAGAGTGCCGTCGGTATCGGCGAGCGCGCCCGCGGCGATCCCCGCGTCGAGCGCCACCACGAAGCCGGCCGTGCCCTCGTCCAGGCCCGCGGACTGCAGTGCGGCCAGCTGCTCGTCCGCCGTCAGGCGACGGTAGTCGACGTCGCGGCCGGAGACCTCGCCGATGGCCGCGGCGAGGTCGTCGTAGGTCCAGGCCACGTCTCCGCCGAGCTCGTAGACCTGTCCGATGTGGCCGTCCTCGAGCAGCACGACCGCCGCGGCCTCGGCGAAGTCCTTGCGACTGGCCGAGGCGACGCGGCCGTCGCCGGCACCCGCCGCCAGCACGCCGGTCTCGGCGCCGCGGGCGACGTCGGCCGCGTAGTTCTCCGTGTACCAGTTGTTCCGCAGGATCACGGCCGGAAGGCCTGCCGCCGCGATCGCCTCCTCGGTCGCCTTGTGCTCGGGGGCGAGGACGAGATCGCTCGTCGTCGCCTTGGGCGCGCTGGTGTAGACGAACTTGGTGACCCCGGCGGCCTTCGCGGCGTCGATCACGGCCTGGTGCTGTGCGGCGCGCTGTCCGACCTCGGAGCCGGAGATCAGCAGGACGCTGTCGACGTCGACGAGGGCTGCGGCGAGCGAGGCGGGGTCGGTGTAGTCGACGCGGACGCTGCGGACTCCCAGATCGCTCGCCTTGGAGAGGTCGCGCGCCCCCGCGACGATCGAGCCGGGCTCCGCGCCCCGCTCGAGCAGGCTCTGGATGACGAGGCGGCCGAGGTTGCCGGTCGCGCCGGTGATGAGGGTGGTCATGGGAGTGTCCTTTCGTTGACGACACCTCGGACAACCAGGATCACCGCGACTCGCATTCCAGATGTCGGGTACCCACTTTCAGGTAAGGTACCTACATGGTGGTGAGTTTCGCGCAGATCAAGGAGTCCACGCCCCAGGTCTTCGAGCCGGGGTGCAGCACGCGGGTGATCCTCGATCACGTCATGAGCAAGTGGGGCGTGCTCGTGCTGGCCGCGCTGTCCGACGGGACTCTGCGCTGGGGCGAGCTGCGTCGGCAGGTCGGGGGCATCAGCGAGAAGATGCTGGCGTCGACCCTGCGCACGCTCGCCGACGACGGGCTCGTGCACCGGGAGTCGTTCCCCTCCGTGCCCCCGCACGTGGAGTACAGCCTGACGCCCCTCGGGCGCGACCTGATGACCAGGATGCTGCCCCTCGTCGAGTGGGTCGCGGATCACGCGGACAGCATGCTCGATCGCTAGCCCGATCGACGGAATCCGTCGCCAGTTCGGCGAAACACCATCGTAATCAGTCGGCAACACAAAACGATTGACGCGATATACGCACGAGCCGTATGTTCTGAACATGGCAGCAACGACGCCCATCCATCTCGAACGTCCCGGCGGCAAGGGACTCGCCAGCGGCTCCCTGGGACTGTGGGGATCCACCGTCATCGGGCTCGCCTCCACCGCCCCCGTGTACTCCCTCGTCGCGACTCTCGGCTTCGTCGTGCTCGCGGTCGGTGCGCAGGCTCCGATCGCCTTCATCATCGCGTTCATCCCCATGCTGCTGATCGCCTTCGCATACCGAGAGCTCAACAACGCGGTGCCCGACTGCGGCACCACGTTCACGTGGGGCACCAAGGCCTTCGGGCCGGGGGTCGGCTGGATGGGCGGCTGGGGCGTGGCGGTCGCGGGCATGGTCGTCCTCGCGAACCTCGCCCAGATCGCCTCCGTCTACTTCTGGTCGCTGATCGGCTTCGACCTGGAGAACAACGACTGGCGGATCGTCGTGGTCGCCGTGATCTTCATCGCCGCGATGACGTGGGTCAGCTGGCGCGGCGTCGAGATCGGCGAGCGCATCCAGAACATCCTGCTCGGCATCCAGTACCTCGCCCTCGCGATCTTCGTGGTCGCGGCGCTGTGGCAGTTCTTCGCCGGCACCGCGCCGAATCCGACGCCGTTCGACCTCGAGTGGCTGAACCCGTTCGGCTTCACGGACTGGTCGGGCTTCACCGAGGCGATCCTGCTGGCCCTGTTCATCTACTGGGGATGGGACACGTGCCTGGCGCTCAACGAGGAGACGAAGGACCCGAAGCGCATCCCCGGCCGCGCTGCTCTGCTCACCACCGTCATCCTGCTGTTCACCTACGTCGCCGTCACGATCGCCGCGATGATGTACGCCGGCCTCGGCTCGGAGGGCACCGGGCTCGGCAACGAGGCGAACGCCGACGACTTCTTCCTCGCGATCAAGGACGGCCTGCTCGGCCCGTTCGGCTGGGTGCTCGTCGTGTCGGTCATCATCTCCGCCGTCTCGTCGACTCAGACGACGATCCTGCCGACGGCGCGCGGCACCCTCGCGATGGGCGTGTACCGCGCGCTGCCTGCGAAGTTCAAGGACGTCCACCCGGTCTACAAGACGCCGTCGTTCTCGACGATCGTCATGGGCGTGGTGGCATCCGCCTACTACGTGGGCATGACGCTCATCAGCGACAACATCCTGCAGGACTCGATCCTGTCGCTCGGTCTCGCGATCGCGTTCTACTACGCCATCACCGGCTTCGCGTGCGTCTGGTACTTCCGCAAGGACCTCACGAGCTCGGCGCGGGACTTCTTCTTCAAGGGGCTGTTCCCCCTGCTGGGCGGCCTGATGCTGACCGGAGCGTTCGTGCAGTCGGCGATCGACATGTGGGACGTCGACTACGGCTACACCGTGCTGTTCGGCATCGGCGGCACCTTCGTGATCGGCATCGGCTCCCTCGCGTTCGGACTCGTGCTGATGTTCGTCTGGTACCTGTTCCCGCGGTCGAAGCGGTTCTTCCGCGGCGAGAGCCTCAACCGCGACACGCAGGTGATGGTGCCGGACGAGCCGGGCGACGTCATCCGCTCGATCGACGGCGGCATCTGATCGGGCCGGGGACGGGGCGACGCACGCCCTAGGGTGGATCCCGTGCGCATCCGTCTCGACATCGCCTACGACGGCACCCACTTCCGCGGCTGGGCGAAGCAGCCGACGCTGCGCACCGTGCAGGGGACGCTCGAGGGGGCACTCGCGCGCATCGTCGGCTCCGACGTGCAGCTCGTCGTCGCGGGACGCACGGATGCCGGTGTCCACGCCTCGGGTCAGGTCGCGCACGTCGATCTCGACGACGCGCAGTGGTTGCGCATCGAGTCGCGCCAGGGGCGCGCCCCGCAGGATCCCGCGGCCTCGATCGCCCGGCGCATGCGCGGCGTGCTCGGGGCCTACCCCGACGTGACCGTGCACCGCACGTCCCTCGCCCCCGAGGGCTTCGACGCGCGCTTCTCGGCAGTGTGGCGGCGCTACCGCTACCGGCTCGCCGACGAGGCGGCCGGCTACGACCCGCTGCGGCGCCTCGACACCACTGCGCATCGCGGACGCCTCGACGCCGACGCCATGGATGCGGCGGCCCGCACCCTCATCGGCCTCCACGACTTCGCGGCGTACTGCAAGCCGCGCGAGGAGGCGACGACCATCCGCACGCTCCTCGACTACCGCTGGTCACGCGATGCCGACGGCGTGCTCGTCGCCGAGGTGAAGGCCGACGCCTTCTGCCACAGCATGGTCCGCGCGCTGGTCGGGGCGTGCACGGCGGTGGGTGAGGGGCGTCTCGACGTGGAGGATCTGGTGGTGCTGCGCGACGCCCTCACGAGGACGAGCGAGTTCAAGGTGCTCGCCGCGCGCGGGCTGACGCTCACGGAGGTCGGATACCCGGCCGACGACCTGCTGGCGACCCGAGCCGAGCAGACCCGCGCGCGCCGCGAGGGCACCGACGCATGACGTCGGCGTCCTTCCGGGAGGTGCTGACGCCGGGATGGGCGTTCTGGCGCGCGGCACTCGACACCGGCACGGGCCTCGTCGTCGGCACGCTCTACACGTTCCTGGGCATCGTCGTGCTCGGCATCGTGGGGGAGGAGGCGCTGTCGACGCTGTACTGGCAGATCGACCTCGATCCGCTGTTCCGCTCGAGCATGGGGGTCATCCTGCTCGTGGGTGCGGTGCTCGCGCTCGGCGTGCCGCTCGTCCTCGTCGCCGAGCGGACGGCCGCCCTCCGTGCCGTGCAGGTGGCGATGGCGGAGCATCCCGATGCCGTTCCGCAGCACGTGCTCAGGGACGAGCTCGCAGCGACGCCGTCGTCGCACCTGCGCCTCACGGGTCTCATCGTGTTCTGGACGGTGGCGGGTCTCGGCGGGATCTTCGCGCTCGGTGTGCTCTTCACGGAGGACCTCCGCGAGGACCCGATCAGCTGGATCGTGCTCGCGGTCATGGCGGCCCTGGCCGCCGGAGCGGAGGTGCTCCGCCGCGTCGCCGTCGGTCGACAGGAGGAGGAGGCGGCCCTTCTCGGAGAGCTGCGCCGGCGGTGGGCGCAGGTCGCGATCCGGGCGACCGCGGCCGATGCCGACCGTCGTCGGACGGCACCCGAGGGCATGCTTCCGCGATGGCTCTCGACCCCGAGCGCCCGCGTCCTCGACCGCGTCGCGGTCGTGCTGCTGGCTGCGACGTTCGTGTCCCTCGGCGCGTTCATGGTCTCCGTCTTCCTGCGTCAGCAGTGCCGCACCTGCGATCCCGTGTACTGGAACGAGCCCATCGAGAACGGCATCGACGTGCTGAGTCTCGGCAGCGGTGCCGCCATCGCCGTCTGCGCGGGAGTCAGCGCGGTGGCCTGGACCGGCGGTGTCCTCCTGCAGTCCGCCCGCGAGATCGCGCTCGCGCGCTGGGCCGCCGCGGGTGGGTCTCGTCGCGTCGACACCGAGCGGATCCGCCCGCTGCTCACCGAGAACCGTGCGCTGGTGCGCCTGCAGCTCGGGCTGTCTGCGCTCGGCGCGGGCGGCGTCATCGTCGGGACGGCTGCCGTCTGGGCGGAATGGCGGAACATGGACGCGCCGACGGTGCTGCTCGCGTCGGCGTGCGCGATCGTGCTGGGTGTCGTCGTCGGCTGGTCGGATGCGCCGCGCAGTCGCCGGGAGCGGCAGGCGATCCGGGAGGCGGCGGCACCGGGCGATGTCGTGAGGGCCGGAGCGCAGACCCGCGGTGCGCGAGCGGCCAGGGCGCGCCGCCGGTGATCCCGCGAGGCGCCCACGCGGTCGGCCTGGGCAAAAGATGGGGATTCCGTGAGGGGTGGCGGTGAAGGAGGATCGCGCGGGTAGCGTGTGAGGGGTCATGAAGGTCATCTCGTACAACCTCCAGAAGCATCGCGCCGCGAGCGAGCTCGTCGAGCGCGTCGACGAGCACGATCCCGACATCCTGTGCCTGCAGGAGTGCGACGTCGCCGACCTGCCCGACCGCATCGGCGACCTCATCCTCGCGGACGCCACGCAGAGCAACCGGCTCGGGCTCGCGATGTTCTACCGCGCGAGCGAGTTCCATCTGCAGGGCATCCGCACCATCGGGCTGAAGAAGTCGCTGCACGATCGCATCGCCAAACCCGCTCACGAACGCGTGCTCGGGGCACGGCTGCGCGACATCGACGCCGGGCGCGACTTCATCGCGGCGTCGTTCCACGCGGCGCCGCTGACGGCGCTGAACTCGCTGCGGCGCCACCAGATCCGCGCGGCGCTCACCGAGCTCGCGACGCTGGGGGAAGGGCTCCCGCAGCTCATGGTGGGCGACTACAACTACCCGGTGTTCAAGGAGAACCTCGGCAAGAACGTCCGTGAGCACGGGTACGCGCTGACGATGAGCGACGATCACACGTACACCCGGTACCGCGTGTTCCGCGGTCACTACGACTTCGCCACGTCCGTGGGCTTCGAGATCCAGCGGGTCACGACGCTGCCGCAGGGGCTGAGCGACCACCGCCCGATCCTGGTCACGACGCGATTCGACTGAGGCGCCGGGATCGGCGTCGTGCCACGGGGCTGGACCGGCGCGGCAGGATGCCGAAGACTGAGGTCATGACCGCTCTCACCGCCCTCCTCGTCGGCGGGCCGACGCTGCATCTCGCCTATGCCGGGCTCTCGATCCTCACCGATCCCACCTTCGACGAGCCCGGCGAGTATCCGGGCGGCGCGACCCTCTACAAGCTGACCGGACCGGCGGTGTCGCCCGAGGACCTCGGATCGATCGACGTCGTGCTCCTCTCCCACGACCAGCACGCGGACAACCTCGACGACGCAGGGCGCGAGCTGCTGCCCTCCGTGCCCGTGGTGCTCGGCACTCCGGAGTCCGCGGGGAGGATCCCCTCGATCACCGGCCTCGACCCCTGGCAGGAGCATCGCATCGGCGACGTGGTGATCACCGCGGTGCCGGCGCTGCACGGTCCCGAGGGGGCGGAGGAGCTGAGCGGAACGGTGACGGGTTTCGTGCTCGAGGCCGAGGGGGAGCCGACCGTGTACGTGTCCGGCGACAACGCGTCGGTCGACCGGGTGCGGGGCATCGCCGAGCGCTTCCCGCACATCGACATCGCCGTCCTCTTCGCCGGCGCAGCGAACGTCGGACGGTTCGGCGACAGCGACCTCACCCTCAACGCGCGCACCGCGCTCGAGGCGGCCGAGGTGCTCGACGGAGCCGTCATCGTCCCCGTCCACACCGAGGGCTGGTTCCACTTCTCCGAGACGAGGGAGCGCCTCGCGGGCATGTTCGCGCACGCGGGGCAGGATCACCGTCTGCGGATGCTGACGCCAGGGGAGCGCGTCGCGATCCCGTGACCGGTTTGGGATCGGGCGCTGGATGACGTAAGCTGTCTCTTTGGTACTCGACTGCCGAGTGCCGCGAACGTGAGCCCTCCACTGGCGTGTTCCTCCCCGTAGGGAAGAACCACCCCGGAGTGGGATTCACGAACTTCTCCGTTCGACACAAGAAAGCAGCACTATCGTGACGCGCACTTACACCCCGAAGGCCGGCGAGGTCCAGCGTGACTGGGTCGTCATCGACGCCACCGACGTCGTTCTCGGCCGCCTGGCCTCGCACGCCGCTACGCTCCTGCGTGGCAAGCACAAGCCCACCTTCGCCAACCACATCGACTCGGGTGACTTCGTCATCATCGTGAACGCCGACAAGGTCGCGCTCACGGGTCAGAAGCTCCAGAAGAAGCTGGCCTACCGCCACTCGGGCTACCCGGGCGGCCTCAAGTCGGTCACCTACGCCGAGCTCCTCGAGAAGAACCCGGTCCGCGCTGTGGAGAAGGCCATCCGTGGCATGCTCCCCAAGAACAGCCTCGGCCGTCAGCAGCTGTCGAAGCTCAAGGTGTACGTCGGTGCCGAGCACCCGCACGCCGCTCAGCAGCCCCAGCCGTACACCCTCGACCAGGTCGCCCAGTAAGCGCCGTACAGACTTAAGGACATACTCGTGGCTGACATCCAGGACACCACCGAAACCCCCCAGAACTTCTCGACGTCGACTCCCGAGACCGACGCGGTCGAGGCGGCTCCCCGCCCCGTGCTCAGCGTCCCGGGTGCCGCTGTCGGCCGTCGCAAGCAGGCCATCGCCCGCGTGCGTCTCGTCCCCGGCTCGGGAACGATCACGGTCAACGGCCGCACGCTCGAGGACTACTTCCCGAACAAGCTGCACCAGCAGCTGATCAACGACCCGTTCACGGTCCTCAACCTCGCCGGCGGCTACGACGTCATCGCGCGCATCTCCGGTGGTGGCCCCTCGGGTCAGGCCGGCGCGCTGCGTCTCGGCATCGCCCGTGCCCTCAACGGCATCGACGAGGAGAACAACCGTCCGACCCTGAAGAAGGCCGGCTTCCTGTCGCGCGACGCTCGCGTCAAGGAGCGCAAGAAGGCCGGACTCAAGAAGGCCCGCAAGGCGCCTCAGTACTCCAAGCGTTAAGGTCCACCGCTCCGATGCCGATCTTTGGCACGGACGGCGTGCGAGGACTTGCCAACGGCATCCTCACCGCCGACCTGGCGCTCACCCTGGCCCAGGCGACTGCTGTCGTCCTGGGCCAGGGCCGTACTGCGGAGGCTCGCAAGGCCGAAGGCAAACGCCTCACCGCAGTCGTGGCTCGCGACCCCCGGGTCTCCGGTCACTTTCTGACCGCGGCCGTCGCCGCCGGACTCGCCTCCTCGGGCGTGGACGTGCTCGAGGCGGGGGTCATCCCTACGCCTGCTCTGGCGTTCCTCGTCGCCGATCGCGACGCCGACTTCGGTGTCATGATCTCCGCGTCGCACAACCCGGCCGCCGACAACGGCATCAAGATCTTCGCGCGAGGCGGCGTCAAGCTGCCTGACGTCGTCGAGCAGCGCATCGAGGCCGCCATGGCGGGCGAGAAGCTGCGTCCGACCGGCGCGGGCGTCGGGCGGGTCATCCGCTTCGCGGACGCCGAGGACCGCTACGTCGTGCACCTGCTGGGCTCGCTGCCCAACCGGCTCAACGGCATCAAGGTCGTCCTGGACTGCGCGCACGGCGCGGCATCCGGAGTGTCTCCTGAGACGTTCCGCGACGCCGGTGCCGACGTGACCGTCATCGGCGCGGACCCCGACGGATGGAACATCAACGACGGGGTCGGGTCGACGCACCTCGACAACCTCGCGGAGGCGGTCGTCCGTCTCGGCGCTGACATCGGGATCGCGCATGACGGCGACGCCGATCGCTGCCTCGCCGTCGACGCCGAGGGCAACATCATCGACGGCGACCAGATCATGGCGATCCTCGCGGTCTCGATGAAGGAGCGCGGTCACCTGACCGACGACACCCTCGTCGCCACGGTCATGAGCAACCTCGGTCTGCACGTCGCCATGCGCGAGCACGGGATCACCGTGCGGCAGACGGCCGTCGGCGACCGCTACGTGCTCGAGGACATGAACGAGGGCCGATACGCGCTCGGCGGCGAGCAGTCCGGGCACGTCATCATGAGCGAGTACGCGACCACGGGCGACGGCCTGCTGACAGGACTCCACCTCGTCGCCGAGATGGCTCGTCAGAACAAGAGCATCGCGGAGCTCGCCGGCGTCATGACCGTCTACCCGCAGGTGCTGATCAACGTCCGGGACGTCGACAAGGACGCCGTCGACGCCGATCCGGTCGTGCAGGACGCCGTGCGCGCGGTCACCGCCGAGCTGGGGGACACCGGACGCGTGCTGCTGCGCAAGTCCGGCACCGAGCCGCTGGTGCGCGTCATGGTCGAAGCCGCCGATGCCGAGTCGGCCCAGGCGTACGCCGATCGCCTCGTCGACGTCGTCCGCGAGCGCCTCGCGCTCTGACGACCGCCACCGCTCCCGTCGCACCCCCGATCGCCGCCCGATACCGCGGCGACCGGAGGAGCGGCGGGAGCGTCGTGCGCTCAGCCGCGGGGCTGCGCCAGCTGCTCGATGTAGCGCAGGAGCACGCCCTCGCGCAGCGCCCACGGTGAGACCTCGAGCTCGTCGATCTCGAGCGCCGTCATCGCCGCGTGCAGGGACACGGCGGCAGCGACGATCTGGAACGTCCGATCCGCCGTGATCCCGGGCAGCTCCTGTCGAGCGGATGCCGGGATGCGTGCGAGCCGCGGGATCCACGAGCCGAGGGCCGCCCGCGGGAGCACCATCCGCTGGATGCCGGACCACCCGGGGACCGGGTAGCCGGACAGCCGGGCGAGAGAGCGGATCGCCTTGGAGGAGCCGACCGTGTGGTCGGGGCGGGGGAGCGCGGCGAATCTCGGCAGGACCTCTGCGAGCGTCGTCGTCGCGTGCTCCCGCAGACGCTCGACCTCGTCCTCTCCCGGAGGGTCGTGGGGCAGGAACTGCACGGTCATCCGCCCCGCGCCCAGGGGGACGGATGCGGCGGCATCCGGCACCTCGTCGTCGCCGGCCGCGATCTCGAGCGACCCGCCTCCGATGTCGAGCAGCAGCAGCTGGCCGGCCGACCAGCCGAACCAGCGCCGCACGGCCAAGAAGGTCAGCTCGGCCTCGGTCTCGCCGTCGAGCACCTGCAGCGGCTGGCCGAGCGCCGTTTCCACGCGCGCGATCACCTCGGCGCCGTTCGTCGCGTCGCGGACCGCGCTGGTCGCGGTCGCGAGCAGCGCGTCGACCCGCTCCGACTCCGCCACCCGTCGGGCTCGGACGACGGCCTCCTCGAGCGCGCGCACGCCCTCGTCGGAGATGGCTCCGTCATCGGTGAGATACCGCATCAGCCGGAGCACCGTGCGATCGCTGGTGGTCGCGAGGGGGCGGCCGCCGGGGCGGACGTCGGCCGCGAGCATGTGGACGGTGTTGGAACCGATGTCGATCACTCCGAGACGCACGGGTGAAGCGTACCGGACGCGATCGACGGCTACGGAGCGGCGCAGACGATGAACGGCCCGCTCTGGGCGAGGGGCTCGTCGCACGCGAAGCCGAGGCGTGTGACGTCTTCCATCGCCGGGGCGTCGTAGAGCCCGACGTGCGCTCCCAGCATCACGATGATCGGCACGGCGGAGCCCCAGGGTTCCGCGGCCAACCACTCCGGATCGGCCTCATCGGCCCATTCCGCGAGTTCCGCGACGGTCTCCTGCTGCGCCGGCAGAGTCGCCACGGTCACCGGCGAGACGCCGAGCACTCCGTGCTGCACCACGCCCCATGCCGCGCTCCCCGCGACGACGGCGACGGCGAGCGAGGCGGCCACCGCGATGCCACGGACCCTGCGCGACGGGGGTGCGACCTCGTCGGCGCGGGCTGCCCGCAGCGCCTGCACCGCCCACACGGTGAAGGCCGCGAGCACGGGCACGAAGGCGAAGACGCCGGGGGCAGGATGCCGGACCCAGAGCGGTGTGTGCGCGGCGGTCGACCACCACCCGAGGAAGGCGACCAGGCCGACGGATGCCGCGAGGAGCAGCGCGAGGCGGTCGCGGTCGATGCCGCGGGAGCGGACCAGGGCGGTCACGATCAGCGCCCCTCCGACGAGAGCGGCGACGAGGACGGCCCAGACGGGGACGTGCCACGAGTCCACGAACCGGGCGAGCTTCTCCGGCACCGTCGTGGGTGCCTCGTTCTGCCCGCCCGAGCGGATGAAGCGCGCGATGTCCCGGAGGTGCTCGACGAACGCGGCGGGACCGAGCGTGACGAGCGCGGCGATCTCGACCAGGAACGTCGGCACTCCCGCGAGCACGAGCGGCAGCCATCCGCGGCGCAGCGTCGCGACGAGCCGAGCACGGCCGGTTCCGGGTGCGAGGGCCCACACGGCGACGGCGAAGGCGGGCAGGGCGAGCAGCGCGATGAGCTTCGCCTGCACGGCGAGCCCGACCAGCAGACCCGCGATCCAGGCGCGTCGAGGCAGCACGACCAGCGCCCACACGAGGAGCGCCGCCGCCGGGATCTCCCCGAGGAGGTCGGCGGGTCCCTGGATGGGGGAGGGGAGCGCGGACGCGTCGAAGGCGAGCGGCACGGCGACCGCCAGCAGACCGGCCCAGCGTCCGCCGATGCGACGTCCGAGGATCCACAGACCGGCGAGGAGCAGCACCCAGTACAGGAGCGGCACGAGGCGGGCGCCGATCACCGGGTCGATGCCGAGGGCGATGACCGCGGCCGCCGGGAGGAGCACGGACGGGCCCGTCGAGATGCGGGGGTCGAACGGCGTGAGGGTCGAGCCCGAGAGAGCGCCGTCGCTGGCGTAGCCGAGTCCCTCGAGCAGGTTCAGCGGGACGGTGAGGTTGAAGGCCTCGTCCTCCCAGAAGTGCAGCACGAGAAGGCTCTGGAGGGCCACGGCGATGTTCGCCGCGATGATCACCGCGAGGGCCGCCCAGAACAGGGTCGTGCGCACCGGCCGACTCATGATCCGGATCGCTCCCGCGCGTCGGCGGGGCGCCTGACCGCGCGCAGCGGCGCACCCGGCCGCAGCGACCAGGTCCAGACCTCGGCGAGGGCGACGCGGACGAAGGCGCGCAGCCGTGCGGGCGGCAGCGGGATGCGTGCGGCCTTGCCCCACATCGTGCCGCTCGCCGATTCTCCTCGGCGCGGGATGCTGCGCACCCGGACGTACCGCACGGCGAAACCGCCGCGCGCCTCGGCGAGGGAGAAGTGAAGAACTCGCGCCGCTCGGCGCCATGCGGCCATTGCGCTTCCGGGGCGTAGGGGTCGGCGGCCAGCACCTTCGCCCCATATCCGCCGAGTAGCTGGATGATGCGAATCGCGGGCGACTCGCGGCTATCGCCGGAGTTCTTCTTATAGGCCACGCCAGCGATCAGCACCGTTGAGCCGTTGAGCGACTTACGCTCGACGTTGAGCAGCTCGATCACGCGCTGCACGACGTAGGCAGGCATGTTGTCGTTGACGTCGTTCGCGAGCTCGACGAAGCGGAAACTCTTGCCCAGCGTGCGCCGCACTTGCCATGACAGGTAACTGGGATCGACCGGGAGACAGTGGCCGCCGACACCTGGGCCAGGTGTGAACTTCATGAACCCGAAGGGCTTGGTTGCGGCGGCGTCGATCGACTCCCACACGTTCACGTCCAGCTCGTCGGCGAACACAGCCAGCTCGTTGACGAGGGCGATGTTGACATGGCGGAAAGTGTTCTCGAGCAGTTTGGTGAGCTCGGCCTCTTTTGGAGTAGACACCGGGACCGTGCGCTCTACTAGCGAGGAGTAAAACGCCTCTACGCGTCCAAGAGAGTCGGGGTCGATGCCGGACACGACCTTTGGCGTGTTCACGAAGTTCCACCGTGCGTTCCCCGGATCAATGCGCTCGGGGCTGTATCCCACGAAGAAATCCCTGCCAGCCTTGAGTCCCGACCCCCGTTCAAGCAGTGGCACCATGAGCTCCTCCGTGGTGCCCGGATAGGTGGTGGATTCGAGCACTACGATTGCGCCTTTGGTCACGAACGGCGCGAGCGAAGCCGATGCAGACTCGATGAACGAGAGATCGGGAAGCGTCTCCTTCAGGGGTGTGGGCACCGTGATGACCGCGACGCCGAAGTCACGGACGGCGTTGTAGTCCGCTGTGGCGCGATATCGTCCCGAGTCCAGCGCAGCACGCACGGTCGCATCCGCGATGTCCTCCACGAAGGAGCGGCCGTCCGCGAGCGCGTCGACGCGCCCGCGGTTCAGGTCAAGGCCGACCACGTCGTAGCCGACGTCCACGGCACGCATTGCTAGCGGAAGCCCGACATACCCCTGTCCGATGACGACGACGGAACGAGAGCGGTCGAGCATGGAGGACTCCATTCGGATGTGGCGGCGCGAGCGCGCCGTGACGATTCTATTCACACGAGGCATTGTTCGCGGTCGCGGACGCCGCCCCTCGGAACGGGGCCCGGTTGGGGAATTGCGTTCCCAGAAGGCGAGAAAGATGCCTCGCACCGCCCCCTCGGACACATTCTCCGCGCTCGCCGCCTCGGAGCCGCCTCCCCCTGGGCGATCCGCCTAGGGGGATCCCCACAGCGAAGTTGCGCTTGAATGGGACGTGATGTCTTCCTCCCTTCCAACCACCCGTGCACAGCGTCGCGCCCAACTGCGCCACGATTCGTCGAACCGCTCCGCCCGGCGGCGTGTCGCCTGGATCGTCGTTGGAGTGCTCGTTTTCGTGCTTGCCGCCGTGGCCGTGATCGCTGGGGTCGCAGTCTCGAAGGCGCTGATCGTGCGGGATTCGCTGAGCGGAGCGATCCCGATCGCGAGCGCTCTCCCGTCCAAGATTGTCGCTGGCGACACGGAGAGCGCGACGGCCGATGCCGACGCGCTCAAGGAGTTTGCCGCTGACGCGGTCTCCGAGACTCGCGACGGAGTGTGGGGCATAGCCGAGTGGATCCCGGTCCTTGGCCAGAATCTGGCCGCGATCCGCGCGGCCGCCGAAGGTGTAGACGACCTCGCTACCTTCGGCGTCTCCGCGGTTCCGACACTCAACCTCGCCGCTTTCCAGCCTGTCGATGGCGCGGTCGACCTGGCGGCCGTGCACAGTCTAGAGGAGATCGTCTCCCGCGGTGCCGCCGCGTTCACTTCCGTGAACGAACGCCTCGACGCTACCGACCGTTCGTTCTTGCTGCCCGAGGTCGACGAAGCGCTCGGGACGCTCGACGAAGCCGTATCCGGCGTGGATGAGACGCTCGGCGCGCTAGCGCCCCTCCTGCAAGTCCTTCCGTCAGCCCTGGGCGAGGACGCACCGCGCACCTATCTGCTCATGTTTCAAGGCAATTCCGAACTGCGAGCCTCCGGCGGCAATCCCGCGGCTCTAGCCCTGGTCACGGCGACAGCCGGCCGCATACAGCTGACCACGCAAGCTACGAGCGTGCAGTTCGATAACGCGCGCCCAGAGAGCATCAGTGCGCTGGACCCGGAAACTGAGAATTTGTACTCGGACATCATCGGGCGCTGGATCCCCAACATGACGGCGACCCCCGATTTTCCGACCACAGTGGAGATCATGCGGGCATGGTGGGCGGACGAGGGGCTTCCGCCGTTCGACGATGTCATCTCGACCGACCCGGTGGCGCTGAGTTACCTGCTCAAAACAACGGGGCCGATTCCTTTGGACACGGGAGAGATCCTCACGAGCGAGAATGCCGTTCCGCTGCTTCTGAACGAGGTTTACTTCAAGTACGGCGAAGGAACGGGCGGGGCGGAGCAGGACCTTTTTTTCGCCGCAGCCGCAGCCAAGATCTTCACGGCGCTCACCAGCGGAACCAGCGATCCGTTGACCTTCCTGGACGTGTTACGTCAGTCGACAGAGGAAGGTCGGATGAAGCTCTGGTCCTCCGACCCTGCCATCCAGAACCTGATTGGCGACGGCCGGCTTTCGGGAACACTTCCGCCGACGAACGACGTTCGTACGATTGCAGGAGTGTATTTCAACGACACCACTGGCGCCAAGACCGACTATTACGCTGACGCCAGCATCACGTCCACGGCTCAGTGCTCGGCCTCGGGCGAGCCGACCTTCAGTCAGGTCATCACGTTCGCCAACAACATCACAAGCGAGCAGGCCACCGACTTGCCTTACTTCATCACTGGCCCGCACTATCGGGCGGGAGATATCGCGACGGATGTGGTTGTATATGGTCCAGTTGGAGCGACTATCGAATCTTGGAATGTCGAAGGTGCGGCTAGCTATACGCTGATGGCGGAGGGCCCTCATCTTGGCCGTAATGCGGTTCGCATCAGTGTCTTGACTCCGCCGCAGACCGTCGCGACCATCACTGTGACCATGAAGGGCGCTGGGGGCGTTTCGGGTTCAGAGTACGGCCCGTACGAAGTGTGGACGACACCTATGGTCCGAGAGACTCCGATCACTATCGAAAAGCTCGGCTGCGGCTGACGATGGTGATCTACTCCGAGTGTCACCAGCCGGAGGGTAGACGCCGCGATGGTCTCTGGAGAAGCCTCGGTTCCTCGCCGACCGCCGCTACTGTCTCGGCACACGTGTCGCTGGTCCCGCAGAGGTTCTCGCACGCCATCGAATCGTCGCCGCGATGGCGCCGCCGATCAGCGCGCCCAGCGTGTTCGCGATTACGTCGGAAAGAGAAGGGGCGCGTGTGGGGATGAGGCTCTGCCCCGCCTCGATGAGCCCGCTCATCAGTGCACCGATCAGCATGATGTGCCACACCCGCAGCCGCGGCCAACCGAGGGAGATGAGGAGACCCACGGGTATCAGGAAGACGATGTTGGCTACGAATTCCAGCACGATGGAGCTGAATTGATACGACGCCAGGTCGTGCTCCGCCGCCCAACGCGCGGGCAGGAGCGCTAATCCGACGACCTTCCCCGAGATGGCGGCGGGCAACCAGACGGTGAAGGCCACGAAGACGAGATACGCGATCAGGGCGATCCGCGCTCGGACCGCACGAGTGTGAGCGCGGTCGAGGGAGGGCATGCGGTCATGCTAGCCAGCGCTGCTGGCCGACATCCCCAGCTTCAGGTGTCGGCGCGGGCCAGCATCCGTCGCCCGATCCACACGACGGCGACCCCGACCGCCGCTCCCAGGGTGTTCGCGACGACGTCCGACACGGTCGGGAAGCGGGTCGGCAGTGCGATCTGCACGATTTCGATCAGCACACTCGTCGCTGCTCCCGCCACGATCACCGCCCACGACGGCAGCGCGGGCCATGCCAGCGTGACCAGCACGCCGAACGGCACGAACAGCGCGATGTTCGCCGTGAACTCGAGCACCGGATAGCCGATCTCGAACGGAAGCCCCCAGGTCTCCAGCATCCGCGCCGTCGTGGCGACGATCCCCGTGACCGCCTCGGCGTCCCGTCCGGGAAGCCAGACGATGAGCGCGAGCGCGGCGAGGTACGGCACGAGCATCGCTCTCGAGACGAGCGCCAGACGCCGTCGCGTGAGGGGAGTGGTCATCGAGACGAGGCTAGCGTCCCCCGCCATTACGATGGAGCGCGTGACTGCTGACCCGACGCTGCCGCTGTCCCCGTACCGAGAGATCGGTCGCGCGGAGTGGGCGCGGCTCGCCGCCGGACTCGACCAGCCGCTCACCGAGACCGAGGTCGTCGAGCTCCGCGGCATCGGCGACCGTCTCGACCTCACCGAGGTGCGCGAGGTCTACCTGCCTCTGAGCCGACTGCTCAGCCTCTACGCCACCGCGACGAAGCGACTCGGAGCGGCGACCAGCTCCTTCCTCAACGAGGACGACACGACGACGCCGTTCGTGGTGGGCGTCGCCGGATCCGTCGCCGTCGGCAAGTCCACGATCGCCCGCCTGCTGCGCGAGCTGATGAGCCGCTGGCCCGGCACGCCGCGGGTCGAGCTCATCACGACCGACGGCTTCCTGCATTCAAACGCGGAGCTGGAGCGTCGGGGGCTCATGGATCGCAAGGGATTTCCCGAGTCGTACGACCGGCGCTCGCTGATCCAGTTCCTCACCGAGGTGAAGAGCGGCGCCCCCGAGGTGCGGGCTCCCTTCTATTCGCACATGCGCTACGACATCGTGCCGGACGCGCATGTGGTCGTGCGCCGCCCCGATGTCGTGATCGTCGAGGGCCTCAACGTCCTGCAGCCGCCGCCCGCGCCGAACGACGTCGCCGTGAGCGACCTGTTCGACTTCTCGATTTTCGTCGACGCCGACACCGCCCACATCGAGAAGTGGTACGTCGACCGCTTCCTCGCCCTCCGGGAGGGTGCCTTCTCGAACCCGTCGTCGTACTTCAACGTCTTCGCCCACCTCACCGACGAGGAGGCGGTCACCACCGCCCTCGGGTACTGGAACGAGATCAACATGCCGAACCTCGTCGAGAACGTGATGCCGACAAAACATCGCGCGCGGCTGGTGCTCAACAAGGGCGCCGACCACAACGTGGAGAGCGTGCTGCTGCGCAAGCTCTGACCCGCGAGATTCGTTCGGGATCTTCGCAAAATCCCGCACCTATTCTGTATCCCATGTGTGGAATCGTCGGATACGTGGGCCCGCGGCCCAGCCAGGACATCCTGCTCGCCGGTCTCGCCCGCCTGGAGTACCGGGGCTATGACTCCGCCGGCGTCGCGGTGATCGATGGCGAGGGAGCGTTGGGCATGCGCAAGAAGGCCGGCAAGCTCGCCGCGCTGCGCGACTCGCTCTCGGATGCGGCTCTCGCCGACGGCACGACCGGCATCGGCCACACCCGCTGGGCCACCCACGGCGGACCCACCGACGAGAACGCGCACCCGCACCTGGCGGATGACGACAAGCTCGCACTGATCCACAACGGCATCATCGAGAACTTCTCGGCGCTGCGCGACGAGCTCCTCGCCGACGGCGTCACGTTCCGCAGCGAGACGGACACCGAGGTCGCCGCCGCCCTGCTGGGTCGCGAGTACCGCAGTAACGGCGGAGACCTGCAGGGCGCCTTCCGGGCCGTGGTCAACCGCCTCGAGGGCGCGTTCACGCTCCTCGCCATGCACCAGGACCACCCCGGCCTCGTGGTCGGCGCTCGTCGCAACTCCCCGCTGGTCATCGGCCTCGGCGAGGGCGAGAACTTCCTCGGCTCCGACGTCGCCGCCTTCGTCGAGCACACCCGCAAGGCCCTCGCTATCGGCCAGGACCAGATCGTCGCCATCACCCCCGAGGCCGTCACGGTCACCGACTTCGCCGGCAGTCCCGTCGAGGCCGAGCCGTTCGACGTCTCCTGGGACGCCGCCGCCGCCGAGAAGGGCGGCTGGTCGAGCTTCATGGCGAAGGAGGTCGCCGAGCAGCCCGAGGCGGTCGCCAACACGCTGCGCGGACGCATCCAGGGCGACCAGGTCGTCATCCCGGAGCTCGACGGTCTCGACGACCTCTTCCTCGGCATCAACCGCATCATCATCACCGCCTGCGGCACTGCGGCGTACTCCGCCCTCGTCGGCAAGTACGCGATCGAGCAGTGGGCCCGGGTGCCGGTCGACGTCGAGCTCGCGCACGAGTTCCGCTACCGCGACCCGGTGATCGGCGACGACACCCTCGTGGTGTCGATCAGCCAGTCCGGCGAGACGATGGACACGCTGATGGCCGTCAAGTACGCCCGAGAGCGCGGCGCCCGCACGCTGTCGATCTGCAACACGCAGGGCGCGACGATCCCGCGCGAGTCGGATGCCGTCGTCTACACGCACGCCGGCCCCGAGGTCGCCGTCGCATCGACCAAGGCCTTCTCGGCGCAGATCACCGCGCTCCTGCTGCTCGCCCTGCACGCGGGACGCGTCCGCGGGTCGATGACGGATGCCTCGGTCGACGTCGCCGAGCTGTCGGCACTGCCCGAGAAGATCGCCCAGGTGCTGGAGACCGAGAACGATCACGTCTCGCAGCTCGCCGGCTGGATGGCGGACACGCGGTCGGTGCTGTTCCTCGGACGCCACGTCGGCTATCCGATCGCCCTTGAGGGCGCGCTCAAGCTCAAGGAGATCTCGTACATCCACGCCGAGGGCTTCGCCGCCGGTGAGCTCAAGCACGGTCCCATCGCGCTCATCGAGCCGGGGCAGCCGGTCTTCGTGCTCGTGCCGTCGCCGCGGCACTCCGCTCTGGTGCACTCGAAGGTCGTCTCGAACATCCAGGAGATCCGCGCCCGCGGTGCCCGCGTGATCGTCGTGGCCGAAGAGGGGGATGCCGCAGTGCTGCCCTTCGCCGACGAGGTCATCCGCATCCCGCTCGCCGGGCCGATGTTCGAGCCGCTGCTGGCTGTCGTTCCGCTGCAGATCTTCGCGATGGCCCTGGCCACGGCCAAGGGCCTCGACGTCGACCAGCCGCGCAACCTCGCGAAGTCCGTCACCGTCGAGTAGGTCGCCGCGCGTCGGCATCCGTCGGCCGTCTGTCGGGCCTGACCCGGTTCTTCGAGCGTGCTGTGTGCGTATTGCCGTTCGTGTGCATGCCGGATGTGCGTGTGCATGGCTGTCTCGGTGTGCCGTGTGTGCATCCGTGGTCGTGTGCATGCCGGATGTGCGTGTGCATGCTCGATTCGGGTATTCGGGCCTGCGCACGGATTATGGGCCTGCACACGGTGGCGCATCCGTCGGCATCCGTGGGCGGTCTCTCGGGCCTGACCCGGTTCTCCGAGCGTGCCGTGTGCGCATCCGTGTTCGTGTGCATGCCGGATGTGCGTGTGCATGTTCGGTCCGGGTATTCGGGCCTGCGCACGGATTATGGGCCTGCACACGGTGGGGCAGCCGCCGGCATCCGTCGGCCGTCTCCCGGGCTCGCAGGCGGCGGCGCGGGTATGGGGCATCGGATCTCGCGCGCGCCGACGCCCGCCACGGCCGTGAGCGTGCGGTCAGGCCATCGCGCGATCGAGCGCCGAAGTGATGGCGGATGCCACCGAGGGCCAGTCGTGCATGATCATGGCGTAGTCGAACCGCAGGGTCTCGAAGCCGCGTGCGGATGCCGCCGCGTCGCGCGCCAGGTCGGTGTGACGCCTCTCCGCACCGGCGTGGTTGCCGCGTCCGTCCGCCTCGAGGATGAGGCGGCCCCCGATCACGAAGTCGACGCGCCCCACGCCGTCGATCCCGACTTGGCACTCGAGCGTCAGCCCGAGCAGTCGCAGCCGCAGACGCAGCAGCGACTCCAAGCCGCTCTCGGCATCGGGCCGAGCCAGGTCGAGCATCCAGTGGGCCGCTGACGGCAGCTCTCCTCTGATCCTCCGGCGATCCTCGGCGGAGATCAGCCGCTTGTTCCACGCCGACTCGTACGCGGCGAAGAACGTCTCGTCCCCGAGGCAGCGATACGCGTGGACGAGCGCCGCCGCGACCGGGGCGAGACCGATGCCGCTGGTGCCCCGGGAGTAGTGCGCCACGCACGAGCATCCGTCGTGGGGATGCCGGCGCCCGGACCCGCCCATCCATACATGCACGATGTCGTCGACATCCGGCAGCACCCAGACCCCGTGAGCCCGAAGAGCGTCCGCGCATGTCAGCGCACCGCCGTGAGCGGCCGCCGTCAGCACCTTCACGTCGAGGGTCGGAAGCGCATACACGCCCTTGCGCACTCGCCGGATCGCACCGACGCGCGCAGCCGCGCTGAGGTGTGCCGCAGAGCATCCGAAGTCCCGCAGCAATCGTGCCCGCGCGATGCCGCCGAGCCGGTCGAGGAGGTCTGCAGGAGTGAACATCCGTCGAGGATGCCGCAGCCTCTGACGTCGCGTCGTGCACAGGGGCGGCTGTCGTGGAGTGTCGGGGCACCGGTGCGGTTGTGGAGGCCGAGTCGCGGTGCGGTATGCATGCCCGAATCGCGGATGCATGTCCGGACGCGCTGATCCGGCATGCACAAGAAGATCCGGCATGCACACGCGAGGGCGGGGGACAGGAGACCGGACAGGCGCAGGGGGCCGGGACGGGACGCAGGGACCCGAACGGGCCGCAGAGCGGGGCGGCACCGCGGCGGGGCGGCACCGCGGCGGGGCGCTCCGCGACGCCGCGACTAGGCTGAACAGGTGATCATCGGCACCGGCATCGACCTTGTGGACATCCCGAGGTTCGAGCGCACGCTGGAGCGCACGCCGCGTCTGAGGGAGCGTCTGTTCGCACACGCCGAGCGGGGGATGCGGCTGCCGTCGCTCGCTGCGCGCTACGCGGCGAAGGAGGCGCTGATCAAGACGCTCGGCGGCTCCGACGGCGTGCACTGGATCGAGATCGAGATCGCCTCCGAGGCGTCGGGACGACCGCACTTCGTGCTGTCGGGGACGACCGCCGAGGTCGTCGCCGCGCGAGGCATCACCCGACTGCACCTGACCCTCACCCACGACGCCGGCCTCGCGGCCGCGTTCGTCGTCGCCGAAGGAGAGCCGCTGTGAGCGCACCGTTCCGCGAAGCCCGCATCGACCTCGACGCCATCTCGGACAACGTCCGGCACTTCCGTCGCCTCACCGGCGTCGAGGTCATCGCCGTGGTCAAGGCGAACGCATACGGGCACGGCGCGGCCCCGGCGGCGGTCGCCGCGCTCGCGGGAGGGGCGACCCGTCTCGGGGTCGCCGAGATCCCCGAGGCGCTGGACCTGCGCCGTCAGGGGATCACCGCGCCGATCGTGGCCTGGCTGCACGCTCCCGGCGAGCGCTTCGAGCAGGCGGCCGCCCACGACATCGAGGTCGGGATCTCGTCGTTCGACCAGCTCGAGGCGGCGGGGGCGGCGGCGTCGGTCGACCGTCCGGTCGGCGTGCACCTGAAGTTCGAGACGGGCCTGTCGCGCAACGGCATCGCGCCCGCCGACTGGCGTCGTGTGCTCGCCGAGGCCGCACGTCTCGAGCGCATCGGGCGACTCCGCATCATCGGCCTCTTCAGCCACCTGTCGAACACGTCGCCGCAGGACGACCTCGAGGCGCTCGCGCGCTTCGACGACGCCGTCGCCGCGGCGGCCTCGTTCGGCATCCGCCCGGAGCTCCGGCACATCGCGGCCACCGCCGCGGCGATCGATCTGCCGGAGACGAGGCTGGATGCCGTGCGCATCGGCGTCGGCATCTACGGCCTCTCCCCGTTCGAGGACAGGTCCTCCGCCCAACTGGGCCTGCGCCCCGCGATGACGCTCCGCGGCGCGGTCGCCGCCGTGCGTCGCGTGCCCGCCGGCGCCGGCGTCTCCTACGGCTACGACCACCGCGCGCCGCGGGACACCACGCTCGTGCTCGTGCCGCTCGGCTACGCCGACGGCATCCCGCGTCACGCGTCCGGCCGGCTGCCCGTCTCGATCGCCGGACGCCGGTACACGAACGTGGGCCGCATCGCCATGGACCAGTTCGTGGTGGACGTCGGCGACGCGCCGGTCTCGATCGGCGACGAGGTCGTGCTCTTCGGCGACCCGACTCTCGGCGTCCCGTCCGCCGCGGAGTGGGCGAACGTCGCATCGACCATCAACTACGAGATCGTCACGCGCATCGGCGCACGCGTGCCGCGGCGGTCGGCATGAGCGTCGGCCCGGCGTTCCTCGGTCGCCAGGAGATCGCGACCTCGGAGGGCATGGAGCAGCTGGGTCGACGCATCGGGCAGCAGCTCGCTGCAGGCGACCTGCTGATCCTGACCGGCCCGCTGGGCGCCGGGAAGACCACCTTCACCCGCGGACTGGCCGAGGGTCTCGGCGTCCGCGGGCCGGTGCAGAGCCCGACGTTCGTGATCGCCCGCACCCACCCGTCGCTCGTGGGCGGGGCTCCGCTCGTGCACGTCGATGCGTACCGCCTCGGCTCGGGGGCGGAGCTCGACGACCTCGACCTCGACCTCTCGCGCTCGGTCGTCGTGATCGAGTGGGGCCGCGGCATGGCGGAGGACCTCGCCGACACGTGGTGGGACATCGAGCTCGAGAGACCGGTCGGCGGCGATGACGATCTCGACCCGTCCGAGCTCGACGCGGATGCTCCGCGATTCGTCACGATCAGGCGAGAGGACCGTTCGGCATCACCCGCCTGAACGCCGACTACCCTGGAGAGGTGATCCTCGCCGTCGACACCTCCCTGGGCACCGCCGTCGCTCTCATCGGAGACGACGGCGCGAGCCGCGCCGAGGCGTCGACCGCCGACCCGCTGGGCCACGCCGAGGTGATCGGCGACCTGATCGCCCGGGTGCTCGACGACGGCGGGGCCGATCCGGTGCATCACGTCGTCGCGGGCATGGGCCCGGGCCCCTTCACGGGACTCCGCATCGGCATCGCCGCCGCGCGGGCCTTCGCGCTCGGCCGCGGCATCCCCGTGCTCCCCGTCCCGAGCCATCACGCCGCCGCCCTCGCCGCCATCGAGGAGGACGGCGTCACCGGATCCTTCGCCGTCGTCACCGACGCCCGACGCCGGGAGGTCGCGGTCACCGTCTTCGACGGGACGGATGCCGACGGCATCCCGATCGTGATCGCCGACACGGTGCTGGTGCCCGCGGCGGAGGCCGACGCGCACCTCGACGGCGTCCGCCGCATCGACGCCGCGACGCTGTCCGCCGTCGCCCTCGCCCGCGTGGGCGCTCGCGCGCACGCCGCCGGGCGCACGCTCACCGGAGACGAGCCGCTGTATCTGCGGCATCCGGATGTCAGCCTTCCGGGCGCGCCGAAGAAGGTGGGCCTGTGACTCTGCGCGCCGCCACCCCCGACGACCTCGACGCCATCATGGCGATCGAGCATCGGTCGTTCCCCACCGACGCCTGGAGCCCCGAGCTCATGGCGGCCGAGCTCGCGAGCCCCCACGGACGCTATCTGGTCGACGAGCTCGAGGGCACGATCATCGGCTACGGCGGTGTGCGCGCGCTGCAGGGCGGTGCGGATGCCGACATCCAGACCATCGCGCTGGACGCCGCGCACCGCGGATCCGGACGTGGGCGCGCCCTGCTGCGTGCGCTTCTCGACGCGGCCGAGGAGCGCGGAGCGCGCGAGGTCTTCCTCGAGGTGCGCGCGGACAATCCGAGCGCCGAGGGTCTCTACCGGTCGGAGGGCTTCGAGGAGATCGGGCGACGCCCCCGTTACTACCAGCCCGACGACGTGGACGCGATCGTGATGCGCCTGGTGCTCACGCATCGTCGCGGCGACGGCGACGCGACCTCTGCGGATGCCGAGAAGGAGGCGACGGCATGAGCGAGCCCCTGGTGCTCGGCATCGAGACGAGCTGCGACGAGACCGGCATCGGGATCGTCCGCGGACGCACGCTGCTGTCGAACACGATCGCGTCCAGCATGGACGAGCACGCCCGGTACGGCGGTGTCGTCCCCGAGGTCGCGGCGCGCGCCCACCTCGAGGCGCTGCAGCCGTCGATCGACGCCGCCCTCGCCGAGGCCGGAGTCCGGCTCGCCGACCTCGACGCGGTGGCCGTCACGAGCGGCCCCGGTCTCGCGGGCGCCCTGATGGTCGGCGTCGGTGCGGCGAAGGGTCTCGCCGTCTCCCTCGACAAGCCTCTGTACGCGGTCAACCACCTCGTCGGACACATCGCCGCCGACATCCTCACCCCGGACTCCGACCCGCTCGAGTACCCGACCATCGCGCTCCTCGTCTCGGGCGGACACACCTCGCTGCTGCACGTGCGCGACCTCACGACCGATGTCGAGATGCTCGGCGAGACCATGGACGACGCGGCGGGTGAGGCCTTCGACAAGGTCGCGCGCCTGCTGTCGCTCCCGTACCCCGGCGGTCCGGAGATCGATCGCGCGGCGCTCGAGGGCGACCCCGCGGCGATCCGCTTCCCGCGCGGCCTCTCCCGGGCATCCGACATGGCCGCGCACCGCTACGACTTCTCGTTCTCCGGACTCAAGACGGCCGTGGCCCGCTGGGTCGAGCGCTGCGAAGCCGAGGGGACAGCGGTGCCGGTGGCGGACGTCGCGGCCAGCTTCCGCGAGGCCGTGGTCGACGTGCTCGTCACCAAGGCGCTCGCCGCGTGCGAGGACCTGGGCGTCCCGCGACTGCTGCTCGGCGGGGGCGTCATCGCCAACCGTCGCCTGCGCGAGGTGGCGCTGGCCAGAGCCGAGGCGGCCGGGGTCACCGTGCGCATCCCGCCGCTGTCGCTCTGCACCGACAACGGTGCCATGATCGCCGCTCTCGCCGCCGAGCTCATCACGTCCGGTCGGCGCCCGTCCACTCTCGCCTTCGGCGCGGACTCCACGCTTCCCGTCACCGAGATCCAGGTCGACGAGCGCGTCGCGGTGGCGTGATGAGCGACGTGCCGCGATCTTCCGACCGGACGGGGGAGGAGCGCGCCCCCCTCGGCGGATCCACGCCGTCGCCGTCGAGCGCCGGACGCGGTGACGTCGTGCCGCCCCGCGTCGAGCGGCCGAGCGACGAGGTCGAGCGGCCCGCGGGAGCGGCACGGCTACCCGGTGCCCGGCGGGAGCGGTACACGAAGCTGCCCACCGGTCCGGTGGGCATCGAGCCCGTCGTCGCGACCGGCCCTGACGTGGACGCGCGGGGGCGGGGCGCCGAATGGGAGCCGACCGTCGATCAGACGGTGCCCGTCGACGAGACCCGCCTCGCTCCGTGGGCGCTGATGGCGGCGATCGTCGCGCTGTGCTCGTCGTTCTTCGTCGGCTGGGCGATCCCGATCGCCATCGTCGCGGTGATCGCCTCGATCATGTCCCTGCGCCGCCCGGTCGAGAGCCGCGCGATCGCCCGGTGGGCGCTCGTCCTGGGCCTGTGCGCCACCGTCTACAGCCTCGGCTGGCTGGTGTGGGCCGGGATGCAGTTCGAGAGGCTGGGCTAGCGGATGCTGAATGCCGACGAGACCAGCGAGCTGCGGGACCTGCAGCAGCGCGCCTACGGTCGCGACGGCGTCCTGACGTCGGCGGATGCGGCGCGGCTGCACGAGCTCGAGGCGGCCCGCGCGGCTGCCGGCAGGAGTCCGCAGATCGCCCCTCACGAGCAGGAGGCGGCTGACGGCCGCGCAGCCGCCGGTGAGAGCGCCGACGCGAGAGTCGCGGGCGCCGACGCCGGCGACGCGGTCGCGGTGCCAGCGGCGCGCGCGGATGCCGACGGCGGAACGCTCGACGGCGCCGCGCTGGAGGGTCAGCGTGAGCGGGACGGCGGGGCGCCGTCCGCGACGGCCGCGGCGGGGCTGTGGGCCGCCGTGCGGGGTCGCGTGCCGCTCGTGGCCGCCGCATCCGTCGTGCTCCTCCTGATCGGGATCGCGGCCGGATGGGCGCTGTTCGGGCGCGCCGAGGAGCGCGTGGCCCTGACCGGCGCCCAGCAGGAGCGCCGGGTGGAGCTGCAGACCGACGGCGGGTACGACGAGGGAAGCGTGCGCGCCATCGGGTCGGACGACGACGCCGTGGTCTGGTACGGCACGAAGAAGGACGGCGAGCTCGCCTGCATCGTCCTCGACGCCGGCGGCGAGTCGAGCGACATGTGCCAGCCCGCCGATCAGCTCCTCTCCCAGGGAGACGGCGTCGGCGTGACCCTGATCGATCCGGGTGGCGATGCGGAGGACGGAGCCCCCGGCGGAGAGGAGATGCAGATCTCCGCGACCGCCGTGCGCGCGGCGACGGGCGACATCGTCGCGCTCATCCAGCGCTGGCCGTCGAGCCGGGCAGGCTGGCTCGCGCAGTTCGCGGTCGGCGAGCGCGAACGCGCCGAGGAGCTCCTGGAACTGGGCTTCGAGCAGTACTCGTTCTCGGTGGTCGGCTACGTGAACGACTCCGCGATCTGGCGCGGGACCCGCATCGACGACGGGATGCCGGAGGAGTGCATGATCGTCGACGCCCTCGATCTGATGCAGTGCGAGGACGCCGTGCTCGTGCAGAACGGCGACCGCGCTCTCAGCATCGGCGGCGTCGAGGTCGATGAGGGATCGGGCGAGGCGGGCACGCCGTGGAGCATCGATCTGGAGGTCATGGCCGCGGGCAACGCGTATCTGACGATCAGAGGCGAGGTCCCGGATTCGCTCGACTCGACGACCGGAGCATTCGTCGAGCTCGGCGGGGAGCACGGGGATCCCATCCGCGTCGAGGCGCCTTCGGATCCGGCCGGCTGACGGGTCAGTCCGCGACGGGCACCCGGTCGGCCAGGATGGCGCGCCGCTGCTCTCCCACGCGAGTGAGGATCAGGGTCGCGCTCGCGTCGCCGCGCAGCGTCAGCTTCTTGCGGAACGCGGCCGGATCCACATCCATGCCTCGCTTCTTGATCTCGAGAGTTCCGATGCCGTGCGCCTTGAGCACCGCGCTGATCGCCTTCGGATTGGCGGGCATGGTCTCGCGGATGCGGAAGGACTGCACGAAGGGACTCGTCACGGCGGCATCCGAGGTCAGATAGGCGATGCGCTCGTCGAGCATCCCGGCGTCGAGGCTGCGAGCGACATCGCCGATCAGGCGCGCGCGGATGACCGCGCCGTCGGGCTCGTGCAGGAAGGCGCCGAGCTCCCGGACGGGCGCGTCCTCCGCGTCCGCGCCCGCCGTGAGCTCGTGCGAGCGCTCACCGCGGATCACGAGGGCCGCTCGACGCACACCTTCGCGCGCGAGCGCACCGGTCCACAGCACGAGCTCCACGACGCTCCCGTCGGCGCTCACCCACTGGGCCTCGGCCTCGGCGGGCAGCGCGTCGCGATCATGGCCGGGCCCGAGCTTGATCCCCGTCGGCATGCGCGAGGCCACCGCGAACGCCCAGTCCAGCGGTGGCGAGTACTCCTCGGCGCCGACCCGGGTGGTCTCGGCATGACCGGATGTGCGCCGCGCGGGATCCATCCATACCGCCTGGCCGTCGGCGGGCGACGGGAGATGCTCCTGCGCCGTCCCGTGGCGCACCACCGCGTCGTCGCCGAACGGGGCGAGGTTGTACGCCGCGATGGCCGCGGTCACCTCGTCCGCGTCGACGGCGAGCACTCCGAGTCCCGCGCCGGCGAAGCCCAGCGCGTCGCCGCCGATCCCGCAGCCGAGGTCGGCCACCGACCGGATGCCGGCACGTCGCATCCGCTGCGCATGGCGAGCGGCGACTCCGAGCCGCGTGGCCTGCTCGAGTCCCGCGCGCGTGAACAGCATCCGTGCGGCGAAGTCGCCGAACTTCGTCGTCGCCTTCGCCCGCAGACGGGCCTGCCCGACGACGGCCGAGACGAGGTCGGGGGAGTGGCCGGCGGCACGCAGACGGGAGACCGTCCTCGCCACGTCGGCGACGCCGTCGACCGAATCCGTGGAATCCAGAAGGCTCAGCCCCTCGGGGGTGAGCAGGGCACGCAGCTCGGACATCTCCACGTGTGTCAGCTTAGGCGCGCGACGCTTGGTCGACGGAGGGCGGGCATTGGCACTCGCATTGCGTGAGTGCCAGCGGACGCCCTAGACTGGGTTAGCACTCTCGGGTTGAGAGTGCGAACAAGTCTTCCTGTCAGCGTCAAGAAAGAAGAGGTAGACCGTGTCGGTTTCCATCAAGCCGCTCGAGGACCGCATCGTCATCAAGCAGGTCGAGGCCGAGCAGACCACCGCGAGTGGCCTGGTCATCCCCGACACCGCCAAGGAGAAGCCCCAGGAGGGCGAGGTCGTGGCCGTGGGCCCCGGTCGCATCGATGACAACGGCAACCGCGTCCCGCTCGACGTCGCCGTCGGCGACCGCGTGCTCTACAGCAAGTACGGCGGCACCGAGGTGAAGTTCGGCGCAGACGAGTTCCTCGTCCTGTCGGCTCGCGACGTCCTGGCGGTCGTCGTCCGCTGAGACAACGTCTTCGAGAGGGCCCGGATGCATCGCATCCGGGCCCTCTCCGCATTCTCGGGCGGATGCCGCGGCGTCGCCCGCATCCCCTATCGGACGAGACCCCCGACCCCCCGATACCC
>NZ_LWCU01000044.1 GCF_001650405.1 Microbacterium sp. H83 | reverse complement strand
AGAGTGGCGTTCTGCTTCTCGAGCTCCTTGAGACGCTTCGCGTCGTCGGCCTTCAGGCCGCCGTACTGGTTCCGCCACCGGTAGTACGTCTGCTCGGACACGCCGAGCTCCCGACACACCGCGGCGACGTCCGCGCCGTCGGCGAGCATCCTGTCGGCCTGCCCGAGCTTTCGGACGACCTGCTCCGGGGTGTGACGCTTCCTGCTGTTCGTCATGATCTGACCAGTCTCCCTGCCCGAACCCTCGGGCGACAGGACGACTCACACAACGACTGGACCTACAAGACGGGGTCAGTCCATGCCGTCCGACCTGATGAAGCAGGTGAACCCCTTCCTCACCGACGATTCTCTGGCCGTCCCATGGATCTTCCCGCGATCGATCACTATCGATGGTGGAGCAGATTTTCGGTCCCGCACGTTCAGAGATGCCTGCAGTGCGTACGGAATCCACAGGGAACTTGCCCCCTCCAGAACGCCGACGGTAAAACCACACGTTGAACGCAACTTCGGCACCCTCTCGACAGACTTCGCCGCATGGCTGGCCGGTTTCGTGGGGAACTCCGTCGCCCATCGGGCCGCCAAAGACGACCCCACCCTCACCCTGGATTCGCTTCGCCTCATCCTCGACAGCTGGATAACGAACATCTACCTGAACAGGCCCCACCGTGGCTTGAAGTCGACGAGCTCCCCGGGGCGCATCTTCACCCCGAATCAGATGTACACCGAACTGTTCGCTGTAGGACCCGGCGTCCCCGTGCCCTTCGGAGTTGAGGAGTACCTCGCGCTCTTGCCCACGGAACGGCGCATGATCGGTCGCGCAGGGATCGAACTCCACAATCGCCGCTATGACTCACCCCACCTGGAAGATCTCCGCAATCGCTCCCTCACGGGCGCTGAACCGGGATCCGCGAAAGCCAGGAAATTCCCAGTGAGCTTCGACCCTTACAACGCCAATGCCGTCTGGGTGCGTCACCCAGAAACCGGTGTGTGGATCGAGTGCTGGGACATCGCTCTACGGGAGAAGACAGCACCGATGGTCGCCGAGATCGACATGAAACTCCTTGCGCGATACCCCGACGCCGCAGTCGACGATCCAGACCGCCGCCGCGAGTGGATCGACCGCGTCGAAAGTCGCGAACGAGGAGACAAACGGAAACGCACCCAGCACAAGCGAGAGCAACAGCGCCTCAAGGTCGAAGCGCAACGTGAACCAGGCCCCGCGACAACGACACCGATCCCACTACGGCAATGGGCCAAACCCATCGACATCAGCACCATCGATTGGACATCCCCCGACATACATCTCGCCCAAGCAGAGGAGCTTGATTCATGAAGATCACCCCACTCGTCCTCCACCATGACCGCAAGACCAGCCTTGCAGGGCTTCGAGAAGCATTCGACGCCGAGCCCGCATCCCCGCCGAAGATCACCTTCCGTCAGTACACAGATCTGGACAGTGAAGCACGAGAGCTATACGACCAAGCTCGCGAAGACTTTCTCCGACTGACGCTGAGGGTGAAGACACGCGAGCAAACGGTCTGCGCTCGCATTCTGGAGGACCTCATCCGGATCAACCCTCGGCTGAAGAACTCGCGGCGCGGGCTGATGATATCCGCGCCGATGTTCTCCGGCAAGACAGAGCTCGCTCTCCTGTTGGCTCGATCCGTAGAACGAAGACACGCAGCCCAACACCCCGACTACCTCAGAGACGGAGACGCACCGGTCGTCTGGGTGGAGATGACCGAACACTCGACCGGGAAAGCTCTCCTTGCCCAGATCGTGGAGTTTCTCGCCCCCACCATCGTTCTCCCCAAACAGATCGCCACCGACAGGCTGCGGAAGCTTGCCGTCGAAGCCCTCCACCGTCACGGCACGAAGCTGCTCGTGATCGACGAAGCGCACAAGCTCGGCGGGACTGAACCCTCCAGTGTCATTAAAGCCCTCCAGAACGAGTCCTGTGCGACCGTCGTCCTGGTTGGAATCAATCTCGACCAAGCATTCAAGACGGGCGACGGCCTGCAAGTCAGCGCACGCTGCGACTTCGTCACACTCGACAAGATCGACCCCGCCGTCCAAGAGGACTTCGAACAATGGATCAAATGGGTCGCCACCTTCGACAGCTTCCTACCGCTATGCGGGCACGCCCACGGCCTTCTCACCCGCAACGCCGGCACGCTAGTCCACGCCGCCGACGGGAAACTCGCCGTTCTCGCGATGATCGTGGACCGCCTCGTCGCGTCCATCTTGCGCGACGAATCGCGCACCTCGGAGACCGTAACCCGCGAGCGACTCTTCGGGGTTCTCGATACTCTCCGGCGCACCACGCTCAACACACACAACGTCACCCTGGACGACCTGGTGGACGCCGCATGATCAGCACGCAGGCGTGGGCGAAACGACCCAAGTGGCATCATCTTGAGACGCCACGCTCCTACGCGCAGCGGCAATGCCGCGCCGCAGGAGTACCGTTCGACTTCGCCGAAAGGGCACTGACCAGCCGAGCGCAACCGAACATCCACCGCGTCTGGATTGACGACGAAGCGGCCGCTCGGACGGTCGAGGCGACGGCGGGGCGCCCAGCCGGTCATTACCTCCGCATGAAAGGTCTAGCGCAACCGGACTCCACACGGGCCTACCCGCAGCGCTTCCTGTGCCGCCTATGCAGTGCCGGGGAGACGGTCGAGCAGATTCCCCACGATCGGGAGAACTTCTGTCTCCGACACCCGGGGCAGATGGTGTGGGTCGGTCCCGGAACCGAACCCGATACCCAGGTGATCGTTCCCTTCGATCCCACGCTTCGGAACGCGGAACTCTCTTTCCGTCGACTCGTCGCCACTGGTCGGGTCACCACGCAACTGCACGGTCAAGTGTGGGCCATGGTGCGCGACAACGACACGCTCTCCGCCCAGAACGCAGAGACCGGGCAGAATCCGTCCTTGATGAGCGCGGTACGCGAGATCGATCGCCGCGCACATCTGTACCGCGCGACGGTGCGCGTCCTGCAGATCCTGTCCAATCGTGCACACTCCGCACGATGGCGCACTCAGTCGGCGGCAGATCTACGACTCGACATCACCGCAACGTTGGGCCTCACCAACAGCGACATCCTCGTCGAACGCGTGATTCTCTGGCTCCGCCCCCTCCGCCGCCACACCATCCCCACGAAATTCCGCCCCCTGGAAGCCGCCCTCGACACCGTCGACGTCCCCCGCATCCTCGACACCACCGCCAACTACCCGCTGTGGATCCTCCGCCACCCGAAAGC
>NZ_LWCU01000043.1 GCF_001650405.1 Microbacterium sp. H83 | reverse complement strand
CCGACATTCCCACCCCCGAATCGAGCAGAAACAGCCCAGATCAGAAGCATATTCCGGCATCCTACACAAGCATGCCGAAGTATCACCGACCCAGGCGCGGCGCGCACTGCCGAGACCCGCACAACAGACAGAACACCGCCCCAAGGCGCGGATCCCTGCTGAAAAGACACAGAGCACCGCCCCGCGTCCGGAGGGTCATCCCTCCCAGTTGTCGGCGAGCTTGGTCAGCAGGCGCGCGAGCTCCGTGCGCTCGTCGTCGGTGAACGCCGCGAGCGCGGCGCCGAGCGCCTCGCGCCGTTCGCCGCGCATGCCCCGAGCGATCGCGCGTCCCTCGTCGGTCAACGCGATGCGGGTGCGTCGAGCATCATCGGGGTCGGCTTCGCGTCGCACGAATCCATGGGCGACGCCCTGCTGCACGAGCCGGGACGCCCGCGGCTGGTCGACGCCGATCGCGGCGCCGAGGTCGCTGACGCTCAGCGGGGCGGATGCCGCGGCCAGCGCCTCGAGCATCCGCATTCGCGCGGGTCCGCCGAACCGTCCCGACGGGTCGCCCATCCACGGGGGCATGCCCGGGAATCCGGAACGGCCGGGGCCTCCGTGCGCATGCCCGTGCCCGTGCACGTGGCCGTCTCCGCGCCCCCGACCGTCCTCATCGAAGTGGTCGGGGTGCAGGCCGCCGTGCCATCCCTGCGGTCCGCCCATTCCGCGGGGCCCTCGACCTCGGTCGCCCGGCCGTCGACCGCGGAGGCGGAACAGGGCACGGGCGATGGCGTCGGCGGGATCGTTCTCCGGGGCGGTCACAGACTCATTTTACATGCGACTTGACATGCATCTGCACTGCATGTCACACTACATGTACATGCACTGTGACAAGCACATGCTCACTGACATACAAGGACACGCAATGAACACCTCAGACATGAACGACAACACCGACAACCCCGACGACTCCCGCACCGGTGAGAACCCGGACGCGGCCGGCCCCTCCGCCGCGCACACGTTCAGCGCCTCTCGGCCCTTCGGATACTGGCTCACGGCGGTCGACCGACTCATGGCCGCCGAGTTCGCCCACTCGTTCGAGGGAGAGCACGCCGACCGTCGCGACTGGCGGCTGCTCAACGTCGTCGACGGCACCGCACCCGCCCGCCGCCCGCTGAACGCCCGCAAGCTGCGCGCACTCATCGAACGCGGATGGGTCGCCGCCGACGGCGACGGCTGGGCACTCACCGACGACGGACGAGCGGCGAAGGAGCGTCTCGGCGCCATCGTCGACGGCATCCGGGCGAAGGTCGCCGACGCCGTCTCTCGCGAGGATCTCGCGACCACGATCGCGTCGCTCGAGCAGATCGCGCGCGCCTTCGGCTGGGACGAGAGCACGCCCCTCCCCCGGGGCCGCGGTCGCCGCCACGACTTCGGCCCGCAGGACTTCGGCCGGCACGGCTTCGGCCCGCACGGCTTCGGCCCGCGCGGCTTCGGCCCGCACGGCTTCGGCCCGCGCGGCTTCGGCCCGCACGGCTTCGGCGCGCGAGGCTCCGAGCACCGACACGACTCCGAGCACCGCCACGACTCCGCACACCTCGGAGACCACGGCTGCGGGCATGACCGCCACCCGGGGCACGACCGCCACGCGGGACACCGCTCCGCCCGGCACGCACAGCACGCGTACGAGCGCGGATTCGACGCGGGCTTCGGCCGCGGTCGCGAGTCCTGATCTCCGCCCGCGCGACGGCGCGGACAGGGAAGGCGAGGAGGGACGGATGCTCCGGCATCCGTCCCTTCCGGTGTCTACGGGCGCTGTTCCGCCGCGCGGAGAGCCGGGAGGAGGATGCGGTCCACGAGCTCGACGACGCGGTCCCGGTCGAGAGAGCGTCTCTGCAGACTGATGCTTCCGAATGCGGCCGTGGGCACGATGCCGGCGACCAGCGACACCGGAACGTCGGGCGATACCTCACCGCGATCGATCCATCGCTCGATCACGGCGGTGATCGCCGCCACGGGCGGACCGCCGATCGATCGATAGGCCACCTCCCGCAGCTCGGCATCCCGCCCGATCTCGCTCAGAAGGCTCGCGAGGACCGTCGCCGATCGCTCGTCCGCGTCGGCGAAGTGCATCGCGGCGGCGATCAGGTCTCCGCGCAGGCTCCCGGTGTCCGGCTGGTCGCTCGCCACCTGCAGCGCGCGGACGGCGGCGACGACGAGCTCGGCCTTCGTCGCCCATCGGCGGTAGATCGCCGATTTGCCGCAGCGTGCGCGACTCGCGACGGCGGCGATGGTCGCGCCCGCGTAGCCCTGCTCGATCAGAAGGTCCTGCACGACCGTGAGGATGCCGTGCTCGAGGTCCGGATCCCGAGGGCGGCCCGCCCCTCTTCCCGACTCGTCGCTGTCCATCGACCCCATTGTATATTCCGGTACTCAGCAGTACCGTTATATATCGGTTCCAGTCGGTACCGTAATTCGCCATCCCATCAAGGAGTCGTCATGGTCTCTCCCGCATCCCCTCGACGCGCCGTCGCCCCCTCCAGGATGCGCATCGTCATCATCCTCGCCGTCGCCGCGGCGGCCGCGATCGTCGTGAACGCCGGCATCGCCGCCCTCGCCCTCGCCGCGGGAGCGCCGGCCGGCTACGGCCCGCTCACCCCTCCGGCCTTCGCGCTCTTCACCGTCCTCGGCGTCGTCGCCGGATGGATCGGCTGGACCCAGGTGCAGCGGCGCGCTCGCGACCCGCGGCGCACGCTCCGGGTGCTCGTCCCCGTGCTCACGCTGCTGTCGCTCGTGCCCGACGTCCTGCTGATGACCCTCCGCTTCATCCCCGGCACGACGACCGGAGCCGCGGTCGCTCTCATGGCGATGCACCTGGTGGTCGTGGCCGTCGCGGTGCCGGCCTACGTTCTCGCGTCTCGCCCCTCCGCGGCGCGCGGCCGGGTCGGCCTCACGGGACAGCCGGACAGCCGGATCGCCGGATAGCTGCGGCCGAATCGCCGGACAGCCGGACAGCCGGACAGCCGGATCGCCGGACAGCCGCCGCTCAGGCCGGATGCGGGGCGGATGCCGCGGTCGACACCGTCGCGGGATCGGCGAGCGGGAACGGGATGCTCGTCCCGAGGTAGACCGCGGCTGCGACCGCGGCCGCCAGCAGCACGAACAGCAGGATGAAGATGATGGCGGAGAGCACGCCGTAGCTGCCGGATGACGGCGCCTCGGGGGCGACCGAGGGACGCGCCCAGTCGTCGGCCGCGGCGGCAGGCTGCTCGCCCTCGAAGACCGCCGGCTTCCGCGTCGACCGGCGGGACGGCAGCATCGCCTCGGGCGGAGGGGGCGGGATGACGGCATCCGCGGAGGGGATGTCGGCGG
>NZ_LWCU01000042.1 GCF_001650405.1 Microbacterium sp. H83 | reverse complement strand
CCGACTGGGCCGGCACCCGCACCGGCCTGTCCTACATTCCGCCCGGCTCGCCCTGGCACAACGGGTACGTCGAGTCGTTCAACAGCAGGCTCCGCGACGAGTGCCTGAACATCAACAGCTTCTACTCGCTGCTGCACGCCCAGGTCGTGATCGGCGACTGGAAGACCGAGTACAACCATGACCGCCGGCACTCATCGCTCGGATACCTCGCACCGGTCGACTACGCTCGGCAATGCACCCATCAACTGGAAACCGACGACTCGCACAGCGACCGGACCGAATGAAGGGGGCGGCCCAGCTTCCCTGCGCACGTTCTTCGTGGGCCAGTGCCTTCTGCAGTTCAGCAACGTCTACAAGCGTTGGCGTCGAGAAGAGCTGCGTTCATATGCGGAGCCGCAGGCTCCGCCGCCCGCAGCGGCCTGGGCCGACGACTTCGAGGAGGGTCCGTCGACGTCGGCTGCTCCCGACGCGAGCGAGGCGGCGCACATCAAGGACGAGCTGCGTCGTGCATTCGGGAGCATCAAGGACGAGCGTGTCCGCTCAGCCTTTTATCTGAACGTGACGCATGGCTTCACGCACGCGGAGATCGGCGAGAAGCTTGGCATGACCGCGAAAGCGGTGGAGTCGGCGATCGCGCGCGCACGTCAGCAAGTACGACAGAACCGGGAGTCCGCATGAGCAGTGAATTTCGAGGCAAGATCGAGCGCTCGTCCTTCGGGACCCAGAACGCGAAGGCGGCACGCCGAACCGTTTCCGCCAACAAAGCGCAGTCGCTCGTCTCGCGATCGATGACGGGCAAGACTCAATCGAAGCAGTTGAGAGGCCGCGAGGGGAAGTGACCAGCGGCGGACATATACCGAGATGTCGGGATCACAACGGAAAAGAGCCGCCCCGCGGTAACGGGACGGCTCACAAGCCCTGAGAAGGTCAGGTCTCATCCAGAGCACTGACTGTACCGGAGTTGGCAGCCGCAGACTAGCGGCGCTCCATCTCATGGCACCCCGGCACCAATCAGTGAAGGAGTTCCCATGGGAACCGTTCGTCGCTCTGCATCCACCGGTCGTTTCGTCTCCAAGGCCGCTGCGGCCCGCTGGCCCGGAAAGACCACCACCGAACGTGTCGGTTCCGGCACGAGCAACTCGACCACGGTGCACCGCTCCGCGTCGTCGGGCCGGTTCGTCACCGAATCGACCGCCAACCGCAACCCGGGCGGCACGATCAGCCAGCGCGTCTAATCGAACCTGAGGGCCTGCACGTGCACACGTGCAGGCCCTCGTTGTGTAAGTCGAGGGCCTCCAGAACCCCGTCGGTGGCGGTCAGTAGTTCACCTTGTCGATGACGAGGTTCCCGTCGAGCATCTCGTGCGGGACGGGTCCTGCACTGGGGGAGCGGGATGGTCAGTCTCACGAGGTCGGGGTCCGCAACGGTCTCCGCGGACGCCAAGGCGTGAGCGCCCGGGACGGCAACGCCGACCGGCATCTCAATGTCTGCCGCAGCGCCGGAGCCGGCAATGTTCACCGGAAGCCGGCGGCGAGTACTGTTCACCCGAAGGCTAGTGGGGGAGCTTTCCCCTCGTTCGTTCAAGTCTGGCCTTGCGTTGCCTAGACCTTGCGACGGAAGCCGGTGGAGTCCCGAGTGACATCGGGCGACCAACGATGCGGTTCTCGCTTCACGTCGGGCCACTCGAGATCAGATCGAACGATATCCGGTCCGCGCCGGTGTGTCGGAAGCCCGTCGAAGCCGACCGGGCTGATCCTGGGCGCAGGCGACGAAGATGTGCCTACCGGCACTCCGCCTCCCTCCGGGAGTGATGATGAAGCCAGCTGAGATCGCACGGATGATCGCTCGTCGACGGTTCTCGAAAGAGTCGGAGCTGCACTGGGTGCCGCGTGATCATCGTTCGGAGACTGGCTATGCGAACAACACCTCGTTCGCACCGGTCGACCGAAGTCTCGGCCGTTTGGATTGGTCTGTCATCGACCCCATGAAGGTTCGAGTATCGAAGGGCGCCAGCCACTTCTTCACAGGATCTGAGTACTTCTGGAGTCGCACCCGCAGCCACGTGTGGTGTGAGTCTCAGTTCGAGCGCGACGAGTTGATGTGGCTCGATTATGGCGGACAGGCCGAAAGGGTGTGGTCGCAGCCGTTTGGCGTGGTGTTCGGCGTCCGCTCGCCGATGGCCGGTCATTGGCATGTGCCGGATTTCCTGTTGCAGATGTCGGACGGCTCTTATGCCGTTCGGGACGTGAGGCCAGAGGAACTCATCGACGAGTATGCGCAACTGCAGTTCGATGAGACGGCGCGAGTGTCGGCAACGCTCGGCTGGCAATATCAGGTGCTTTCCGGCCACAGCCTTCATGCGACCCGCGTGGTCGAATGGTTGTCGGCGTCGCGTCATGACCGCTGCAGGCCGCCTGCTGCCGTCAAGGACCGGATCCTCGAGGCGGCAACTCTCGGCAAGACTCGCCGGGAGTTATGCGAGCTGGCATCACCAGATTGCCCACCTCTTGCTTGCGCTTGGATTGACAACCTCGCCTGGCGCAGGCTGCTCGAGCTCGATCTGTCGGCGGTCTTCAACAGCAACACGCTACTGACTACCGCCCATCGGGAGAGAACGGACGCGATCGGTGTCTGACGAGAAGAAGCTGAAGCTCGGAGACACTTTCGACATTGACGGCGAGAGCTGGGTCTGGGTCCACATCATCCCTGGCCTAGAGGTGAAGCTCCGATCTGAGAGCGCACCCGATCGACACCTGATCATGTCCGTAGACGAGTTCCTGCTCCAGGCCGGAACAGCCCAACGGGATCGCATCGTATCTCTTCGGCCGGACGGGGATGCATGGCCGACCGACGTATGCGATATGGAAGCCCATCTCCTTGAGGCGTTCACTGGCAAGCCGATGGATCCGTTGGCCTCCGCTCCTCGGGCACAATATGACCCTGCACTGACAACTCAGAACGCACGTGTTGACGCGAAGCTGCTCGAGCTAAAAGGCACTTCACTTGGGCGAGCGCGCAGCACCTTTCACCTCCTGTGGAAGACGTACCAGCAAGGCGGTGCAGCCGGACTGAATGCCCGCATGCATCGCAAGGGCGAGCAGCGACTCGCCATCAGCCGGGCAGATCCACGGCTGGTGACGATCATCGATCGATTCCTCGATCGTCAGACGGACAAGTCGACGAGCAGCAAACGCCGGTGCGCTGTCTTGGTGAGGCGAGCGCTCGAGACCACCTACCCCGGCGATCCTTTATGTGAGATCAAGGCTCGCACCCTCCAGGGCTACATCAACGAGCGGGCTGCCGGCCGTTACAGCTTCGACAAAGCGACCACCCGGCGAAACACCGACAACAGCCCCAAGCGTCAGTACTACTCCGGGGCTGCCTATCAACTTGGGGAGCGATGCGAGATCGATTCAACGAAACTCGACGTTCTCGTCTGGGATGAGAACAGCGAGTTCCGGCCGACACTCACCGTGCTTCTCGATGTCGCAAGCCGGGTACCGCTCGCTTGGGCGATTCACGCGGACAGCCCCGGCGGATTCGACCATGCGCTCCTGCTCGCCCGGGCTGTCATCGGTCGCAAAGCCGTACCTGGTTCAGGAGCAGCCACCCTCGCAGGGTCAGCCACGTTGCCTGGGCCGCCCCCTTCATTCGGTCCGGTCGCTGTGCGAGTCGTCGGTTTCCAGTTGATGGGTGCATTGCCGAGCGTAGTCGACCGGTGCGAGGTATCCGAGCGATGAGTGCCGGCGGTCATGGTTGTACTCGGTCTTCCAGTCGCCGATCACGACCTGGGCGTGCAGCAGCGAGTAGAAGCTGTTGATGTTCAGGCACTCGTCGCGGAGCCTGCTGTTGAACGACTCGACGTACCCGTTGTGCCAGGGCGAGCCGGGCGGAATGTAGGACAGGCCGGTGCGGGTGCCGGCCCAGTCGG
>NZ_LWCU01000041.1 GCF_001650405.1 Microbacterium sp. H83 | reverse complement strand
GATGTGGTGTGGCCGGTGGCGGGTGCGCCGGGTGTGATCGCTCCGGGGCAGACGGCGACGGCTGTGGGTGAGTATGTGATCACGCAGGCGGATGTGGATGCGGGTCGTGTGGTGAACACGGCGTCGGCGTCGGGTGTGCCGGCGCGGTCGGGACCGATCTCGGCGGTGTCGCCGGAGAGTGTGGTGGCGACGGAGGCGGCTGCTCCGGTGGTGTCGGTGTCGGATCGTGGTGTGCTGGCTGCGGGGGCGACGGGTCGGGCCGGGGATGTGGTGACGTGGACGTATGTGCTGACGAACCGGGGCAATGTGACCCTGACCGGCGCCGCCCTCTCGGATGCTCTTGCCGGGGCGTCGACTCCCGCGTATGTGTGGCAGGGTGAGGCGGGTGTGCTGGTTCCGGGGCAGTCCGTGACGGCGACCGCGACGTACGTGCTGACCCAGGCCGACGTCGATGCCGGCAGCGTCACCAGCCTCGTCACCGGAACAGGAACCCCGTCGACCGGCGGCGCGCCGGTGACGGCGACGACACCGTCGACTCTCGAGATCGACCCGTCGCCCTCGCTGGTCGTGACGAAGGACGACACCCCCGCGGGCGGTGCGGCCGGCGACACGATCACCTATTCGTTCACGCTCGAGAACCGCGGCACCGTGACGCTCTCGGGAGTCGTGCTCTCGGACAGCCTCGCCGGGCTCAGCACGCCGACGATCGCCTGGCCGACCGTCGACCGGGTGCTCGCGCCGGGGGAGGTCGCCACCGCGACGGCGACCTACGTGATCCGTCAGGCCGACGTGGACGCCGGCGTGGTCCGCAACACCGCCTCGGCTTCGGCATCCGCGCCCGGTGGGGCGACCGTGTCCGCGACCTCCGCGGAGATCACGACGACGCTCGACGACCCCGCTCCCGCGGTGGTCACGACCAAGACGGCGCGACTCGCGACGGGCGGCACCGGCGCTGTGGGCGATGTGATCGAGTACACGGTCGCCGTGCGGAACGCCGGCAACGTCACCCTCGACGACGTCGGCATCGTCGACGAGCTCGACGACCTGTCCGACATCGCCGTCGTCTGGCCCGGCGCCGAGGGCGTCCTCGCTCCCGAACAGGTGCTCGTCGGCACGGCCCGCTACGTGATCACCCAGGCCGACGTGGACCGGGGGTCGGTGGACAACGTCGCGACCGGTTCGGGGACCGATCCGTCCGGAGCGGTCGTCAGCGACCCGTCGGATCGGGTCGTGGTCCCGACCGTCGGCGCCGCTCCCGATGCGACCGTCTCGAAGTCGGGGGCGCTCGAGGCGGGGAGCACCGGTCGTGCCGGTGACGCCGTCCTCTACACGTTCCGGGTGGCGAACACCGGGAACGTCACCCTGTCCGACGTGGCGCTCGATGACGCGCTCCCCGGACTCTCGTCCGTCTCCGTGACCTGGCCGGGTGCGGAGGGAGTGCTCGCGCCGGGAGCCGTCGCCGACGCGACCGCCGAGTACGAGCTCACGCAGGCCGACGTCGACCGCGGCGAGGTCGACAACACCGTCGTCCTGACGGCGACTGCTCCCGACGGCTCCGCGGTCGAGCGCACTGCCGAGGCGGAGGTGCTCGTCGCCGAGGATGCCGAGCTGACGACGGTGAAGAGCGGCCGGATCCTCGACGGGGGGATCGGCGGGGTCGGCGACGTGATCGAGTATCGACTCGTCGTCACCAACACCGGCAACGTGACCGTGCAGGACGGGCGCCTCATCGATCGACTCGCGGGTCTGTCGTTGCCGGACATCGCCTGGCCGGGACCCGAGGGCGAGCTGCTCGTGGGCGACACGGTGGTCGGAACCGCGAGATACACGATCACCCAGGCCGACGTCGATCGCGGCTTCATCCGGAACATCGCCGGCGTCGAGGCGCGCACGGAGCAGGGCACCCTCGTGGTCGCCGACTCGAACCCGGTCGTCATCAACACGGTGCTGCCCGCGGCGGCGCTCACGGTGCAGAAGGACGGCATCGTCGGCGGGGACGGTCGTGTGGGCAGCGTCGTCGACTACACCTTCCGCGTCACGAACACCGGCAACGTCACGGTGAGCGCCATCGCCCTCACCGATCCGATGCCGGGTCTCTCCGTCCCGCAGTTCACCTGGCCGTCGGCCTCGGGCGTGCTGGCGCCGGGTCAGAGCGCCACGGCCACCGCCGCCTACACGATCACGCAGACGGATGTCGACGCCGGATCGATCGCGAACGCCGCGACCGCCGCAGGCAGCTCGCGCGGGGGAGTCGTCACGAGCGCGCCGGGCATCGAGACGGTCGACACGCAGGGGATCCGCGCCTCGATCGCCGTCGCCGAATACGGCGCCCTCGCGCCCGACGCGACCGGCGTGGCCGGAGACGTCGTCACCTGGTCGTACCGGCTGCAGAACACGAGCAACGTGACGCTGACCGGGGTCTCTCTGTCGGACCGCCTCGCCGGGGCGACCCCGCCCGCGTACGCCTGGCCCGACCCGACGCACCCCGGCGTGCTGCTTCCCGGCCAGGTCGTCACCGCCGTCTCGACCTACGAGCTCTCGCAGGCCGACGTCGATCGCGGATCCGTCGCCAGCACCGTCGACGGCGCAGGGGCGCCGCCGCGAGGAGCGGATGTGTCCGGCTCGGCCACGGCGTCCGTGCAGATCGCGGCACGACCGGGACTCTCCGCGACCAAGTCGGGCCTCGTCGTCGGCGACGGCGACGTGGGGGACCGCATCGACTACACGTTCGGGATCACGAACACGGGCAATGTCACGCTGACCCTCGTCGACCTCGTGGACGCGCTCCCGGGCGTCTCGGCTCCCGTCTTCGCGTGGCCGGGCGATGCGGGCATCCTCCTCCCGGGCGAGACGGTCGACGCCGAGGCCGAGTACACCGTCACGCAGGCGGACGTCGATCGCGGCGCGGTCACGAACGTCGCGACCGCGAGCGGCAAGCCCCCGGTCGGCGACACCATCACGGCGACCACGCCGCCGGAGACCACCGGGGTGGCCGCCGCGGCCCCGGCGCTGCTGACGTCGAAGAGCGCGGTCGTGCGCGGTGACGGCGCCGTCGGCGACATCGTCGACTACTCGTTCTCGATCGAGAACACCGGAAACGTGACCGTGCGCGGGATCACGCTCGCCGACCCGCTCGCCGGGCTCTCCACCCCCGTCGTCCGCTGGCCGGAGACGGCCGGTGTACTGGCGCCGGGCGAGGTCGCGACGGCGTCCGCGAGCTACGCGATCACGCAGGCGGATGTGGACGCGGGCGAGGTCGTGAACGTCGCGACCGCCGCAGGCACGACGCCCGGTGGTGCGTCGGTCTCCGACCTGTCCGACGAGATCCGCACCGCGACCGCCGTGGGGGCGCCGCGCATCTCCATCGACAAGACGGGCGCGCTGGCGGCGGGCTCCACCGGACAGGTCGGTGACGTGGTGCAGTTCGCGTTCACGGTCTCCAACACCGGCACCCAGACGGTGCGCGACGTCACCCTCACCGACGAGCTTCCTGGACTGAGCGAGATCCGGATGACCTGGCCCGATGGCAGCCCGGCCGGAGCCGGGGTGCTGCCCGTGGGAGCCGAGGCGCGCGGGACGGCGACGCTGGTGCTCACGCAGGCGGACATCGACGCGGGCTCGGTGGCCAACGCGGTGCAGGCGGCCGCGACCGCACCCGATGGCTCCCGGATCGCCGCATCCGACACCGCGACCGTCCTCGTCCCGCGCACTCCCGCGTTGTCTGCGGTGAAGTCGGGGGTGTTGGCGGTGGGTGATATCGGTGTGGTGGGGGACACGATCGAGTATGAGGTGGTGGTGACGAATACGGGGAATGTGACGGTCACGGGTGGTGTGCTGGTGGATCCGATGGAGGATCTGTATGGCGTGTCGATCGTGTGGCCGGATCCGTTGCGGCCTGGTCGTGTGGGTGTGGGGGAGCAGGCGGTGGGTCGGGGGTTCTATGACCTGAAGCAGGCGGATGTGGATGCCGGGTTCGTGGAGAATACGGCGTCGGTGGCGGCGACGGCTCCGGGTGGGGTGCGGGTGTCGGCGGATACGAATACGGTGCGGGTGAATACGGTGTTGCCGGCGCCGGGTCTGGTGGTGTCGAAGTCGGGTGTCGCTGCGGGGTCGGGTGGTGTGGGTGATGTGGTGTCGTATGAGTTCGGGGTGTCGAATACCGGCAATGTGACGGTGTCGGGTGTGGTGCTCTCGGATGCGGTGCCGGGTGTGGTGGTGTCGGATGTGGTGTGGCCGGTGGCGGGTGCGCCGGGTGTGATCGCTCCGGGGCAGACGGCGACGGCTGTGGGTGAGTATGTGATCACGCAGGCGGATGTGGATGCGGGTCGTGTGGTGAACACGGCGTCGGCGTCGGGTGTGCCGGCGCGGTCGGGACCGATCTCGGCGGTGTCGCCGGAGAGTGTGGTGGCGACGGAGGCGGCTGCTCCGGTGGTGTCGGTGTCGGATCGTGGTGTGCTGGCTGCGGGGGCGACGGGTCGGGCCGGGGATGTGGTGACGTGGACGTATGTGCTGACGAACC
>NZ_LWCU01000040.1 GCF_001650405.1 Microbacterium sp. H83 | reverse complement strand
CGACTGGGCCGGCACCCGCACCGGCCTGTCCTACATTCCGCCCGGCTCGCCCTGGCACAACGGGTACGTCGAGTCGTTCAACAGCAGGCTCCGCGACGAGTGCCTGAACATCAACAGCTTCTACTCGCTGCTGCACGCCCAGGTCGTGATCGGCGACTGGAAGACCGAGTACAACCATGACCGCCGGCACTCATCGCTCGGATACCTCGCACCGGTCGACTACGCTCGGCAATGCACCCATCAACTGGAAACCGACGACTCGCACAGCGACCGGACCGAATGAAGGGGGCGGCCCACCGTCGTGGTGGGCGCGGATGTTCCGGCGGCGCGGAAACGACGAAGGACCCGGCGACCGGGGTCGCGCGGGTCCTTCGTGACGTGGGGTGCTCAGCCGATGTAGTCGGCGAGGTCCTGCTCGAGGGCGAACTTCGGCTTGGCGCCGATGATCGTCTTCTCGACCTGGCCCTTGTTGAAGACCTTCATTGCCGGGATCGACGTGATCTGGTACTCCATGGCGAGCTGCGGGTTCTCGTCGACGTTGAGCTTCAGAACCGTGATCTTCTCGGGGTTCTCGGTCTGGATCTCGTCGAGGATGGGGCCGACCATGCGACAGGGTCCGCACCACGCCGCCCAGAAGTCCACCAGGACGGGGCCTTCGGCGTCGATGACGTCCTGCTGCCAGGTGCTCTCACTCGTGGCCTTGGCGGTCATATGTCTGTCTCCTTAGGAATCGACACGTGGGTGTCAGAGGGGAAAACGCAGCGGATGCCGCAATTGTTCCGCGCTCAGGCGGGGGTCGGCAGCCCGTCGATCAGTGCGGCGTCCTGCGCGGGGGCACCCGCGTCGCCGCGCGCGGCGAGGTAGTGCTCGAGGTCGAGGGCGGCGACCGTGCCGCTGCCGGCCGCGGTGACGGCCTGGCGGTAGGTCGGGTCGATGACGTCGCCCGCGGCGAAGACACCGGGGACGGAGGTCTTCGAGGTGCGGCCGTCGACCCACACGGTGCCGTGCTCGGTGATGTCGAGGACGTTGTGCACGAGGTGCGTGCGGGGGTCGTAGCCGATCGCGACGAACACGCCGTCGAGGGCGAGGTCGCGCTCGGACCCGTCGACGGTGTCGCGCAGACGCACGCCGGTCACGGCATCCTCACCCAGGACGTCGATGACCTCGGCGTTCCAGACGAACTCGATCTTCTCGTTGGCCTTGGCGCGGTCCTGCATGATCTTCGAGGCACGCAGCTCGTCGCGACGGTGGATCACGTAGACCTTCGAGGCGAACTTCGTGAGGAACGTCGCCTCTTCCATCGCGGAGTCGCCGCCGCCGACGACGGCGATGACCTTCTCGCGGAAGAAGAAGCCGTCGCACGTGGCGCAGTACGAGACGCCACGGCCCGACAGGCGGGTCTCGCCCTCGATGCCGATCTTGCGGGGCGCGGAACCGGTGGCGAACACGATCGCCTCGGCCTCGTGCGTCTCGCCGCGGCCGAGCGTGACGGTCTTGATGTCGCCCGAGACGTCGAGCGACACGACGTCGTCGTACACGACCTCGGCGCCGAACTTCTCGGCCTGCTCCTGCATCTTGGTCATGAGGTCGGGGCCCATGATGCCCTCGGGGAACCCGGGGAAGTTCTCGACCTCGGTCGTGTTCATCAGCTCTCCGCCGGCCTCGACCGAGCTGGCGACGACGAGGGGCGACAGGTTCGCGCGCGCCGCGTAGATCGCCGCGGTGTAGCCCGCCGGACCCGAGCCGATGATGATGACCTTGCGCACGATGAATCCTCTCTTCGTCTGGGCGATGTTCGCGCCCGGACAGTTCAACCCATGGTAGCCGCGTGGCATTCCACGGACCGGGGGCTCACCGGCCCGGCAGGAAGCGGCGGAGGGCACGGAACGCGACGCCCAGCTCGGGAGTGCGGAACACGGCCAGGATGCCGCCGTAGACCAGCAGTGTCACACCGCCGATGAGCGCGGCGCCGAAGAACCCGGGGAGACGCTCGGAGACGGCCCACCCCTCGACCCCGCCGAGAAGGAGGAAGACGGCCCACCCCGCGGCGGCTGCAGGGACGGCCGCGAGCAGGAAGCGCAGGACTCCGCGGAACGCCGCGCCGAGACCGAGCGGACCGATCTTCCGTCGCAGGAGCGCGATGGCGAGGGCGAATTGCAGGCTGTTGGCGACGGACTGCCCCAGGGCGATCGCGAAGGCGAGCCAGGTCAGGGGCAGGATGCCGGCACCGACGAGCGCCGACGCGGCCAGAGCCGTCGCGATGACCAGCGCCGCCTGCACGAGCGTGTACACGAAGGGGGTGCGGGTGTCCTTGAGGGCGTAGAAGGTGCGCTGGATGCCGAACTGGAACGACAGCGGCAGGAGCGCGAGCAGGTACGCGCCCAGGACCCAGGCGAAGGCGACGGCGTTGTCCGGCGATGTCGTGAACAGGCGCGCCAGCGGCACGGAGGCGACGGCCATCGCGGCGAGGATGCCGACCATGAAGATGCCGACGGTCCGGGTGAGGGAGGACAGGTCGGCGGTGACCGCATCCGCCCGTCCTTCCGCGACGTGCTCGCTGAGCTTCGTGTAATACGGGGTCCCGAGGGAGAGGACGATCACGGAGAACGGGAGCATGAACAGGAGCCACGCGTTCTGCAGCGTCGCCCCGGCCGCCGCGGGACCCGAGGCGGCACCCACGATGTTGATCTGGAAGGCGCCGGCGATCTGCCCGACGACGACCATGAGGAACGTCCAGCCGGCGAGGCGGCCGATCTGGCGAAGCCCGATGCCCCGCCAGCCGAAGTCGGGCCGCACGTGCAATCCCGCTCGCCGCCAGAACAGGAACAGGATGCCGGCCTGCACGACGATCCCGAGGGTCGCGGTGCCGCCCATCAGCGCGATCATGCCCGCCGTCCAGCCCGAGGCCGACTCGTAGGTGCCGAACAGCACGATGAAGACGCCGAAGCCCGCGATCGAGATCAGGTTGTTCACGATCGGCGACCAGGCGAACGGCCCGAAGATGCGGTTCGCGTTGAGGATCTCGCCCACGAGCGCGTACAGCCCGTAGAAGAGCAGCTGCGGCAGACACCAGTAGGCGAGGGCGAGGGTGAGCGTCTTCGCCGCCGGGTCGGTGAACCTCCCCGCGTAGATCTCCACGAGCACGGGCGCCGCCACGACGGCGACGATCGTGACGACCAGCAGGGCGAGGACGCCCAGGGTCAGCAGTTTCGACACGAAGGCGCTGCCGCGGTCGTCGTGCGTCTTCACGGCCTTGACGATCTGCGGGACGATCACCCCGGCGAGGAGCCCCGAGGAGATGAGCGCGAACACCGAGTTCGGCAACTGGTTCGCGATCGCGAACGAGTCCGCAGCCTTCGCGCCGACGGTGCCGACGGCGACCGTGAGCACGATGTTGCGGATGAGTCCCGTGATGCGGGACGCCATAGTGCCGGCGGCGACGGTGGCGCTCGCGCGTCCGAGGCCGGCCATCAGGGGGCCACCGGCATCCGCTTGCGCCGTCGGACCGTCCGGATGACGCCGAGGACGAGGAGGGCGGACACGAGGACGGTGAGGATGACGAGGGCCACCGACTCCCATTCGGCGCGCACCGACACCTCGACGGTCTCGCTCCGCCCGATATCGACGCCGGACGGGGTGCGCAGCTGCAGGTCGACGGAGGATTCGCCGCTGCCCACGAGGGCGGAGACGGGGATCGCGACGCGGCTGGTCTGCTGGGCGCCGATCTCGACCTCGGTCGTCGACTCGATCACCAGACGCGCGTCACCGGGCGAGGCGAGCAGGTCGACACGGGCCGGCCACGGCAGGTCGTTGCGGACGGTGAAGACGAGGGGCGCGGAGGTCCCGGCGAGGGTGATGGGGCCGCCGAGGACGAGGGCGACGCCGTCGGTCCAGGTGGCGATGCGCTCGCGCTGCGCCTGGATCGCGGCATCCCATCCCTCGCGGTCGTCGAGCCACGCGTTTCCGAGCAGCTGCAGCTCGGTCGCCCGCTCCGACGAGGTGAGCAGCGTCGGGTCGCCGAGCACACCCGAGATGCGCTGCAGACCGCCCTGCGCGGCGCGGAACCCGTCGATCACCGCGACGCGGTCCTGGTCGGCGGGGACGGAGTCGACGTCGACCGCAGTGGCGGGAGCCGCGAGGAGGCCGTCGAGATCGGTCGCCGTCCAGCCGGGGAGCCCGGTCGCCGCGTCGATCGCGCCGCGCAGGGCAGCCTGGGACCGACCGTTCGCGCGGTCGACCGTGACGAGCAGGGGGTCGGCGAGGTCGCCTACGGCCGCCCGCGCCGTGAACTCCGCCAGGAGCGCTCCGCGGGCGGTGTCGGCATCGGTCGCGGAGGCGTCCTCGAGCAGGCGCGAGAGGCCGGCGTCGTAGACGAGCAGGTCCGTGTCGGCCGAGACCGCGTGCGCCCCGGCATCCGATCGCACCACCGAGCTCGGCAGGAGCGTGACGGGCGCGTCATCGCCGCCCGTCACGGCGCCCAGGGCGGCGACGGTCTCGGCGCCGGCAGCGGCTCTGGCGCGAGGAAGGCCTCCGTGTCCCCCAGCGGCGGCGGCGCAAACGCGTCGGATCCTCGACCGTCGACGCCCCGGCAGCGGTCGCACCGAATCTCGTGTGGGCGGTGGACTTCCAGTTCGATGCCGACGAGCAGGGCCGCCCGATCAAGATCTGCTCCATCGTCGACGAACACACCCGTGAGTGCATCGGAGGGCTTGTCGAGCGGTCGATCACCGCGGACCGACTCACTGCCCACCTCGAGGACCTCGTCGCCGTCCGCGGCGCGCCCGCGGTGCTCAGATCAGACA
>NZ_LWCU01000039.1 GCF_001650405.1 Microbacterium sp. H83 | reverse complement strand
CGTATGCTCCGCTCGCTGCGCTCGCAGGGACGAGCGCCCGGCAGGCCGGGCGCTGCCGCGCGGGGTGCGGGACCGCTGCGCGGCCCCTCCGGTGGTCCGGGCACGGCCTGCGGCGCTGCGCGCCTGCGGCTCGATCCTGCGCAGGGGTTCCGCCACCCTGGTCCCGCTTTGGCTCTTGCTCCCGCTCCCCCAGCCCGCGGCTCTGAGGCGCTGCGCGCCCTTGCCGATCTGGCTCGCGTGTCCCAATGTCGGAGGCCCCTCGTAGATTGTGAATGTCACATTCACTACCAGTCCCGGGAGGACGACGTGGAACCCAACATCAGCCGAGCGCTTCGCATCGACAAGTCCGCGGCAACGCGCCAGCGGGACGCTCAGGCCGCGGCCCAGGAGCGGGTCGCTCAGTACTACGACGCACGGTACGGCTCCGAGTTCGGAGCCCTGGTCCGCAACACCAACGACTTCGACTTCTGAGAAAGGCCCATCATGACCGCGTCACTTCCCACCCTGAACCGCCAGACCAATCCCCTGCTGACCGTGATGCGCGCCGCGGGGCGCGCGGGTGTCGCCGTCCTGCTGTGGGGCAAGCCGGGCATCGGCAAGTCCTCACTGCTGGGTGCTCTGGCCGAGGCGGAGGGGTTGCCGATGGAAACGGTGATCGCCTCTCTCCGCGAGCCCGCTGACTTTGCGGGCCTCCCGGTCGTACAGGACGCGGGGGTCGCGCTGTCGGCCCCCGCGTGGGCCACCCGGCTCGCCGCCGCAGACGAGGGCTATCTGTTCCTCGACGAGTTGACCACCGCCCCGCCCGCGGTGCAGGCCGCAGCCCTCCGGGTGGTGCTGGATCGGGTGGTGGGCGATCTCGCTCTGCCGCGAGGCGTGCGGATCGTGGCGGCGGCGAACCCGCCCGAGCAAGCCGCGGACGGATGGGACTTGGCCGCGCCCATGGCGAACCGGTTCCTGCACATCGACCACACGCCGGCTACCGACGACTGGATCGACGGAATGACCACCGGGTTCCGGGTCGCCGCCTCCGGGCGGGTGCTGGACTACTCCCCGATCCTTCGCGCCGCGAGCCGTGCCGAGGTCGCGTCGTTCATCCGCACCCGCCCCGATCTGCTGCACGCTCTCCCCCAGGACGACGCGGCGAGCGGGCGCGCATGGCCCTCGCACCGAACGTGGACGATGACCGCTGACGTGCTGGCGTTCCTGGACCCCGGCGACACCCCGGCCACCCTGCTCGCCGCGAGCGGGTTGGTGGGCGAGGGGGCCGCGACCGAGTACATCGCCTGGCGGTCCTTGAATGACCTCCCTGACCCCGCCGACGTGCTGGCCGATCCCGAGTCGGTGTCGTGGGCGACCCTCGAACCGTCCCGCGCGTGGGCGACCCTCACCGCCGTCACCGCCTACGCAACCGCGGACGGCACCAAGACGGGCTGGCTGTCGGCGTGGGCACCGCTCGCGGTCGCGGCGGGTGCCGGTTTGCAGGACGTGGCGGCGGCGAATGCTCGCGCGCTGCTCAAGTCCCGTCCTACCGGCACCAACCCGCCGTCGAGCGCGAAGGCGTTCCTGGCGATCCTCACCGAAGCCGGACTGATCCCCCAGGAGGTTGCAGCATGAACCCGACGATCCGCGCGCTGACGGACGACGAACGCCGCGCGCTGGCCGCGGCTCGTCTGGTGGCAGTCGAGTCCGCGCCCTACCTCGCGCACGCCCTGTTCACCGCGCGACCGGTCGCCGCCGAGGGGCTGGCAACGTTCGCCGTGGATCGCCACTGGCGGCTCTACGTCGATCCCGTCACGCTCACCGAGTGGGGGCCGGTCGTGGCCGGTGCCGTCCTCGTGCACGAGGTCTGCCACCTTGTGCGCGACCACGCCGGACGGGCCGAGTCGCTTCCCGGCCCGGTCGATCACACGCGGTGGAACTACGCCACCGACGCCGCGATCAACGACGACCTGCTCGCGGCTGGCCTTCCGCTGCCCGAGTGGGTCGTCACCCCTGCCGCGCTCGGCATGGATGAGGGCGGCGTGGAAGAGGTCTACTACGGCGTGCTCACGCCCGAGCCGCCGCAGACCGAGGTCGGTTGCGGATCGGGCGCGGGCGACCCCGTACAGGACTGGGAGCCGGGCCTGGACGACCCACAGACGCCGGGGCTGGACGACGGCCAGGTGACCATCACCCGCCGCAAGGTCGCACACGACGTGCGGGATGCAATCGCTCAGGGACGCGGCACCGTCCCGGCTGGCATGGCGCGCTGGGCGAGCGACGAGCTGCGAGCACCCAGCGTGCCGTGGCGGAAGGTGCTCGCCGGGATGGTGCGCCGCACCGCGGCCCTCACCGCGGGCCGGATCACCTACACCTACACGCGACCCGGACGCCGCCGCCTCCCCCAGATCGTGACGCCCGCCATGCGCGCTCCCCGCGTCACCGCCGCCGTCGTGGTGGACACGTCCGGGAGCATGACGAAGGCCGACCTCGACACGGCGCTGGCGGAGGTCAGCGGCGTCCTCAAAGCCGTGGGCGGCACCGTCCGGGTGATCGCGTGCGACGCCGCGGCCGCGTCCGCTCGCCACGTCCGCAACGCTCGCGACGTGCAACTGATCGGCGGGGGCGGCACCGATATGCGCGTCGGGATCACCGCTGCCGAAGCGCTCAAGCCGACCCCGGACGTGACGGTCGTGCTCACCGATGGAGACACCCCCTGGCCCGACTCACCGGGGCGCTCGCGGCTGATCGCCGTGCTCACTCGCGAGCACGGCATGAGCCGCGTGCCCGCATGGGCGCGTGCGATCCACGTCCCCACCGGCTGAGCGGGTCCAATGTCGGAGGCCCCTCCTAGAGTGTGAATGTCACATTCACTATCGCTAGGAGGGGTTGCCATGTCACTTCGCAACCAAATCATCGAAGAGTTCAAGGCACGCAATGACGGCCAGGAGCCTTCGGGCTCATACGTCCGCCTCATCGAGCGCCACCGGGTGAGCGAACTCGAGCCGACGAGCGATGAGGCGCGACGCATCCGCGGCGACATGGCCGAGCGGGAGGCGATCACCGCCGAGGCGCTGCGCCGGTGGTTCTCGATCCGGCACGAGGGTCTGCCGATCCCGATGCCCTCCGTGACCCGTCTGGAACACGAAGTGCGCCAGGAGCGGGCGGCGGCGCGATGAGCGCCCGCCGCCCCTCCGGGGTCGCTCTGGATGCCCTTGCGGAGCGGATCTGCGCCGCGGCGGGCACCGACCTCGCCGCAGTGCTGGCCGACCTCCGGGACGGCACACCCGCAACGGCAACGCCTGACGCGATCCGGGCCGGGTGGGCAGCCCCTGACACCGTGATCCCCGAGCGTGCCGTCGAGGTGTCCGGATGAGCCTCGCGCAGTTCACGCTCGGCGCTCGGCTGCGCGCCGAGCACTCTGGCAGGGCCGTCGAGGTCGCCCTGTACGCACCCGCGATCCCGCCGCTAGGCGGCATCGCGGTGACCGTAGACAGCGACGGCGAGCGCGTCTACATCACCGCGACAGACGGCGACGTGACGCACGCGGGCAGCGACCGGGCCGGTTTGGAAGCCTTGGCTGCGCTCGGCGCGACGATGACGGACCCTCGCCGGCCCCTCATCGTCGGCACCGGCCGCGACCTCGCAATCCTCACCGCCCTCGCTCGCGCCTACCCCGACGCGGATGCCTCGCCGGTCATCGGGTGGTGGGACGAGCGCGCCGACTTCCCCGGCTCCGATGCGGTGCACATCGCCACCGACGCAGCACGCCGACGCTGGGCGCTCGGCGTGCATCCCGACCGCGAGCTCGAACCCGCGACGTGGGCGCAATGGCTCGGCATCGAGTCCACCGGCCCGCACCTGCTGCTCGACCTCGCCCGCCTCACGGCATCCGGTCACACTCTCCCCGGCCTGCTCGACGCGAGCGTGCTGGACACCGCCTCATGGCAGCGCTACGTCAAGCGCATCGGCGCCGGTCGCCCCTGGTGGGCAAGGGACTCACGGCAGGATGCCGCCCTGGGACTCATCGCCCGTTCGCACGCCGTCGAATGGTTCGACTCGATCCGGCTGGACGACCCCCTCGTCGCCCTTGCCGCATCCCACGACGGCACGGTCGTCCCCGGCACAGTCCTCACCCGCACCGAGGACACCGCCGTCATCGCCGCCGACCGACCGCTGAGCCGCCTCCGCGTGGACACGAAGATCACCGGGTGGCTGGGCGAGCCGATCCACGCGGGCCGCACCGACGCACTGAGCGGCAGCATCGCCACCGCGAACATCGACACCAACGCCAGGCTGACCATCACCGTCGAGGGCATCCCGAAGCGGTCGAAGGCAGGCCAACCCGGCGAGCGGGTGACTCTGCGCCCGCGCCGTGTCGATCCGCACATGCAGGCGAACGCGCGCAGTCTCGCCGCACTCGGCTACCGCCGTGGAAACAACTGGATCGCCGGACGGGGAAAGCCCGTCACGCGCCGCGGCAACGCGCCCCTGGACGTGATCGTGGCCGCAGCCGATGACTGATCGGAATGTCGGAGGCCTCCCGTAGTCTGTGAATGTCACATTCACTATCACTACGGGAGGCACCGACCATGAAGAAGGCACCCGGCACCACACCCACGCCGACCGCCGCCCCGGCGAAGCCGGCGAGCGCCACTGAGCACCTACGCAACCCGACCCTCGCGCGCGCACTCTTCGCCGTGTGGAGCGGAGACGCCGCCGTGGTGATCGACTCCCCTCCGGGCGCGGGCAAGACCCACCTCATCACCAACCTCGCCCACCAACTCCACACCCGCGCTGGCATGACCGTCGCGATCGCCGCCCAGACCCGCGCCCAGGCCGTGGACGTCGCCAACCGCACCGCCGCCACCGGCACCCCTACCGTCCTGCACGTAGACGCCGAGAAGGGACGCCCGCGTGACCTCGACAGCACCGTCACCCTGACCAGCTCGCGCAGCCTGCGCCCCGGCGCTGGCGTCATCGTCGCGACCACCGCACGCTGGCATTGGGTACCCGCCAACCGCACCGCCCACTTCGACGTGCTGCTCGTCGACGAGGCTTACCAACTCACCTTCGGCGACCTCGGCGCACTCGGCGGCATCGCCGACCAATTCGTCCTCGTCGGCGACCCCGGACAGATCGACCCCGTCGTCACCGGAGCCACCCGCCGCTGGGAAACCCTCACCACCGGCCCGCAGAACCCCGCTCCCGCCGCCCTCATCGCCGCCCACGGCGACGACGTTGCCCGCCTCCGCCTTCCCCAGACCTGGCGATTCGGCCCCGACACCACCGACCTGCTCGCCCCGCTCTACCCCGCCCTACCGTTCACGTC
>NZ_LWCU01000038.1 GCF_001650405.1 Microbacterium sp. H83 | reverse complement strand
TAAGATAGAGAAGTTGCCCTTCGGGCCTGGTTGTGATGACTGGGTCGGGGGAGCATCCGATCCTTGAGAACTCAACAGCGTGCACTTGTCAAATGCCAAATAACCTCGATTCAGCTTCGGCTGGATGAGATTCCTTTGGATCAAAGACCAGCTCCTCTTTGTGGGGGGTTGGCAACGGATAGTCAGCAATGAATATCTCTTTGGTCAGCATCAAACTCGCTGCGTCATCGTTTTCCCGATGGGGTATGCATTTCTTTTTTACGGAGAGTTTGATCCTGGCTCAGGATGAACGCTGGCGGCGTGCTTAACACATGCAAGTCGAACGGTGAACACGGAGCTTGCTCTGTGGGATCAGTGGCGAACGGGTGAGTAACACGTGAGCAACCTGCCCCTGACTCTGGGATAAGCGCTGGAAACGGTGTCTAATACTGGATACGAGTAGCGGCCGCATGGTCAGTTACTGGAAAGAATTTCGGTTGGGGATGGGCTCGCGGCCTATCAGCTTGTTGGTGAGGTAATGGCTCACCAAGGCGTCGACGGGTAGCCGGCCTGAGAGGGTGACCGGCCACACTGGGACTGAGACACGGCCCAGACTCCTACGGGAGGCAGCAGTGGGGAATATTGCACAATGGGCGCAAGCCTGATGCAGCAACGCCGCGTGAGGGATGACGGCCTTCGGGTTGTAAACCTCTTTTAGCAGGGAAGAAGCGAAAGTGACGGTACCTGCAGAAAAAGCGCCGGCTAACTACGTGCCAGCAGCCGCGGTAATACGTAGGGCGCAAGCGTTATCCGGAATTATTGGGCGTAAAGAGCTCGTAGGCGGTTTGTCGCGTCTGCTGTGAAATCCCGAGGCTCAACCTCGGGCCTGCAGTGGGTACGGGCAGACTAGAGTGCGGTAGGGGAGATTGGAATTCCTGGTGTAGCGGTGGAATGCGCAGATATCAGGAGGAACACCGATGGCGAAGGCAGATCTCTGGGCCGTAACTGACGCTGAGGAGCGAAAGGGTGGGGAGCAAACAGGCTTAGATACCCTGGTAGTCCACCCCGTAAACGTTGGGAACTAGTTGTGGGGTCCATTCCACGGATTCCGTGACGCAGCTAACGCATTAAGTTCCCCGCCTGGGGAGTACGGCCGCAAGGCTAAAACTCAAAGGAATTGACGGGGACCCGCACAAGCGGCGGAGCATGCGGATTAATTCGATGCAACGCGAAGAACCTTACCAAGGCTTGACATATACGAGAACGGGCCAGAAATGGTCAACTCTTTGGACACTCGTAAACAGGTGGTGCATGGTTGTCGTCAGCTCGTGTCGTGAGATGTTGGGTTAAGTCCCGCAACGAGCGCAACCCTCGTTCTATGTTGCCAGCACGTAATGGTGGGAACTCATGGGATACTGCCGGGGTCAACTCGGAGGAAGGTGGGGATGACGTCAAATCATCATGCCCCTTATGTCTTGGGCTTCACGCATGCTACAATGGCCGGTACAAAGGGCTGCAATACCGCGAGGTGGAGCGAATCCCAAAAAGCCGGTCCCAGTTCGGATTGAGGTCTGCAACTCGACCTCATGAAGTCGGAGTCGCTAGTAATCGCAGATCAGCAACGCTGCGGTGAATACGTTCCCGGGTCTTGTACACACCGCCCGTCAAGTCATGAAAGTCGGTAACACCTGAAGCCGGTGGCCTAACCCTTGTGGAGGGAGCCGTCGAAGGTGGGATCGGTAATTAGGACTAAGTCGTAACAAGGTAGCCGTACCGGAAGGTGCGGCTGGATCACCTCCTTTCTAAGGAGCATCTGACTCTTCGGAGTCCAGAACCCAGGTCGAAGGCACACGTTCTTCGCTGGGAGCTCATGGGTGGAACATTTGACATGCCGTCAGCGCAGCTGACTTCAACTAGTACGGTCTTCGGATCTGGAACGGTGGGGGATGCAAGCAGGCGGCTGCACGCTGTTGGGTCCTGAGGGACCGGATGCGGATCTTTCGGGATCTGGTCTGTACCTCTGGGCCTTTCGTCGTCTCCCTGGTGGGAGGGGATGAGGGGTACCGCCCGTACTTTGAGAACTACACAGTGGACGCGAGCATCTTGCAGCTGATCTTCGATCAGTTGCACAAGATGATCTTAAAGATCATTAGTCAATTTCTGATCCCGCCTTCGGGTGGGGTCGAGTTTTGATTCAAACTCATGTGATTTCAAGTCTTTAAGAGCAAACGGTGGATGCCTTGGCATCTGGAGCCGAAGAAGGACGTAGCAATCTGCGATAAGCCTCGGGGAACTGATAAGCAAGTTTTGATCCGAGGGTGTCCGAATGGGGAAACCCCGCTGGGCGGCGTGCCGACCTAGTGACTCCCGCCTGAATATATAGGGCGGGTAGAGGGAACGTGGGGAAGTGAAACATCTCAGTACCCACAGGAAGAGAAAGCAACCGCGATTCCGTTAGTAGTGGCGAGCGAAACCGGATCAGGCTAAACCGAGCGTGTGTGAGAGCCGGCAGGCGTTGCACGTTCGGGGTTGTGGGACTTTTCAGTCATTTCTGCCGAGATGGCGGCGTTACACGATGGTATAGACGAACGGTCTTGAAAGGCCGGTCATAGAGGGTGCCAACCCCGTAGTCGAAATGCCAACCGTGGCGCGAAGAGTATCCCAAGTAGCACGGGGCCCGTGAAATCCCGTGTGAATCTGTCAGGACCACCTGATAAGCCTAAATACTCCCAGATGACCGATAGCGGACAAGTACCGTGAGGGAAAGGTGAAAAGTACCCCGGGAGGGGAGTGAAATAGTACCTGAAACCGTTTGCTTACAAACCGTTGGAGCACCCCTGGTAGGTGTGACAGCGTGCCTTTTGAAGAATGAGCCTGCGAGTTAGCGATATGTGGCGAGGTTAACCCGTGTGGGGTAGCCGTAGCGAAAGCGAGTCTGAATAGGGCGATTCAGTCGCATGTCCTAGACCCGAAGCGAAGTGATCTATCCATGGCCAGGTTGAAGCGACGGTAAGACGTCGTGGAGGACCGAACCCACTTAGGTTGAAAACTGAGGGGATGAGCTGTGGATAGGGGTGAAAGGCCAATCAAACTTCGTGATAGCTGGTTCTCTCCGAAATGCATTTAGGTGCAGCGTTGCGTGTTTCTTGCCGGAGGTAGAGCTACTGGATGGCCGATGGGCCCTACAAGGTTACTGACGTCAGCCAAACTCCGAATGCCGGTAAGTGAGAGCGCAGCAGTGAGACTGTGGGGGATAAGCTTCATAGTCGAGAGGGAAACAACCCAGACCACCAACTAAGGTCCCAAAGCGCGTGCTAAGTGGGAAAGGATGTGGMGTTGCCTTGACAACCAGGAGGTTGGCTTAGAAGCAGCCACCCTTGAAAGAGTGCGTAATAGCTCACTGGTCAAGTGATTCCGCGCCGACAATGTAACGGGGCTCAAGCACGCCACCGAAGTTGTGGCATTGACATTATTGGTAGGCCTTCGTGGTCCAGCCGTGTTGATGGGTAGGAGAGCGTCGTGTGGCCAGCGAAGCGGCGGTGGAAACCAGCCGTGGAGGCTACACGAGTGAGAATGCAGGCATGAGTAGCGAAAGACGTGTGAGAAACACGTCCTCCGAAAGACCAAGGGTTCCAGGGTCAAGCTAATCTTCCCTGGGTAAGTCGGGACCTAAGGCGAGGCCGACAGGCGTAGTCGATGGACAACGGGTTGATATTCCCGTACCGGCGAAGAACCGCCCAAGCTAATCCAGTAGTGCTAAGTGTCTGAATCCCAGTGACTGATCCCTTCGGGGTGACGCTCTGGGCCTAGCGCACGACCCCATTCTGGTGCGGTTAGCGTATTAACAGGTGTGACGCAGGAAGGTAGTCCAAGCCAGGCGATGGTTGTCCTGGTGCAAGTGCGTAGGCCGAACGGTAGGCAAATCCGCCGTTCCTCCAGGCTGAGACACGATGCGGATAAAAAGTGGATGATCCTATGCTGCCGAGAAAAGCATCGACGCGAGGTTCTAGCTGCCCGTACCCCAAACCGACTCAGGTGGTCAGGTAGAGAATACCAAGGAGATCGAGAGAATCGTGGTTAAGGAACTCGGCAAAATGCCCCCGTAACTTCGGGAGAAGGGGGGCCATCCACTTATACGGACTTGCTCCGAAAAGGGTGTGGTGGCCGCAGAGACTAGTGGGTAGCGACTGTTTACTAAAAACACAGGTCCGTGCCAAGTCGCAAGACGATGTATACGGACTGACGCCTGCCCGGTGCTGGAAGGTTAAGAGGACCGGTTAGCCGCAAGGCGAAGCTGAGAATTTAAGCCCCAGTAAACGGCGGTGGTAACTATAACCATCCTAAGGTAGCGAAATTCCTTGTCGGGTAAGTTCCGACCTGCACGAATGGCGTAACGACTTCCCARCTGTCTCAACCGCGAACTCGGCGAAATTGCATTACGAGTAAAGATGCTCGTTACGCGCAGCAGGACGGAAAGACCCCGTGACCTTTACTACAGCTTGGTATTGGTGTTCGGTGTGGCTTGTGTAGGATAGGTGGGAGACGGTGAAGCATGGACGCCAGTTCATGTGGAGTCATTGTTGAAATACCACTCTGGTCACTCTGGATATCTAACTTCGAACCGTAATCCGGTTCAGGGACAGTGCCTGGTGGGTAGTTTAACTGGGGCGGTTGCCTCCCAAAAAGTAACGGAGGCGCCCAAAGGTTCCCTCAACCTGGTTGGCAATCAGGTGTCGAGTGTAAGTGCACAAGGGAGCTTGACTGTGAGACTGACAGGTCGAGCAGGGACGAAAGTCGGGACTAGTGATCCGGCAGTGGCTTGTGGAAGCGCTGTCGCTCAACGGATAAAAGGTACCTCGGGGATAACAGGCTGATCTTGCCCAAGAGTCCATATCGACGGCATGGTTTGGCACCTCGATGTCGGCTCGTCGCATCCTGGGGCTGGAGTAGGTCCCAAGGGTTGGGCTGTTCGCCCATTAAAGCGGTACGCGAGCTGGGTTTAGAACGTCGTGAGACAGTTCGGTCCCTATCCGCTGCGCGCGTAGGAAGTTTGAGAGGATCTGACCCTAGTACGAGAGGACCGGGTTGGACGAACCTCTGGTGTGTCAGTTGTTCCGCCAGGAGCACCGCTGATTAGCTACGTTCGGGATGGATAACCGCTGAAAGCATCTAAGCGGGAAGCCGGCCTCAAGATGAGACTTCCATACCTTCGGGTGAGAGGCTCCCAGCCAGACTACTGGGTTGATAGGCCAGATGTGGAAGCACGGTAACGTGTGCAGCTGACTGGTACTAATAAGCCGATGACTTGATAACACCCCGTTTGTTGGTGCTACGCGTCCACTGAGTGGTTCTCGATGTACGGTCGAGAACCGCATACCAAAATCTTTTTGTTATGCACGATTTGAAACATCAATAGTGTTTCGGCGGCCATAGCGTGAGGGAAACGCCCGGT
>NZ_LWCU01000037.1 GCF_001650405.1 Microbacterium sp. H83 | reverse complement strand
GTCCACGAACCCGCTGGAACGCCTCAATCGGGAGATCAAGCGCCGCACCGACGTCGTTGGCGTGTTCCCGAACAACGCCGCCCTGCTCCGCCTGGCCGGCTCCGTCCTCGTCGAGCAACACGACGAATGGGAAGCCGCCGACCGCCGCTACTTCTCCGAAGCCTCCATGACCGAGCTCACCGCGACCACCCCCACCATCGACGAGGCGGTGATACTCCCCGAGATCACCGCCGCCTAAACTAACGACAGCTGATCATCGCAACGAAGCGAAAGACCACCACTCAAACGGACGCGGCCGCATTCATTCGCGACCCCGAAGGAAATCTCGTAGGTCTAGTGGCGTTCAGAGATCCAGCGGAAATCAAGTACTGACGGCTTCGACGAAGCTGGCCGCAGCCGTCGTGGACAACTCAGCACAGAATCTGGCCGCACTCCGGTGGACATCTTCGGTGGGAGATCCCGGCTCTGTGGCTGGCACCGCGGACAACTCTGAGCGGTTCCTACAAGTTCCGGCGTAGCCTCAACTGCGATTCCGATCGGCGATGTGCCTGTCCGCGAACGGTTCCGATGCCGGCCTATACCTGCAGTCGGGCCACAGCGGCTCGCAGAAGAGGAGGACTCCATGCCGAGCCGTGAAGACGTCGATGACGTCCTGCAGCGTGTTGGGTTGGTGGCGATCTCGTACTACCCGGAGATCCACGTCGACGAGCCGGATTACTCGGTCGGCAACGATGCGGACTGGTGTCTTGAGCCGCTGACAGATCTCTCCGCCGAGCAGCGCCGAGAGCTGCATGAGGCGATCGGGCTGGCGATCACGAATCCCACCGCTCATCGGTACGCGCTGTTTCAGCGACTGCTAGATCTGGCGCCTGCGGATTCCTGATGGCCGGGGGCGTCGACGACTCGTCGACGCGAGCGAACGGTGCGGGCTCGTCCGACCCGCACGCGGCTTGGCTACGCGCTGGGAAGGCGCGACAGGCAGCTAAGGCCGTCGACGAGGATGCTGCAGCGCGTGACCGCGCTGAGAAGGATCGGGCCTACAAGGCTCAGTACCGCGAGCAGAATCGCGAGCGGATCCGGGCGTACAAGGCCGACTACGACGCGAAGAACCGCGACGAGATCCGGAGGAAGAACCGCGAGTACATGCGCGCCCGGTCACAGCGGATGCGCGAGCTGAAAGAGCGGCGGGAGCGTGATCGCGAGCGTGTCAGGCGGTGGACGACTGCCCATCCGGAGCAGAAACGGGCATCCATACAGCGGTGGAGGGAATCGCACCCGGAGAAGACCGCGGAGTACTCGAGGCGCTACTACGAGCGCAACCGTGAAGCTGTGCTCGAGCGCAGCCGGCGGCGCCGCGACGCGGAGCCCGAGAAGGTGGCGGCGGCGGCGCGGGACTGGCAGCAGCGCAACCGGGCGCACCTAAGCGAATGGCAGCGCGCACATCGTGCAGAGAACCGCGATGCCTACGAGCGGACGCTGCGATCGAATCGTGAGGCAAAGATGCTGCAGCGCCGGCTCAAGGCAGCGGGTCTTCCGCCGCGGAAGCTGCAGCGGACGGCGGCGAGGGAGCGGCGCGCCAATGAGGGTGCCGCGCGCGACTTCTTCGAGAGACGGCGAGCTGCGGCTGCGCGGAAGCGTCTGCGGGAGGAGTATCAGCCGCTCGATCAGAGCGCGCTCGAGGAGTGGCGGCAGCGGTCACCGTTGGCGCGGCGCCGGTCGATCGACCTGGCCCGGTTCAAGAGCCGCCTGCAGCTGGCCGTGCACCGTATCGACGTCATCCAGGAGGAAACCCGGATGGACTCGATCGCGCATCAGCTGCGCGGCAGGGGACCGCTCGACGTCGACGCAGAGCTGAGACAGCGCGTCTTCGAGGTCGCGGGCGGACGGGAGTTCCTCGCGGCCGGCGGCGACCGCCACACTGCGGCGATGTTGCTCGAGGAGACCGTGGAAGGTCTGGCCGCGCCGGCGGTCGCACCGACCGGCGCGGGAATGATCTGGGTGCCCGAACACACTCGGCGGGGCCGGGAGATCGCCGGGCACTGGCGCCGGCGCCCCGGAGGGTGACGTGCGGTGGGCGCCCCTCCGTCCGGGCGCCCACCGTGTCTCAGCTGGCTGCGAGTGCGAAGCTGCGCGCGCGCCAGCGGGGGATCTTCACGCGCATCCCGTGGTGGTCGGGGAGTCGCAGCACGTCGCGCTCGACGATCTCGAAGACGGTCTCCGTTGTGGTTTGCAGCCCGCCCGAGAAAGTGAAGTCCTCGGCGAAGCGGATGCGATCGCCGCGGCGCACGCGGGGCTTGGCCTCCGCGAGCTCGAGGTTCCCCCAGCAGCGAGCGCGCCATTCCTGTGCGTGCTCGTGGGTGGTGGGGGTGAGTGCCTCGAGCACGCGGTGGGGCGCGTGCGAGGCGCCCGGGCCCATGGTCTCGTCCATGTCCTTGTACGTGAAGTTGTAGTGGCTGCGAGGGGCGGTGGAGTACAGCGCCACGAAGGCGAAGACCTCGCCGGCGTGCGGGTGGCCGTCGTTGTAGCGCACGGCCGCGTAGAACTCGTATGGCCAGTCATAGCTTCCGGCGAGGTAGTCCGGGTCGCGACGGGTTCCGCTGGCGATGATGGTGGCGTTGGTGAAGTAGTCGGCGAAGTAGTCGCGGACGCTGACGCCGGCCTGCTTGTGAGTGGATGTGGCACCCATGGTGTCCTCCTCAATTGCTAGTGAATGTGACATTCACAGAATACGACGGGCCACCGACATCTACGACGATGGAGCCGCATCATTGCGTGAAGTAGTGCTATCTTCGTGATCAGTGAAGATGCAACATCATGCGTCTAAGAAGGGTGAATGATGATCGTGGTGAATCTGCGGAAGTCGTACCGCGAAGTTCTCTCCGGCGTGCGCGACATGGAGGATGCGACGCTGGGCTGGTGGGCGGACGTCAACGATGACGCGATCGCACGCTACGGCGACGTCGTCGTGGGGGTCTACAACGACCAGGTCGTCTCGGTCTATGACGTCACCGGGCATGAGCGTCGCGAGGATGGACGAGTGTTCTTCGAGGCGGAGGAGTCCGTCGAGTTCGCCTCGCTGCTGCACCAGAAGAGTCCTGTGAAGCCGTGGGTGAGGGGTCAGGCTCGGCCGATCCAGTACATCGAGACCGATCTGGTTCGCCATGGTGACGCTCCCGTGGAGAAACTCGACGACGGTTACCGTCGCGCGGTCGTCGCCAACTACGTGCTCACCGTCGACGCCGATGGGATCGCGACGATCGAGCCGCCGGAGGGTGGCGTTGTGATTGTCACGGCCGCGGGGCGGAACGGGGCGCTGCCCACGGTCCTGCCGCGTAGGGCGTGAGTCGATGACCACGACGCAGCACATCGGCGCCGCGGGGGAGCTGCTGGTGCAGTACCGGCTCGTGAAGCGCGGCATAGACACCGCACGGCTGACGACGGATTCCGGTGTGGATCTCGTGGCCTACGCGCCGGGCTCCGCGAGCGCGGTGACGATCCAGGTCAAGACGCAGACCGCGCCCTCGCCCTCGGGCGGGAAGGGTGCCCTGTCGGTCGGATTCTTCTTCCCGGATGATCTGCGCGCGCAGCTGCTGGCGGTCACGCTGCTCTCGTCGGATGCCGTCTGGCTGTTCACCCGTGAGGAGGCGCGCGAGCTTGCTCAACAGCACAACGCCCGTGGGGTGCGGCAGCTGTACTGGTACATGGAGGAGCGTCCAGGCCGGGGTGCGGCGGCGGCGCCGCGGCACGCGGGGGACATGGAGCCATACCTGCTCGAGCGGCGCGTGGGCGACCTGTTCGGCGTGCCGGCGATCGCGCCGGCTGGGGCCGTCGCTTCGGCTGAGGTCCGCTGATGGTTGATCGTGCGCTGGCGTTGCCGGCGTCATGGGATCGAGCCTCGCTCGAGGCGGTCGGGTTCGAGGGCTTCGTGTCCTTCGGGGATCTCGCGAGCGCGGGCGTGCCGCGTGAGGCGGGGATCTACGTCGTGCTGCGCACGGCGACCACGACGCCGGAGCTGCTCGAGCTGACGCGAGCTCGAGCGGGATCTGCCTACCCGTTAGATGACCTGATTGGGCGGTGGGTGGCGGGGACTCCAGTGGTGTACATCGGCAAGGCTGAGGCGAAGGTGGGTGGGCTGCGGAAGCGGTTGGGCCAGTTCGCCCGGAAGGGTTCGAGCCATCAGGGAGGTCGTTCGATCTGGCAGCTGGCCGATCAGGACGAGCTGCTCGTGGCCTGGGCGTTGACGCCCGGCGAGTCCGCTGAGGACGTCGAGATCCGTTACCGGGCAGCATTCGCGGACGTCTACGGTCAGTGGCCGTTCGCGAACCGGAAGCGTTGAGCCCCTCGGGGATGCGGCGAGCGCCGCGAGGGTGCCGACTGGCCGGCACCCTCGCGGCCTACGGCGGCCGGTCAGTCCTCGCCGGGGAGGGCGACGATCACGCACGCCTGTCCGGTGAGGTTGAACCCCTCGACGCTGACCTGCAGCGGCTGACGGGTGGCGGTGGTCGCCTGGCTCGGCTTGCCGGAGGGGGTCGTGTCCGGGACTCGCAGCACGTAGGTCTCACGAGGGCTGCCGTCGTTGAGTGCGGCGCGAGCCGCGGCGCGGATGACGGTGAGCACGTCCCAGAAGCGGGCGTCCTCGCTCTGCCAGTTCTCGCCGCGCGTCCACTGCACCGCGGCCGCGTAGGCGGCGCGGGTGAGGAGGACCGGCAGGGTGTAGCCGGCCTCAAGTGCAGTGGCCGGGGAGAAGTGCAGTAGCAGCCCGTCCTCGACGGCCTCCTCGGCAGTGTAGACGGCGATGATCTCTGCGCCCTCGAACGGGTTGCTCGGCTCGGTCATGGTGTCCTCCAGTGGTGCGAGTGAATGTGACATTTACACTTTAGAGGGGGCCTCCGACATCAGGACGCCCCGCCCTTGATTTGGGGGCGGGGCGTCCTGGCGGTCAGATCATCTCTTGGGTGCGAGCGAGGGTGTCGACGATGACGATGCCGTCCTCTTGCGGGACGACGATGGTCGAGCGCAGCTCGTAGCCGGACTTGCCGTATTCGTTCAGGTCGGTCTCGCGCATGTGCCGGGCCTGGCTGTTGGCGGTCGTCGCCTCTGTCGAGGTGATCTGGCGGGTGTCGAGGGTGATGAAGCTGGTGCGAGTGTTCATGGGGTTCCTCCCGGTTGTGCGTTAGTGAATGTGACATTCACAATCTAGCGGGGGCGTCCGACATTGACACCCCACGAGCGGCCCTGTCGGTATAGGCCTGGGGTCGAGGGGTTCGCGGACATGACGCAGCACGCTGGGGAGGGACATCAGCAGTGCGGCGGGGTTGGCAGCTCGACCGCAGCAGGAGCGTTCTACGTGGTCCCCAGCAGGCGGGCCAACAGGGCCGCGTGGAGCGCGAAGGTGCTGTGCTGGGGCTGTTCGCGCAGCGCTTCGGCGAGCGACTCGGGCGAGCGCTCGTCTGTGATGACGGTGACGTGCGCGCGGTGACGGGACAGCGCGACGCACAACCGTCCGAGGTCGAGGGCGAATCGCTCGGTCACGTCGTGGCCGAGTAGGGGGTGGATCGCGACGACGGCCTCGCGTTGCAGTCCCTGGGCCTGGTTGATCGTGCCCACGAACACGTCGGGCAGATCGGCCAGGCTTGCCGCGGCGAGCGCTGATTGCTCGACGTGGGGGGCGATCACGGCCACGTCGGAGGGGTCGAGGGTGCGGGTGCCGTCCGGGGTTGTGACGGTGCCGGTGGCGAGTAGGTCGCGGACGGTTTGGGTGGCGGCAAGGATGACGCGCGGGTCGGCGGTGCCGCCGGTGGCTGGGTGCGCGGTGGCTCGGTATTCGGGGAGGGGTGTGCCGCCTGCCGCGATGTGGCGGGGTGGGCGTGCGGACGTGAACGG
>NZ_LWCU01000036.1 GCF_001650405.1 Microbacterium sp. H83 | reverse complement strand
AGAGTGGCGTTCTGCTTCTCGAGCTCCTTGAGACGCTTCGCGTCGTCGGCCTTCAGGCCGCCGTACTGGTTCCGCCACCGGTAGTACGTCTGCTCGGACACGCCGAGCTCCCGACACACCGCGGCGACGTCCGCGCCGTCGGCGAGCATCCTGTCGGCCTGCCCGAGCTTTCGGACGACCTGCTCCGGGGTGTGACGCTTCCTGCTGTTCGTCATGATCTGACCAGTCTCCCTGCCCGAACCCTCGGGCGACAGGACGACTCACACAACGACTGGACCTACAAGACGGGGTCAGTCCAGGGGCAGTCGACGATGTGCAGCAATTCCACTTTCACGAGGCGCTTTCCGTTCTCTCGCTGTTGGTCATCGTGCGAGCGTTCGGCAGGAGGAGGTTCAGGCAGACGAGTCCGACCCCAATCACGACGAAGACGTCGGCGACGTTCCCGACGAAGAGGTCGCCGTAGGCGAGGAAGTCGGTGACGTGGCCGCGGCCGAACGCGGGCGGGTTCATGATTCGGTCGATGAGGTTGCCGACCGCGCCGCCGAGGACCAGCCCCAGCGCGAGGCCCCAGCGGGCACCGCGCAGCCGAATGGCGAAGATGACCACCGCGGCGGAGGCGAGTACGCCGATGAGGGTGATGATCCAGGTGGCCCCGGAGCCGAGCGAGAACGCGGCTCCGGGGTTGTAGACCAGGGACAGGCCGAACAGGTCCCCGACCAGCGGGATCCGTTCCCCCGGGGCCAGCTGTGCCACGGCGAGGGCCTTCGAGGCCTGGTCGAGCACCACAGCGAGCACGGCCACGACCAAGGTGAAGCCAAGGGCTCTCCTCGCCTGCGGCCGTGGGCCCGTACGGTCTTCGCCGACTGTCGCGGCGACGTCCTGCACGGTCACGCGATGGTCTTCCGGGTCCGGGCGGCGCGCAGACCGTTGAGGATCACGACGACCTCGGCGATCTCGTGCACGAGCACCACGGCGGCGAGGCCGAGGACGCCGAAGAGGGCGAGCGGGAGCAGGGCGCTGATGATCAGCAGCGACAGGATGATGCTCTGGTTGATGATGTGCCGTCCGCGGCGGGCGTGGTCGAACGCGCGCGGCAGCAGCCGCAGGTCGTGGCCGGTGAAGGCCACGTCGGCGGACTCGATCGCGGCATCGGAGCCGGTCGCGCCCATCGCGATGCCGATATCGGCAGCGGCCAGGGCGGGGGCGTCGTTGATGCCGTCGCCGATCATCGCGACCGAGCCCTTCGCACCGAGCTCTGCGATCGCAGCGGCCTTGTCCTCCGGGCGCAGTTCGGCGCGGACGTCCTCGATCCCCGCTTGGGCGGCGAGGGCGCGGGCGGTGCGAGCGTTGTCGCCGGTGAGCATCGTGACCCCGATGCCCTGCGCGGCGAGGGTACGGACGACCTCGGGGACCTCCGGGCGCAGCTCGTCGCGGACGCCGATCGCGGCGACCGGCTCGCCGTCGCGGTGGACGATCACGACCGTCATGCCCTGCTCCTCCAGCCCCGCGACCTGGTCGCCGAGGAATCCGGCGTCGAGCCAACGCGGGCTGCCGACCGTGATCCGCGCGCCGTCGAGCTCGCCTTCGATGCCGTGACCTGCCTGCTCGGTCACGCCCTCGGCTGCAGGGGCCTCAGGCGCTGCAGCGGTGATCGCGGCCGCGAGGGGGTGGGTGCTGTGCTGCTCCAACGACGCCGCCCACGCCAGCGCCTGCGCCTCGGTCACGCCGTCGGCGGTGAGCACCGCGGTGACGGCGGGCTCGTTGCGGGTCAGGGTGCCGGTCTTGTCGACCGCGACGTGGCGGATCACGCCGAACCGCTCGAACACGGCCCCGGACTTGATGATCACGCCGAACTTGCTCGCTGACCCGATGGCGGCCACCACGGTCAGCGGGACCGAGATCGCCAGCGCGCAGGGCGATGCCGCGACCAGCACGACGAGTGCGCGGGTGATCCACAGCTCCGGGTCGCCGAGCAGCGACCCGATGATCGCGACGAGAGCGGCGAGGATCAGCACGCCGGGCACGAGCGGGCGGGCAATGCGGTCGGCGAGACGGGCGCGGTCTCCCTTCTCCGCCTGCGCCTTCTCCACCAGGTCGACGATCGTGGTCAGCGAGTTGTCCGTGCCGGCCGCGGTCGTCTCGACCTCCAGCGCCCCCGCGGTGTTGATCGCACCCGCCGACACGGCATCGCCGGGCTCGACCTCGACCGGGATCGACTCCCCCGTGATCGCGGACGTATCCAGGCTGGAACGTCCCGTGCGGACGACGCCGTCGGTCGCGATCCGCTCGCCCGGCCGCACCAGCATCAACTGACCGACAGCCAGGTCCTTCGCGGCGACCTCCACCGAGACGCCGTCGCGGCGGACGGTCGCGGTCTCCGGGACGAGCTTGAGCAGCGCCCGGAGCCCGCCGCGAGCACGGTCCATCACCTTGTCCTCCAGCGCCTCGGCGATCGAGTACAGGAACGCCAGGGCGGCGGCCTCCTCGACGTAGCCGAGGATCACCGCGCCGACGGCGCTGATGGTCATCAGCAGGCCGATGCCGAGCTTGCCCTTGAACAGCTTCCGGATCGCGCCCGGGGTGAACGTCGACGCGCCCAGCAGCAGACCGATCCAGAACGCCACCAGTGCCGGGATCTCCATCCCGGACCACTCCAGCGCCAGGCCGGTGAGGATGGCGACGCCGGAGAAGACCGGGACCATGATCCCGCGGTCCCGCCACCAGGGGTGCTCCGCCTCCTCGGCTTCATCGCCTATGACAGTCTCGGGCTCGTCGTGCTCGCAGCCGCACGCCGCGCTCACTCGCCTGCTCCCGTCCCGCAGCAGCCCGGCACGGTGCACGAAGAGTCCACGCAGGGAGCGTGCTCGTCGACAGCAAGCGTCACGTCCACCAGTGCGGTGAGCGCCGCCGCGAGGTGCGGGTCGGCGATCTCGTAGCGCGTCTGCCGCCCCTCAGGCTCGGCGACCACGATGCCGCAGTCGCGCAGACAGGTCAGGTGGTTCGAGACGTTCGAGCGGGTCAGCTCCAACTCGCGCGACAGCACGGCCGGATAGCTCGGGCCGCCGAGCAAGGTCATCAGGATCCGGGAACGCGTCGGGTCCGCCATGGCCCGGCCGAGCCGGTTCATGACGTCGAGGCGAGAAGCAATAGTCAGCATGCACTGATTTATACAGTGCTTGCTGACCCACTCAGCCCCGGTCGGGTAGCCGCTTGCTGGCGCCGTCCAGCCGGTCGGCTCGAGAAGGCGTCGCGCTGCGGCATCGGTGAGCTCCGGCCACCCGGAGAACAGTCGCACGTGTCCCCACTCGGACACGGCAGCACCGGCCGAGCCGCCCCGCTCGACGACCACGGCGTCAACGCCGCGTTCGGTCAGGTGGGCGGCTGCAGCCAGGCCCTGCGGACCGGCACCGATGACGACGACAGGAAGCTCAGACATCACATCTCCTCAGATCGAAAAACTTCAATACGAGAACACTCGCTTACCTATCGAAGTTTGTCAATACGTGTCAGACTATCCGCATGAGCCTTCCCGTGACCATCGAGCAGAGCACGTGCTGCGTGCCGCGCATCACCGCATCGATCACCCCCGAGGAGGCCGAGCGTTCCGCTCGGGTGTTCAAGGCCATCGGTGATCCGACCCGCGTGATGCTGCTCTCCCTTATCGCCGGCACCGAAGGCGGCGAGGCCTGCATCTGCGACCTCATCGAGCCGGTCGGATTGTCACAGGGGACGGTCTCGCACCACATGAAGCTCCTCACCGACGCCGGGCTTGTCACCCGCGAACAGCGCGGGAAGTGGGCGTACTTCGCGCTCAACGACGGGGCGCTCGAGGCGGCTGCGGATGCGCTGCGACCTGCCGCGCTGGGCAGTGCGAACTAGTAGTCATCGACGCACGGCTGGGTAGTTCGACCAGATCCCGCCGGCTTTGCTCTTACGCCGGTCCGCCGTGTGGTTGCCGATTCCGATGACGTCGGCAACCACGGCCGAGGGCATCCGCATGCTCAGCAGGTTCATCCGGGTCTCGCGTGACACGCGTGGACGGATCCCGAGTTCCGTGAGGCGCAGCCTGATGTAGGCCGCAGTCATGTGAGCGCCGGGCGAGAGTCCCTCGAACAGCCAGCTCGATTCCCCCGCGGCGTATCCCCGTCGCGGCGCGGCGGAGAGGTGCCGTCTGACGATGTCCCCGACCCGGTCATCGAGCACGACGGGCGTGACCCCGAACCGCACGGTCACCTGCGCCCCGGTGGCGTCTACTCGGTCGCGAGTCATACTGACGGCGCGTCCGAGGATCTGCGCATAGAGGAGCATGAACAGCCCTGCCACGCGCACTTCCAGTTCCACATCTTCTCCGTTGAGCAGAAGGTCGATATCGCGCCACAGCTCCTCCTCGGTCACGTTCGACATCGTGTTTCGTGCAGCCCGGACGTTGGTGGCGAGGTCGCCCGTCAGCCGCGTCTTGGTCGCCCACCGCACGAAGTGCTCCACGGGCTCTCGCGTCTTGACGCGGGCGATGTAGTGATCGAGCGTGCGTTGATCAAGGTCACTGACGGCGAGCCCGCGAGCATCCATCCAGGTCAGGAACCGGACGACCGCGGCCAGTTTCCCGCGCTGGCCGATGAAGGCCTCGTTGGACAGGTCTCGATCGCGGTCTCGATAGCGCCTGTGAAGCTTGGGCAACACGTCCCATCTGTAGAAGCGGCGGAGCTTGTTCCCGGTCGGGCGCTCGAGAGTCGCAGCCACCGCGGCAACGTGCAGCGTGAGCTCGTGCTGCAGCACGTGGATGTTCGGCAGCACCTGGGCTTCGATGAGCAGACGCCGGAAATACCGCGTTGCTGGCCTTTGCTGGAGTTGATCAAGAGACGAGTGATCAACGGGCAGCGCGCCCGTGGCCATGCCGCGCAGGGTCTCTGTGACGTGCGGCCGCCGCAGCCAGCGCACCACCGAACGCGGGTCCATCGGCGCGTTCGCAAGGTACACGCGAAGCCTGGTCAGCTCGATCGGAGCCGATCCCTTGGGTCCGATGAGCTCGTCCAGTCGTGCCTGCAGCCGGCATCGCCCGCAGTGCGTTCCGGTCAGGAACTCCTCACTGCCGCACGTGCGGCACGCGAACCGTGGCGGGTGTCCGGCGCAGATCGCACAGGTGATTACGCCTTCATCGGTGCGAAATGCGAGGACTCGGATGTTCCCGCACAACGGACACTCTGACGGGTTCCTGCGGAGCGCGCTGTAGCAGACGTTGCAGATCTTCTCGCCGAGCAGCGAGTAACGGCCCGCGCTCGAACGCCCGCAACGGTCACACGTCTGTGACGGCGTAGCCGTCATCGGCCTGGATCGGCGGGACGATGAAGTCGCGCACGCACAGGACGAAGGTCCCCGATCGCCGTGTCACGCCCCCGCCCAGTGCCCGTCTTCTTCGCCGCTGCCGGTCGCGCCACGACAGTGATGAGGTCGTTCGGCTGGCATCCGAAGATGCGGCACAGCGCCGCAAGAACTTCGACGTTCAACCGCTCCGGTGCTTTGGTGACCAGTCGATACACCTGCTCGCGGGACAAGACGATGCCCTGCTCGCGCAGCGGCGCGAGCAGCTCCGTGGTCTGGAACATCCCAGCCTCGGCCATCAGAGCACGCAGGTGCCAGTCGATCGGCCCCTTCGAGTCAGTCCCCATCACGGTCCTCCGTGTTCCTCTTGAGCGCATCAGCGAGCACCCGGTTCTTATAGTCGTCCCCGACAGACGTGTAGATCGCCGTCGTCGAAGCGAACGTGTGGCCCACCTGATCCTGCACGAACTTCTCGCTGTAGCCCCACTCGATGAGGTTCGTCACATAGGTGTGCCGCAGCGAGTGCAGAACCAGCTCTTCCGGAAGTCCGGCTTCGTCGCGCAGCTCGGCGAAACGGTCGTTCAGGTAGCGGCCACCGATTCTGGTCCTGCGCTCCGTCGGCCAGAGGATGTCCGTCTCCCAATCACCGACCACCCGCGGCCGGCCCTGGTCCACCCAATGGGTGAGGCCGTCAACGACCCAGTCGAACTCGGGCAGAGTCAGCACGGTCCGTCGCTTCGGACCGGTGCCCCGACTGCCCTTCCCGTGCCGGACATACACCGCTCCGAAACTCCCGAACCCCGGGGCCACCGCCTGGAGTCCCGCGGGGTGGTGGTCTTTCGGGCCCGCGGCGTCGTGACCGCGACGGGGTGAGCCATCGTGCGATGGTCAGTGAGAACGACCAAGAACTCACACAGAAAGACGACACCGCACGATGGCTCTTGACCAGTCTGCCCTCCTCGAGCTGCTCGGGGAACTGAAGCTCACCGGCACCACCGACCGCATCCGAGCCGCGACCGAGCGGCTCTACCAGGAGCTGATCGACGCGGAGACAGCCGCATTCATCGGCGCCGCCCCCTACGAGCGCACGAGCGAGCGCACGACTACCCG
>NZ_LWCU01000035.1 GCF_001650405.1 Microbacterium sp. H83 | reverse complement strand
CCCGCACGCCCCGCGGTTATGCCCCCGGTCTGGCCGCCGTCAACTTCGGCGTCTTCCTCGCCCTGCTCACCCCGGTCATGGTGTCGATGGCGTTCAAGATCCAGCGCATCGATCCCGTCAACACCGAAGCGAGTCTCGGTCTCGTCATGGGAATCGGCGCAGCCTTCGCCCTCGTCGCCAACCCGCTCGTCGGCCGTCTCTCCGACCGCACGACCTCGTCCTGGGGCATGCGGCGCCCGTGGATCCTCGGCGGCGCGATCGTCGGACTCGGCGGCTTCGTGCTGATCGGCATCGCGACGTCCCTCTGGGTCGTCCTGCTCGCCTGGTGCCTCGTGCAGGCCGCGATGAACGCCGTGCTCGCCGCGGCCAACGCCACGCTGCCCGATCAGGTCCCCGTGGGGAGCCGCGGGAAGGTGTCAGGGCTCGTCGGCATCACGACGCCCATCGGCATCCTGGCCGGGAGCTTCATCGTCAACTTCCTGCCCGGCGACTTCGAGCGCTTCGTCGTGCCCGGTGTGATCGCGCTGGTGCTCGTCATCGTGTTCGTCCTGCTGCTCAAGGACCGTCGACTCACCCAGAAGCCCGCCGAGCGGTTCACCGTCGGCACCTTCTTCGGCTCGTTCGTGTTCAACCCCCGCAAGCACCCCGATTTCGGCTGGACCTGGCTCACGAAGTTCTTCGTGATGTTCGGGTACGCCGGCATCGCGACCTTCCTGCCGCTCTACCTCGTCGCGAAGTTCGGCCTCGACGAGCAGGGCGCGGTCGGCACGATCCTCCTCGCCAACCTCGCGTCGATGGCCGCCATGGCGATCTCCGCTCCGCTCGGCGGCTTCCTGTCGGACCGGATCGGCAAGCGTCGGCCGTTCGTCGCCGTCGCCGGCCTCATCATGGTGATCGGCCTCGTGATCCTCGCCGTCGCCCCGAGCATCGAGATCGTGATCGTCGCGCAGGCGATCATCGGCCTCGGCGCCGGATCGTTCCTGTCGGTCGACCTCGCGCTCGCCACCGAGGTGCTGCCGAATCCGGACGACGTCGCGAAGGACCTCGGTGTGCTCAACATCGCCAACGCCCTCCCGCAGTCGATCGCCCCCGCCATCGCGCCGGCGATCATCGCGCTCGGCGCGGCCACGCCTCTCGGCGGATACACCACCTGGTACCTCTTCGGGGCGCTCGTCGCCCTCGCGGGTGCCGTGCTCGTCTACCGCATCAAGGGAGTCAAGTGACCATGACGGACACCACCGATACGACCCGAGTGGCCACCGCTCGGCCCTGGCTCGACGCGAGCCTGCCCGTCGACGAGCGGGTGCAGCTCCTCCTCGACGAGATGACCATCGAGGAGAAGGCGGGCCTGTTCTTCCACACGATGATCGCGATCGGCGACCTCGATGAGACCAACCCCGTCTTCGGCACGCCGAGCGCCCGCGAGTTCGTGGAGGGGAAGCGGATGACGCACTTCAACCTCCTGGGCGCGGCACCCACCGGACGGGAGATCGCGGCGTGGCAGAACGAACTGCAGCGGCTCGCGGCGTCGACACGGCTCGGCATCCCGGTGACGCTCTCGACGGATCCGCGTCACTCGTTCAGCGAGAATCCGGGCGCGTCGATCCTGGCGGGGCCGTTCTCCCAGTGGCCGGAGACGCTCGGTCTCGCCGCGACCCGCGACGCCGAGCTCGTGCAGCGCTTCGGGGATATCGCCCGTCAGGAATACACGGCCGTCGGGCTGCGCGTGGCCCTGCATCCGCAGGTCGATCTCGCGACCGAACCGCGGTGGGCCCGGCAGACGGCGACCTTCGGCGAGGACGCCGAGCTCTCCGGCATTCTCGGAGCGGCATATATCCGGGGATTCCAGGGCGAGGCGTTCGGACCGGGCTCGGTCTCGACCATGACCAAGCACTTCCCCGGTGGCGGCCCGCAGAAGGACGGCGAGGATCCGCACTTCCCGTACGGCCGCGAGCAGGTCTACCCCGGCGGTGAGTTCGAGCTCCATCTCGCGCCCTTCGAGGATGCCCTGGCGGCGGGAACGCGGCAGATGATGCCGTACTACGGCATGCCGGTCGGCACTGAGTACGAGGAGGTCGGCTTCGGGTTCAACCGATCCGTGATCACGGGCCTGCTGCGCGAGCGGTTCGGATTCGACGGGCTGGTCTGCACCGACTGGGGCCTGATCAACGACGCGGAGATCTTCGGGCAGCCCTTCCCGGCGCGGGCCTGGGGCGTGGAGCACCTGACGCCGAAGGAGCGCATGCGCAAGGTCCTCGATGCCGGCGTCGACCAGTTCGGCGGCGAGGACTGCCCCGAGCTGCTCGTCGAGCTCGTCGCCGAGGGGGCGATCTCGCAGGAGCGCGTCGACGTCTCGGCCCGCCGCATCCTGCGCGAGAAGTTCGAGCTCGGGCTGTTCGAGAATCCCTTCGTCGACGAGGACGCGGCCGACGAGATCGTCGGCCGCGCCGAGTTCCGTGCGGCGGGGGAGGCGGCGCAGCGCGCGTCGATCACCGTGCTCGTGAACGACGGTGCGCTGCCGTTCCCCACCGGACGGAGGCTCTACGTCGAGGGGGTTGACCGCGAGGTGGCGGCGGCGTACGGCGAGGTCGTGGATGCTCCGGAGGACGCCGATCTGGCGGTCGTCCGGCTGCAGGCGCCGTTCGACGTGCGCGAGACGATGTTCGAGAACTTCTTCCACGCCGGGTCGCTCGAGTTCCCGGAGGAGATCCTCGACCGCGTCCGCGCGATCGCCGCCGCCGTCCCGACCGTCGTCGACGTGCTCGCAGACCGTCCGCCCATCCTCGGGCCGATCGTCGACGTCGCCGCCGCCGTGACGCTCAACTGGGGGGCATCCGGCGCCGCGCTCCTCGACGTCCTGTCGGGTGCGGTGCCCGCGCGAGGGCGTCTGCCGTTCGATCTCCCGAGCTCGATGGCGGCTGTCGAGGCCTCGCGTCCGGACGTTCCTTTCGACACCAGCGAGCCGCTCTTCCGATTCGGGCACGGGCTCGTCATGTAGGCGCTTTCCGTCTGTCCGAACCGCCCCGCAGGGATTAACCTGCGGGGCGGTTCCGTGTGTATCGGCAGAAATGTCTCATGTGATGACGTTCACGGAAAGAAGTCTGGACAGAAGCTGGACATTCGCTCCGCTGTTAAGAAAAACTGTCAGCGCATGCGCTCGGTCGACTCCTGTCGGCGCCTGGGGAGGGCCTTGTGACGCGGAACATCTGCATCACGGGAGAGGCGAATGGTTTATTCGGAGGGGATGACGAGGCGGCGACGCCGAGTCATCGGAGGGGGCATCGCGGGCACCACGGCCGCGGCGGTGATCCTGGCAAGTGCACTGGTTCCATCAGCGGCGAATGCGCTGGATGCGGCGGATCCCACCGATCCGTCGGTCGCGCAGGGGCAGATCATCCAGGTGCCCGCCGATCTGCTCGGCGGTCTGGACATCGCGGCGCTCGGTCACACCGTGACGAGCAATCCGTCTGCTCCCGGCTCGGAGCTCGGCGGCCTCGACGTCGGTCTGCTCGAAGCGCTGAGCATCGACGTCGGAACGCTCAACGTGCCGCTGCTGACCGACGGCACGACGCCGGGCCTGCTGCAGCTGGGCGACCTGGGCACGACGCAGAGCTTCAGCTCCTCGCCCTCGCAGACGCAGTCGATCGCCTCCTCCGGCACGATCACGTCGGGCGGCGCGATCGACACCGGCGCGATCGACGGCAGCACGAACCCTGCCCAGCTCGAGCTCACCGACCTGTTCGACCAGCTGGGCGTCGCCGGTCTCACCGACGCGGTCCTCGACGAGGCGTCGATCGGCATCGGAGCGCTCGCCTCCCGAGCCGACTCCACCACCGGCACCGCGACCTCCGAGTACCGCATCGCGGACCTCGGCATCGACCTCCACAGCAACCTCGTCGCGGGCCTGTCGACCACTCTCGCGTCGACGATCCAGGGCACGCTGACGCCCGTGAGCAACCTCGTGGGCCCGAGCGGCGCACTCACGGGTCTGGTCACCACCGTGGTGAACACGATCAACGCGATCCCCGACGTCCCGCTTCTGGCCGCCTTCGAGGCGACCGGCGGCACGGTCTCGATCGCCGGGCTCGACACGGTCGGCCAGACCGTCGCATCCGAGGTGCTGCTCGAGCCGCTCGAGAACACCACGGGCTCGGTGCTCGTGGATCTCAGCGACGGGACGATCTCGGTCGACCTGGCGCGGATCCTCGTCGAGACCGGGCAGGGTGCGGACCTCAACTCCCTGCCCGCGAACACCGACGTGCTCTCGGCCGCCACCATCGCGGCCATCCAGCAGGGCATCACCTCGGCGCTCACGGGCACGCACCCCGAGAGCCTGAACGGCAAGATCTCCTCGATCCTCGACACCACGCTCGACGCGCTCCAGGCGACCATCGTCGTGGGCGTCGATCTCACCAATCCGCTCACCGGCATCGACCTGCTCTCCGGGGCTGTGACGATCCGCGGCTCCCTCGCGCAGTTCGCCGGCACGGCGACCCCCGCGCCGACCGTCACGACCGACATCGCGCTCGCGGGTCTCAACATCGGCCTGCTGCTCAACCCGGTCGTGTCCGCGCTGACCGGCGCCATCGCCGGCACGACGGGTCCGCTCGTCAACACGGCGCTGAACGGCGTCATCCCGCTGCTGCAGCCGGCCCTCGCCGCGGTGACCGGCCCCGTGCTCACGACCCTCGACCCCGTCCTCCAGGGCGTGCTCTCGGGTGTCGCGGACATCACGATCAACGAGCAGCTCACCCCCGGCGACATCCCCGGCGACAGCTTCACGGTGCGCGCACTCGCCATCGATCTGCTCCCCGCTGTCGGCGGCGGAGTGGCTCTGGATCTCGGATCGTCGACCGTGAAGGCCGCGGTCACCGCGGTCGCGCTGCTCGACGCGGCCGAGACCGTGCAGGCGGGTACCGCGCTCCCCGTCACGGGTGCCGGCTTCCCGGCGAACACCGAGGTCTCGGTCCAGCTGACCGCGCCCGGAGGCGGCGCCGTCGCCGACCCCGAGCTCGTGACGACCGACGGCAGCGGCGGTTTCACGCTGTCGTACCCCGTCCCGTCCTCCGCCGTCCCCGGCGCGGGATATACGGTGACCGCGACAGCAGGCACGGTGACGGCGACCGACACGACAGAGGTCACGGCCGCGGCGGCGGTGGATGCCGCACCGGCCGTCCAGCAGGGCACCGATCTGGCGGTCAGCGGAACGAACTGGCCCGCGAGCTCGACCGTCTCGCTGCAGCTCACCGCTCCGGGCGGAGCGGCCATCGGCGGACCGGTCGTCGCGAGCACCGACCCGACCGGCTTCTTCAGCACCGCGTATCCGGTTCCCGCGGGCACCGCCCCCGGCACCGGATACACGGTGACGGCGACCGCGGGAACGCAGACCGCCACCGACACCACGGAGGTCACGGCCGTGCCGGTGCCGACGGTCGATGCGCCGGCCGTCGTGCAGGCGGGCACGGACCTTCCGGTCTCCGGTACGACCTGGCCGGCGAACACACAGGTGTCGGTGCAGCTGACCACACCGGGCGGCGACCCGGTGGGCGGACCTGAGCTCGTCACGACGGACGGTGCGGGCGGCTTCACGCTGGCGTATCCGGTTCCGACGACGGCTGTTCCCGGCACCGGCTACACGGTGACCGCGACCGCCGGCGAGGCGATCGCCACGGACGTCCTCGAGGTGACGGCGGCTGCGGCCGTCGACGCGGCGGACACCGTGCAGGCTGGCACCGATCTGGCAGTGACGGGTACGGGCTGGCCGGCGAACACGCCGGTGTCGGTGCAGCTGACCACGCCGGGCGGCGACCCGGTGGGCGGACCTGAGCTGGTCACGACGGACGGTGCGGGCGGCTTCACGCTGGCGTATCCGGTTCCGGCGACGGCTGTTCCCGGCACCGACTACACGGTGACCGCGACCGTCGGCACGCAGACCGCGACCGACACGACCGACGTGACGGCGGCAGCGGCCGTCGACGCGGCGGACACCGTGCAGGCGGGCACCGATCTGGCGGTGACGGGTACGGGCTGGCCGGCGAACACGCCGGTGTCGGTGCAGCTGACCACGCCGGGCGGGGACCCGGTGGGCGGACCTGAGCTGGTCACCACGGACGGTGCGGGCGGCTTCACGCTGGCGTATCCGGTTCCGGCGACGGCTGTTCCCGGCACCGACTACACGGTGACCGCGACCGTCGGCACGCAGACCGCGACCGACACGACCGACGTGACGGCGGCAGCCACCGTCGACGCGGCGGACACGGTCGAGGACGGTGCGGACCTCGCCGTGACCGGTGCGGGGTGGCCGGCGAACACCGTGGTGACGGTGCAGCTCACGGCACCCGGCGGCGCGAACGTCGGCGGGCCCGAGACGGTGACGACCGGGGCGCTGGGCGGATTCGCGCTCGACTACCCGGTCCCCGCGGGCACTCCCGCGGGCGTCGGCTACACCGTGACGGCGAGCGCCGGCACGCAGACGGCCACCGACACGACAGAGGTCACGGACGCGCCGGAGACCGTCGAGGTCGCCCCCAGCGTTCCGGCGGGGACGAACCTCGCCGTCACCGGAACCGGCTGGGCGGTGAACACCGCGGTGTCGCTGCAGCTGACGGCGCCGGGCGGTGCGACCGTCGGTGGACCCGTGACCGCGACGACCGACGCCTCGGGTGCCTTCACGGCGACCTACCCCGTGCCGGCGGACGCGACTCCGGCCGCGGGCTACACGCTCACGGCGACCGCGGGCACGGAGAGCGCGACCGACACCACCGAGGTGACGGCGGGCGATCCGGACGACGCCAACACGAACGCCGCGGCCTCGGCCTCGGCATCGGCCGACGCGACCGCCGACGGAGACCCCTCGGCGCAGGCGGCGGCAGAGGCGGCGGCTCTCGCAGACGCGACCTCCGCGGCATCGGCGGCGGCCACGGCCGACGCCACGGCGGCGGCGGAGGCAGCGGCGACGACGGACGCGACGACCACCGCCTCGAGCGACGCGACCTCGACGGCGAACGCCTCCGCGGCGATCGCCGCACAGGCGGCGGCCCAGGCGGATGCCTCGGACGACGCGGACGCGGCGGCCTCCACGGCGGCGGACTCGAACTCCGCGGCCTCGTCGGAGTCGGCGGCGACCACGGACTCGTCCACGGACGCCTCGTCGGAGGCATCGACCAACGCGAACGCGGCGGCATCCGCATCCGCATCCGCGGACGCCGATGCGTCGACGGCGGCGGTCGCAGAGGCCTCCGCTCAGGCGGCGGCGTTCGCAGACGCGACGGCGGAGGGATCGGCCGCGGCCGACTCGACGGCCGGCGCGGCGGCGCAGGCGGCCGCGACGGCCACCGCCTCCACGGCGGCGACGGCTGATTCGACCTCGGACGCGAACGCCGGCGCGGCGATCGCCGCCCAGGCCGCAGCTCTCGCGGACGCGACGACGGACACGGCGGCGCAGGCGTCGGCGACGTCCGACGCCAGCACCAGCGCGGCATCGAACGCGAGCGCTGCGGCTCTCGCCACGGCCTCGACGGACGCGTCCTCGGATGCGGTCGCCGATGCGGCTGCGGATGCGGAGCTGAACACGAACGCGTCGGCCTCGGCGACGGCGTCGGCGCAGGCGGACAGCGACAGCAATGCCGCGGTCGAGGCTGCGGCGGTGGCTGCGGCTCTGGCGGATGCGACGAGCGCGGCGTCGGCGGCGGCCGATGTGACGGCGGATGCGGCGGCCTCGGCTGCGGCGACCGACGACGCGTCGACGGATGCCTCGGCGACGGCGACGACCGATGCGAACGCCTCTGCGGCTGCGGCCGCGCAGGCGGCGGCGCAGAACGATGCGACGTCGACGAGTGCGGCGGACGCCTCGGCGGCGGCCGATCCGGATGCGGCGGCGTCGG
>NZ_LWCU01000034.1 GCF_001650405.1 Microbacterium sp. H83 | reverse complement strand
CCGCCCGCCCGCCCGCATCCGTCATCAGGGAGGACCGCATGGCGCACAAGCCCGATGCGGTCACCCGCTGGTGGCGGGGGATCAGCCTGCGCGCGAAGGTCACCGGCGTCACCGTGGCGGTGCTCGCCCTCGGCCTGCTCGCCGCCGGCATCGGCACGGTGCCGATCCTGCGCAACGCGCTCATCGCCAACATCGACGCGCAGCTGCCGGCGCTCGTGTCCCCCGACCTCGCCGACCGGTACTTCGACATCACCAGGGTCGACGGTGAGACCGTGTACACGCGGTCGGAGTCGCCGCGCGACTTCTTCGTCGCGATCTACGACGGCGAGGGCGTGCTGCAGACGACCACCGGCACGTCCGCCAACGGCGGCTCGCCGCTGTTCCCCTCCTCGTTCACGCTCCTCGACGTGCAGGCCAAGGGAGAGAGCGTGTTCACGCTCGACGGCACGAAGGGCGCCAGCTTCCATGCCGCCGTCGCCAGTCAGCCCGGTGAGGGCGGAGGATCGCTGCGGATCCAGATGGTCGCGATGCCGCTCGACTCGGCCGACCGGATCATCGGCCAGTACTTCGGCATCTATCTCACCGTCGCCTTCGTCACGATCTTCATCGCCGCCGCGCTGACCCGCGGGCTGGTCACGCTGACGTTCCGACGACTCGGGCAGGTCGAGTCGACGGCGATGTCGATCGCCGCCGGCGACTTCAGCCAGCGTCTCACCGACCTCGAGCCGACCACGGAGGTCGGCCGCCTGAACGCGGCGATCAACACCATGCTCGATCGCGTCGACGGCTCGCTCGCTCAGCGCGACCGCACCGTCCGCCACATGCGCCGATTCATCGGCGACGCCAGCCACGAGCTGCGCACACCGCTCGTGAGCGTCCGCGGCTACGCCGAGCTGTACCGGATGGGCGCCATCAAGGGCGAGGAGGACACCGCCCGGGCGATGGAACGGATCGAGAAGGAGGCCATCCGGATGGGCGTCCTCGTCGAGGATCTGCTCGCGCTCGCGCGCCTCGACGAGGAGCGAGAGCCGGAGATCGAGGCCCTCGACCTCCGGCCGATCGCCAGGGACGCCGCCCTCGACCTCCGCGCCGCCGCGCCCGCACGCACCGTGACCGTGGTCGATCGCACGGTCGAGGCTCCGCTGATCGACGTGACGACCAGGACGACGCCGATCATCCCCGCGCCGAGCCTCCCGGCGCCGCGCGGTCTCTCGCGCGGCACGCTCTCGCGGCTCCGCCGGCGCCCGCGGGCATCAGAGAAGGTGCCTGCGATCGACTTCACCGAGGCGACGGACATCCCGGTGCGCACGCCGCCGATCGTGCTCGGGGAGGAGAACAAGGTCCGCCAGGTCGTGACGAACCTGCTCGGCAACGCCCGTCGGTTCTCGCCCGAGGAGAGCCCGATCGAGCTCGTGGTGGATGCCGATCGCGTCCGCGGCACCGCGAGCATCGCGATCGTCGACCACGGCGAGGGCATCCCGCCGCAGATCCGCGAGCAGATCTTCGAGCGCTTCTGGCGGGCCGACACCTCGCGAGCGCGCGAGACCGGCGGATCGGGGCTCGGCCTCGCGATCGTGTCGTCGATCGTCAAGGCTCTGCACGGCGATGTCACCGTGTCGGAGACCCCGGGCGGCGGAGCGACCTTCACGGTCACGCTCCCCCTCGCCCCGTCCCGTGCGACGCCCGCGCATCTGCTCGAGGACACGCAGCCCCTCGAGCCGCTCGATCTCGACCTCTGAGACCTGACCGCTCCTCCACGGTCGACGCGGCACACCCCTTGCCCACAGCCCCTGAGATCCTCGGGCCGGGCGGGCGGTCCTGTCGCGGCGCGACTCCTATCGTCGGAACCCCATCGAAAGGAGTTCTCATGTCCGTCTTCACCGTCGACACCGAAGCCGTGGGTGCCGCGCAGTCCTCGACGCTCGCCACCATGGAGCGCGTCAGGGCCGAGTCGGCGACCCTCATGGCGCAGCTGTCGCAGCTGCAGTCATCGTGGGTCGGCACGGCCTCGACCGCGTTCCAGTCGTGCGCCGAGCAGTGGCGAGGCGCGCAGCTGCACGTCGAACAGGTGCTCGAGTCCATCGGCACCTCGCTGGGGAGCGCCGCGACGCAGTACGCCGACGCCGATCAGTACTCGGCCAGCCTGTTCCGCTGATCGCGTTCCGCCGCCGAACGCAGAAACGCCCCGACCGAGGTCGGGGCGTTTCCGCTGCTACGGGACGCTGGGTCCCTGAGCCTGTCGTGGGATCAGAAGTCCATGCCACCCGACGGGTCGCCGACGGGAGCGGCGGCCTTCTCGGGCTTGTCGGCCACGACGGCCTCCGTGGTGAGGAACAGAGCCGCGATCGAGGCCGCGTTCTGCAGCGCCGAGCGCGTCACCTTGGCGGGGTCGATGATGCCGGCCGAGAACAGGTCGACGTACTCACCGGTGGCCGCGTTGAGTCCCTCGCCCGCGGGGAGCTCGGAGACCTTGTTGGCGACGACGCCCGGCTCGAGACCGGCGTTGAGGGCGATCTGCTTCAGCGGAGCCTCGATCGCCACGCGGACGATGTTCGCACCGGTCGCCTCGTCACCCGAGAGCGAGAGGCTCTCGAGGGCCTTGGTGCCCGACTGGATGAGCGCGACGCCACCACCGGGGACGATGCCCTCCTCGACGGCTGCCTTCGCATTGCGGACGGCGTCCTCGATGCGGTGCTTGCGCTCCTTGAGCTCGACCTCGGTCGCCGCACCCGCCTTGATGACGGCCACGCCACCGGCGAGCTTCGCCAGGCGCTCCTGCAGCTTCTCGCGGTCGTAGTCGCTGTCGGTGTTCTCGATCTCGCGACGAATCTGCGTGACGCGACCCTCGATCTGGTCCGCCTCGCCGGCACCCTCGACGATGGTCGTCTCGTCCTTCGTGACGATGACCTTGCGAGCGCGACCCAGCAGGTCGAGCGTGGCGTTCTCGAGCTTGAGGCCCACCTCTTCGGTGATGACCTGGCCACCCGTGAGGATCGCGATGTCCTGCAGCTGAGCCTTGCGACGGTCGCCGAAGCCGGGAGCCTTGACGGCGACCGACTTGAAGATGCCCTTGAGCTTGTTGAGCACGAGGGTCGCGAGAGCCTCGCCCTCGACGTCCTCGGCGATGATGACGAGCTCCTTGCCGTCCTGGATCACCTTGTCGACGATGGGCAGAAGGTCCTTGATGTTCGAGATCTTCTGGTTCGCGATGAGGATGTACGGGTCCTCGAAGACGGCCTCCTGGCGCTCCGGGTCCGTGACGAAGTACGGGTTCAGGTAGCCCTTGTCGAAGCGCATGCCCTCGGTGAGCTCGAGCTCGGTGCCGAAGGTCTGCGACTCCTCGACGGTGACGACGCCTTCCTTGCCGACCTTGTCGATCGCCTCGGCGATCAGCTCGCCGATCGCGGGGTCAGCGGCCGAGATGGACGCGGTCGCGGCGATCTGCTCCTTGGAGTCGATCTCCTTCGCGCTGGCGAGGAGCTCCTCGGTGATGGCGGCGACGGCCTTCTCGATGCCGCGCTTCAGCGAGATCGGGTCGGCGCCGGCCGCGACGTTGCGCAGTCCCTCGCGGACGAGGGCCTGGGCGAGCACCGTGGCGGTGGTGGTGCCGTCACCGGCGACGTCGTCGGTCTTCTTCGCGACCTCCTTGACGAGCTCCGCGCCGATCTTCTCGTACGGGTCGTCGAGCTCGATCTCCTTGGCGATGGACACACCGTCGTTCGTGATCGTGGGGGCGCCCCACTTCTTCTCGAGCACGACGTTGCGACCGCGCGGGCCGAGCGTCACCTTGACGGCGTCGGCGAGGATGTTGAGGCCGCGCTCGAGGCCGCGACGGGCCTCCTCATCGAAAGCGATGATCTTTGCCATGAGTTTTGTCGTCCCTCCTGGACGTAGACGGTGGGTTTAGCACTCAGAGTGAGAGAGTGCTAACGCCATTCTGGCACTCGACCCCATCGAGTGCAAGCCGCCGGAGGGACTACGGGGCGGGGGTGTCCTCAGGGGCGGACGGGGCCTCGTCCGTGCGGTCGAGACCGATCACGACCGTGAGCTGCTTCTGGGCGGTGTCGTTGAGATCGGCGTAGAAGTCGCTCTGCTCGACCTCCGCGCCGCCGATCAGGCCCGCGAGCCCGATCGCCGCCAGCTCGTCCTCCGCGGCGACGTAGTAGACGGTCGTCGTCGAGAAGTCCTGGCTCGTGCTGTCGCTCGCGAAGACGGTCTCGGCCGGCCAGCCGTTGTTGATCAGGACGTCGCGCATCTGCTCGTCGAGGCCCTCGTCGGCGGTCGCGTTGAGGATCATGACCGAGAACGTCGTGTCGATGACGCCCGTCTCCTCCGGCACGGGCGTCGACGACGCCACGGGCTCGGGGAAGAGCGAGATGCGCCCCATCACGACCAGCGATCCGAAGATGCCCGCGATGATCAGCACCAGGGCAGCGACGAAGGACCACAGCAGCACGACCCATCCGTTCATCCCCGGGGCCTCGGCGCGGTGGGCGCCCACGCGTCCCGAGGAGCGGGGCACGTCGTCGAATCGGTCTCGGATGGGCTTTGACACCCCTCGATGCTAATGGCACGCGCCTGGGGATCCGCGCCGGGCGCGCTGGCGCGCGGTGCCGCTCGTGGTCAGCCGACGAATCCGGGAGTGCGCGCGGATCGCTGGACCGCACGCGCATCGCGGATCCGGCGCAGACGACGCACGAGCATCGGGTCGTACTCGAGCGCCCGCTCGGACTCGATCAGTCGCCCGAGCAGCTGGTAGTACCGCGCGGCGCTCATGCCGAGCTGCGCGCGGATGACCTCCTCCTTGGCCCCGCCGTGCCGCGGCCAGGCGGTCTCCAGCGCGAGGATCGCGCGATCGCGCTCGGTCAGCTCTCCCAGCATGGGATCAGACTAGGTCGACGGGGCGCCGTCTTCCGCGCGCCACTCCCACCATCGCCCGAGTGGGTCGGCCGCGGCGCGCACCCTGCCGTCGAGGGCCACCACGAAACCCGGCCACGTCCCTGCGTCCACCGGCGGCTGCCAGACGTCGAGGAGCGCAGGCGGGTCGATCGTCACCCATCTCGCCGGGAGGCTGCGGATGCGATCGACCAGCGCCTCGCGCGCGGCGCGGGGGATGTGCACGAGCACTCCCGGGGTCGTGATCACGAGCGTCGCCCCGGCGGGCGCCTCGGCGGCGAGCGCCGCGATGCGGTCGAGCGCATCCCCCTCGACGAGCAGCGGCGGGTCGAGCGCCGCGATGTCGAGAGCGGCCAGGACGCGCTGCTCCCTCCCCTCCTCCCCCGGCCAGACGAGACCCTGCAGCCAGCGACGATCGCGCTCGTCCCTGGCGTCGAGCGGGGCGAGGTCGATCCCCGCCCGCCAGACGACGCGCGGGATCCGCAGCGGCGGGAGATCCCCCTCTACGCGGCTCTCCAGGACGACCGTCGACTCGCCGCCCTCCGGGTCGAGCGATGCCCGCACGGCTCCCGACGCATCCGTGAACCGATACGAGTAACGATCGGGGAACAGGCAGAGTCCGGCCGACGCCCCCACCTCGAGGAGCGCGAGGGGCCCCTCGATCTCGGCGAGCACGGCCAGCAGCGGCGCCAGGCGCAGCGGCTCGTTGGTCTGCAGCCGGCGGGACGTGCACTCCTCGACCAGCTCGTCGGCGTGGGCGTGCACGAACGACCGCCAGCGCGCGTAGTCGACGAGGCCGACCCCCAGCATCCGGCTCACCGCGAACACCAGCGGAGGCTGCCGTCGCTGCTCGGGGATGCGGGCGAGCACGGCGCGGATCTCCGCATCGGCCGCGACGCCCGCCGCCCACTCGGCGTACAGCGCGCTGCGTTCCGGCGCCTCCTCCTCCGCGAAGCGGGCGTAGCGCTGCTGCACGGCATCCGTCATGCCTCCATTGTGACGCGACCCCGACGGCGCCAGGACACGAGAGAATGGAATCCAGACCCCAGGAGGACCGATGTCGTACAGCGTGGACAAGACCGAAGACGAGTGGCGTGCGGAGCTCGGCGACGAGCAGTACGCGGTGCTGCGCCAGGCCGCGACCGAGCGCGCCTGGACGGGCGAGCTGCTCGACGAGGGACGGGCCGGCCTCTACACGTGCGGCGCATGCGGCGCCGAGCTCTTCAAGAGCGGCACGAAGTTCGACTCCGGATGCGGCTGGCCCAGCTTCTACGAGTCCATCCGCCCCGAGGCGGTCGAGCTGATCGAGGACACGAGCCTCGGCATGGTGCGCACCGAGGTGCGCTGCGCCACGTGCGGCTCGCACCTCGGCCACGTCTTCCCCGACGGATTCGGCACGCCGACCGGCGACCGGTACTGCATGAACTCGATCGCGCTGAACTTCACCCCCGACGAGTCGTGAGCGCGCTCGACGCCGTCCGCGCCCGGCAGTCCTGGTCGAAGGTCACCGACGAGGCCCCCTCCCGCGACGAGCTGCTCGAGCTCGTCGCGGCGGCCGGTCGCGTGGCCGACCACTCCTCGCTCCGTCCGTGGCGGCTGATCGAGCTGCGCGGCGCCGACCGCGAGCTGCTCGGCGCCGCGATCGCGAAGGCCGAGGGCGACCGTTCTCCGTCGTCGAAGCCGCTCAGGGCTCCGCTGCTCATCGCGGTCGTGGCGAGCTTCCGCAAGAGCGAGAAGGTGCCCGCGTGGGAGCAGGAGGCCGTGGCCTCGGGTGTCGCGCACGTGCTGAGCCTGCTGCTCGACGAGGCCGGGTGGGGCGTGCTCTGGCGCACCGGCCACTACACGCGCTCGAAGGCGGTCGCGAAGGCGCACGGTCTGAAGAAGAACGAGGTGCTGCTGGGCTGGCTGTACGTCGGTCGGAAGCCCGCCGGGCGCCGGGCCGGACGCCGCAAGCCCGTCGATGCGCGCCCGCTGCTCACGCGGATGCCCACGAAGAAGAGCGGGAAGAAGAAGTAGCGAGCGCGGGTCCGCCGCTCATCGCCGCCGACGGCGGGGCAGCGCGACGAGCACCGAGGCGACCGCGGCGACGGTCATCCCGATGATCTGCCAGAGTTCGGGACCCGACTGCGCGGGCCAGACGAGATCGATCACGACGGATGCCGCGAGCTGCCCGAGCACCGACCCCAGCCCCAGGAGCAGCACGCCGGTGTGCGCCACGATGAGGGCGCCGAGCAGGATGTATGCGAAGCCGAGGAGCCCGCCCAGGTACAGCCAGGGCTCGGCAGGAGGCGGCTCCGGGAGCCCCCGCACCAGGATGCTGATCGCAGCGGCGAGCGCCAGGGCGGCCGTCCCCGCGACGAAGCTCATGAAGGTCGCGGTGATCGGAGACCGCACGCGCTGCGCGAGACGCCCGTTGGTCGCGGCCTGCCAGGCGATGCCGACGCCCGCGGCGAAGGGCAGCAGGAGCATCCACAGCGGAGCGGTCGCCAGCACGTCGCCGCCGAGCGACACCCCGACCGCGGCGAGCGCGAGCACCCCGCCGAGCACGCGGCCCGGTGTCACCGCCACGACTCCCGCCGGACCGAACCCGATGCGGTCGAGCACGAGGCCGTGGAGCGTCTGCCCCGCCACCACGCCGACGGTGAAGAGGGAGACGCCGAGGACGCCGGCCGTCAGACCCTGGGTCGACACCGTGAGGGCCCCGCAGGCGCCGCCGAGCAGCATCCACGGCCGGATCGAGCGATCTCGGACACCGCGGCGCAGGCGGCCGACTCCGCGACGGGCGGAGGGGATGCACGCGATCACGACGATCAGCGCCGCGAGACCGACCGAGAAGGAGATCAGCCCGGCGACGATCCCGTCGTCGACGCGGACGCCGAGAACGCCGTTGATCCGGGCCTGCACCGCCGTCATGACGCCGATCGCGACCGCTCCGCCGAGTGCGACCGCAGCAGGCGGTCGGCGGGGCTCGGTCATCCGTCGACCCTATCGGAGCACGGCGGGCGCCCCTTCCTCCTCGGATGTCGGATCCCGGGCGTACGCTGGCCGCATGTGCGCGAGCTACGGACTGGATCCCCGCTTCACCGACACCGAGCTCCTGGAGGCGGCCGACGAGGCCGTGCTCGACGGGCTGCGGAGCTGGGCGGAGGAGAACGCGGGAGAGACGCTGCGCCCGACGGGGCGGAACCTCCGCAACCTCAACCCGATCGTGATGCCGTCCGAGAACGGGGGCGCGCCCGCGGTCGAACCCGCGTGGTGGGGGTTCCTGGTCGGCGGAGAGCCGTCGAAGTTCCCGTCGATCAACACCCGCTCCGAGAGGCTGCAGGACAAGCCCGGCGGGTTGAAGAGCCGGGCCCTCGTGCCGGCCACCCGCTGGTACGAGATGAAGAAGCCCGAGCGGGTCTGGCACGAGTTCCTCGTCGACGACGGCGCGCTGTTCGGCATGGCAGCCGTGACGCAGCGGGGCCGCACCGCCGACGGCGCCTCCTTCACGTGCTACTCCATCGTCATGCGGCCGGCTCCTGAGCATCTCGCCGACATCCATGACCGGATGCCTCTGCTGATCCCCGCATCGCTCAGCGAGGATTGGCTCACCGCCGAGCCCTCCCGCGAGATCATCGATGCGGCGATCGCCGCGTCGGACGAGGTGGCGGAGCGGGTGCGGACCACCCCGAGGTCGAACGACAAGGGCGCGGAACGGCTGTTCTGAGCGCATGGGACCGAACGAGCTGGTGGATGCCGCGTCGTCGCGCGCCGAGGAGCTGCCCGGGGCCGAGCGGGAGAACCCCTTCGGGCCGGAGTGGGACGTCTACAAGGTGCGCGGAAAGGTCTTCCTTCTGATCCCCCTCGACGACACCGGCCGCGTCACCCTCAAGGCCGACCCCGACGACGCGGTGGCCCTGCGCGAGACCTTCTCCGACATCGTCCCCGGCTATCACATGAACAAGAAGCACTGGCTGACCCTGCTCCCCGGGGAGTCTCTCGAGCGGGACCTCGTGAGCGAGCTGGTCACCGAGTCGTACCGACTGGTCGTCGAGAAGCTGCCCAGGGCGCGACGTCCGGTGGATCCCGACACGTTCGGCCGCACCGTCCTCTGAGCCGACACCGCCGCCTGCCGCCTCCGCCCCGCGGATGACCCGGGGTGCGCGCGGAACGGTACCCCGGGAGGACGCGGCGACCCGTCTCCGCCGCGTAGCGTCGACGACATGATCACAGCAGAGGGCCTCACGAAGAGGTTCGGAGACAAGACAGCCGTCCAGGACGTGTCGTTCACGGTGCAGCCGGGAACGGTCACCGGCTTCCTCGGGCCGAACGGCGCCGGGAAGTCCACCACGATGCGGATGATCGTCGGCCTCGACCGACCGACGTCCGGCAGCGTCACCGTCGCAGGACGCGAGTATCGCAAGCTCCGCGCGCCGCTCACGGAGGTGGGAGTGCTGCTCGATGCCAAGGCCGTGCACACCGGCCGCACCGCGCGCGACCATCTCCGCGCGATGGCGGCGACCCACGGCATCCCCTCCTCGCGCGTCGACGAGGTCATCGATCTCGCCGGCATCGGATCGGTGGCCCGCAAGCGGGCGGGCAAGTTCTCGCTCGGCATGGGACAGCGTCTCGGGATCGCGTCGGCGCTGCTCGGCGACCCGCACACCCTGATCCTGGACGAGCCGGTCAACGGCCTCGATCCGGAGGGCGTGCGCTGGGTGCGGCAGTTCGTGCGCCACGCCGCATCGGAGGGGCGCACGGTCCTGCTGTCCAGCCACCTCATGAGCGAGATGGCGCAGACCGCCGATCACGTGATCGTGATGGGCCGCGGACAGGTCCTGGCGGACGCGCCGCTGGCCGAGCTCGTCCGCGCGTGGACCACCAACACCGTGCGGGTCCGCACCCCGCGAGCGGCCGACCTCGCCGCGGCCGTCGGCGGCCCCTCCGTCGAGATCGTGAGCTCCGCGCCCGACCTGCTCGACATCGTCGGGCTCCCTGCGGCACGCATCGGCGACCTCGCGGCCGAGCGCGGCATCCCGCTGCACGAACTCACCCCGACCACGGGATCCCTCGAAGACGCCTATCTCGCCCTCACCGGCGACTCCGTCGAATACCGGACCAAGGAGATCGCATGACCGTCCAGGCTCCTCCCCGCACCCGGCAGTCCCTCGCCGACGGCCGCCGCCTGACCTTCCTCCGCGCCGTGCGCGGCGAGTGGATCAAGCTCGCGACGCTGCGCTCGACCTGGTGGTCGATCGGCATCGCCGCCGTGCTCACGATCGGCATCGCGGTTCTCATCGCGCAGGCGATCGACATGCCGGGCTTCGATCCGATCCAGGCCGTCGTGATGCCGATCCAGTTCACGATGCTGCTCGCCGGCATCCTCGGCGCCATCGCCGTGACCGGCGAGTACTCGACGGGCATGATCAGGTCGACGCTCGCCGCCAACCCGCAGCGGGGCTCGGTGCTCGCCGCCAAGGCCACGGTCGTCGCCCTGTTCCTCTTCGTCTCGTCCGTGGTGATCTTCGCCCTGGCGGCTGTCGCCGTGTCTGCCGTGGTCGCATCCCGCGACCAGAGCATCGACTGGGGCGACCCGGCCGCGTCCGTTCTGCCGATCCTCGTCTCGGCGGTCGCGATGGCCGTCTTCGCGCTGATCGGCGTCGCCTTCGGCTTCCTCCTCCGGTCGGGGGCCGGCGCGATCGCCGCCACCGTCGGGCTGCTGTTCGTCCTGCCCATCGTCGCGAGCTTCTTCGCGATCGCGGGAGAGGCGTGGGCCTGGGTGACGGATGCCGCGAACTATCTGCCGGTCGCCGCTGCGCAGAGCGCGATCCTGCCCGACGGCGCTGCTCTCGAGACGCCGGTCGCCTTCGCGACGCTGGCCGCCTGGGTCGTCGGCGGCATGCTCGCCGCCTGGGCCGTGCTGCGCGGCCGCGACGCGTGAGCGCGGCGCGCCGCCGAGCAGCCGCGTAGAGTCGGCCGGTGACCACCTCGCGCAGCCGCAGCTCCTCCGTCCGCGAGGACGAGGAGCTGCGGCTGCCGCGTCCTCCCGGCGTGCTGCGGCGCTTCTGGGCCCGGCATCCCATCGTCGCCGACGTCCTGCTCCTGCTGCTGTGCCTGGCGCTGTCGCTGCTGCCCGCCGCCACCTTCGGCCGCAACCAGCCGGACCCGGTCGCCGTCGCCCTCACCGCCGTCGCGCCGCTTCTGGTGGTCGCGGCGTGCGTGTCGCTGCTGTGGCGCCGTCGCGCGCCGCTCGTGCCGTTCGTCGCCTCGTTCGCGGTCGAGGCCGTCTTCCTCTTCGCCGAGCTGCCGGTCGGCACTCCGCTGATCTTGGTCACGAGCTACTCGCTCGCCGTCTACCGCTCGTCACGGCTCGCCTGGGCGGGACTCGGCATCGCGGTCGCCGCCGTCGCCGCGATCGCCTGGCTGCTGACTCTCGTCGGCGTGACCACGCTGCAGATCGCCGTCAACACCACCGTGTCGTCGATCGTACTCGGCCTGATCGGCACGCTGATCGGAGTGAACGTCGGCGGGCGCAAGCGCTACCTCGACGCCGTGATCGACCGCTCCCGACAGCTCCTCGTCGAGCGCGACCAGCAGGCGCAGCTCGCCGCCGCCGGCGAGCGCGCGCGCATCGCCAGGGAGATGCACGACATCGTCTCGCACTCGCTCACCGTGATCGTCGCGCTGTCCGAGGGAGCGGCGGCGACCACCGACCCGGCGCAGGCCCGGATCGCGGCCTCGTCGGCGGCGGACACCGCTCGGGGGGCGCTGACCGAGATGCGGGCCATGCTCGGCGTGCTGCGCGCCGACGATTCGCCGCTGCCGCTGGCACCGCTGGAGCCGACGTCTCCGCACGACACGGTGTCGGCCGCGCAGCGGGCGGGGTACCCCGTGACGATCGCCGTCGCGGGGACCGCCGACCTGTCTCCCACGGTCGCGCACGCGGTCGGGCGGATCGTGCAGGAGGGCGTGACGAACGCCATGCGGCACGCCCCGAGCGCGACGACGATCGCGGTCCGGCTGCTCTACTCCGCCGATGCCGTGGAGGTCGAGATCGTCAACGACGGCGTCGTGGGCGGAGACGACACCGCCGGCCGATCCGGGTTCGGCCTCCGCGGGCTCGCGGAGCGCGCGAACCACGCGGGCGGATCGATCGCGTCGTCGCGGCGCGACGACGGACACTGGGTGCTGCGCGCCACCCTGCCGGCGACGGCTCCCCCGGCGTCCGCGGACTCCCCGGACACGGCCTCCGTCGTGCTCGGCACCACCTCGAAGGAGACCCGACCGTGACCAGCCCGATCCGCCTCCTCCTGGTCGACGATCAGGAGCTCATCCGCCTGGGGTTCCGCATGGTGCTCGAGGCCGAGCCCGACCTCGTCGTGATCGGCGAGGCCCCCGACGGCCACTCGGCCATCGCGCAGGTCGCCGCGCTGCAGCCGGATCTCGTCCTCATGGACATCCGGATGCCGGGGCTCGACGGCATCGCGGCGACCGAGGCCATCGTGCGCGACCACCCGCAGACCCGGGTCCTCGTGCTCACGACGTTCGACCTCGACGAGTACGCGTTCGGAGCCATCCGCGCCGGCGCGAGCGGCTTCCTGCTGAAGGACGCGCAGCGTCACGAGATGATCGCGGCGGTGCGCGCCGTGCATCGAGGCGACGCCGCGCTCGCTCCCCGGATCACCCGGATGCTGCTCGAGCACGTCACGGCGCAGAGCGGTGGGATCACGGCGCCGAGCAGCGCGGAGCAGGTCGACGATCCCACGGGAGTGCTCACCGAGCGCGAGCGCGAGGTGTTCCTCGAGATCGCCCGCGGTCTGACGAACGCCGAGATCGCCCAGGCGCTGTACGTGAGCGAGTCGACCGTCAAGACGCATGTCGGGCGCGTGCTCGCCAAGCTCGGCGCACGCGACCGCATCCATGCCGTGATCCTCGCGCACCGTCTCGGGCTCGTGGACGACGACGCCCTGCCCCCGGGTCCGTGACCGAGGGCAGGGCGTCGTGGCGGGTCAGGCCTGAGCCGGCGTCCACTCCGAGACGCGGTTCAGAACGGCGATCTCGTCGGCCGTGAGCTGCAGTCGAGCGCCCGCCAGCAGGTCGGGCACCTGCTCGACGGTGCGTGCGCTCGCGATCGGGGCGGCGACCGTCGGCTGCGCGCGCAGCCAGGCGAGCGACGTCGCGGCGATCGACGCGTCGTGCGCCGAGCCGATCTCTTCGAGGGCGTCGATGATCCGCAGTCCGGCATCGGTGGCGTACTTCGCGGCACCCGCGGCTCGCGGCGACGACTGCCCCTCCGTCTCCACCGACCGGTACTTGCCGGTGAGGAAGCCGCTCGCGAGCGAGTAGTACGGCACCAGGCCGAGACCGAACTCCTCCGCCACCGGGATGATCGACTCCTCGACGTCGTTGCGGTGCACGAGGTTGTAGTGCGGCTGGATCGCGACCGGCCGGGGGACGCCGGTGCGCCCGGCGATGTCCATCCACTCGCGGATGCGCTCCGCCGAGTAGTTCGAGACGGCGACGTGGCGCACGAGACCGTCGGCGACCAGCCGGCCGAACGCGTCGACCGTCTCCTCGAGCGGCACGCTCTCATCGTCGAAGTGCGCGTAGTACAGGTCGATCTCGTCCACTCCGAGCCGAGCGAGGGAGGCCTCGGCCGCAGCGCGCACGTTCGACGCGGAGAGCCCGCGGAACTCGGGGTGCTGACTGACCTTGGTCGCCACCGTGACGCCGGCGGGCCGGCGCGACGCGAGCCACTCGCCGATGATCGTCTCGCTCTCGCCGCCCGAGTTGCCGGGCACCCAGGCGCTGTACGAGTCCGCGGTGTCGATGAAGTCGCCGCCGCCGTCGACGAACGCGTCGAGGACCGCGAACGAGGAGTCGCGGTCGGCCGTCCAGCCGAACACGTTACCTCCGAGCGCGAGGGGGAAGATGTCGAGGTCACTGGTTCCGATACGGGTCATGCTCGGCACAACCGCCGAGCGGCGCCGAGTATTTCGTCGCGACGGCGTACTGTGCTCACATGGGAACGCTCGAGTACAACAGCTCTCACCCCCCGATCGACATCGACGACACGACCCTCGCTCACGTGAAGGTGATCATCGGCACGAAGCTGCGGCGTCAGGAGAGCTTCATGATGAGCTGGCTGTCGCCGGCCGGCGGCTCGAGTGCGCGCATGACCGCCTGGGTGCACCCCAGCATCCCGCTCGTCCTGGCCTTCGACGAGGAGAACCCGCCTCCCGTCGACCGGGCGCGGATCGCCCGGATGATGGACAGCCTGAACGCCCGCGGCGAGCTCGTCATCGACTCACTGTCCGACACCGAGCGCCCGTAGTCGTCAGTCGACCTCGGGGAGCGCCTCGGGAGGCGTCTCCAGAGGGAGGGCCACCGGGGATTCGACGTTGCGCGCCGCCTGCAGCAGCCGCTCGACGAGGGCCGGGTCCTCGAGCTCCTCGTCGTCCGTGCCCACGCTGCGCGCGACGATCTGGCTCGCGGGACCCACGAGGAACTTCGCGATGGAGACGGCGCCGCCCTCTTCGCGGATCGGCACCTCGACGATCTCGGCCCGCTCGTTGTCGCCCAGCGCCCGGCTGTACACCAGCAGCGCATCCGCGATGTCGTCGCCCGTCAGATAGTCGTCGCCCGCGTACGTGATCACCTGCATGATCCTTTTGTACTGCAGGGCGGCGGGAAGGACCCGGTCCTTGTGTCGGCGCTCGGGTGCTGCTAGCGAGGCTCGCGCTGCGGAGGATGACCGGATCCGCGGAGAGCCGACTACGGGACTCGAACCCGTAACCCCCGTATTACAAGTACGGTGCGCTACCAATTGCGCCAAGTCGGCGGATGCCCCCAGCTTAGCGAGGGCGGCGGGCGACGCCGAACTAGGGCGCGGGCGTCTCGGTCGCGGTCGGCGCGGGTGACGGCGTCGCCGTCGAGTAGTACGCGTCGCTGGCGACCGTGAGGACGAACTGCGAGAACTCGCTCGGGTCGTCCAGGGCGCCGACGTACGCCTCGCCGTTGACGACGATCATCGGGGCCGAGGCGAGCACGAGGTCGTCCGACCCGTCGAGCGGGCCCTCGAGCGCACGGGAGGTGGCTTCCTTCGCCCAGGTGACGTAGTCCTTGTCCTCGATGCAGGAGCGGACCGTCTTCGCGTTGTCCGCGCCCACGGCGCCGGCGATGTCGGCGAGCTCGGCATCCGAGAAGCCGTCGGTGTTGACCTCGGGCTGGTCGTCGAGCAGATCGTGGTTGAACGCGTAGAACTGCGCTGGCGAGTACGTCGCCACGCAGGCGGCGGCCGCGGCGGCTCGCAGCGAGTACTTAGTGCCGTTCGAGCTCGCGGTGAGCAGGGCGACCGGGTGGTAGGTGACGCTCGCGGCGCCCTCCGTGATCCAGTTCACGAGCTGGCGGGCGTTCGCGCGCTCGAACTCCCCGGCATCCGGCGAGAGGTAGTCCACGTACACGTGGATGTCCACCGTGCTCGCGGTGGTCGGCTCAGGTGTCGGTGCGGCCTCGCCGCCCGCTTCGGTCGCCTCGGGACTCGGGGTCGCCGCTGCATCGATCGATGCGGCCGAGGCGCTGACCTCGGACACGAGGACGCCGTCGCCTTCCATCCCGGTGGGCGTGAGCTGCGGCTTCGACACCTGCGCCGACACGGCGAGGGTCACTGCGGTGCCTATCGCGCCGACGGCGACGATCGCGAGCACGCCGACGATGATCCGTCGCATGATCCGCGCCCTCGACTGCTGGGCGTGCACCTTCTGTGCCTTCTCCCGCACGACCTCGCGCGAATTGCGGGGGGTGGGGACGTTCGGCGTCTCGTCGCTCGACATCGTTCCTCTTGACAGTCTCGGTGGGGGCAGGGTGGCCCGTTCGCCACTCGGGCGGCGAACGCCGCGGAGACACGGCCGGGAACGATGTTAACCAGCCAGGCTGAGAAATACCCAGACGTGCTGGTTTCTGGCATACTGAACGCGACCCAACGACGGGTCACGGCGGGTCACTCCGCCGCTCTATCACTACGGATCGTCCGGCACGTACCTGCCGGTGAAGGAGAAACGCAATGGCATCTGTCACTTTCGACGAGGCGACCCGCCTGTACCCCGGCGGAACCCGTCCGGCCGTCGACAAGCTCAACCTCGAGGTCGGAGACGGCGAGTTCCTCGTCCTCGTCGGCCCCTCCGGATGCGGCAAGTCCACGTCCCTCCGCATGCTCGCCGGCCTCGAAGAGATCAACGCCGGCCGCATCCTCATCGGCGACCGCGATGTCACCGATGTGCCGCCGAAGGACCGCGACATCGCGATGGTGTTCCAGAACTACGCGCTCTACCCGCACATGACCGTCGCCGAGAACATGGGCTTCGCGCTCAAGATCGCCGGTGTCGGCAAGGAGGAGCGGGCATCGCGCGTCCTCGAGGCTGCGAAGCTCCTCGACCTCGAGCAGTACCTGACCCGCAAGCCCAAGGCGCTCTCGGGCGGTCAGCGTCAGCGTGTCGCCATGGGTCGCGCGATCGTCCGTCAGCCCCAGGTGTTCCTCATGGACGAGCCGCTGTCGAACCTCGACGCCAAGCTCCGCGTGCAGACCCGCACGCAGATCGCGTCGCTGCAGCGTCGCCTGGGCGTCACCACGGTCTACGTCACGCACGACCAGACCGAGGCCCTCACCATGGGCGATCGCATCGCCGTGCTGAAGGACGGCCTGCTCCAGCAGGTCGGCTCGCCGCGCGACCTGTACGAGAAGCCGAACAACGTCTTCGTGGCCGGCTTCATCGGCTCGCCCGCGATGAACCTGTTCTCGGCCGACCTCGCCGACGGCGGCGTCCGCTTCGGCTCGGAGATCGTCCCGCTCGACCGCGACACCGTCGGCCGCGCGAACGGCTCGCAGGTCACGGTCGGCGTGCGCCCCGAGGACATCACCGTCGGTCCCGCCGACGGCAAGGGCCTCTCGGTCGTCGTCGACCTCGTCGAGGAGCTCGGCGCGGACGGCTACCTCTACGGTCACACGGAGATCAACGGCAAGCGCGCCGACCTGGTCGCCCGCGTCGACGGCCGCAACCACCCGAACGCGGGAGAGACGGTCACCCTCGCGGCGAACGCGGGCCACGTGCACGCCTTCGACACCGAGTCGGGCGAGCGCCTGAACGACAAGCCGGTCGTCTCCGCCTGATCGGATCCACGGACGCGGCGCGGGCTGACTTCGGTCGCCCGCGCCGCTTCTTCTTTCCCCCCACCCCGTCAGGAGAGCCATGCAGGACGCCCTGCGCATCACCGCGAGCACCGTCGATCCCGGGCTGCTCGCCCTCCCCTGGTCGACCGGCCTCGCCACCTGGCCCTCCGAGCACATCGTGTCGCTTCCGAAGGGCCTCTCGCGTCACCTCGTGCGCTTCGCCGACCTCTCGGGACGCGTCGTCGCCGTGAAGGAGACGACCGACGAGATGGCGAAGCGCGAGTACGACATGCTCGGCAACCTGCGCCGCCTCGACGTGCCCTGCGTCGATCGGGTCGCGGTCATCGCAGGACGCACGGATGCCGACGGCGAGCCGCTGCCCGCAGCCCTGGTGACCTCGCATCTGCGCTTCTCGATGCCGTACCGCGCCCTGTTCACCCGCGTGCTCCGGCCGGACACCGCGACCCGGCTCGTCGACGCCCTGGCCGTGCTGCTGGTGCGCCTGCACAACGTCGGCTTCTACTGGGGCGATGTCTCGCTGTCGAACACGCTGTTCCGCCGCGACGCCGGCGCCTTCGCCGCCTATCTCGTCGACGCCGAGACCGGCGAGCTGCACGAGGAGGGGCTGACGGACGGCCAGCGCGCCTACGACCTCGACCTCGCCCGTACGAACATCGCCGGCGAGGTGATGGACCTCGCCGCCGGGGGCCGTCTGGAGCACGGGGTGGATGCCATCGCGATCGCCGACGGCATCGTGTCGTCGTACCGGTCGCTGTGGGCGGAGCTCACCGCCCAGGAGTCCTTCGCGGCAGCGGAGACCTGGCGCATCACCGAGCGCGTCGAGCGCCTGAACGCGCTGGGCTTCGACATCGACGAGATGTCGATGTCGACCACCTCCGACGGCACGGTCGTCGAGATCCAGCCGAAGGTGGTCGACGCCGGCCACCACCAGCGGCGGCTCATCCGTCTGACCGGCCTCGACGTCGAGGAGAACCAGGCCCGGCGTCTGCTCAACGACCTCGACGAGTTCCGCGCCCGCTCGACGAAGCAGTGGGCGGAAGAGGAGATGTACGCGCACGAGTGGCTGACCCGCGTCTTCGAGCCGGTCGTGCGGGCGATCCCCTACGAGCTGCGCGCCAAGCTCGAGCCGGCCGAGGTGTTCCACCAGGTGCTCGAGCACCGGTGGTACCTGTCGCAGGCGCAGGGCCGGTCGGTGCCCCTGGCGGAGGTGCTGACGAGCTACATCAACGAGGTGCTCCGCCATCGTCGCGACGAGGCCACGATCATGGGCCCGCCCACCGAGACGATGAGCCTCCCGGTGGTCACCGGCACGAACCCGGTGTCGGACGACGACGACGAGATCGACTGGCGCGACCTCGTCTGAGCGTCGGCGTCGGACGTCGGATCAGTAGCCGACGGTGAACCGTTCGCGGCGGTGCGCCGCCTGCTCGATCTCGTCGACGACGGCGACGGCGAAGTCGGCGCCGGAGATGAAGGACTTCCCCTCGGCATCCCGGACGAGCACGTCCCCGCCGTCCCGGTAGTGCCCGGTGCGCTCCCCCTCGGCCCACGGTCCGAAGACCTCGGCGGGGTGGATGAAGAACCAGTCCAGCGCCGGGTCCGTCTCCTCCAGCAGCGCGAGCGAGTCGATGCCGACCTGCGCCTCGTGCTTGTACTCCTCGGGGAAGTCCAGGTCGAACAGCCGCGGTCCCTCCGGGGCGACGAGACTGCCGCCCGCTCCGCCGACGACGCCGAGTCGGATCGGGGTGCCGGTCAGCAGCCCGACGACGCCGGTGAGCGCGTCGAGCACGCTGTCGGTCATGTCCCCGCGCGGCGAGAGGGCCGAGACCACGGCATCCGCCTCGGCGATCGTCGCGGCGAGCGGCGGCAGGTCGAGCGCGGAGCCCTGCACGTACGTCGCGCCCTCGACGGGGTCCGTGGGCGCCGATCGCGAGACGGCCGTCACGGCGTGTCCGCGACTCACCGCCTCCGCGACGATGTGCCGACCGGCGTATCCGGTTCCTCCGAGGACGACGATGCGCGCCATGATGCTCCTACTTCGCGTTGCGGACGGTCGAGACCTGGTACAGCGCGACCGAGGTCGCGATGCCGGCGTTGAGCGATTCGGTCGCGGTCGAGATCGGGATCGACACGATCTGGTCGCAGGTCTCGGCGACCAGGCGCGACAGCCCCTTGCCCTCGGAACCGACGACGATCACGACGGGGCGGTCGGCGAGCTGCAGATCGGGCAGCTGCACGTCGCCGCCGCCGTCCAGACCGAGCACGAAGACGCCCTGCTTCTTGAACTCCTTGAGCTGGGTCGTCAGGTTCGTGGCGAGGGCGACGGGCAGCCGCGCCGCGGCTCCGGCGCTGGTCTTCCATGCCGCGGAGTTGACGCCTGCCGAGCGGCGCTGCGGAAGGATGAGCCCGTGACCGCCGAACGCGGCGGCGGATCGGATGATCGCGCCGAGGTTGCGGGGGTCGGTGATGCCGTCGAGGGCGACGAACAGCGGCACCTCGCCGCGGTCGATGACCTGCTCGAGGAGATCCTGCGGGTGCGCGTACTCGTACGGCGGCACCTTGATGGCGACGCCCTGGTGCACGCCGTCGAACCCGGCCATGCGGTCGAGCTCCTGCCGGGTGACCTCGAGCACGGGGATGCCGCGGTGGGTGGCGATCGACAGCATCTCCTTGACGCGGTCGTCCATCTCGACGCGCTGGGCGATGTAGAACGCCGATGCGGGGATCTTCGCGCGCAGGGCCTCGAGCACCGAGTTGCGGCCGGTGACGACCTCGGTCTCGGTGGTGTTGTCCTTCGCGCGCGCGGAGCGGTTCGGGTTGCCGCCCGAGGCCTGACGCTGCCCGGGCCTTCCCCGTCCGCCGGCCGCGGCGTAGCGCTCGGCGGCGGCCTTGCGCTTGCCCGCCGGGTGCCAGGCGCGATCCTCCGCCTTCGGGGTCGGTCCGCGGCCCTCGAGCGAGCTGCGGCCCTTGCCGCCGGAGCCCTTGGTGGGGCCCTTCTTGCCCTTGCCTGCTGACGGGTTTCCTGGCTTAGCCATCGATACTCCAATGAGTTCCGGCCGGAGTGTCCTCCAGCGTGATTCCTGCGGCGGCGATCGCGTCACGGATGCGATCCGCCGCCGCCCAGTCCTTGTCTGCGCGCGCCTGCGCGCGCTGAGTGATCATCTCCTGCACCAGGGCGTCGAGAGCGGATGCCGTCGCGCCGCCGCCGGATGCATCCGGCGCCTCGTCGAGCCCGAGGACGGCGATCATGGCCCGCACCTCGATGAGCGACCGTTCGACGACGCCCGGGGCGTCTGCGCTGTCGAGCGCCTGATTGCCGCGTCGGACCCGGTCGTGCAGCACGGCGAGAGCCTGCGGCACGCCGAGGTCGTCGTCCATGGCGCGCGCGAACTCCTCCGGCAGCATCGGGATGTACTCGGCGTCCTCGGCATCGACGACGCCCGACGCGGCGAGCGCGCTCTGCGCCGGGGCGCGCTCCGCGACCCGCTCCGCCCGCTCGATGAAGGTCCGGATGCGCCCGAGCGCCGCCTCCGCCTCGGTCCACGACGACTCCGACAGGTCGAGACTCGAGCGGTAGTGCGCCGCGGCCAGCGCGTACCTGACGACGAGGGGGTCGCGTGCCGCGAGCACGTCGGCGGCCAGCGTGAAGTTGCCGAGCGACTTCGACATCTTCTGCCCGTCGACGGTCACCAGGCCGTTGTGCACCCAGTACCGGGCGAACGCGTCCCCCGCCGCCGTCGACTGCGCGAGCTCGTTCTCATGGTGCGGGAAGCGCAGGTCGAGACCGCCGCCGTGGATGTCGAACTCCGCGCCGAGGTACCGCTTCGACATGGCCGAGCACTCGATGTGCCAGCCCGGGCGGCCCGCTCCCCAGGGCGACTGCCACGTGGCGTCCGCCGGCTCTCCCGGCTTGGCGCCCTTCCACAGCGCGAAGTCCTGCGGGGCCCGCTTGCCGCGGGGGTCGGCGTCCTCCGCCGCCTCCATGGCGTCGACCGACTGATGCGTGAGCGAGCCGTACTCGGCCCATGAGCGCACGTCGAAGTACACGTCGCCGGAGCCGTCGGGAGCCGGGTACGCGTGTCCGCGCTCGATCAGGGCCGCGACGATCTCCTGCATCTGCGGGATGGAGGCCGTCGCCCGGGGCTCGTAGGTCGGGGGGAGGATGCCGACTCCGGCATACGCCGCCGTGAACTGCTGCTCCATGCGGAACGCGAGCGCCCACCACGGCTCGGCGTCCGTCGCGTTCGCGAGCACCTTGTCGTCGATGTCCGTGACGTTGCGCACGAACGTGACGCGTCCGAAGCGGTGGCGGAGCCACCGTCGCAGGAGGTCGAAGCTCAGCGCCGCTCGGACGTGCCCGATGTGCGGGCCGGACTGCACCGTGGGTCCGCAGACGTACATCGTGATGTTCTCGGGGTCGAGAGGCACGAAGTCGCGCAGCTGCTGTGCGCGGGTGTCGTAGAGGCGGAGTGTCACCGCACAAGCCTACCGGGCGCCCGCGTCGGAATCCTGGACGAGTCGGGCCTCAGCCCGCGACGAACGACAGCCGTCGGTTCGCGAACTCGCCGATGCCGAGGGGACCCATCTCGCGGCCGAAGCCCGAGCGCTTGACGCCGCCGAACGGCAGCTCGGCGGCCTCGGCCGCGATGATGTTGACGTGGGTCATGCCGACCTCGAGCTGCGCCGCCACGCGGGCCGCTCGGGCGTCGTCGGTCGAGAACACCGAGCCGCCGAGCCCCATGTCGCAGTCGTTGGCCAGCTCGAGGGCCTCCTCCTCGCTGGACACCCGGTACACGGTCGCGACCGGACCGAAGATCTCCTCGCGATACGAGTCGGACCCCCGGGGTACGCCGACGAGCACGGCGGGCGAGTAGTACGCGCCGGGACCGTCGGAGAGCACCCCTCCGGCCGCGAGGGTCGCGCCCGCCGCCACGGCGCGCTGCACCTGGTCGTGGACGGTCTCGGCCGCCGTGCGCGTGGACAGCGGCACGAACTCCCCGTCCGCGAGGTCGAGCTGGTCGCCGGGCACGAGACCGTCGGCGAGACGCACGAGCTCGGCGACGAACTCGTCGTGGATGTCGTCCATGACGATGAGGCGCTTGTTCGAGTTGCAGACCTGTCCGCCGTTGTAGACCCGGAAGTCCCAGGCTTTCCTTGCGACCGCGGCCACATCGTCGGCGTCCAGCACGATCATCGGATCGATGCCCCCGAGCTCCAGCACCGCCTTCTTGAGGTGACGGCCGGCCTGCGCTCCGATGATCGCTCCCGCCCGCTCCGATCCGGTGAGCGAGACGCCCTGGACGCGCGGATCGGCGATCATCGCGGCGATCTGGTCGTGGGACGCGAAGACGTTGCGGTATCCGCCCGCCGGGACGCCGGCGTCCTCCATGATCGTCTGGATGGCGAGCGACGATCGCGGACAGATCTCGGCGTGCTTGAGCAGGACGGTGTTGCCCAGGAGCAGGTTCGGCGCCGCGAAGCGGGCGACCTGGTAGTACGGGAAGTTCCAGGGCATGACCCCCAGCAGCACGCCGAGCGGGCGGTGCTCGATCACGGCCTTGCCGGGAATCGTGCTGGGGATCTCGTGGTCGGTGATCAGCGACGGTCCGTGGACGCCGTAGTAGTCGACGATGGATGCCGCGAAGTCGACCTCGTCGAGCGCCTCGGCGCGCGACTTCCCCATCTCGACGGCGATGTGCTCCGCGAGCTCGTCCCGACGTTCGACGAAGAGTGCGGCGGCCCGTCGGACCACCTCGGCCCGCTCCTGCACGCTGCGGCCGCGCCACCCGCGGTATGCGGAGTCGGCCGCTGCCACGGCATCCTCGATCTCCGCGTCCGTCGCGGTGTCGAACGACTCCACGACCTCGCCCGTCGCAGGATTCTGGACTCGGTACCCGCTCATATCGTTCCTCACTGTGTCAGGATCACGGCGCATCGTCGGGGCCGTCCGTCCGATCGTCGCGCGGGATCCCCGTCGGACGCAAGCCGATGGTCCGCGGCTCAGTCGACCGCGAAGACCCGACCGGTCTGCACGCCCAGCACGCTCTTGGCGTACGCCTGCCCCACCCGATGCGACGAGACCGGCACGAATCCCGGGAACGACGAGTGGTACGCCGGCGCGTCCTCGAGCACGGACGGGCTCACGGCGTTGATGCGGATGCCGCGGGGCAACTCCGCCGCCGCCGCGAGGACGAACGACTCCAGGGCGCCGTTCGCGAGCGACGCGGCCGCGCCGGTGGCGATCGGCTCGCGCGCGAGGACTCCGGAGGTGAGGGTGAACGAGCCGCCGTCGCGGACGAACGGCGTCCCGATGCGCACGACGTCGACCTGCGACAGCACCTTGCCGCGGAACGCCGACTCGTGATCGGCTGCCGAGAGCTCGGCGAGCGGGCGGAACGGCACGGAGCCGAGCGCGGAGATCACCGCGTCGACCTCGCCGACGGTCTCGAACAGCCGCTCGATCGACGCGGCGTCGGTGACGTCCACCGAGGGCTCGCCGCTGCGCGAGGCCTCGACGATCTCGTGGGCGCGCAGCGCGTCGACCGCCGTGCGGCCGACGTGGCCGCTCGCTCCGATGATCAGGATCCTCATGCCGACTCCCCGCCCTTCTCACGCGGGACGACCAGCGCGACCGCCGTCACCGCGACGCCTTCGCCGCGCCCCGGGAACCCGAGGCCGTCGGTCGTGGTCGCCGTCACGGTCACCGGCGCCCCTCCGAGCGCCTCCGACAGCACCTGCTCGGCCTCGCCGCGGCGCGCGCTGAAACGAGGCCTGTTGCTCTGGAACTGCGCCGAGACGTTGCCGATCGCGAAGCCGGCCTCCTCGACGAGCTGACGGGTGCGCGCGAGGAAGACGTCGGCGTGCGCACCGGCGTATTCGGGGTGCGCCGTGCCGAAGTGCTGTCCGATGTCGCCGAGCCCCGCTGCCCCGAGCAGGGCGTCGACGATCGCGTGGGCCACCGCGTCCCCGTCGGAGTGGCCGGAGAGCGCGGCCTCGTCCGGCCACTCGAGGCCGGCGAGCCACAGGCTCCCCTCGCCGCCGAACGCGTGCACGTCGGTGCCGAGTCCGATGCGGGGCAGGGCGCCCGACGGTCGCGCGCCGCGCACGGGCGACGAGTCGGCCTCGGCGGATGCCGCGGAGAGCAGGTGCCGAGCCCGGTCCAGATCGGCCGGAGTGGTGATCTTGAAGCCGCGCGCCGACCCCTCGATCCTCCGCACGGCGTGGCCCGCAGCGGCGAACAGCGCGGCGTCGTCGGTGTAGTCGGCGCCCGCCGTGCGCGCGGCGTCGTACGCCCGCTCCAGGAGCTCGCGCGGGAAGCCCTGCGGGGTCATCGCCGCCGCCAGCTCCGACCGGTCGACCGCGCCGACGACGTCGTCCTCGTTGACCCGCTTGAGGGTGTCGACGACCGGGAGCGCCGGGATCACCCCGGTCTCCGAGCCGACGGCCGCCACGACCGCGTCGATCGTCTCGGGCGGGGTCAGTGCCCGAGCGGCGTCATGCACGAGCACCGTGCGCACGTCGCCCCACAGTGCCGCGAGGCCCGCGGCCACGGACTGCTGCCGGGTCTCGCCGCCGGTCACGACGCGTCCGAGCTCGGCGCGATCACCGGCCGCCGCGCGGAGCTCCGCCTCGGCATCGCCCTCGAAGCCCGGCGGCGCGACGACGACGACCTGTGCGGGTGCGGCCGCGAACACGCCGTCGAGGGCATGACGCAGGATCGAGTGCGTGTCGATGCCGACGAACGCCTTGGGCGCTCCGGCATCCAGCCGAGTGCCGGAACCTGCGGCGACGACGATGATCGCGGTGTGCGGGACGGGAAGCATGCTCACGCCCCTCACGTTACCGGCGGAACGAAAGAAGGCGGATGCCGAAGCATCCGCCTTCCTCCACAGATCCGCTCAGGACGCGAGGACCTCGTCGAGCAGAGCGCCCGCCTTGTCCTCGTCGATCTTCTCGGCGAGCGCGAGCTCGGAGATGAGGATCTGGCGAGCCTTCGCCAGCATCCGCTTCTCGCCCGCGGAGAGCCCGCGATCCTGATCACGACGCCACAGATCGCGCACGACCTCGCTCACCTTGATCACATCGCCGGAGGCGAGCTTCTCGAGGTTCGCCTTGTAGCGGCGCGACCAGTTGGTGGGCTCTTCGGTGAACGGCGCACGCAGCACCTCGAACACATGGTCGAGGCCCTCCTTGCCGATCACATCGCGAACACCCACGAGATCGACGTTCTCAGCGGGCACCTCGATGATGAGGTCCCCCTGGGTGACGTTGAGCTTCAGGTACTTCTTCGCCTCGCCCTTGATGATGCGCTCCTTGACCTCGATGATGGTCGCAGCGCCATGGTGCGGATAGACGACAGTCTCGCCAACCTCAAAAAGCATAAAAACGTGTCCTTTCGGCAACCTCAAGGATACCACAGGGGTCATGCGCTAAGGTTCGCGCCTCCACGTCCTGAGGCGCTCCTCCGCGTACGCATAGAATGGATGCGGATATCCCGTCGGACCTCAGGAGGACCCGTGAAATCGCGCCTCGTCGCATCTGCCGCCATCAGCGCCCTCGTTCTTCTCGGCGCGACCGGCTGCACGTTCATCTCGCCCCAGGCGACGACGATCGAGTACTCCGCCTCCGACGGCGTCAACGTGTCGGACTCCGACGGCCCCATCGACGTGCGCAACGCCTTCATCGTCGCGAACGAGGACGGCTCGGTCGGCAACTTCATCGCCGGGGTCGTCAACCCCACGGGCGACGAGGCCACGCTGACCATCACGATCGCCGGCCTCGACCCGATGACCGTCACCGTGCCGGCGAACCGCACCATCAGCTTCGGCGCCGACGGCGAGGAGCCGCTGCGCATCGACGGCCTGGACACCATGCCGGGCGCCACGATCGAGATGCACTTCCAGTCCGGCGACGGGGCCGGCACCAAGACCGAGGTCCCCGTGCTCGACGGATCGCTGTCGTACTACGCCGACCTCGTGCCGACCGAGTCGACGCCGGAGCCCACTCCGAAGCCGATGCCGACCGACACGGCAGCACCTGCTCCGCAGGAGTGATCGCAGACCATCGCAGCGAAGAGGCCGGCACCCGTGGGTGCCGGCCTCTTCGCGTATCGCGGCCGCGGCGCGCGGTCGCCCGCCTCATCCCTCGAAGCGATACCCCAGCCCGCGCACGGTGACGAGCATCACGGGCTCCCCCGGGTTCTCCTCGATGCGCGAGCGGATGCGCTTGATGTGCACGTCGAGCGTCTTGGTGTCGCCGAAGTAGTCGCTGCCCCAGACGCGGTCGATCAGCTGGCCGCGGGTCAGCACGCGACCCGAGTTTCGCATCAGCACCTCGAGCAGCTCGAACTCCTTGAGCGGCATGTTGATCTGCTCGCCCGCGACCGACACCGTGTGCCTGTCGATGTCGAGCGAGACGCGGCCGCCGTCGAGGACCCGCTCATCGAGCTCGCTCTCGGCCTGCACGACGCGCCGCAGCACGGCGCGCATGCGGGCCAGCAGCTCGCGCGAGGAGTACGGCTTCGTGACGTAGTCGTCGGCACCGAGCTCGAGCCCCACCACGATGTCGACCTCGGAGTCCTTGGCCGTCAGCATGATGATCGGCACCGCGGAGGTCGAGCGGATCTGACGGCAGACCTCGGTGCCCGGCATCCCCGGCAGCATGAGGTCGAGGAGCACGATGTCGGCGCCCCGCTCGCGGAAGGCCGTCAGGGCGCCGGGGCCGTCCTCGGCGATCTCCACCTCGTAGCCCTCGCGGCGCAGGAGGTACGCCAGCGGGTCGGCGAGGTCGGGTTCGTCTTCGACGAGAAGGATGCGGGTCATGCGTTCTCTCCGTTTCGGACGCGGGCCGCGGCCTTCGCCGCCTTGCGCTCGCGCTTCTTCTTGCTCTTCCTGTCGCTCTCGATGCTCGGGGGAGCATCGATCCGCGGAAGCCTGATGGTGAAGGTCGATCCCCGGCCCGGCCGCGACCACAGCAGCACCTCGCCGCCGTGCCGCTGCGTCGCGTGCTTGACGATCGACAGGCCGAGTCCCGTGCCCCCGGTGCGGCGGGAGCGCGCCTCATCGGCGCGGTAGAAGCGCTCGAAGATCCGCTCCCGATCCGCCTCGGCGATGCCGATGCCCTGGTCGGACACCGCGATCTCGACCACGTCTCCGTCGGCCTTCACTCCGACGCCCACGCGCGACCCCTTCGGGGAGTAGACGATCGCGTTGGCGATGAGGTTGCCGAAGGCCTCGATGAGGATCTGCGAGTCGCCGCGCACCCACACGCCGCGGTCCCCACCCCGCGCGAGCTCCACCCCCGCGGAATCGGCCTGCACCACGTGCGCCTCGAGGGACGAGGCGATGACTTCGTCGATCGACACCGCACGGACCTCGGACAGGGCATCGTCGGCCTGCAGCCGCGAGAGGCTCATGATGCGGCCGGTCAGCTGGCCGAGGCGCGACGCCTCGGCGGAGATCCGCGTGGCGAAGTGACGCACCTGCGCCGGATCGTCGGCCGCCGACTCGATGGCCTCGGCCAGCAGCGTGACCGCGCCGACGGGCGTCTTCAGCTCGTGGCTGGTGTTCGCGACGAAGTCGCGTCGCATCTGGTCGAGGCGCTCCTGCTCGGTGACGTCGCGGATGATCAGCAGCGACATGCGCGGGCTGATCGCACTCGCGCGGGCCGAGACGAGCCGGGGGTCGAGGCTGAGCCCGCCGCGCGTGATGCGCAGCGACTCCGTGGCCGACCCTCCTTCGTTGCGCACGCCGCGCACGAGCTGTCGCAGCTCGGGATTCTCCAGGGGCGCGCCCACCTCGATGCCGAAGCGCGCCGCGGCCTTCGACGCCGCGAGCACCAGACCCGACGTGTCGACGACGCACGCCGCATCGTCCATGCTGCGCAGCACGGAGGAGACGCCGTCGGGGACGACGAGCGATGACTCGTCGGCGATCCGCGCCCTCGCGCGGTACGCCCAGATCACCAGGAGGGAGAGGCCGACGCCGATCACGAGGCCGGAGGCCAGCGCGAGCAGCGCGATCTGCGGCAGGGTCATGTACTCAGCGTAGAGTGCGTTCACCCGCGGATCGGCGGGTTGCCCGGCGCCTGCGGCAGCCGGAGAAGTACTATTCACGTGCTGGGCACCGTTCGTTAACCTTCGGAGCAGACAATCGCTTCGGGCCTGTGCGGGAGCGCGGACCTCCTCTCGCGCGGACGACTCAGCCGTCTCGCGCTGGCATCACAGCCGAGACCCGAATGAAAGGTTGCGCCCATCATGCGCGAAGTCTTCCACCAGTCCCTCGAGGACCTGCAGTCTCGCCTCGTCGAGATCGCGGACCTCGTCACGGTCTCGATCGACAAGGCCACGCGCGCGTTCGCGACGAGCGACGTCGCCCTCGCCGAGGAGGTCATCGAGGACGACGCGAAGATCGACGAGCTCGCGGTCGCCCTCGACGAGCAGGCCATTGAGATCCTCGCCCGTCAGCAGCCGGTCGCGCGCGACCTGCGCATCGTCGTCTTCGCCCTGCGCGTCAGCGCCTCGCTCGAGCGCATGGGCGACATGTCGGAGCACATCGCCCAGCTCGCCCGCCTGCGGTTCCCCGAGCGCGCCATCCCGCGCGGTCTCAAGGGCACGTTCACGAAGATGGGCGAGCTCGACGTCGAGATCGCGCGCACGCTCACCGAGCTGCTGCGCACGCAGGACCTGCGTCTCGCCGACACCATCCGCAACACCGACGACGACATCGACGAGCTGCACGCCAGCGTGTTCGAGAAGGTCCTCAGCGACAACTGGAAGGGCGAGGCGACCGCGACGGTCGACGCCACGCTCGCCAGCCGGTACCACGAGCGCTTCGCCGACCACGCGGTCGCCGTCGCCAAGAAGGTCGTCTACCTCGCGACGGGCGACTGGCACGTCGACGAGGAGGACATCCCCTTCGCCGCCGAGCAGCAGGAGCTCGGACACGCCTGACGCGCGCAGCGCACACGAAAGGGGGCGGATGCTGACAGCATCCGCCCCCTTCTCGTGTGTCTGCGACTACTTCTTGCCCTGCGCGGCGACCGCGGCGGCACCCGCAACGGCGGCCTCGGGGTCGAGGTAGCGGCCGGGACCCGTGGGCACGTTGTTCTCGTCCAGCTCGTAGACGAGCGGGATGCCGGTGGGGATGTTGAGCTCGGCGATGTCGGCGTCGCTGATGCCCTCGAGGTGCTTCACGAGGCCGCGCAGCGAGTTGCCGTGCGCCGTGACGAGCACCGTCTTGCCGGCCTCGAGGTCGGGGACGATCGCGCTCTCCCAGTACGGCAGCAGGCGGTCGATCACGAGCTTGAGCGACTCGGTGCGGGGCACCTCGCCGTCGATGCCCGCGTAGCGCGGGTCGTGCACCTGGCTGAACTCGCTGTCGTCGTCGAGCACGGGCGGCGGCACGTCGAACGAGCGGCGCCACAGCTGGAACTGCTCGGGACCGAACTCCTCGAGCGTCTGCGCCTTGTCCTTGCCCTGCAGCGCGCCGTAGTGACGCTCGTTGAGGCGCCACGAGCGGGTCACCGGGATCCAGAGACGGTCGGCCGCGTCGAGCGCGATGTTCGCGGTCTGGATCGCACGGCTGAGCAGCGAGGTGTGCAGGACATCGGGGAGGATGCCGGCCTCGGCCAGCAGCTCGCCGCCGCGACGGGCCTCGTTCCTGCCCTGCTCGTTGAGGCGGACGTCCACCCAGCCGGTGAAGAGGTTCAGTTCGTTCCACTCGCTCCGGCCGTGACGGAGCAGGATCAGGGTGCGGTTCGCAGTCATGGCCCCAGTTTATCGAGGCGGCGTCGTCGCGTCCGGCGACGTGCTGGGAGGATGGACGCATGGCGTCATCTCCTCTCGGTCGGCCCACCCGCGGCACCACCGGGACGAACCGGCTGCGGCGGAACGATCGCTGGATCGCGGCCGCGGACGCGTTCCGCCGTGCGGCCGATCCGCTCGTCGTGGATCTCGGCTACGGCGCGAGCGGCGTCACCGCGTTCGAGCTCGCGACCCGGCTGCAGCGCGTGCGCGCGGACGCCGAGGTGCGCGGCCTCGAGATCGATCCCGCGAGGGTCGCGACCGCCACGGCGCAGCTGGAGGAGGTGCGCGCCGGTGCCACGTCGTTCCCGGCGGACCTCCGCGTCTCCTTCGCGCGCGGCGGCTTCGAGGTGCCGCTGCCGGACGGACGCCGTGCCGCCGTGATCCGCGCGATGAACGTGCTCCGGCAGTACGACGAGTCGGATGTCGCCGCCGCCTGGCGCGCCATGGCCGCTCGGCTCGCTCCCGACGGACTCCTCGTCGAGGGCACCTGCGATGAGATCGGCCGCGTGGCGAGCTGGATCGACGTCGACGCCGCCGGAGCACCGCAGCGCTTCACGCTCTCGCTGCGACTGGCCGACCTCGAGCGACCGAGCATCGTGGCCGAGCGCCTGCCGAAGGCGCTGATCCATCGCAACGTCCCCGGCGAGCGGGTGCACGCGCTGCTCGTGGACCTCGATCGCGAATGGGACCGCGCCGCCGCGCTGTCGACCTTCGGGGCGACGCAGCGGTTCCTCGCCGCGGTCTCGGCCCTGCGCGACCAGGGCTGGGCGGTGCAGGGCGGCCGGAGCCGGTGGCGTCTCGGCGAGCTCACGCTCCCCTGGGCCGCGGTCTCGCCACTGCCGTGAGGTAGCCGGTCAGCCGGCGTTCCGGGGGTCCGGCGCGCTCGGACGGCGCGACAGGCGCGTGATCCGGGGGATGTCGGCCGTGGCCCCGGCGTCGGCGGGGACGATCACCTGCTGGGCGGCGGCGACGTCCGCGCCCTCCGTCCGCACGATCAGATCGCCGACCGGAGCGCGGCGCGACAGGATCGCGAGCGCGATCGGCCCGTCCTCGTGGTGTCGCGCCACCGAGGTGATGCGGCCCACCTCGTCGTCTCCGGCGAACACGGCGTCGCCCGAGGCGGGCAGCACGGCCTCGCTGCCGTCGAGCTGCAGCGCGGCGAGCCGGCGCGGCGGGTGGCCGAGGTTGTGCACCTTCGCGACGGTCTCCTGGCCGCGGTAGCACCCCTTGTTCAGGTGCACGGCGGTGCGGATCCAGTCGGACTCGTGCGGCAGCGAGCGCTCGTCGACCTCGGCCGACCACCGGGGTCGCCAGGCCGCGACGCGCAGCGCCTCGGCGGCGAGCAGGCCCGCCAGCTCATCGGCCGCGACCGTCGTCGCGAGCTCGTCGGCGGCGTCGCCGGAGACGATCGCCACGCGCCAGGCGAGCTGCGCGCCGGGATGCTCGGCGACCTCCGCGTACTGGTGACCCCCCGCGCTCACGTGCTGCCAGGGATCGCTCCAGACCAGCGGGACACCCGCGGGTGCGGCGGCCGCGGTCATCGCGCGCGCCGCCGCGGCGCCGCCGTCGACGAAGCCGAGGAGCACGAGGTCGGGGCGCACGTCGACCGTCGCCTGGGTGCGGAACTTCATGCGCTGGAGCCAGGCGGCGAGCGCCTCGGCATCCGCGGCGTCGGCGATGAGCCAGGTCGACGATCCGTCGTCGAACACCCCGGCGGCGTGCTCCACCCGACCCTGCGGATCGAGGACGAGCAGCTCGGTGCTCTCGCCCGCGGCGAGCCTCCCCACCGACTGCGACGTGATGGAGTCGAGCCAGCTCAGGCGCTCGGGCCCTGCGACCTCGATGACGGTGCGGTCGGCGAGCGGTGCGAGGGCGGCGCCGTCCTGGAGACGACGCTGCTCACGGAACGCGTCGCCGAAGTGCTCGACGCCGCGCTCTCCGGAGATCGCGCCGGGGACGTCCGCGAAACCGGTCATGTCAGACCCTCGCCAGACGGGCCGACGCGTGCGAGCGCAGCGGCGTGCCGAGAGCGGCGATGTCCCACGCCCACAGCAGATGCGCGTCGACGAGGCCGTACATGCGCGATGCGCTGCCGTACTCCTTGGCACCGGCGCCGCGGACCACGGCATCCGTCGCGATGTCGATGCGCGGCCCGTTGATCTCGCCGAGGTAGAGCTCGAGCATTCCGTCGGAGTGGGCGATCGAGACCTCGAGCGGGAAGCCGCCGGATGCCGCGCGCAGGGCCTCGACGTCGTCGACGCCGCGCTCCACGGCATCGCCCGAGGGCGGGAGAAGACCAGGGCCGGCGTCCGCCTCCGTCGCCGCGCGGCTGACGCGCCAGAAGCCGGACTCGGCCACGAGCGGGACGGCGGTCGATCCGGCGTCGCCGGTGAAGGTCGCGGTCGCCGCGTAGTTCAGGAAGGGGCCGCCGTCATGGCTGAAGCTCACGCGGTGCGTGAACTCGCCCTGCAGCCGCTCGTCTCCGACCGGGTAGTCGATGACCCCGGTGCCCTCCCACACGCCGATCAGCCACGCCAGCGGCGCGAGGTCGGCGGGGAGGTCGGTGGGCAGCTCGAGCACGGTGCGCTCAGCGCTGGCCGCGGAAGAGGTTGCGCAGCACCACGACCGAGACGAAGGCGATCGCGAGGCTCGCCAGGCCCAGGAGGCCGATGTAGAAGAGTTCGAGCGCCATGAGGTCCATGGCTCCACACTACCCTCCGCGCGGGCGGGTGTCTCGCGGGGCCTCCGTGACGCGCGGCGTCAGGAGACGAGCGCGGCGAGCGCGAAGCCGACCGAGATCACGCCCATGAGCAGCAGGGCTCCGATCGCGCTTCCGCCGACCCGGAAGATGAATCCCTGCGTGCGTCCGTACCAGAGCTGCACGGCGAACGAGAGCAGGACGACCGCCCCGAACGCGACCAGGAGCCACGGGATGCGCCACTCCTCGGGCACGAAGATGCCGACGCCGACGGATGCCACGAGCGCGACCGCCCAGACGACGAGCACGCCGACGAGCGCGTTGCGCGGAGCGAGGGCTGGTTCCGTCATGCCTCCATTGTGACCCATCGGCGCCCGGTATCATTGCGGCACGGCGTCCCCCAGCCGTCCGGAAGGAGTGCGTGTGGCCCAGGTCCTGGTGTTGACCAACGCTCCGGTCTCGGAGCAGGTCCTGCCCGCCCTGGAGCTTCTCAGCCACCGCGTGCGTCAGATCCCCGCCGAGCCCGCTCAACTCGTCAGCGCGCCCGAGTGCGACATCGTGATCGTCGACGGACGTCTCGACCTCGTCGGCGCCAAGTCGCTGTGCCGCCTGCTGCGCGCGACGGGGCAGGACGCGCCGCTGCTGCTCGTGGTGACCGAGGGCGGCATGAGCGCCCTGTCCGGCGACTGGGGCATCGACGACGTCCTGCTCGCGACCGCGGGCCCCGCCGAGACCGATGCCAGGGTGCGGCTCGCGCTCGCCCGTCGCGACGAGGCCGCCGAGCCGACCCGCGTGCAGGCGTCGGGCGTGTCGATCGACGAGCAGTCGTACTCCGCGAAGCTGCACGGAAGGCCGCTCGACCTCACCTACAAGGAGTTCCAGCTGCTGCACTTCCTGGCGACCCACCCGTCGCGGGTGTTCACCCGAGAGCAGCTGCTCAGCGAGGTCTGGGGCTACGACTACTTCGGCGGCACGCGGACCGTCGACGTGCACGTGCGACGACTGCGCGCCAAGCTCGGCGACCAGGAGCAGATCATCGGCACGGTGCGCAATGTCGGGTACCGATTCAACGTGTACGACGACGAGACGATGGCGGCGGCGCGGTAACCGAGCGGGTCCGTTCACACGCGCGTCACCTCTCGGTGCTTAGATGTACCCCATGATCGATCCCGCTCTCGCCGACGCAGGTCTCGGCGACGCCGAAGACGACGACTTCGACGCCATCGAGTCCCCGGATTCGCTGCTCCCCGACCACCGCTACCTCGACCGCGAGATCAGCTGGCTCGCGTTCAACCAGCGCGTCCTGGAGCTCGCTGAGGATCCCTCCCTGCCGGAGCTGGAGCGGGCGAACTTCCTGGCGATCTTCGCGAGCAACCTCGACGAGTTCTTCATGGTGCGCGTCGCCGGGCTCAAGCGCCGCATCGTCACGGGGCTCGCCGTGCCGACGAACATCGGCCGCTCCCCCGTCGACGCCCTCGCCGACATCTCGCGCGAGGCGCACGCCCTGCAGCTGCGCCACGCCGACGCGTGGACCTCCCTCGTGCGGCCCGCTCTCGCGGACGCCGGCATCGAGATCACCGACTGGTCGGAGCTCACCGACGAGGAGCGCGCCAAGCTGTCGGAGTACTTCGGCGCCCAGGTGTTCCCGGTGCTGATGCCGCTGGCCGTCGACCCCGCGCATCCGTTCCCCTACATCTCGGGCCTGTCGCTGAACCTCGCGATCCGCATCCGGAACGCCCGCACCGGGCGCCAGGAGTTCGCGCGCCTGAAGGTCCCGCCCATGCTCCCCCGCTTCGTCGAGGTGCCGGGCGCCGGCGAGATCAAGCGCTTCCTCCGCCTCGAGGAGCTCATCGCGAACCATCTCGGCGATCTGTTCCCCGGCATGGAGGTGCTCGACCACCACGCGTTCCGCCTCACCCGCAACGAGGACGTGGAGATCGAGGAGGACGAGAGCGAGAACCTCATCCAGGCGCTCGAGGCCGAGCTGCTGCGCCGGCGCTTCGGTCCGCCGATCCGCCTCGAGATCACCGACGACATGGACGAGGTCACGATGGACCTCCTCGTGCGCGAGCTCGACATCACCGACCAGGAGGTCTACCGCCTCCCCGGCCCGCTCGACCTGCGCGGGCTCTTCGACCTGTCGCGCATCGACCGTCCGGACCTGCGCTACCCGCCGCACCTGCCCACCACGCCCGTGGCGTTCCAGCCGACCGGCAGCAACACCAGGGCCGACATCTTCAAGGCCATCCGCAAGTCGGACGTGCTCGTGCACCACCCGTACGAGTCGTTCACCACGAGCGTCGTGGCGTTCCTGCAGCAGGCCGCGCGCGATCCGCACGTGCTCGCCATCAAGCAGACGCTCTACCGCACCTCGGGCGACAGCCCGATCGTCGAGGCGCTGATCGACGCGGCCGAGGCCGGCAAGCAGGTCCTCGCTCTCGTCGAGGTCAAGGCGCGCTTCGACGAGGCGAACAACATCGTCTGGGCCCGCAAGCTCGAGAAGGCGGGCGTGCACGTCGTGTACGGCCTCGTCGGGCTCAAGACGCACTGCAAGCTCGCACTCGTGATCCGCGAGGAGGAGGGCGTGCTGCGCCACTACTCCCACATCGGCACGGGAAACTACAACCCCAAGACCAGCCGCATCTACGAGGACTTCGGCCTGTTCACCACCGACCCGCAGGTCGGCAAGGACCTCACCCGGCTGTTCAACGAGCTCAGCGGCTACGCGATCGAGAAGAAGTTCAAGCGCCTGCTGGTCGCCCCGCTGCACCTGCGCAAGGGCCTCGTGCGGCAGATCGACCACGAGCGCCGCAACGCGGAGGACGGCAAGCCGGCGAGCATCCGCATCAAGGTGAACTCGATGGTCGACGAGGAGGTCATCGACGCCCTGTACCGGGCGAGCGCGGCCGGTGTGAAGGTCGACGTGTGGGTGCGCGGGATCTGCAGCCTGCGCACCGATCTCGAGGGCATCAGCGAGAACATCACGGTGCGCAGCATCCTCGGCCGCTATCTGGAGCACTCGCGCATCTTCGCGTTCCACAACGACGGCGACCCGCAGGTGTACATCGGCAGCGCCGACATGATGCACCGCAACCTCGATCGTCGGGTCGAGGCGCTGGTGCGCGTCACCGAGCCGAACCACATGACGGAGCTGCTCGCGTTCTTCGATCTGGCGATGGACCCGGGCACGACGTCGTGGCACCTCGGCCCCGAGGGGGTCTGGACGCGCCACGCCGAGGATGCCGACGGCACGCCGCTCGTCGACCTGCAGGATAAGACCATGGGGTTGATCCAGCGGCGTCGCCGCGCACGGGCGGTTCGATGACCCGGGCGCAGCCGCAGGCCAAGGACGCGACGCGCTCGAAGTGGACCGACAAGGCCGTCTACGCGGCCGGGGCCGTCGTGTGGCGGCTCGTCGACGGCAAGCTGCGGGTCCTCCTGATCCATCGCACCAAGTACCGCGACATCACCCTGCCCAAGGGCAAGGTGGATCCCGGTGAGATGCTCGCCGAGACGGCCGTGCGCGAGGTGCACGAGGAGACCGGCATCCGGGTCTCTCTCGGCGTCCCGGTCGGCGTGAGCCGCTATCACCTGCCGTCGAACAAGCAGAAGGTCGTGCACTACTGGGCGGCCGAGGCGACGGACGACGCGATCCGCGAATCGACCTTCGTGCCGAACCGCGAGATCGCGGCCGTCGAGTGGGTGAGCGTGAGCAAGGCGCGGTCGCGGCTCAGCTACCCCGTGGACCTCGAGATCCTCGACTTCTTCGCCCGGCTCGTCGACGACGGCGTGCTGCGCACCTTCCCCGTCATCGCCCTGCGGCATGCGAAGGCGCTCTCCCGCGGCGACTGGGACGGCCCGGATGCCGAGCGGCCGCTCACCGACCGCGGCCTGCGCCAGGCCGAGTCGATCGTCGGACCGCTGCGCGCCTTCGGCGTCCGTCGCATCGTCACGAGCGACGCCGTGCGCTGCGTGCAGACCGTCAAGCCGCTCACGAAGGCCCTCGAGCGCAAGGCCGTCAAGACCGCCAAGATCAGTCAGGATGCCTGGGAGGACGGCCAGGACGACCTGCGGTCCGTGATCGGACGCCGCGTCCGATCGGGCAAGCCCGCGGTGGTCTGCAGCCACGGCCCCGTACTGCCCGGCATCCTCTCGGAGATCGCCCTCGCGACCGGCACGATCCAAGGGTCGTACGTGGGCTCCGCCGCCGATCTCGAGCCCGCCGCCTTCTCGGTCGTGCATCTGTCCGCGACCAACCCCGGCTCGGGGATCATCGCGATCGAGACGCACGTCCCGAAGGTCTGACCGCCCTCTCTCGCCTCGCGGAGGCCCGGAAAACCGCGGGTGCCGCCCCAGAGAGACGCGCGCCGTTCACCTTCCGTTCACCTGCGCGGGAGAGTCTCGTTAACCGCCGCACCTAGCGTCACTGTGTGCCCTGCACCGGGCCCCACCCATCCATGATCGAAGGATCCACAGTGAAGATCTCCCGAATCGCACGTATCGGCGCCATCGGCGCCGTCGCCGCTCTCGCTCTCGCCGGCTGTGCCGCGAACGAAGGCGGCAACACCGGCGGCTCGACCGAGCCGTCCGAGTCCACGCTCTCCGGCAGCCTCGACGCCACCGGCGCGTCCTCGCAGGAGGCCGCTCAGCAGTCCTGGGTCGCCGCGTTCCAGACGGCCAACCCCGACGTCACCATCAACTACACCGCCACCGGCTCCGGCACGGGCCGCGAGAACTTCATCGCGGGCTCGTCCAACTTCATCGGCTCCGACCGCGCGTTCAACGCCGACGAGCTCGCTGCGGGCGGCTTCGGCTCCTGCGCCTCCGACGAGATCGTCGAGATCCCCGTCTACATCTCCCCCGTCGCCGTCGCCTTCAACCTCGAGGGCATCGACGAGCTGAACCTCGACGGCGCCACTCTCGCGGGCATCTTCTCGGGCACCATCACCAAGTGGAACGACCCGGCCATCGCCGACCAGAACGAGGGCGTCGATCTCCCCGATCAGGGCATCGTGCCCGTGCACCGCGCCGACGCGTCGGGCACGCAGGAGACCTTCACCAAGTACCTCAGCGCCGTCGCTCCCGATGTGTGGACCTACGAGGCCAGCGACGAGTGGCCGCTCTCGACCGGCGAGGCCGGCGACGGCACCTCGGGCGTCGTCGACGCGATCACCAACGGCTCGGGCTACATCGGCTTCGCCGACGCCTCCCGCACCTCCGACCTCGGCCAGGTCGCCGTCCAGGTCAACGGCGAGTACGTCGCATACTCCGCCGAGGCGGCTGCCGCGCTCGTCGAGGCGTCGCCGCTCGAGGAGGGCCGCTCCGACAACGACCTCGCCTTCGACGTCGACCCGGCAGCCGCACCGGCCGGCTCGTACCCGATCGCGCTCGTCTCCTACCTCATCGGCTGCGTCGAGTACGACGACGCAGAGACGGCCGGCCTCGTGAAGGCGTACTTCGAGTACGTCGCCTCGGCCGAGGGCCAGGACGCGGCGGCCGAGGCCGCCGGCAGCGCCCCGATCTCGGACAGCCTGCGCGAGCAGATCACCACCGCGATCGACGCCATCGTCACGGAGTGACCGGGCGCTCAGCACACCGCTGAGCTCCGGCACCGACGCCCCCGGGTGTCGGTCGAAGGAACTCGACCGACACCCGGGGGCTCCCGCATGAAAACACCGAAAGTCCCTCAGAGCCTGGAGCCGCTCAGATGACCACCACCACAACGGGTCCCGAGACCACCCGTTCCCCCGGGTCGCGCACCTCTCTGCGTCGACGGGGCGACCTCGTCTTCTCCGGTACCGCGCTCGCGGCGGGGATCACGATCCTCGTGACACTCGCGGCAGTCGCCATCTTCCTCATCGTGCAGGCGATCCCCGCTCTGTCCGCCGACACCACGGGCAACCAGATCCTCGAGGGGCAGTCGTTCCTGTCGTGGGTCTGGCCGTTCGTCTTCGGAACCCTGTGGTCGAGCCTCATCGCGCTCGTCATCGCAGCGCCGGTCGCCATCGGCATTGCGCTGTTCATCTCGCACTACGCTCCCCGCAAGCTCGCCGGCGTGCTGGGCTACATCATCGACCTGCTGGCCGCCGTCCCCTCGGTCGTCTTCGGCCTCTGGGGCGCGCTCACCTTCGCCCCGATGCTCGTGCCCTTCTACAAGTGGCTGAACGAGAACCTCGGATGGATCCCGCTCTTCAGCGGCACCCCCTCCGGCACAGGAAAGACCATCCTCACCGCATCCCTCGTGCTCGCTGTGATGATCCTGCCGATCATGACGGCGATCTGCCGCGAGGTCTTCCTGCAGACCCCCAAGCTCCACGAGGAGGCCGCCCTCGCCCTCGGCGCCACGCGCTGGGAGATGGTCCGCATGGCCGTGCTCCCCTTCGCCCGCAGCGGCATGGTGTCGGGCGCGATGCTCGGCCTCGGCCGCGCACTCGGCGAGACGATGGCCGTGACCCTCGTGCTCTCGCCGCTCGGCATCATCACCTTCAACCTGATCAACCCGGAGAACCCGACGACGATCCCCGCGATCATCGCCCTGCGGTTCCCCGAGGCCCACGACGAGGGCGTCAACACCCTCGTCGCTGCGGGTCTGATCCTGTTCATCGTGACCTTCGCGGTCAACTTCATCGCCCGCTGGATCGTCTCGCGTCGCGCCGAGTTCTCGGGAGCCAACTGACATGACCGCCACGCTCACCCCCACCCCCGTGGCGCAGTCCACGCACACCACCTCGGCGGGCCACTTGCCGAAGTGGGCGCCGTGGGCCCTGCTGCTCGTCGCCTTCGTCGTCTCGGGAACGATCTTCGCCTTCGTCAACGCGGGCGGCGACCCGGCCGATTTCAACATCGCCATGACCCTGGTCGTCGGCCTGCTGTTCTACATGGCGCTGATCTTCGTGATCTCCACGGTCATCGAGAGCCGCCGTCACGCGGTCGACCGGCTGATGACAGCCCTCGTCTCCGGTGCCTTCGTCATCGCGCTCCTGCCGCTCATCTCGCTGCTGTACACGGTCGTCATCAACGGCCTGGCGCGCTTCGACGGCGAGTTCTTCAGCTTCTCGATGCGCAACATCGTCGGCGAGGGCGGCGGCGCGATCCACGCCGTGTGGGGCACGCTGCTCATCACCCTCGGGGCCACTCTCATCTCGGTGCCGATCGGTCTCATGACCTCGATCTACCTGGTCGAGTACGGCGAGGGTCGCAGACTCGCCCGCGGCATCACGTTCCTCGTCGACGTCATGACCGGCATCCCGTCGATCGTCGCCGGTCTGTTCATCTACTCGGTGTTCGCGCTCATCGTGGGTCCGGGTACGAGAATGGGCATCATGGGCTCCCTCGCCCTGTCTGTGCTGATGATCCCGGTCGTCGTGCGCGGCTCCGAGGAGCTCCTTCGCATCGTGCCGAACGAGCTCCGCGAGGCGGCCTATGCGCTGGGTGTCCCCAAGTGGCTGACGATCATCAAAGTCGTCCTGCCGACGGCCATCGCCGGCATCACGACCTCGATCATGCTCGCGATCTCGCGCGTGATCGGCGAGACCGCGCCGCTGCTGCTCACGGTCGGCATCGTGCAGGGCATGAACACGAACATGTTCAGCGGGCAGATGGCGACACTGCCCGTGTTCTCCTACATGCAGGCCAAGTACCCCGGCATCCCGGTCGACGCCTACCTCGAACGCGCGTGGGCCTCGGCTCTCACGCTGATCGTGATCGTCATGGTCCTGAACCTGCTCGCGCGCATCATCGCCAAGGTGTTCGCCCCCAAGACCGGCGGCCGCTGAGCGCGCCGCTCCCCGAACTGACTGACTGACTGACTGAACAAGAAGGATCTCCCGTGTCCAAGAGCATCGAAGTCAACGACCTCAACGTCTACTACAGCGACTTCCTCGCCGTCGAAGGCGTCAACATCGACATCAAGCCCAACACCGTCACCGCGTTCATCGGGCCGTCGGGCTGCGGCAAGTCGACCTTCCTCCGCACCCTCAACCGCATGCACGAGGTCATCCCCGGCGCCCGCGTCGAGGGCGAGGTGCTGATCGACGGCAAGAACCTCTACGGCTCCAGCGTCGACCCGGTGCTCGTGCGTCGTCAGGTCGGCATGGTGTTCCAGCGCCCGAACCCGTTCCCCACGATGTCCATCAAGGAGAACGTGCTCGCGGGCGTCAAGCTCAACAACACGCGCATGGCGAAGAGCGACCAGGACGCGCTCGTCGAGAAGTCGCTGCAGGGCGCGAACCTCTGGAACGAGGTCAAGGACCGCCTCGACAAGCCGGGCTCCGGCCTCTCGGGCGGCCAGCAGCAGCGTCTGTGCATCGCGCGTGCGATCGCCGTCTCCCCCGACGTCATCCTGATGGACGAGCCGTGCTCGGCCCTCGACCCGATCTCGACCTTCGCGATCGAGGAGCTCATCGCCGAGATCAAGAACGAGTACACGGTCGTGATCGTGACGCACAACATGCAGCAGGCGAGCCGCGTGTCCGACAAGACCGCGTTCTTCAACATCGCCGGCACCGGCAAGCCCGGCAAGCTCATCGAGTACGACGACACGTCGACGATCTTCACGACGCCGTCGGTGCAGGCGACCGAGGACTACGTCTCGGGCCGCTTCGGATAAGCATCCGCCGGTCTGGACTCCCGATCCCGGGCGTCGGCCTCGCCGGGCCAGTTCCACCGGGCACAGTCCACCGGGCACAGTCCACCGGGCACAGTTTCGGACCTCAGCACGGACACGCCGTGCGATCCTCGGATCGCACGGCGTGTCGTCGTCCTGGCCCGAAGCTGTGCCCGGTATGGGCCTCCGAGGCGGCGAAGGACTCGGTCTCCACATCCGAGGCCGACTGGGAGTACTGCACGATCGCCGGTGATCGTGTGCACGACGGATGCCGCGGGCGTACACACTGTGGCGATGTGCGTGGGTCCCGGGATCGAGGTCTGGACGTGGCGTGAGCTCCGTGAGCACGCGTCGCGCCGGGCGATCGAGGGACGGCTCCGTCGCGGCGAGCTCCGTCGAGTCAGGCGGGGGGTGTACGCGGCGTCCTCGGCTTGCGCGGGTGCCGTCGAGGCCGCCGCGCACGGCGGATCGCTCGGTTGCGAGACCGCTGCCCGACATCTCGGCATCTGGGTTCTGGACGACACCCTGACGCATGTGTGGCTCCGCCGGGACCGGCACCACCGAACGGCTCCGAGCCCGGACTGCGACTGCATCCGTCATTGGGATGCCGGACCGTCGACCTCGACCTTCGCGCTGCCGTCGGTCGCTCGGATCCTGCTGCAGATCTACAGATGCCGCGGCGCCGAGGCCTTCTTCGTCGCCCTCGAGTCCGCTCGACGGCGGGGGCTGCTGCCGCGACGCGCGCTGCGCTGGCTGAGCGGCGCACTGGATCGGGCGGGTCGGGACCTCGTCGCGTTCTCTCGTTCGGACGCGGACAGCGGGCTCGAGTCGCTGACCCGGTTGCGCCTTCGACGGTTCGGCTGGGATGTGCGTACACAGACGCAGGTGGTCGGAACAGGTCGGGTCGATCTCCTGATCGACGGGTGGCTGATCATCGAGACCGACGGCCGAGAGAACCACGAGAGCGCGGAGCATCGCCACCGCGACCTCGTCCGCGATGCGACATCGGCGTCATGGGGTCACGTCACGCTGCGGTTCGACTACGCGATGCTCCTTCACGACTGGGAGCTGGTGGAACGCGCGATCATCGGACTCATGGCGCTCCGGCCATGACGCTTTCACTGCGGTCGGGCGGTGTGCGCGCCGGCACAGATTCGGATCCGCACGCAGACACGCCGGGTGAAGGATGCCGGCCCACGGCGTGTCATCCTCGGCGTCCGAAGTTGTGCCCGCAGGGCGGGCGGGGAAGGGTCCTGCCCGTAGAGCGGGGCAGAGAAAGGACGGGTCAGTCGCGGGGCGACAGCAGGTACTGGTTCAGCTCGGCCGTGAACGCCGCGTCCACCGGCAGGGAGACGTCGTCTATCGCGGTGATCGGGGCGGCGAGGCGGACGCTCGACACCAGCCACGCGGCATCCGCCGTGGTGAGCGCGGATGCCGGAACCTGCTCGTACGCGACCTCGAAGCCCTGTGCGGTCAGGTGATCGAAGACGCTCAGCTGGGTCGTGCCGTGCAGGATGCCGCCGTTCGGCGCAGGAGTGACGAAGCGGTCGCCGGAGCGCAGGATGAGCGAGGCCGTCGGCGCCTCCAGCACGTAGCCGTCGCGGGAGAGGAAGATGGCGTCGTCCGCGCCGCGGCGGTGCGCCTCCCGGAGTGCCGCCATGTTGACGGCGTACGACAGGGTCTTCGCGCCGAGCAGCAGCCAGGGCGCGCGCTCCGCGATGTCGAGGTCGTATCCGCGATCGAGCGTCACGACGCGGACGCCCGCCTCCCGCACGGCGGAGAAGTCGGATGCCGGAGCCACGGTCACCCATGCGGTCGGCGTCGGGCCGTGCTCCACTCCCCTGCTCAGGATGAGCTTGATGACGTACTCCCCCTCGCCGCAGTCCGCCGCCGCCTGCTCGATCGCCTGACGCCACTGCTCCTGGTTCGGCACCGGGAGGTCGCAGAGCTTCGCGGAGTGCGCGAGCCGCTCGAGATGGGGGACGACCTCCTGCGCGTGCCGGTCCACCACTCCGATGGACTCGAAGACGCCGTCGCCCCGCTGCGTGCTGAGCTCGCCGACGCTCAGCGCCGGAGCCGCGGCGTCGACGCGCGTGAACGTGTCGGCGAAGTCGTCGCGGACGGCATCCGCCGTGGCCGGGTCGATCATGAGGGCGAAACGTCGGGTCATGCACAGAGCCTACGACGCCGGGAATAGCCACGGCCGCAGCGCGTTACACTGGAGTGGCCGGGCCGCATAACCCCGGGCTCCATTTTTCGCCGCTGCGAGCGGCCTTCCGCCGAGAGGCGTTCTTGCGGCCCGGTCTTTCTCTGTCCGGCGTCAGGCGAGCGCACCCGCGCGCCACAGTGCGGCGGATGCCGTCAGATCCTGCGCGTAGCTGCTGAGCCGCAGCGCCCTCGTGGTCAGCTCGCTGGCTCTGGCGGGCTCCGTCGGCTCGTAGTCGTCGGCCGTGTGCGTGGCGCCCGAGGACTGCACGCGGCAGAACGCCGCGGCGCGGTCGAGGGCCACGGCGAAGTCACCGCGGAACGCCCCCCGCAGGATCGTGTCGATGAGGACCACGAGCTCGTCGGGATTCGCGGGAATCGGTGCGCCGGCGATCACCGCGTCGGCCGAGGCGAGCTCGATGCGGCCGCGTTCGTACAGCAGGGCGGCCGTCTGCGGGTCCGCATGGATCGCGAGCTGCAGCAGGTACAGCCGCCACAGGGCGCCGGGGAGCGTCCTCGACGGAGCCTTGGACCAGAGCTCGGCGATCTCGTCGATGCCGTGCTCCGCCGTGAACGCGACGAGCCGCTCGGCGCTCACGCCGCTCTCGTCCGCGCGCACGCGGGTGAGCAGTGCGGATGCCGTCGCGTGCGCCACCCGGGTCTCCTCGACGGGATCGTGCGTGCCGACGATGTTGTCGAACGCGCTGGTGGGACGGCGCACAGGGCGCGGGAACTGCTCGGGCATCACTCCAGGGTACGCGGGATCATCGGCCCTCGGGACGCTGTCCCCGTGCCGCGACGCGCGTGCCGGCGCCGGTCAGGCGGTCGGGATGACGATGACCGGATCGGTCGTCGGCGCACCGGACGGAGAGCCGCCGGCCTGCTCGATCGTGACCGCGATGACATCGCCCTCGTGCATCTCGCCGGCGAGGACCGTGGTGGCATCGCCGTCCACGGCGTCGAACACACCCGCAGACACCGGGGTGTCGCCGCGGACGTACCAGAGCTCGTAGGTCTCGCCGTCGGCGAGGGCCGGGATGCCGTCGGTCACCAGGACCGACTTCCCGAGCGAGGCCGACCAGTGCGCGGTCGCGGCGCCTCCGTCGGCGAGTTCGATCGTCGCCTGCTGCGCGTCGTCCGCGGCCGTGATCTCATCGAGGGCCACGACGCTCGCCGGACGGTTGAGGTGCTCGTTGAGGGCGACGGTTCCGACGCCGACACCCACGAGGAGCGCGAGGCAGGCTGCGAGCGCGAACAGGATGCGCAGCGGATGCGCCGGGGCCTTGCGCGCCAGCCCGTCGGAGCTCGCCCTCGGGGTCTCCGGCGCGGGCGCGGATCCTGCATCCGTCGGCGCGGCTGACGAGGGATCGACGTCGATCGCGTCGCCGTCCTGCGGCGTCTGCGCGATACGGGCGAGGAGCGACGAACGGATGTCGATCGGGGGCGCCACGGGCATCGCGCCCTCGGCCAGCAGCGCAGCGGTCACGGCATCCGCATCCGCGATGCTCTGCCATTCCGGGTGCGCGACCAGCGCGGCGTGGTACCGCTGCTGCTCGTCGGGCGACAGCGCGTCGAGTGCCGCTCCTGCCGCGAGTTCTGCGAATTCCTGCTCGTTCATGCCGTCACCCCCAGTGCTGTCCGGAGACGGGTGAGCCCGTCTCGCATCCGTGTCTTGATCGTCCCCAGCGGTGCCCCCACGAGCACTGCCACCTCGTTCTGACTGTAACCGCCGTAATAGGCGAGGACGAGCGCTTCGCGCTGCGCCTCGGGAAGCCCCTCGAGGGCGCCTCTGACCTTCTCGCCCTCGATGCCCAGTTCCACCCGTTCCGCGACACTGTCGTGCGCGACCCCGATATCCCTGAACCCGGCCTTCACGTCCCGGTCCGCGCTGGACTGGGATGCTCGGACCCGGTCGACCGCACGGCGGTGAGCGATCGTCATCACCCAGGTTCTTCCCTGCCCCTTGTTCGGAGCGAACCTCGAAGCGGATTCCCAGATCTCGAGGAAGACCTCCTGGAGCACTTCCTCGCTCTGGGACCGGTTGACGAGCACCCGGAGGATGAGGCCGAAGACGCGGGAGGAGAGCATGTCGTACAGCTCGGCGAACGCGCGCTGGTCGCCGCCACCGATGCGGACGAGCAGGTCGGCGACAGCATCACGCGCCGTACCGTCCTCGGGTACGTCCATCCCATCGATGACCATCTCCACCAGCATGCCGTACCGTCACCCCTTTTCCGCGCAATCACGTCCCAGACACGATGAATCCCGCGCGCGTCCCCCGCGCGCACACCCGCCCGATCCTTCTCTCTGCGGAATGGTTCGTCGCGGTGGCCCGGTTCGGATTGGACGCGGGACGCGAGAACTTTTCTCGAGATTTCTCCCATCCGTTCCCAGAGGTGCTCCGAACACCTGTCAACGCCACGGAGAGGCCGTGGCACAGTTCTGAAGGAGCTCGAGATGTTCAGCACCAAGAAGAAGGTCACCGCAGCGATCACCCTCGGACTTGCGAGCGCATTCGTGCTCGCCGGTTGTTCCATGGGCGGCACCTCCACCGACGAGCCGTCGGAGTCGACGGCTCCGGAGACGTCCGAGGAGACCACGGCCCCCGAGACGATGGACCCGGCCGCGAACCTCGTCGGCCCCGGCTGCGCCGCATACGCAGAGGCCGTCCCGGACGGCGACGGCTCGGTCGCCGGCATGGCCCAGGACCCGGTCGCGGTCGCCGCCTCGAACAACCCGCTCCTCACCACCCTGGTGTCGGCGGTCAGCGGTCAGCTCAACCCCGACGTGAACCTGGTCGACACGCTCAACGGCGACGAGTTCACGGTCTTCGCCCCCGTGGACGAGGCCTTCGCGAAGATCGACCCCGCGACCATCGAGGCCCTGAAGACCGACAGCGCGACGCTGAGCTCGATCCTCACGTACCACGTCGTCCCCGGCCAGATCTCGCCCGATGAGATCGACGGCATGCACACGACGGTCCAGGGTGCGGACCTCGAGGTCACCGGCAGCGGCGACAGCATCATGGTCAACGACGCGAACGTCATCTGCGGCGGCGTCCAGACCGCCAACGCGACCGTGTACCTGATCGACTCGGTCCTGATGCCCCCGGCTGCGTAATCAGTCGGGACGCCGAGCTGGGACCTCGGCACACCCCGCTCATCCCTCAGGGGGAGGAAGGCGAGCGGGAGGAAGGGACCGCCGGCGAGGCACTTCGTCGGCGGTCCCTTCCGTGCGCCCTAGACTGGGAGCGCGGGCCTCTAGCTCAGTTGGCAGAGCATCGGACTTTTAATCCGCGGGTCGTGGGTTCGAGCCCCACGGGGCCCACCGCGTAGCATCGCCGGTCGGATCCGGCCACCCCCTTCACGGCATCCGTCCGCCGCGGAAGGGTCGAGGTGTCCCCATCAGGGACTCGACCCTCAACGAAAGGACGCATCATGGCGACTCTCACCGACAGCCGAGTGGCATTCCTGGCGACAGACGGATTCGAGGACAGCGAGCTGACCAGCCCGTGGGAGGCGGTGCAGGGCGAAGGCGCGAGCGCGACTCTGATCGCCCCGGACGGCGAGCAGATCAAGGGGAAGAACGGCCACGTCCAGCACGTCGACCTCACGTCGGCGGATGCCAAGGCCGACGAGTTCGACGCGCTCGTGCTGCCGGGCGGCGTCGTGAACGCCGATCACCTGCGCCTCGACAAGCCCTCGATCGAGCTCGCGCGCTCGTTCTTCGAGCAGCACAAGCCGGTCGCGGTCATCTGCCACGGCGCCTGGATCCTCATCGAGGCCGGGGTGGTCGACGGGCGCACGCTCACGAGCTACCCGAGTCTCGCGACCGATCTCCGCAACGCGGGGGCGAGCTGGGTCGACGAGGAGGTCGTGGTGGATCAGGGCCTGGTCTCCAGCCGCACCCCCGACGACCTCCCCGCCTTCAACGCGAAGCTCGTCGAGGAGATCTCCGAAGGACGTCACGCCGGCCAGACCGCGTGAGCTGATCCCGCGGATCCTACGGCGGTCCGGTGTCAGGCGCCTGTGCGCGCTCGATGACGCCGGACCGCCGCTCTGTTCGCGCACCGCACCGAGCAGAAGCGCTGACGTCCGTTGCGGGTGACGTCGACCACCACTCTCGTGCACGGCGACGCCGCGCACCGGCCGAGTCGGTCCATCCCTCGCGTCACGAGGTGCAGAGACGTGCCGACCGTGATGATGGCGCGCAGCACGAACGGGAGCGACTGCACATCGTCGCGATAGTGCAGATGCCAGCCTTCCCCGTCGTGGTTCGTGAGGCGCGGGTAGGCGGCGGCCTCCGCCATCTGCGCGTTGAGGAGCTGCGCCCGCTCGTCCGCGCCCGGGGCGTCGACGATGCGCAGCCAGTCCTCGACGACGCGCCGCACCTGCGCGTGGTCGTCGGCAGCGGGCGGGAAGACCATCGTCATCCCCTTCTCCAGCGTCCGCCGCTCGATGCCCTCGCGGTCGTCGGGGAAGTCGTCGGCGAGCGACGCCGCGAGCAGCACCGCGTATTCGCCGTAAGGGTTGAGATGCATAAGGCCATTACATCACGCTGGATGCATGACCTCGCCGCACACTCTTCCGATCCCTCAGCACGTCGCTCCGGCTCACGAGCACTCCTGGGTCGCCGAGTCGCGGCATCCGACCTCCGACGGCGTGATCGTCTACGTGCGCTGTGCGGCCTGCGGCACACGTCGCGTCGATCTGCAGGCGCGCACTGCGATGCCGCCCGCCGCCCTCAGCGCGGAGATCGTCGGCTGACCTCCGCAGTGCCGCGGGTACGGGCCGGAGGGATCGGCCCGGCGCCGCTCAGACCTCGACGATCTCTCCGTTGCGCGGGACCCAGGGCTCCCCGCCCGGGCGCAGGAAGACGAGAGGGATGCCCTGACCGTCGCGCGCCACGGAGTCCGATACCTGGACGTGCAGGTGCGGTTCGGTGCTGTTGCCGGAGTTGCCGCACTCCCCGACCGGATCGCCCGCGCGCACCTCGTCGCCCGCCCTCACCCGCACGCTGCCCGACCGCAGGTGCGCCAGCAGCACGAGAGAGCCTCGCGACCGGATGACGACATGGTTGCCGGCCACCGCCGCCGCTCCCTCGCGGACCCGCGACGCCTGGGTGAGCGCGTACCATACGGATGCCACGAGGCCGCGCCGCGCCCCGTGATCGGGCTCTCCGTCGTGAGCGATCACCACCTCGCCGGGGGCCGGGGCGAGGAGGGGCCGACCGAACCCGATGAACGTCTCCGGCCGTTCCGTCGCGAAACGGCCGGCGAGCGTGCGCGGAGCGCTGCGTCCCTCGGCATCCACCGGGACGAAGTCGATCGCGTGCGCGGTGCCGAAGAGCGCAGTGCCGTGACTGGGCACGCGCGACGCCGGACTGTTCTGCACGAGCCACCGGCCGGTGAACGGCAGCTCGAGCGCGAACGGACCCTGCGTCATGCGGTGAGGTCGATGAGCGCGCGCACGGTGCGCAGATTGCGAGCGGTGCCGGCCACACCGAGGACTCGGTCCAGAACGGCCTTCGTGAGTCTCGTCGACTGGACACCGCCCTCGCCGTAGTCGATCCACAGATCGTCTCCGATCAGAGCGATCCGCTCGTCCGGACTCAGCCTCGGAGTGAGCCCGTCGATCGCCCCGGAGGCCGCCGGCGCCTCGAGGAACATGGCGTGGAGCATCTTCTCGGACGCATCGGGGAACGGCAGCGCCTCGAGCGCCGCGCGGAGCTCCTCATGCCGGCGGATGATCACCGGGGTGTCCACATCGAACTCCGCGGCGATCAGGGAGCGCACGCGGGTGCACGCCGCCGCAGGGTCAGCGGGGTGCGCGCAGATGATGTTGCCGCTCGCGATATAGGTCGAGACCTCCCCCACCTCCGGTTCGAGGATCTCGCGGAGTCGCGCCATCGGCACGCGGCTGCGACCGCCGACGTTCACGGCCCTCAGGAGCATCACGCTCCGCGTCATGCGGCGTCGCCCTCGACCAGCTCGGCGCCGGCATGCGCGAGCTCCGCGAGGGCCGCTGCGCTCGGCTGCGGCGCGACGCCCGCGACCAGGTCGGTGAGGACGCGTACCCGGACGCCGTGAGCGATCGCATCGAGTGCGGAGGCCCGCACGCAGTGGTCGGTCGCGATGCCGACGACGTCGGCGCTGACGATCCCCGCCGCGGAGAGCAGAGCCCCCACGGTCTCGCCCGACTCCGCGACGCCCTCGAACATCGAGTACGCCGGTGCACCCTGCCCTTTGCGCACGTGATGGGTCACGGCATCCGTCGCCAGCAGAGGGTCGTAGTCGGCACCCGGTGTCCCGGCGACGCAGTGCACTGGCCAGGAGTCGACGTAGTCGGGCTCGTCGGCGAAGTGACCTCCGTTGTCGCCCTCCGGATCGTGCCAGTCGCGGGACGCGATGATGAGCTCGTAGTCGGCGGCGTGCGCGGCGAGATGCGCCGAGATGGCGGATGCCACGGCATCCCCTCCGGAGACGGCGAGCGCACCGCCCTCCGTGAAGTCGTTCTGGACGTCGACGATCAGAAGCGCTCTGCTCATGAGTCGAGGGTACGCCCGCGGAGACCGGCTCCGGGAACCAGAAGGCCCCGTGATGTTCTTCGCATCACGGGGCCTGGTGGAGCCGCTTGTCAGAATCGAACTGACGACCTTTTCATTACGAGTGAAATGCTCTGCCGACTGAGCTAAAGCGGCGCGATCATCGATATTACCCGAGCAGGGCCGTCATCGCGAATCGAGCGTCGACACGCCGAGGGGTGCCGGGCGGCTACTCGCACCGCAGCCCGTCCTCGGGCACCGTGCCGTCGAGGAAGAACGCCTCGACGGCCCCGTCGACGCACGAGTTGCCCTTGTTGTAGCCCGTGTGCCCCTCGCCGACACGCGTGATGAGGACGCCCTCCTCGAGCTGCGCGGCGAGCGACTCCGACCACTCGTAGGGGGTGGCAGGGTCGTTGGTCGTACCCACGACGACGATGGGGCCGGCGCCCTCCGCGGTGATCTCGCCGCGGGTGCCGGTGGGCGGGTAGGGCCATACCGCGCAGGAGTCGGGGCCCGACCAGTACGGCGCGATCGTCGGCGCGCCCTCGGCGATCTTCGCGTCGGTGGCGGCCTCCGCGGCCGGGTCGTCCTCGACGGGGTAGTCCATGCAGTTGTACGCACGGAACGCCTCGCTCGAGTTGTCGATGTAGGCGCCGTTCTCGCGACCGTTGTAGAAGTCGGCGAGGAGGAAAGCGGTGGACGGGTCGCCCTGGAGCGTCTCGTCGAAGGCCTGCGTCAGGTAAGGCCAGCTGTCCGCGGAGTACAGCGCGGCGATGATCGCGGTCATCAGGGAGTCCGCGCCGAGCATGCGACCGTCGCCGTTCTCCAGCGGGACCGCGTCGACGCTCGCGAGCAGAGCTCCGAGGTCGGCCATCGCCTCGTCGACGGAACCCGCGAACGGGCACTCCCCCGAGTCCAGGCAGTCCTGCATATAGGCGCGCAGGGCGGATTCGAAGCCGAGCGCCTGGGTGGCGCCGACGTCGAGACCCGAGACAGCGGGATCGATGGCGCCGTCGAGCACGAGCCGTCCGGCCTTCTCGGGGTAGAGGGAGGCGTAGGTGGCTCCGAGGAAGGTGCCGTAGGAGTAGCCGAGGTAGTTGAGCTGCGTGTCGCCCAGCACTGCGCGGATGAGATCCATGTCGCGCGCCGCGTTCACGGTCGTGATGAACGGCAGGATGCCGTCGCTGTTCGCCTCGCACGCGTCCGCGAATCGCTGGTGGCCCTCGAGCAGCTCGGCCTCCCACGCGGGCGTGCCGCGCTCTGCGGTCGGGATCGAGTAGAGGTAGTCGTCCATTCCCGCGGCGTCGAAGCACGCCACCGCGCTGGACTGACCCACGCCCCGCGGGTCGAAGCCGATCACGTCGTAGTTGTCGATGAGCTCCGCGCCGACGGCGAAGTCGAGACTGTCGCGGATGAGCTCGACACCGCTCGCCCCGGGGCCGCCGGGGTTCGTCAGCAGCGAGCCCTTCGCCGTCCCGGTCGCCTGGTGCCGCACGACCGACAGCGTGATCTCGCCGTCTCCGGGGTTCTCCCAGTCGAGGGGCGCCGTCACGTCGGTGCAGTCGAAGCCGGTACCGCACTCGCTCCATGCGAGCGTCTGCCCGTAGTACGGCAGCAGCTCCTCGGCGACGCCCTCGGTGTCGGGGGCGTGCGTGACGGACGGCTTCGGCTCGGCGCCCTCCGGGATCATCGCGTAGAGGCATCCGGACAGCACGACGGATGCCGCGGCGAGCCCGGCGATCACGGCGACGGCACGGCGGATGCGGGAAGTCGATCGGTTGTTCACGGTGTCCTCCCGCTCGTGACTGTCACGAGCAAGCTCTCCAGGGCGAGCAGCGGAGCGACGTTGCGCTCCAGCGACTGACGCGTCTCGGCAAGGTGGTCGAGTACGACAAGCGTACGGGTCTCGGGCCAGGCGGCCGCGAGGGCGGCGAGCTCGTCGCGGAGCTCGCGGTTGATCAGAGCGTCGTCCCTGCCGAACTGCAGCATGACGACGTCGCGGAACAGGGACTGCAGGTCGGTCAGGACACGATCGATGCCGTCGCGCAGGCTGCGGGTCGCCCGCTTCTTCTGATCGTCCTCGAGCGCCGAGATCTGCGTGCGGAGGGCGGGTGGGACCGCCTGCCCTTCGGCGATGCCCACGGTGCGCAGGAGCGTGGCGCGTTCGGCCGCGTCGCGCTCGGCCGTCAGCGCCTTCGCGTCGTCGGTCGCGGCCTGGATGATCCGACCGGCCACCTCGACGGCGTCGTTGACTCCCCGGACTCCGAGGACCGACCGCAGCGTCTCATCCCGCCGACGGCGAGCGGCGTCGTCGGTGGCGAGTCGCTGGGCCATGCCGATGTGCCGCTGCGCGTGTCGGGCGGCCTGCTCGGCGACGTCCTCGTCGACGCCCGTCCGGAGCGTGATGAGCCGTGCGACGTCCGCGACGTCCGGCTCGCGCAGCCGCAGAGAGCGCACCCGTGAGCGGATGGTGGGCAGCAGGTCTGCCTCGCTCGGAGCGCACAGGATCCACACGGTCTGCTCCGGCGGCTCCTCGAGCGCCTTCAGGAGCACGTTCGAGGTGCGCTCGACCATGCGATCGGCGTCCTCGACGACGATCACCCGGTAGCGCCCGGCGGAGGGCGCGAAGTACGACCGCTCGACGAGCGAGCGCGCCTCGGCGATCGTGATGATGACCTTGTCGGTGCGGAGGGCCGTCACATCCGGATGCGTGCCGACGAGGACCTGTCGCATCGTCGCCTCGTCATCGGGATGATCGGCGATCAGTGCCGCGGCGAAGGCGTACGCGAGAGTCGACCGGCCGGACCCGGGAGGACCGGTGATGAGCCACGCGTGCGACAGCGCGGCAGGATCGGACGCGGCGGTGCGCAGTGTCTCGACCGCGGCATCCTGCCCCCAGACATCGGCCCACGGAAAAGGGGCGGCGACGGTCTGGGGCATGCACTCAGCCTAATCGGGAGCACCGACGTCCGCGGCGACCCCGATCCGAGGTGAGGATCGGGACCCGCCCGCTCAGCCGAGCAGCGCGGTGACGCGCTCTCTGATCTGCGCGGCGATGACGTCGGGCGCCGCGGCGGCGTCGAGGACGAGGAAGCGCTCGGGCTCCGCGGCGGCGAGGCCGAGATAGCCGTCGCGGACCCGCGCGTGGAAGTCGTTCTTCTCGGCCTCGAGACGGTCGAACGGCTTGTCGGCGGAGTCGAGCCGCACGCGCGCGGCCTCGGGCGACAGGTCGAGGAGCACCGTGAGATCGGGGAGCGCGCCCTCGGCGGCCCACAGGGAGAGGTCGCGGATCTCGTCGCCGTCGAGCACTCGGCCCGCCCCCTGATAGGCGACGGACGAGTCGAGGTAGCGGTCCTGCAGCACGACCTCACCGCGCTCCAGCGCCGGCCGCACGACCGTCGAGACGTGATGAGCACGGTCGGCGGCGTAGAGCAGCGCCTCGGCGCGAGGAGCGATGTCCCCTCGGTGATGCAGAACGATGTCGCGGATCAGCTGCCCGACCTCGGATCCACCCGGCTCGCGGGTGCGGACCACGGTGCGGCCCGCACCCTCGAGCCACTCCGCGAGCAGGTTCGACTGGGTCGTCTTCCCCGAGCCGTCGCCGCCCTCGAGTGTGATCCAGACTCCGCCCCCGGAGTTCACGGACGAGCCTCCATCCGCGCGGCTCACTCGGAGAGGCGCTTCGCCGCGTTGGCGGCCCGGGTCGCGGCCGCCTTCTTGGCCGCCGCCGAGCGGGCTGCCGCCTTCTCGGCATCCGTCGCCGGCTTCTTGGCTGCCGGCTTCTTGGCAGCCGGCTTCTTGGCCGGTGCCTTCTTCGCCGGCGCCTTCTTGGCCGGCGCCTTCTTCGCCGCACCGCGCTTGGGTGCCGGGCCCTTGGCGCGCTTGTCGGCGAGCATCTGCACCGCGATCTCGAACGTGATGTCCTCGACCTTCTGGCCGCGCGGGATCGTGACGTTCGTCTCGCCGTCGGTGACGTACGCTCCGAACCGGCCGTCGCGGATGCGGATCGGCTTGTTGCTGACCGGGTCGGCGTCGAACTCCGCGAGTGCGCTCGAGGCGCGACGGGATCCCGCTCCGTACTTCGGCGCCTTGTAGATCTCCAGCGCCTGCTCGAGCGTGACGTCGAAGATCTGCGACTCGCTCTCCAAGGATCGGGAGTCCGTGCCCTTCTTGAGGTACGGGCCGAAGCGTCCGTTCTGAGCAGTGATCTCCTCGCCGCTCTCGGGGTCCTGCCCCACGACGCGCGGAAGGCTCAGCAGCTGCAGGGCGGTGTCGAGGTCGATCGTGTCGACCGACATGGAGCGGAACAGCGATCCGGTGCGCGGCTTGGGCGCCGCCTCCTTCTTCGCTCCGCGCTTGGGCTTCGGAGCCTCGACGACCTCACCGGTGGCCTCGTCGACCGCTGCGTCCTCGGACACGGGGTCGTTCTCCTGCACGTACGGCCCGAACCGGCCGTCCTTCACCACGATGACCTTGCCGTTCTCGGGGTTCGTCCCGAGCACGCGGTCGCCGGCGACGGGGGCGTCGATGAGCTCCTGCGCCTTCGCGGCAGTCAGCTCGTCGGGAGCGAGGTCCTCGGGGACGTTCACGATCCGCGGCTTCTCGTCGGGTGCGTCGGGGTTCGCCACCTCGAGGTACGGACCGTACTTGCCGAAGCGGAGGGTGGCGGTGTCGGTGATCGGCGTGGAGTTCAGCGCACGGGCGTCGATCTCACCGAGATTGTCGACGACCTGCCGGAGTCCGACCTGCGAATCCGAGCCGTAGTAGAAGGAGCGCAGCCATTCGACGCGCTTCTGCTCTCCACGGGCGATGGCGTCGAGATCGTCCTCCAGGGCGGCGGTGAAGTCGTAGTCGATGAGATCTGCGAAATGCTCCTCGAGCAGTCGCACGACGCTGAAGGCGAGCCACGTCGGCACGAGCGCCTGACCGCGCTTGGTGGCATAGCCGCGGTCGATCACGGTGCCGATGATGCTCGCGAACGTCGAGGGACGGCCGATGCCGTGCTCCTCGAGCGCCTTGACCAGCGATGCCTCGGTGTAGCGGGGCTTGGGAGTGGTGCGGTGGCCCTTGGCCTCGGCGTCCGACATCCGCAGCTCGTCGCCGATCGCGACGACGGGAAGCGACTGGTTCTCGTCGGCGTCCTTGTCGTTGCGCTTCTCGTCGCGTCCCTCCTCGTAGGCCTCGAGGAAGCCCTTGAAGGTGTAGACGGTGCCCGATGCGGTGAACTCCGCCTTCTGCCCCGCGGCGTCGACGTCGATCGTCACCGTCGTCGTCTCATACTTCGCATCGGCCATCTGGCTCGCGACCGTGCGCTTCCAGATGAGGTCGTAGAGACGGTGCTCTTCACGATCGAGCTCGCCGGACACGGACTTCGGCGTGCGGAAGTTCTCACCCGAGGGACGGATCGCCTCGTGCGCCTCCTGCGCGTTCTTGCTCTTCGACTTGTACACCCGCGGCTTGAGCGGCACGGCGCTGTCGCCGTAGAGCGCGACGGCCTGGCTCCGGGCAGCCTGCACCGCCTGGGTGCTGAGCGCCACGGAGTCGGTGCGCATATAGGTGATGTACCCCTTCTCGTAGAGGCGCTGGGCGACGCTCATCGCCTGCTTCGCGCTCATCGAGAGCTTGCGCCCGGCCTCCTGCTGCATCGTGGAGGTCGTGAAGGGTGCGTAGGGGCTGCGGGTTCCCGGCTTGGCCTCGACCTTGGTGACGGTGCCGGAGCCGGCGGCGTCGACGGCCTGGGCGAGGGCGGCCGCCTTCTTCTCGTCGAGGATGACGACGGCCTTCTTGAGCTTTCCGGTGTCGTCGAAGTCCGTGCCGCGGGCCAGCTGACCCCCGTCGACGCGGACGAGTCGAACGCGGAAGCCGGACGAGGACGACGCGAGAGCCTCGACGTCCCAGTACTCGGCCGACACGAACGCCATGCGCTCACGCTCGCGCTCCACGATCATGCGGGTGGCGGCGGACTGCACGCGCCCGGCGGACAGGCCCGTCTTGACCTTGTACCAGAGCACCGGCGAGACGTCCCAGCCGTACAGCCGGTCGAGGATGCGTCGGGTCTCCTGCGCGTCGACGAGGTCGGTGTCGAGCTCGCGGGTGTTGCCGATCGCGGCCTGGATCGCGTCCTTGGTGATCTCGTGGAAGACCATGCGCTTGACCGGGACCTTGGGTTTCAGGGTCTCGAGCAGATGCCACGCGATGGCCTCGCCCTCGCGGTCCTCATCAGTGGCGAGCAGGAGCTCGTCGGCGGTCTTGAGCGCGCGCTTCAGCTCGGCGACCGTCTTCGTCTTGCGATCCGAGACGACGTAGTAGGGGTCGAAGTCGTTGTCGACGTCGATGGAGTACTTGCCGTAGGCCTGCTTGTCGGAGGCCGGGATGTCCTTCTTGTCCGCCAGATCGCGGATGTGGCCGACGGAGCTGAGCACCTCGTAGCCGTCGCCGAGGTAGCCCTGAATCGACCGCATCTTCGTCGGGGACTCGACGATGACGAGCTTCTTGCCTTCAGCCAAGGGTTCGTCCTTTCTTCGAAGCACACCATACACACCGCCGTGATGGGTTGCTCACGGAGGTCGCCTGCGTTTTCGCCGGAGAGTGGCTCGCGCCGCCGTCAGCTCCCCTCGGGTGGCCCTGCACGGGCTCGGGAGACGGCAGCGAGTCCAGCGTACGCCGCCTCGACCTGCACGGTCGCCACGAAGCCCTCGAGCCGGCACCCGGTGAGGGTGGCGCCGGATGCCGACGCCACCCTCGCGGCGAGCGCGCACGGTGCGTCCGCCGCCGCGATCGCACCGGTCGCCGCGTCGGCGGCGGCGAGCGCCGCGGCGTCCGCGGCACCGGCCGCGCGCTGGGCCGTGACGGCGGCTCCCCCGACGGCGGCGAGGCCGATCGAGAGCGCCGCGGCCACGGCGAGGACGCTCGCCGCGAGCGCCGACCCCGCCATCAGGGACCTCCTTCGACCGTCGGCGCCATCACAGCCCTCCGGCGAGTGCGCAGCTGGACGCCCGGAGCGGCAGTCGGATGACGGCGCCGACGGCGACCTCGGCCTGCGTCGTGACGCACACCAGGTCGCCCGATCCTCCGCGGGTCATGCGCGCACCGGGGACGGCCGTCGCGACGACGCGCGCGGCGTCGCCGTCGCTCTGACCGCGTCCGAGCAGTCGGGCCGCATCAGCGGCGGCATCCTGGAGCGCCACCTGCTGCGCGGCCGCCCCGAGGGCGCCGGCGCCCAGGAGCAGGGTGAGGACGACCGCCGGCAGAGCGAGCGCGAGCTCGGCCGCCACGGACCCTCGCTCGTGGTCGCCGGCCGGTGCGCCGACGGGGACTCGCATGCGGGTCACGACACCGTGAGCGCCCGACGCACGAGATCGGTGAGGATCCCGCGGACCTCGCCGGAGCGCAGGATCACGACGAGGAGGCCGGCGAACGCCACGGCCGCCATGGTCGTGATCGCGTACTCGGCGGTGGCGGCGCCGGTCTCGTCGCCGAACAGCTCCGCGGCGCGGCGACGCGTGAGAGTGGGGATGGTGTTCATGAGGTGTTCCTCTTTCTCTGTGGGGATGCAGGGCATCCGGTGGTCGTCGCCGTCAGAGCGGCAGCGGGGTGGAGGCGAGCACGCTGAGCATGAGCGGTGCCACGCCGAGGAGCAGGAAGGCGGGCAGGGTGCACACGCCGAGGGGGATCAGCAGCTGCGTCGAGAGCTTCGCCGCGCGCAGCCGGCCCTCGATGCGCGAGCGGTGCCGATCCTGTGCGGCCGACGCCCGCAGCAGCTCCCCCGACGGGACACCCGCCGTCCGGGAGAGCGCGAGCACGGATCGGATGCGCTCGTCGTCGCCGACCCGTGACGACGAAGCGTCCCCGACCAGTCGGAGCGCCCTCTCGATGGACGCTCCGCCGGAGAGCGCCACGGCGACGAGCTCGGCGCGCATCCCCGGAGTCCCGGGCTGCGGTCGCGCTCGCCTCAGCAGGCGCGCCGTCCACATCCTCGCTGCGAGCACGAGCAGGAGTCCGACGACGAGGCACCCCGTGCCGAGCGGGTTCCCGAGCACCACCCCGAGCGTGTCGAACCCCAACGCGAACCCGAGCAGCAGTCCGGCGAACGGCATCCACAGCAGCAGACGGGCGGTACCGGCCGGCTCGGCGAGCGCGATGCGCACGTCGTCGGCCGCGGAGGCGGCATCGCGCAGCGTCTCCGCGATCGTGCGCAGCACCTCCGCGAGGGGTGCACCGACGGTCGTGGCGACCTCCCACGCCGCGGCGAGGTCCTGCCAGGCGCCGCCCTCGGCCTCGATCGCGGCGAGAAGGGGCTGCCCGCTGTCGATTCGCTCGACGACGGCGACCGCGTGCGCGTCTCCGGTGTCGGCGAGGTGCCGCCACGCGGTGCTCGGGATCGCACCGGCCTGCAGCAGCACGGCGAGAGTCTGGACGGAGGTCGCAGGGTCGTCGCCGATCTCGATCGCCGCACCTCGGCGCCTGCTCACCACGGCCGGACCTCCTCGATGCCGAGCCGCTCTCCGACGAGTCCGAAGCGCCCCGCCTGCGCGATGCGCCGCCGCCCGTCCGGTGACCGCTCGAGGTGCAGCACGACCGTGAAGGCGCTGACCACCTGGCGCGCGAGCGCGACGGAATCCATCCCTGCGAGGGCTCCGAGCGCCTCCATCCGGGCAGGGACGTCGGCGAGTCCGCTGGCGTGCAGTGTTCCCGCTCCTCCGTCGTGTCCGGTGTTGAGCGCGGTGAGGAGCTCACGGACCTCTTCGCCGCGGCACTCCCCGACCACCAGGCGGTCGGGTCGCATCCGCAGCGACTCCCTCACCAGGCGCGCGATGCTGATGCCGCCCGCGCCCTCGAGGTTGGACTGCCGTGCCTCGAGGGCGACGTGGTGGGGATGACCGGGCCGGAGCTCCGCGACGTCCTCGATCGTGACGATCCTCTCGGTGGGCGATGCGCTGGCGAGGAGCGCCGACAGCAGTGTGGTCTTGCCGGTGCCGGTGCCGCCCGTGATGAGGACGTTGGCCCGATCCGTCACGAGCTGGAGGAGCCAGCTCTGCTGCCGAGTGTCGAAGGTCCCGAGGGCGGCGAGCGCGTCGAGGTCGGCGGCGCGCACGCGCGGGACGCGGATGGACAGCGCCGTCCCCGAGATCGAGACGGGCGAGAGCACGGCGTGGACGCGGATGCCCGAGTCGAGCCGCACGTCGACGCAGGGCGACTGATCGTCGAGATGCCGTCCACCCAGACCCACCAGCGCCACCGCGAGGTCGCGGACCTCCCGCTCCGACGCCGTCCATCCGGGCACGGCCTCCGCTCCGCGGCCCCGGTCGACGAACAGCCCGGCCGCGCCGTTGACGAAGATGTCGGTGATCTCCTCGTCGTGGACGTGTTCGGCGAGGGCCCCGAACACGGGGTCGACGCTCAGCGCTGCGGCGCGCTCGGCCACGGCTTCCACGGCTGTGTCGGCACGGGGCCGGATGACGAACGAGGCGGGCATGCATCGACGGTAGGCACGGCGTCCGGCGTCCGGCGGCGGGCGTGCGCTGCCATCCCGGCTCCTGTGCGGAACGGGATCCGCCGCGGATCCGTGCAGAGGAGGACCGGCGTGCGGCGCGGAGCCTCGTCGCGGCCGGGAGCGCTCCCACACTGAGAAGGGCGGCACCTCACGGGGGGAATGAGATGCCGCCCACGGCGGTCCCCGATCGGGGGAATCGGGCACGCCAAGGCCGGAATGAGAATTCGGCTGTCGTCGAGCTTACGCAAGGCGACCGTCCTGACAAAACCGGCCGGAGTACCGACTTTCGGCAGTATGCGGCACCTGTGCCCGAGACTAGATTCGCCCTGACCTGATCGTGTCCACCCGCACGGTCATGCCTGCACGACCTGCCACGCCGCAAAGGAGCGCCTGCCGATGAGCAGCCAGATCGATCATCTTCTCGATGAGACCCGCCAGTTCCCGCCCTCCGAGGAGTTCGTCGCCCAGTCGATCTCGTCACCCGCCCTGTACGAGAGCGCGACCGCCGATCGAGAGGCCTTCTGGGCCGAGCAGTCGCGCGAGCTGCTCGAGTGGAGCACGCCGTTCACCCGCGTGCTCGACTGGTCGACCCCGCCGTTCGCGAAGTGGTTCGACGACGGCGAGCTCAACGTCGCGTACAACTGCCTCGACCGCCACGTCGAGGCGGGCAACGGCGACCGCGTCGCGCTGCACTGGGAGGGCGAGCCGGGCGATTCCCGCAGCATCACCTATGCGGAGCTCACGGAGGAGGTCAAGCGCGTCGCGAACGTCCTGGAAGGGCTCGGCATCGGCCACGGCGACCGGGTCGCGATCTACCTCCCCATGATCCCGGAGGCGGTGGCCTCGATGCTCGCGGTCGCACGCGTCGGCGCGATCCACTCCGTGGTCTTCGGCGGCTTCAGCGCCGACAGCCTGCGCTCCCGCATCGACGACGCAGGCGCCAAGCTCGTCATCACCGCGGACGGCGGCTACCGCAAGGGGCGGGTGTCCGCCCTCAAGCCGGCGGTCGACCAGGCGCTCGCCGACCGCGGCGACGGCGAGCAGCAGACCGTCGAGCACGTCCTCGTCGTCCGGCGGGGCGAGAACGACGTCGACTGGGAGGACGGACGCGACCTCTGGTGGCACGACGTCGTCCCCGCGGCATCCGCCGAGCACACCGCCCGGGCCTTCCCCGCCGAGAATCCGCTGTTCATCCTCTACACCTCGGGCACCACCGGCAAGCCGAAGGGCATCATGCACACGTCGGGCGGATACCTCACCCAGGCGGCGTACTCGCACAAGTACGTCTTCGACCTGCACCCCGACACCGACGTCTACTGGTGCACGGCCGACATCGGCTGGATCACGGGCCACACCTACGTCACCTACGGTCCGCTCGCGAACGGCGCGACCCAGGTCATCTACGAAGGCACGCCCGACACTCCGCACCCCGGGCGCTGGTGGGAGATCATCGAGAAGTACAGGGTCTCGATCTTCTACACCGCGCCGACAGCGATCCGCTCGTTCATGAAGATCGGCCGCACCGTGCCGAAGAAGTTCGATCTGTCGTCGCTGCGCCTGCTCGGCTCGGTCGGCGAGCCGATCAACCCCGAGGCGTGGATCTGGTACCGCGACGTGATCGGCGCCGGCACGACCCCCATCGTCGACACCTGGTGGCAGACCGAGACCGGAGCCATCATGGTCTCCGCTCTGCCGGGCGTCACGGCGACCAAGCCCGGCTCGGCGCAGGTGCCGCTCCCGGGCATCTCGATCGACGTCGTCGACGAATCGGGCGTCGAGGTCGGCAACGGCAACGGCGGACTCCTGGTCGTCACCGAGCCGTGGCCGAGCATGCTCCGCGGCATCTGGGGCGACCCCGAGCGCTTCGCGGAGACGTACTGGGAGAAGTTCGAGCAGCAGGGCTACTACTTCGCCGGAGACGGCGCGCGACTCGACGCCGACGGCGATCTGTGGCTGCTGGGCCGGGTGGACGACGTCATGAACGTGTCGGGTCACCGGCTCTCGACCGCAGAGATCGAGTCCTCCCTCGTGGCGCACGAGGCCACCGCCGAAGCGGCGGTCGTCGGCGCGGCGGACGAGACGACCGGTCAGGCGGTGGTCGCGTTCGTCATCATCAAGGAGAGCTACCTGTCGGCCCACGATCCCGCGGGGCTCGCGCAGCAGCTGCGCCTGTGGGTGGGCGAGCAGATCGGCGCCATCGCACGGCCGCGGGACGTGTACATCGTCGGCGAGCTGCCCAAGACCCGATCGGGGAAGATCATGCGCCGCCTCCTCCGCGACGTCGCGGAGGGCCGCGAGGTGGGCGACACCACGACCCTCGCCGACACGGCCGTCATGAGCATCATCTCGGCCCAGGTGAAGTAGGCGGATGTGCAGAACGCCCCCTCCCGATCGGGAGGGGGCGTTCTCGTGGGGGCTCCGGATCAGGCGAGGATGAAGGTGACCTCGACCTCGACCGGGCTGTCCAGCGGGAGCACCGGCACGCCGACGGCGGCACGCGCGTGACGTCCCGCGTCGCCGAAGATCTCGCCGAGCACCAGGCTCGCTCCGTTGATCACACCCGGCTGGCCGGTGAAGTCCGGGGTGGATGCGACGAAGCCGCCGACCCGGAGCACGCCCGCGATCCGGTCGACCCCTCCGGCCGCATCGGCGGCGGCTGCCAGGGCGTTCAGCGCGCAGGTGCGCGCGTAGGCGTTCGCGTCGTCGGCGTCGACCTCGGCGCCGACCTTGCCCGTCGCGGGCAGGGACCCGCCCGTGAACGGCAGCTGGCCGGATGTGTACACGAGGCCCGCGTGCACGACGGCGGGGACGTAGGCGGCGACGGGGGCGGCGACGAGGGGCAGCTGGATGCCGAGTTCGTCGAGGCGTTCGGACACGCTCACGCGGCACCCCCCTCGAACTGGCGGGATGCCTGCTCGGCGGCGGCCAGGCCGGCGGCGTTGCCTGCGCCGTCCGCCGACACCGCCCGCTTGAAGTAGGCGACCAGGCCGCCCTCCGGGCCCTGGACGACCTGCACGAGCTCCCACCCCTGCTTGCCCCAGTTGTTGAGGATCGCAGCCGTGTTGTGGATCAGCAGCGGCGTGGTGAGGTATTCCCACGTGGTCATGGCACTCCTGTCTGGCGGCATCCGCACGCAGATGCGTCAAAGGCGGTATTCAGGGAACTCCCCTACGATCAAGCGTATGCCTCAAAAGAATCGCACGGTGAAGGGTGCGCTCGGCGGGATCCTCGGACTCGTCGGGCTGAGCGCCGTCGCCGGCCTCCTCGTCACGGCCAGCGTCACCCCGGTCCTCGCCATGACCGGCATCGCCGGCTCCCAGGCACTGACGATCTTCGACCAGCTCCCGACGAACCTCGACGTCACCGCGCCGATGGAGCAGTCGACCATCTACGCGACCGCCTCCGACGGCACCCCGGTCGAGCTGGCCTCGTTCTTCGAGCAGAACCGCATCCCGGTCACCTGGGAGCAGATCAACCCGGTCGTCTACGACGCGATCCTCTCCAGTGAGGACAAGGACTACTTCTCGCACGGCGGCATCAACGTCGGCGCCACGGCGAAGGCCCTCGTCGACAACCTCCGCGGCACCGACGACCGCGGCGCGTCGACCATCACCCAGCAGTACGTCAAGAACGTGCTGATCCAGGAGTGCGAGCAGAAGGCCGATCCTGCCTCCGGGACCTACGCCGACGACCTGCAGCAGTGCTGGCTCGACGCCACCAACGCGGTCGGCGCCAAGGGCGTCGAGCGCAAGCTCCAGGAGATGCGCTTCGCGCTGCAGATCGAGAAGGAGTACTCGAAGAACGACATCCTCCTCGGATACCTCAACATCGCGAACTTCGGCGGCACGGTCTACGGCATCGAGTCCGCCGCCAACCGCTACTTCTCGACCACCGCGGCGAACCTCACGCTCGCGCAGGCCGCGACGATCGCCGGCATGGTGCAGAACCCGAACCAGTACCGCATCGACAGGCCGGAGGGCACGTGGACGGACGGCGACGGCGTCGCCCGCAACGGCGAGGCCGACGGCTATGCGGCGACCATGGACCGTCGCAACTACGTGCTGAACCGCATGCTGACCGACGGCAAGATCACCCAGGCGCAGTTCGACGAGGCTGACGCGTCGCCGATCGTGCCGGCGATCACGGCTCCGACTCAGGGCTGCGTCGCCGCGAACGACATCGCCCGCAGCGCCTACTTCTGCGAGTACGTGAAGTCGGTCGTGCTGAACGACCCCGCCTTCGGCGACACCCCGGAGAAGCGTCGCGACCTGCTGCGCCAGGGCGGCCTGCAGATCTATTCGACGATGAACATCGACATCCAGAACGCGGGCGCGCAGGCGATGCTCGAGACCGTTCCGGGCAACTACGACAACCAGCGCTTCGGCGCCGCCGGCGTCTCGCTCGAGACGAGCACAGGACGGGTCCTCGCGATCACGCAGAACACCACGTTCAGCGAGACTGTCGTCGACGACCAGGCGTACACCTCGCTCGTCTTCGCGACCGACAAGGCGCACGGCGGATCGAACGGCTTCTCGGTCGGCTCGACGTACAAGCTCTTCACGCTGATCGACTGGCTCGAGGAGGGCAACTCGGTCCGCGAGACGCTCAACGGCACCAACCGTGTCTTCACCAAGTTCAAGTGCGGCGACGACAACATCACCAACAAGACGAAGATCCAGAACTTCGGCAACCAGGGCGGCTACACGGGCACCGTGATGAAGTTCACCGCCGACTCGCTGAACAGCGGATACCTGGCGATGGCGGAGAAGCTCGACCTGTGCAAGATCAACGCCGTCGCGGACCGCATGGGCGTGACGCTGTCGAACGGCGGCAAGACGACCGACGGCAACGCCGCCCCGTACGACATCCTCGGGCCGAAGTACATCTCGCCGCTGGCCATGGCCGGGGCATACGCCACGGTGGCGAACGGCGGCATCTACTGCACGCCGAAGTCGATCGACCGGGTCGTCGACGCGCAGGGCAACGAGCTCCCCATCCCGGAGTCGAAGTGCTCGCAGGTCATCGACCCCAAGGTCGCGGCGACCGCCGCCTTCGCGCTGCAGGGCGTCATGAACGGCGGGACCGGCGCCAAGGCGAACACCCGTGACGGCACACCGCTGATCGGCAAGACCGGCACCCACGAGTCGTGGGGAACCATGATGATCGAGTCCAGCACCAAGGTCACGACCGCGGTCTGGGTCGGTCGCTCGGAGGGCCAGGCGAGCATCCTGCGTCAGAGCTGGGGCGGCACCCCGCTGAACGAGATGCGCTACAGCCTCGCCCGGACCATGCAGAGGACCGCGAATGACATCTACGGCGGAGATGCCTTCCCCGCACCCGACGACAACCTCAGCCGGCAGGTGCTGACGGAGGTGCCGAGCGTCATCGGCAAGTCGGTGGGCGAAGCGACCTCCCTCCTCGAGGCGGCCGACTTCCAGGTCGTCGTCGGCCCGCCCGTCGACGGACCCGCGGGTGACGTCGTCGTGGCGCAGGACCCCGTGGGCCAGGCCCCGAGCGGAGCGACCGTCACGATCTCGCCGAGCAACGGCCAGGGCGCGACCGTGCCCGACATCACCGGACAGTCCAAGGCCAATGCCCAGAGCGCGCTGTTCGGCGCAGGATTCTCGTCGATCTCGTTCGAGAACTCCTGCAACCCGCCGACCGCGACCGTCGCATCGACGAACCCGGCCGCGAACACCGCGACGAACAAGAGCACCGAGATCACGGTCACATGCCAGTGACCGGCTCCCGCGCCGCACACCCGGCCCTCATCGCGCTCGGCGCGGTGGGGGCCGCTGGTGCTGCAGCCGCCGTCTGGGGCATCGGCATCGAGCGCTATCTCTTCACCGTGCGCGAAGTCGCGGCATCCGCCCTCGCGCCCGGCTCCGCGCCCCTGCGCGTGCTGCACATCTCCGACGCCCACATGGCGCCGTGGCAGCACCGCAAGCAGGACTGGCTCGCGTCGCTCGCGCAGCTGTCCCCCGATCTGATCGTCAACACCGGCGACAACCTCGGGCACCGCGACGGTCTCGACGGCATCCGACGCGCCTTCGAGCCGTTCGCCGGCATCCCCGGGGTCTTCGTGCACGGTTCGAACGACGTCACCGCTCCGTCGCCGCGCAACCCGTTCCTCTACTTCGCCGGGCCCTCGCGGAAGAATCGCGCTCCGGCGCCGTCGCTCGACACCGAGGCGATGGATGCGTTCTTCACCGACGAGCTGGGCTGGACGGACCTGAACAACACCGCGGCGCGGCTGTCGGTCGGAGGTCGTTCACTCGACCTCTTCGGCGTGGACGACGCGCACCGCGACTGGGATCGCCTCGACGACCTCCCGGCTGCGCTCGAGAAGCTCGGCCCGCGGGAGGAGGGGACGTCGGTCCTCGGGGTCACGCACGCGCCCTACCGACGCGTGCTCGACGGGTTCGTCGACCTCGGCGCGGACGCGATCCTCGGCGGGCACACGCACGGCGGGCAGGTCTGTCTGCCCGGCTACGGCGCGCTGGTCGCGAACTGCGACATCCCGCTGAAGCAGGCGAAGGGGCTCAGCACCTGGACGCACGGCGGCCGCCCGGTGCCGCTGAACGTCAGCGCCGGATGCGGACACTCGATCTACGCGCCCGTGCGCTTCGCGTGCCGCCCCGAGGCGACCCTCCTGACTCTCACGGCACGCGGGTGACCGCTCGATTCGGCGCTGCGGACTTTTCCTTGTAGACTCGGAGGGTTGCAAAACGGGGTGTGGCGCAGCTTGGTAGCGCGCTTCGTTCGGGACGAAGAGGTCGCAGGTTCAAATCCTGTCACCCCGACCAGTGACACCGGAAGGCCGCCCTCGGGCGGCCTTCTCTGTACCGGGATTCGAGCGAAGGGGACCGCGTGGGTCGACTGCTACCGCCGCCGCGCCCTGTGACGCGCGGCGTGGCGATCGCTCTCGGCATCCCGTTCCTCGCCGGCCTGGTGTTCCTGACGCTGACTCCCCGACGCGTCGAGGAGGTCATGCCCAACCTGCTCGACCTCGCGCTGAGCGCCGCACACCGGATCGGCTGGGAATCACTCGACTTCACCCGCCTGGAGATCATCGCGAACGTCCTGGTGTTCGTGCCCGTCGGCATCCTGTCGTTCCTCTTCGTGCCCCGTCGCTGGTGGCCTATCGCGCTCATGCCGGGCCCGGCGCTCTCCCTGTCGATCGAGATCGCCCAGCGCCTGGCGCTCCCCCATCGCGCCGCCACGGTGACCGACGTCGTCGCCAATTCCGGCGGCGCGCTGATCGGCGTCTTCGTCGCGATCGCCTGCACCCTGCTCTTCGCCCCGCGGAGCACTCGGAATCCGTCTCGTACCCTGGAAGTATCATGACTTCACCTGCCCTCGTCGCCTTCGACCTCGACGACACGCTCGCCCCGTCGAAGGGCGCCATCAGCCCGCGGATCGCCGCACAGCTGCTCGCCCTGCTCGAGGCCGTCGACGTCGCGATCATCTCCGGCGGCAACGAGGAGCAGTTCCGGTCGCAGGTGATCGCCCGGCTCGGCGCCGCCGACGCGGCCGCCGTGGCTCGGCTGCACCTGCTGCCCACCTGCGGCACGCGCTACCTGCGTCACGACGGCACCGACTTCGCCCCGCTGTACGCCCACGACCTCAGCGCCGACGAGAAGCACGCCGCGCTCTCGGCACTGCGAGAAGAGGCCGAACGGCTGGGGCTCTGGGAGGCCGAGCCGTGGGGCGAGATCCTCGAGGACCGCGGATCGCAGATCACCTTCTCGGCGCTCGGCCAGAAGGCCCCGCGCGACGCGAAGCACGCGTGGGATCCGGACGGAGCGAAGCGCGAGGCGCTGCGGGATGCCGTGGCAGCGCGTGTCCCCGGCCTCGAGGTGCGCTCCGGCGGTTCGACGTCGATCGACATCACGCGCGCCGGCATCGACAAGGCCTACGGCATGCAGCAGCTCGCCGAGCACACCGGCATCGCCCTCGACGCGATGCTCTTCTTCGGCGACCGCCTCGACGAGGGCGGCAACGACTACCCCGTCCTCGCTCTCGGGGTGCCCTCCGTCGCCGTGGACGGCTGGGAGGACACCGCCGACAAACTCGACGAGCTGCTGAAGACGCTCTGACGCCCGGCTCGTCGGGGCATCAGAGCGTCATCCGCGGTTCAGCCCACGACGACGTCGGAGGCCGAGCGGGACACCGGCACCAGTCGCGTCAGCTGCGTGACGTGCGCGGGCTCGAGCTCCGCGAGCGACGCCACTCCGAGCAGGCGCATCGTGCGCTCGATCTCCGTGCGCAGGATCGCGATGGTGCGGTCGACGCCCGCGCGTCCGCCGGCCATGAGTCCGTAGAGGTAGGCGCGCCCGATGAGGGTGAAGTCGGCGCCCAGCGCGACCGCCGCGACGATGTCGGCGCCGTTCATGATGCCCGTGTCGATCATGACCGTGAAGTCGTCGCCCACGGCGCTGCGGACGCTCGGCAGGAGGTGGAACGGGATGGGCGCGCGGTCGAGCTGGCGTCCGCCGTGGTTGGAGAGCACGATGCCGTCGACCCCGGCGTCGCGCAGACGCACCGAGTCCTCCACGTTCTGCACGCCCTTGATGACGATCCTGCCGGGCCACAGGTCGCGGATGACGGCGAGATCGTCGTAGCTGATCGTCGGGTCCATCGCCGCGTCGAGCAGCTCGCCGACCGTCCCTCCCGTGGTGCTGAGCGACGCGAACTCGAGCTTCGGCGTCGTGAGGAAGTCGATCCACCACCACGGCCGCGGGATGGCGTTGATGATCGTCCCGAGCGTGAGCTGCGGCGGGATGCTGAAGCCGTTGCGCTTGTCCCGCAGGCGCGCCCCGGCCACCGGGGTGTCGACCGTGAACTGCAGCGTGTCGAAGCCCGCCGCGGCGGCACGACGGGTGAGCTCGTAGGAGATCTCCCGGTCGCGCATGACGTACAGCTGGAACCAGTTGCGCCCGTGCGGGTTCGCCGCCTTGACGCCCTCGATCGAGGTGGTGCCGAGCGTCGAGAGGGTGAACGGGATGCCGGCCGCCGCGGCCGCGCCGGCGCCCGCGACCTCGCCCTCGGTCTGCATGAGCCGCGTGAAGCCGGTCGGGGCGATGCCGAACGGCAGGGCCGACGGACCGCCGAGGATGTCGACCGACGTGTCGACGTCGGGAGCCGGCTTCAGGATGCCGGGGTGGAACTCGACGTCCTGGAACGCCTGACGAGCGCGGGTCAGCGACAGCTCGCCCTCGGCGGCGCCGTCGGTGTAGTCGAACGCCGCCTTCGGCGTGCGGCGCTTCGCGATCGTCCGCAGGTCGTCGATGGTGAGCGCGGCATCCAGGCGGCGCTTCTTCCCGTCGAACTCGGGCTTCTTGAACTGCATCAGCTCGAGCAGCTCGGCGGGATTGGGCAGCTGGCGCTTGACCATGGCGTGTCCTCTCAGTGGGCGGATGGGATGCCGCGGGTCAGGCCCGCAGCGGTGTAGTAGCCGGTGATGTGGGCGCGCACGAGCGCACGAGCGGCGTCGGCATCTCCGGCGTCGACGGCCGCGATGATCGCCCGATGCTCGGTGCGCAGCGTGTCGGCCATCGCATCCCAGTCGTCGATCAGGGCGGCGCCCTGCAGGACGTAGGACTCGATCGCGGTGCGCAGTCCCGCCATCGTCGCCGCCACGACCGTGTTGCCCCCCGCCTGTGCGAGAGCCAGGTGCAGCTGCGCGTCGAGCGCGAGGAACTCGGCCGCGGACAGGCCGGCGGCGTCCATCGCGTCGAGCACCCGGTGCGCGGCGCCGAGGTCGCGGTCGGGCGCGGTGGCGAGGGCGGCGACGACCGCGTCTTCGAGCAGCAGTCGGGTCTGCACGATGTCCTCGAGCGGGAAGCCCTGCGCGGCCACCTGGAGCCGCAGGAGGGTCGACATGCCGCCGCTGGGCGTGGCGATGACGATCGCGCCCGACTGCGGGCCCGATCCGGTGGCCGTGCGGATGAGGCCCATGACCTCGAGCACCCTCAGCGCCTCGCGCACGCTCGATCGGCCGACGCCGAGATCAGCGGCGAGGTCGCGTTCGGACGGAAGACGGTCCCCCGGGCCGAGGCGTCCGTCGAGGAGATCTCGTTCGACGTGCTCGAGGACGAGCCGCCAGGCGCGGGCGGGCTGCTCCGGCATCCGTTCACTCCTCCATCGCGAGCCGATCTGTGGTCTGACCACAGTAGCGCGTGTGGTCAGACCACGCAAGGAGTGGGCGGTTCTCCGCAGAGAACGAGCGTTCCTAGGCGGGGAAGCCGTCGATCGGCGATCGCATCGACATCCATGCTGAATCGTGCACGCGTCGGGCGGGCACGCGGMGSGGCGGGCACGCGGCGGGGCGGACGGGTCAGCCCAGGCGGCCGCCGGACTCCCCGAGGTAGCAGCTGCCGCAGAGAGACTCGTACGTGGTGACCTCGGGTGCCGCGGAGCCGTCGGCACCCTCGTCGATCGCCACCTGGTCGCCGTCGAAGACGAAGCGGCCACCGATCACCCGACCGTTGAAGACGGCCTTGCGACCGCAGCGGCAGATGGTCTTGAGCTCTTCGAGCGAGTGCGCGATCGCGAGCAGACGCGCCGACCCCGGGAAGGCATGGGTGAGGAAGTCGTTGCGGATGCCGTAGGCGAGAACGGGGATGCCGTCCTCCACCGCGATGCGGAACAGGTCGTCCACCTGCTCGGCGGTGAGGAACTGCGCCTCGTCGATCAGCAGGCAGGCGATGTCGCGGCCGCGGTTCCGCTCGGCGAAGAGGGCTCTCGCGTCATCGTCCGCCCCGATGAGGAAGTCGACCTCGCGGGTCATCCCGAGGCGGCTGTCGATCTGCGAGACACCCTTCGTGTCGATCGCGGGCTTCGCGAGCAGCACGTGCTGACCGCGCTCCTCGTAGTTGTACGCCGCCTGCAGCAGCGACGTGGACTTCCCGGAGTTCATCGCTCCGTATCGGAAGTAGAGCTTGGCCACCGGTCCGCTACTCGTTGATGCCCAGCGTGGCGGCCGTGGCCGTCGTGGACTTCTCGGCCAGCGCGGCATCCTTGTTCAGCTGCTCCCCGAAGGTCGGGATGAGCTCGCGCAGCTCCGCCTCCCAGCCCGGATACTCCTCGGGGAAGCACTTCTTGAGCAGGTCGAGCATGATCGGCACGGCGGTTGACGCCCCGGGGGACGCCCCGAGCAGGCCCGCGATGGAGCCGTCAGCGGCGGCGACGACCTCGGTGCCGAACTGCAGGATGCCGCCCTTCTTGGCATCCTTCTTCATCACCTGAGCGCGCTGCCCGGCGTTGATGAGCGTCCAGTCCTCGCCCTTCGCCGTCGGCATGAAGGTGCGGAGGCTGTCGACCTTCTTGGAGTGGTTCTTGAGGAGCTCGCCGACCAGGTAGGTGATGAGGTCGGGGTTGGCGAAGGCCACCCGCAGCATCGGCCACAGATTGTGGGGACGCACCTGCGTGACGAGGTCGAGCATCGAGCCGTTCTTGAGGAACTTCGGGCTGAACGTCGCGAACGGACCGAACATCAGCGACGCCTCGCCGTCGACCACTCGGGTGTCGAGGTGCGGCACCGACATGGGCGGCGCACCCACGGACGCCTGCGAATACACCTTCGCCTTGTGCTGGGCGACGATCTTCGGGTTCGAGGTCTTCAGGAACTGCCCGCCGATCGGGAAGACGCCGTAGCCCTTGATCTCGGGGATCCCGGAGCGCTGCAGCAGCTTGAGAGCCCAGCCGCCGGCGCCGACGAACACGAAACGCGCCTTGATCTCGTTCGGCGTGCGACCGATCGTCGTGCGGTACTTGATGAGCCAGTCGCCGTCCTTCTGCTTCTTCAGCGACTGCACCTCCTGGTTGGTGCGCAGGGAGACGCCGGAGGCCGTGAGGTGGTCGAACAGCTGATGGGTGAGCGCGCCGAAGTCGACGTCGGTGCCCGCCGGAACGCGGGTCGCCGCGAACGGCTCACCCTTGCGGCGCTTCTGCATCAGCAGCGGCGCCCACGTGTTGATGACGCGCGAGTCGTCGCTGTACTCGATGCCCTCGAAGAGCGGCTGCTCCTTGAGCACCTCGTAGCGCTCCTTCAGATACGCGACGTCCTTCTCGCCGCGCACGAAGGTCATGTGCGGGGTGGCGTTGATGAACGTCGACGGCTCGTCTAGGACGCCCCGCTCTACGAGGGAGGACCAGAACTGGCGGCTCTGCTGGAACTGCTCGTTGATCGAGATCGCCTTCGCGGGGTCGAGCGGCGCGCCCTTCTGCTGCGGCATGTAGTTCAACTCGCAGAGCGCCGCGTGGCCCGTGCCCGCGTTGTTCCAGGGGTTGGACGACTCCTGGGCGACATCGGAGAGTCGCTCGAAGGCGACGATCTTCCAGTCCGGCTGCAGCTCGTGCAGCAGGGTACCCAGGGTGGCGCTCATGATGCCACCACCGATCAAGACGACATCGACGGTTTCGGTCACCACGACAGTCTAGTTCGCGGCCGCGACACGACCGACCACGGCGACCGCTCCGAGCAGACCGGTTCCGCATCGCGGGGATGCGGTGCGGCTATGACGTCCGGCGGCCGTGGCTGCACTCAGGCGGTGACGACGAGACGCTCGGCGAGGATCTCCGCGATCTGCACCGCATTGAGCGCCGCACCCTTGCGAAGGTTGTCGTTGCTGATGAAGAGCACGAGGCCCTTGTTCTCGGGCGCCGACTGGTCGGCGCGGATGCGACCCACGAAGCTCGGGTCCTTGCCCGCCGCCTGGAGCGGAGTCGGCACCTCGTCGAGGACCACGCCGGGAGCGCTGCTCAGCACCTCGCGGGCGCGCTCGGGGGTGATGTCCCGCGCGAACTCGACGTTGATCGACAGCGAGTGCCCGGTGAAGACCGGCACGCGCACGCAGGTGCCCGCGACGCGGAGGTCCGGGAGCTCGAGGATCTTGCGGCTCTCGTTGCGGAGCTTCTTCTCCTCGTCGGTCTCGTTGAGGCCGTCGTCGACGAGGTTGCCCGCGAACGGGATGACGTCGAAAGCGATCGGCGCGACGTACTTCTCCGGCTCCGGGAAGTCGATCGCCGCGCCGTCGTGGACGAGACGCAGCGTGTCGCCCTGAGCCAGCACGCCCTCGACCTGACCGAGGAGCTCCTGCGCGCCGGCGAGACCCGAGCCGGACACGGCCTGGTATGTCGACACGATGAGACGCTCGAGGCCGGCCTCGGCATCCAGCGCCTTCAGCGCCGGCATCGCGGCCATGGTCGTGCAGTTCGGGTTGGCGATGATGCCGCGCGGGCGGTCGTCGATCGCGTGGGGGTTGACCTCGCTGACGACCAGCGGCACCTCGGGATCGTTGCGCCAGGCGCTGGAGTTGTCGACGACGACGGCTCCAGCCTCGGCGAAGCGCGGCGCGTACGCGCGGCTCGCGGTGGCGCCGGCGGAGAAGAGGGCGATGTCGATGCCCGCGGCATCCGCCGTCTCGACGTCCTCGACGATGACCGTCGCGCCGCCGAACTCGATCGCCGTGCCCGCCGAACGCGCCGACGAGAACAGGCGGAGCTCGCGGATCGGGAACGACCGCTCGGCGAGGATGTCGCGCATGACGGTGCCCACCTGGCCGGTGGCGCCCACGATGGCGACGGAGAGTCCTGAGTCGGAGATGCGGGTCATGAGATTCCTTGGCGTCGAGCAGTGGTGCACGGCTTCGGCGCGACGTGGGGCGGATGCCGCGCCTGTCGCCGATGTCAGGGTTTCGGTGAGTCTACCGTGTGGCGGGGGCAGGCGATCGCGCGAGAACAGGCGGATGCTGCGCCGGATCGCCTGGGCTCGCGCCGTGGCCTGTTCCGGTGCCGCCGTGACGCCGCGGTCAGCGGCCGGTGCCGGCGTGGACGGTCGCCTCGGCCTCGCCGTCGAGCCCGTATGCGGTGTGCACGGTGCGGGCCGCCTCGGCGAGGTCGGTGTCGCGCAGCACCACGGAGATGCGGATCTCCGACGTCGAGATCATCTCGATGTTGATGCCGCCCGACGACAGCGCCTCGAACAGGGTCGCCGAGACTCCGGAGTGCGTGCGCATGCCCGCGCCGACGACCGACAGCTTGCCGATCTGGTCGTCGTGCACGAGGTTCTGGAATCCGACGTCGGACTGCTCGGCCGCGAGCGCCTTGAGGGCCGCCGCGGCATCCGCCTTGGGGACCGTGAAGGAGATGTCGGTGCGTCCGGTCGACGCGGCCGACACGTTCTGCACGATCATGTCGACGTTGGCTCCGGACTTGGCGACGATCTTGAAGATCTCCGCGGCCTTGCCCGGGACGTCGGGCACGCCCGCGACGGTGATCTTTGCCTGGCCGAAGTCGGTGGCGACACCGGCGACGATCGGTTCTTCCATGGCTGCTCCCTCGGCTTCGCGAGGGTTCTTCATACCCTCGCCCAGAACGTAGGTGCCCTCCGACGACGAGAACGTCGAACGGGCGTGGATCAGGACGCCGTGACGGCGTGCGTACTCGACGGCGCGGATGTAGAGCACCTTCGCGCCGTTGGCGGCGAGCTCGAGCATCTCCTCGCTCGAGACGTGGTCGAGCTTCTGCGCCTTCGGGATGACGCGCGGATCGGCCGTGAAGATCCCGTCGACGTCGCTGTAGATCTCGCAGACGTCGGCGGAGAGCGCGGCGGCGAGGGCGACGGCGGTCGTGTCCGACCCGCCGCGTCCGAGCGTGGTGATGTCGCGGGTGTCGCGGTTGAAGCCCTGGAAGCCGGCGACGATCACGATCGCGCCCTCGTCGAGGGCCTCGCGCAGGCGCACGGGGGTGACGTCGACGATGCGGGCGGCGCCGTGCTGGGAGTCGGTGATCATGCCGGCCTGGCTGCCGGTGAACGAGCGGGCCTCGAAGCCCATCGAGTGGATCGCCATCGCGAGCAGCGCCATCGAGATCCGCTCGCCGCTCGACAGCAGCATGTCGAGCTCGCGGGGCGCGGGGATCGGGGCGACCTCGTTCGCGAGGTCGAGCAGCTCGTCGGTGGTGTCGCCCATCGCGCTGACGGCGACGACGACATCGTGCCCGGCACGACGGGTGTCGACGATGCGCTTGGCGACGCGCTTGATGCTCTCTGCGTCGGCGACAGACGAGCCGCCGTACTTCTGCACGATGAGGGCCACGTTCACTCCCTGGGATGTCGGGCGGATCCGCCCACGCTCATTCTACGATCGGCGCATATGCCCTGCCTCGCATGTGACGGCGGTCCGGGCGCACGGGCGGGCACAGCTTCGGAATCGAGACGACGACACGCCGGAACGACGACGGATGCTGCGGCGAGGCGCACCCGGCATCCGAAACCGTGCACGGCGGGGACCGGTGGGCAGGGTGCACGGCGGGTGGGGAAGACGGGTGGCCAGGACGGGTGGCGGCGACGGGTGGTGAACACGGGTCGCGGGCGCACGGGTGGCGGGCGCACGGGCGGGCACAGCTTCGGAGCCGAGACGACGACACGCCGGAACGACGACGGATGCTGCGGCGAGGCGCACCCGGCATCCGAAACCGTGCTCGGCGAGGACCGGTGGGGACGCCGGGCACCGGGGCGGGGGCGACGAGTCAGAGGGCCGGCGGGACGGGAGCCGAGGCGAGGCCGGGCGGGGCGGATGCCGGAGGGCGGAGCCGTCCGCCGGTCGCGGCGAACCAGCATCCGACGATGATGAGCGGGAATCCGAGGAGGAGTCCCGGTGTGAGCGGCTCGGAGAGGACGATCGCGCCGAGGATGATCGCGACGACCGGGTTGACGTATGTGAACAGCGGCGCGCGCACGGGACCGACCTCGCGGATCAGGGCGAAGAACGCGAGGAACGCGACAGCAGTGCAGATGACGGCGAGCGCGAGGAGCGCCCCGATGGAGGGCAGAGTCGGCACCCGATGCTGCGTCAGCAGGCCGATGGGCAGATAGATGAGCCCGATCATCAGGAGTGACAGGGTGATGGTGCCCAGCGACGGCACGTCCGCGAGCTTGCGGGCGACGATGAACGGTGCGATCGCGTACAGCACGGCGACGAGCAGCACCTCCCCGGCTGCGAGGAGGCTGACCTCGCCGCCGAACAGCCCCGGCCCGGCGACGACGATCGCGACGCCGACGAAGCCCACGAGGAGGCCGATGCCGCGGGCGGGTCGGAGCACTCCCCTGTCGCCGCCTCCCAGCGCGATGAGGGCGGCGAACAGCGGCACGGTCGCGACGAGCAGCCCCGTCATGCCCGACGGCAGGGTCATCTCGGCATGGCCGAGCAGCACGAACGGCCCCGCCATCTCGATCGCGCCGAAGGCGAGGACCCACGGCCAGACCTTCCATGCCTGGCGCAGCGCGCCGCCGCGGATCGCGAACGGCAGCAGGAGCAGCGCCGCGATCAGCGTGCGTCCCGCCACGATCGCCGGCGGCGAGAACGATTCGACGGCGACGCTGATGAAGAGGTAGGGCACACCCCACAGCAGCGCCATCGCGCCGAAGAGCAGCCAGCCTCGGCGAGAGAACCCGCCGTGCGCGTTCACAGCACGCGCCGACCCTCGAACGCGCGCCCGAGGGTGACCTCGTCGGCGTACTCGAGGTCGCCGCCGACCGGCAGACCGGACGCGAGCCGCGAGACCGTGATCTGCATCGTGGTCAGCAGGCGGCTGAGGTAGCTCGCGGTGGCCTCGCCCTCGAGGTTGGGGTTCGTGGCCAGGATGACCTCCTGCACCGTGCCGTCGGCGAGCCGGGTCATGAGCTGCGCGATCCGCAGGTCGTCGGGGCCGATGCCGGCGATCGGGCTGATCGCGCCGCCGAGCACGTGGTACAGACCGCGGAACTCCCGTGTGCGCTCGATGGCGGCCACATCCTTCGCGTCCTCGACCACGCAGATGAGGGCGCCGTTGCGTCGGGGGTCGCGGCAGATCGCGCAGCGCTCCTGCTCGGCGACGTTGCCGCAGACCTCGCAGAAGCGCACCCGGACGCGGATCTCGGTGAGGAGCTCCGACAGGCGTGCGACGTCGAACGTCGGCGTCTGGAGGATGTGGAACGCGATGCGCTGCGCGGACTTCGGGCCGATGCCCGGCAGGCGGCCGAACTCGTCGATCAGCTCTTGGACGATGCCGTCGTACATCAGGAGAACCTCGTCGGGGGCTCGTAGGGCTCTTCGCGCACGAACGTCGCGCCGAGCACCTGGCGGATCACGGCCTCGCCGTAGCGCTGGACTCCCCCGCCGGGGGTGCGCTCGGTGACGACCGGGGCGGATGCGGCGGGTGCCGCCTTCACGGAGGGGGCCGCCGTCGCAGCCTGCGGGACCGGGGCGGTCGGAGCCTGCGACGGGGCGCTCGGTCGGCCGCCCGGCGCCGGCTCGAACGACGGGTCGTACGGCGGCTCGTCGTCGAAGTACGGCGGCTCGTCGTCGATCGGGTACGGCGGCTCATCGTGCGCGGTGGAGCGAGATGCCGGAGACGGGACGGTCGTCGGCGACACGGGCGAGGCCGCGCCGGCAGGCGACACGGCCGGGGCCTCCCCGGCGGACGGCGCGGACGAGGGTGCGCCGGCGGGCGCGGCGACCGGGGCCGCGGATGCCGGGATGGGCGCCACCGCCCACTCGGTCACCGGCGCGGCGGATGCGCTTCGGGTCTGCGGACGGGACGACCCCGCTGACGCAGGCTCCGATGCAGGCGCGTCGCCCGACGGCGCGCCGGACGGCGATGTCGCGGGCTGACGCGGGGCGCCGCCGACAGGCATCGGCGCCGGGCGGTACTTGACCGTCACTCCGAGCTCCTGCTCGATGGCGCTGCGCAGATGGTCGGAGGGCCCCGAGCCGGGCGTGCTGCCCTTGAACTTCGCCACGTCATGCTGACTCGTGAACCCCAGGGTGAGCACCTCGGTGTCCGTCGCATAGGCGAGCGGCTGCACCGCGGTGGCCAGCAGCCACGAGGTGCGGCTGATGCTCTCGAGCCGCTTGAGGACGGCCGGCCATGCCGCGGTCACCTGGTCGAACACCACGGGGCCGCTCGGCACGGATGCGGTCGGGTCGGCGGGCGGCGTCTGAGCGGTGCCGGTCGCGGGTTCGCGAGCGGCATCCGGCGTCGCCGACGCGGAGGAGCCTGCGGGCGCGGCACCGGCCGAGGTCACGATGCCCGGAGCCGCGGCGGCGGCACCGGCACCGGCACCGGTCGATCCATCGGCGGTCGACGCGGGCGCCGATGCAGCGGGCGCCGATGCAGCGGGCGCAGCCGCTCCGGCAGGCACCGCCGGCCCCGTCGCAGCCGCGCGTGCGGAGGGCGTCGTCGGCACGCCGGTCGTGGGAGCCCCCGCATCCGCCGCACCGGCGAGCACGCGGGCGACCATGAGCTCGAGGTGCAGACGCGGCGAGGTCGCACCCGACATGTCGTCGAGGGCGGCGCTGACGACATCGGCCGTGCGCGACAGACGGGCTCCGCCGAACGCCTCGGCCTGACTGCGCATGCGCGCCAGCTCGTCTTCGGCGATGCCCCGGAGCACCGAGGACGCACCGGCGCCGACAGCCGCGATGACGATGAGGTCGCGCAGGCGCTCGAGCAGATCGTCGACGAAGCGTCGCGGGTCCTGACCCGTCTGCACCACGCGATCGACCGCGGGGAATGCCGCCGCGGCGTCGCCGGCGGCGAGCGCGTCGACGATCTCGTCGAGCAGCGTCGCGTGCGTGTAGCCGAGCAGGGCCACCGCGCGCTCGTAGGAGACCGTCACGGTCTCGGAGCCCGCGGGAGAGTCGGATCCCGCGATCAGCTGATCGAGCAGCGAGAGCGTGTCTCGCGGCGAGCCTCCGCCGGCGCGCACGACCAGGGGCAGCACGCCGCGCTCGGCGACGACCCCCTCTTCGGCGCAGAGCTTCTCGACGTACTCGAGCATGGCCGCGGGCGGCACGAGGCGGAACGGATAGTGGTGCGTGCGCGAGCGGATCGTGCCGAGCACCTTCTCGGGCTCGGTCGTCGCGAAGATGAACTTCACGTGCGGCGGGGGCTCCTCGACGAGCTTGAGGAGCGCGTTGAAGCCCTGGGGCGTCACCATGTGCGCCTCATCGAGGATGAAGATCTTGTAGCGGTCACGGCTCGGCGCGAAGGTCGCACGCTCGCGGAGATCGCGCGCGTCGTCGACGCCGTTGTGGCTCGCGGCGTCGATCTCGACGACGTCGAGCGATCCGCCGCCCGCGCGCGACAGCTCGACGCAGCTCGGGCAGGTGCCGCACGGCACGTCGGTGGGCCCCTCGGCGCAGTTCAGGCAGCGCGCGAGGATGCGCGCGGAGGTCGTCTTGCCGCATCCCCGAGGACCGGAGAACAGGTAGGCGTGGCCGACGCGATCGCCGCGCAGAGCGGTCATCAGCGGATCGGTCACCTGGGACTGCCCGATCATCTCGCCGAACGACTCGGGGCGGTAGCGGCGGTAGAGGGCTGTGGTCACCACAACAGCCTACGGCGTGCCACCGACACCGAGGTGGGCGGGGTGCACAGCATCCCGCCCACCGAGCTCAGTCGATCGTCTCGATCACCGGGATCGCGGTCGTGATGACCGGCACGGACGCCGAGAGGCGCGTGCCGTCCTCGCGCAGGGCGTCGGCGAACTGCCGCAGGGTCGGGCGCCCGGGGATGAGCGGGCCCTGGTCGGCGAGGGCGACCACGACATCGGCATCCGTCGTCGCGATGAAGGCCTCGTCGCGCACGGTGAAGGCCACCGGCTCGCCGGAGCGCACCTGCACGCGCAGCTCGTCCTTCGTGACCGTGACCTGCAGCTCTGACCCCTGCCACTGCAGCGGATACGACAGCGACGGCCAGCCCGCGGGCAGGCGCGGATCGAAGCTCAGCTCGCCCGCGTAGTCGCGCATGCCGCCGAAGCCGCAGACCAGCGCCGTCCAGACGCCACCCGCCGACGCGACGTGCACGCCGTCGGCCGCGTTGTGGTGCAGGTCGTGCAGATCGACGAACAGCGACTGCTCGAAGTACCGCAGCGCGAGGTCCTGATAGCCGACCTCCGCCGCGAGGATCGACTGCACCACGGCCGACAGCGTCGAATCGCCCGTGGTGAGCGGGTCGTAGTAGTCGAAGTCGGCCTTCTTCTCCTCGGGGGTGAAGTGGTTGCCCTGCAGGAACAGGGCGAGCACGACATCGGCCTGCTTCAGCACCTGGAACCGGTAGATCACGAGCGGGTGGAAGTGCAGGAGCAGCGGGCGCTGGTCGGCGGGCGTGTGCGCCAGATCCCACACCTCGCGCTCGAGGAACAGGGAGTCCTGCGGGTGGATGCCGAGGCTCTCGCTGAACGGGATGAACATGGCGTCGGCCGCGCGCTCCCAGCCCTCGGCTTCGCCGGGCGCCAGACCCGTGCGCTCGACGACGCGGTCGAACTCCTCGCCGTCGGCTTCCTCCGCCTCGCGCACCACCCTGGCGGCGTAGCGCAGGTTGTAGCGCGCCATGACGTTCGTGTACAGGTTGTCGTTGACGACCGTGGTGTACTCGTCCGGTCCGGTGACGCCGTGGATGTGGAACGTCTCGATGCCGTCGTCGTCCGCGGAGCCCGCCACGACGCGCGACGTGCGCCAGAAGCCGAGGGTCGCCCACAGCCGCGCCGTCTCGATCGCGATGTCGATGCCCTCGCGGCGGAGGAAGTCCTCGTCGCCGGTCGCCCGCACGTACTTGCCGAGCGCGAAGCTCACGTCGGCGTTGATGTGGTACTGCGCCGTGCCGGCGGCGTAATAGGCCGAGGCCTCCTCGCCGTTGATCGTGCGCCACGGGAACAGCGCGCCGGCCTCGTTGAGCTGCGCCGCGCGACGACGGGCCGCCGGGAGCATGAGCGCCCGGGCCCGCAGCGCGTTGCGCGCCCACTGCGGCGACGTGTACGTGAGGAACGGGAGCACGTAGATCTCGGTGTCCCAGAAGTAGTGGCCGCTGTAACCCGAGCCCGAGACGCCCTTCGCCGGGACGCCGGTGCCGTCGGCCCTGGCGGATGCCTGTGCGAGCTGCAGCAGGCACCAGCGCGTCGCCTGCTGGATGTCGTCGTGACCGCCGATCTGCACGTCGCTGCGCTCCCAGAAGGCCGCCAGCCACTCGGCCTGGCGGCGGAACTGGGTCTCGATGCCCTCGAACCGCACCCGGTCGAGCGAGCGCCGGCAGCGGTCCACGAGCTCGCGCGGCGGCACGCCGCGGGACGTGTGGTAGCTGACGAGCTTCGTCACCGTGATCGGCACGCCGGCCTTCGCCTGCACGCGGAACACGTTCTTGGAGATGTCCTCCTCGATCAGCGTGCGCGACGTGTAGTCGTTCTCGGTCTCGATGAGGTGGTCGGCGACGACCGCGACGGTCATGCCGGAGGCGGCGACGCCGTACGAGAGCGCCGAGCGCAGTCCGTCCTGCCAGTGCTCGGCGGGGATGAGCACCCGCTCGGCGATCTTCTCGGACTTGCGCGGGTCGAAACCCGCTCCGCCCTTGGCCTCGGCGGGCGTGCCCTCGTAGACCCCGGCGCCGTCCTGGCGGTTGATCATCTGGCAGCTCACGGTGACGGGGGCGTCGGAGTTCTCGACGACGACCTCGAGGCGCAGGATCGCGAGGTGGCGCTCCTCGAAGCTGACGATCCGCTCGTCGCGCATGCGCACGCGCTTGCCCGACGGCGTCTCCCACACGACCAGGCGCTCGAGCACGCCGGTGCGCATGTCGAGCGTGCGCCGGTACTCGCGCACGTCGGCCTCGTCGAACGAGATCGGCTCGTCGTCGACGTACACGCGCATGACCTTGGCATCCGGCGCGTTGACGATCGTCTGGCCGACCTCGGCGAAGCCGTAGGCCTGCTCGGCGTGACGGATCGGCCACGTCTCGTGCAGACCGTTGATGAACGTGCCGTGCTCGTGCGCGCCGCGACCCTCGATGTGATTCCCGCGCAGGCCGAGGTAGCCGTTGCCGACGCTGAACAGGGTCTCGCCCACCCCGCTCTCGGAGTAGCGCGTCTCGATGAGGCGCCAGGGGTCGACGGGGAAGCGATCGCGGTCGATCATGCGGTCTCCTCGGAATCGGAGTCGGAGCGGGTGCTGTCGGAGCGGGTGCTGTCGGAGCGGGTGCTGTCGGAGGGGGATGCGGTCGCGGCGTCGGACGGCCCGTCGGCGAGGAAGGCGTCGAGATCGGTCACCACGATCGTGGCTCCCGCGGCGCGCAGCGCGTCGGCACCGGTTCCGCGATCGACGCCGACGACCGTGGCGAATCCGGCGGCGGCAGCGGATGCGGCGCCGGAGGTCGCGTCCTCGACGGCGACGCTGCGTGCCGGGTCGACGCCGAGCGCCGCTGCTCCCGCCGCGAACATGTCGGCCGCGGGCTTCGACGCGAGCCCGTCGCGCTCGGCGACCACTCCGTCGACCACGACGGGGAAGAAGTCGCGGATGCCGGCGGCGGCCAGCACCTCCTCGGCGTTCTTCGAGCTCGACACCACTCCGATCGGGACGCCGGCGGCGGCGAGCCTCTCGATCAGTGCCAGCGAGCCGGGGAAGGGCGCGATGCCCTCGCTGCGGAGCGCCGTCGCGAAGGCGGCGTTCTTGCGGTTGCCGATCCCGCAGACGGTCTCGGCCTCCGGCGCGTCGTCGACCGCGCCCCACGGCACCTCGACGTTGCGGCTATGCAGCAGGCTCGCCACACCGTCGTAGCGCTTCTTGCCGTCGACATAGTCGAAGTAGTCGGCGTCGGAGTAGGGAGGCGTGATCCCCCAGCGCTCGAACACGTCGTCGAAGACGACCTTCCACGCGCGCATGTGCACCTCGGCGGTCGGCGTGAGCACGCCGTCGAGGTCGAACAGGACGCCGTCCGCGCTGAGCAGATCGGGCAGGGCATCGGGCACAGGAGCCTCCAGGAGAAGGACGATGGTTCCGGCACCTCTCCGTGCCACTGTGCAAGCGTAGTTGCGGCGACGTGTCGGCGGTAACCCCCGTCGGGGTTTCGGTCAGAGCATCCGGGCGGTCTGGCGTGCGATCTCCAGCTCCTCGTTCGTCGGGACGACGAGGACCGTCACCGCGGAGGCATCCGTCGAGATGCGCCGGATGCCGCGGCCGCGGGCGGAGTTGCGCGCCCGATCGACCTCCACGCCGGCGAAGCCGAGCGTCGCCATGGCCTCGGCGCGCACGGCGGCGGCGTTCTCGCCGACGCCCGCCGTGAACGAGATGACGTCGACCCCGCCGAGCTGGGCGATGTAGGCGCCGGCGTATGCGCGCAGCCGGTGGATGTAGACGTCGAACGCGAGCGTCGCCGCGTCGTCCCCGGCATCCCGTCCCGCGAGGATGTCGCGCATGTCGCTGCGGCCGGCGAGTCCCTTGAGGCCGCTGCGGGTGTTGAGCAGCGCGTCGAGATCGTCGATCGACAGACCGGCGCGACGCGACAGATGCACGAGCGCCGCGGGGTCGAGGTCTCCCGATCGCGTGCCCATCACGAGCCCCTCGAGCGGAGTGAGGCCCATCGAGGTCTCGACCGAGCGACCGCCGTCGATCGCCGTGACGGATGCGCCGTTGCCCAGGTGGAAGACGAGCTGCCGCAGCGTCGCGGGATCGCGGTCGACGAACGCCGCGGCGGCCTCGCTCACGAACTGGTGGCTCGTGCCGTGGAAGCCGTAGCGGCGCACGCGGTGGGCGGCCGCGAGCTCGGCGTCGATCGCATACGTGTACGCCGCGGGGGGAAGGGTCTGATGGAAGGCGGTGTCGAAGACGGCCACGTGCGGCACGGCCGCGAACACGGCTCGAGCCGCCACGATGCCCGCGAGGTTCGCGGGATTGTGCAGCGGAGCGAGGACCGCGAGCTCCTCGATCTGCCTCTCGACGTCGGCCGTCACCAGCGTGGGCGCGTAGAAGCGCGCCCCGCCGTGCACGACGCGGTGCCCGACGGCGGCGGGCGGATGCTCGTCGAGCGACGGCCCGTGCGCCGCGAACTGCTCGAGCATCACGGCGAAGGCGGCATCGTGATCGGCGACCGGCCTCTCGTCGTCGAACGTCGCCTCGAGCATGGTCACCACGGCCTCCGTCGAGGTGTCCGGTCGCACGGTGTGCGTGATCGCGCTGACGTCCTGGCCGATCCGCTCGACGAGCCCGCTCGCGAGCTCGTTCTCGTCCTCGATGTCGATGAGGCTGTACTTCAGCGAGGAGGATCCGCTGTTGATGACGAGGATCGCACTCACGACGCCGCCCCTTCCGCCTGCGCCTGCGCCTGGATCGCCGTGATGGCGACCGTGTTCACGATGTCGTCCACCAGCGCTCCCCGCGAGAGATCGTTGATCGGCTTGTTGAGCCCCTGCAGCACCGGGCCGATGGCGACGGCGCCCGCCGAGCGCTGGACGGCCTTGTAGGTGTTGTTGCCGGTGTTGAGGTCGGGGAAGACGAACACCGTGGCCCGTCCCGCGACCGCGGAGTCGGGCAGCTTCGCCTTGGCGACGGCGGCGTCGGCCGCGGCGTCGTACTGGATCGGGCCCTCGACGAGGAGCTCCGGCGCCCGTTCGTGCACGATCGCCGTCGCGGCGCGGACCTTGTCGACGTCGGCGCCCGACCCCGACTCCCCCGTGGAGTACGAGAGCATCGCGACGCGCGGGTCGATGCCGAACTGCCGCGCGGTCGCCGCCGAGGAGATCGCGATGTCGGCGAGCTGCTCGCTCGTCGGGTCGGGGATCACCGCGCAGTCGCCGTAGACGAGCACGCGGTCGGCGAGCGCCATCAGGAAGACGCTCGAGACGACCTCGACGCCCGGCTTGGTCTTGATGATCTCGAAGGACGGGCGGATCGTGTGCGCCGTCGTGTGCGCGGCGCCGGACACCATGCCGTCGGCGAGCCCCAGGTGCACCATCATGGTGCCGAAGTACGACACGTCCGTCACGGTGTCCGCCGCCTGCGCGAGGGTGATGCCCTTGTGCGCGCGCAGACGCGCGTACTCGGCGGCGAAGCGCTCGACGAGCTCGGGGTCGGAGGTGCTCACGACCTGCGCGGCGCCGATGTCGATGCCCAGCTCGACGGCCCTCGCCCTGACGGTCGACTCGTCGCCGAGGATCGTGAGGTCGGCGACCTCGCGCGCGAGCAGGGTCGCCGCGGCGCGAAGGATGCGGTCGTCGTCGCCCTCCGGGAGGACGATGCGCCGACGGTCGGCGCGGGCGCGCTCGATGAGGCCGTACTCGAACATGAGGGGTGTGACGACCCGCGACTCGGCGAGGCCGAGCTGCGTGGTGAGCTCGGCGATGTCGACATGCGTCTGGAAGAGGCCGAGCGCGCGGTCGTAGCGGCCGCGCGACTCGGGAGAGATGCGCCCTCGCGCGCCCATCACCCGCACCGCGGTGTCGTACGTGCCGAGATCGGTCGTGATGATCGGCATGGTCGAGGGGAACCCGTCGAGCAGCTGCACGATCGGCTCCGGCAGCGGGAAGGGGCCGTTGAGGATGATCCCGGCGACGCGGGGGAAGGTGCCCGATGCGTCGGCCAGGAGCGTCGCCAGCAGCACCTCGGTGCGGTCGGCGGGGATCACGACGACCGCCTCCTCCGTCAGCCGCGGCAGCACGTTCACCATCGACATGCCGGCGACGACGATGGTCAGCGCCTCGCGCGCCAGGCGGTCGGGATCGCCCTTGATGAGGCGTCCGTCGACGACGGACAGGATGCCGTCGATCGACGGCGCGACCAGGGTGCGATCCTCCGGGATCGCCCAGACCGGCGTCCTGCGGTCGGGACGCACGGCGACGACGGCCGCCTCGATGTCGGCGAGCGCGTCGGGGTCCGCGCGGTTGACGGCGACCGCGAAGAGCTCGGCTCGCTCCACCTCGAGCTCGGACAGCGCGAGCGCGGCGATCTGCCCGACCGCCGCGGGGGTGCGGGCCGTGGTGGTCCCCAGCTGCTCGGCCTGACGCTGCTGATCGCGTCCGCTGAGCACCAGCAGCACCGGCGCCGCGAGGTTCGCGGCGATCCGCGCATTGTAGCCCAGCTCGGCGGGGCTCGCGACGTCGGTGTAGTCGCTGCCGACGATCACGACCGCGTCGCAGCGGGCCTCGACCGCCTTGAACCGGGCGACGATGGTCGACAGCGCGCGATCGGGATCGTCGCGGACGTCGTCGTAGGTGACGCCGACGCAGTCCTCGTAGTCGAGGTGCACCCCGTCGTGCGCGAGGAGGAGCTCGAGCACGTCGTCGCGGTCGGACACCGATCGCGCGATGGGGCGGAAGACCCCGACGCGCGGCGTGACGCGCATCAGCGCATCCAGCACGCCGAGGGCGATCGTCGACTTCCCGGTATGGCCTTCGGCCGAGGTGATGTAGATGCTCTGCGCCACGAGACCCAGCCTAGGTGCAGCTCGATATGGACGCGCTGGGTTGACAGCCGTGCGAAACCCCGCTCAGCAGGGCGTCGAGAGCGCGTCGACGACGGCCGCGGCGTCGGCGGCATAGCGCGAGTAGTACTGGGGATCGAGGTTGATCTGCACGCGGTGGATGGCCAGGGACTGCGGCAGGGACTGCCAGTCCGGCACGCGGGCGAGGCGCTCATAGAACAGGGTCGCGGCGGTCGCCGGATCCATCCGCTGCTCGACGCTCCCCCACCAGTCCTGCTGCTGGAACAGCCCGATGCTCGTGGTGCGGCTGCCGTCCGGGTTGGTGAAGCCGCTCGTCTCCCAGTCGCCGTAGTCGATGTTGATCAGGCTGCTCTCGCCCATCGCGGTCATCACGCCGAGGATCTGGCCGTCACGGCCGAATCCGAGCGACGCGGCGGTCTGCATGACGGTCGCGGCATTCTCCAGCTGCTCCCCCTCCCAGCCCGCCACGCCGGACGAGGGGAACGTCGAGGGGTCGCTGAGGCACACCGCGAGCGGCTTTTCGTGGGCGAGCGTGAAAGGGATCAGGACGGCGACCGCCGTGACGACGGCGACCAGGCCGACAGCGAGGGCGATCCGCCGCAGAAGGCGGCGGCGCTGCATCCGCTTCTGCGCGCGGCGCCGCGGGGACGTCCTGCGGGTGCGCGGTCGTCCGCGGGATCGGGTGCGGGCCGAGCGTGTCGTCGAGGCGCGCGACCTCCCCCGGCCGCCGTTCCTCGTCGTCGTCACGGGCGGCGCACCCTGGATCTGCCGACGAACGCGGCGAGCGCACCGCCGATCGCTCCGAACAGGTGCGCCTGCCAGGAGATGCCGTCGCGCACACCGACGACCCCGGCGAGCATCGAGCCCCCGTAGACGCCGATCACGACGAGGGCGATCACGGCGTACAGGATGCGGTGCGAGGTCCGGCCCGGCGCGAAGACGCGGGCGACGGTGTAGCCGAAGTATCCGAACACGAGTCCCGAGGCACCCACCGTCAGGGTCCCTGGCGCGTTCACCAGCCAGGTGCCGAGTCCTCCGATCACGGCGGCGAACGCCGTGACGGCCCAGAATCGGCGGCTGCCCTCGACCGCCACGAGACAGCCGAGCACGAGGAACGGCACGGAGTTGGCGATGAGATGAGCCCAGGTCGCGTGCAGCATCGGAGCGAGCACGATGCCGGCGAGTCCGGCGGGATCCCACGACCGCAGACCGAAGCCCGTGAACGACCCCGGCAGCACGGCGTCGGCGAGCTGCACAGCCCACATCGCGGCGAGAAGCAGCACGGGCGAGGCGAAGCGCGCCAGCGGATGCGGGGCGTCGGCGGTGCGGATCAGGTCTGGCCTCGTCACGTCACGATCCTGGCAGGCTCATCCCGGAGGATGCTGACAGAAAGAAAACGACCCTCCGCGCACCCAGCAGAGCCCGGTTACCCTTGCTGCGTTTCCGCCCTGGGGGAATTGGCCTGGATGCCGCCACGCGGAGAGCCGTGGACCAGTCTAGCCGATCCCGGAGCGAACCCCTGCCGCGCGGGTTACGATCGGTTCACGCGCACCGCAGCGCCGACGTGAGAGGGAACGCATGCCAGACACCCCGCCCCCGGCACCCGCCGTCGTCAGCGCCGAGCAGTTCGCCGCGCAGACGTCGGCCATCCTCGCGTCGGTGGGCCGGGTGATCGACGGCAAGCCAGAGGCCGTGCGGAGCGCGCTCGTGTGCCTGCTCGCCGAGGGGCACCTGCTCATCGAGGACGTCCCCGGGGTGGGCAAGACCATGCTCGCCCGCGCTCTCGCGGCGAGCATCGACGCGACCGTGCGCCGCATCCAGTTCACGCCCGACCTGCTCCCCGGCGACGTGACCGGCGTCAGCGTGTACAACCCCGTCGACCGCGAGTTCGAGTTCAAGCGCGGCGCCGTGTTCGCGCACATCGTGATCGCCGACGAGATCAACCGCTCCTCCCCCAAGACGCAGTCGGCGCTGCTGGAGGCGATGGAGGAGGGCCAGGTGACGGTCGACGGCTCGACGCACCTCCTCCCCGACCCGTTCCTCGTCGTGGCGACGCAGAACCCGCTCGAGATGGAGGGGACGTACGCCCTGCCCGAAGCGCAGCGGGACCGCTTCATGATGCGCATCTCGATGGGGTACCCGGATGCCGCGGCCGAGGCCGAGATGCTCCGCCAGCGCGACACCGTGAACCCGCTGGCCGCGGTGACCGCCGTCGCAGACGCCGCCTCGATCTCGAGCCTCATCGCCTGGGCGCGCGCCGTGCACGTCGCCCCCGCGATCGAGGAGTACACCGTCGCGCTCGCCCAGGCCACCCGTGCCGACCCGAACCTGCATCTCGGTGCGAGCCCGCGCGCCACCCTCCAGCTCATCCGCGCGGCCAAGGTCTCGGCGGCGCTCGACGGCCGCGAGTTCGTGATCCCCGACGATGTCACGGCGCTGCTCATCCCCGTGCTCGCCCACCGACTGCTGCCGGCGCGAGGCGCGCACCGGGCGGGCGCCCAGCCCGTCGAGTCCGCCCTGCGGCAGATCGTCGACCGGGTGCGCGTCCCCGTCGCCGTCCGCTCCTGACCTCGCCCCGCCATGCCTCGCCGTCGCCTCCTCACCCTGCGGGGCACGGCTGCGCTCCTCGCCGGGATCGGATGCGTGATCGCGGCGAACATGCTCGGCGCGGCGATCCTGCTGCACGTCGGCATCCTGCTCCTCGCGCTGACCGTGCTCGCGATGATGGTGGTCGCGCTGCCGCGCCGGTCCGGGACGGTCGCGCGCCAGATCTCGACGGACCTGCTGACCGTGTCGGAGACCTCGCGTGTGACTCTGCGCTTCGGACTGCGTGCGCTGCGGGTGCCGCGCGGACTGTGGCGCGATGTGCTGCCGCCGGCGGTCGCGGGAGACTCGGCCGGCGAGTATCCGCCCGAGTCGGGGAAGCTCGGCTATCTGATCACCGGGGTGCGCCGCGGCGTCTGGCCGATCGGCCCCCTGGTGCTGCGCACGGTCGACCCGTTCGGCCTCGCGCAGCGCGAGCAGGCGTTCGGGGACACCCGCACGGTGACCGTCGTGCCCGAGGTGTGCACGCTCGCGCCGCTCACGGTCCGCGTCGGCGCCGCAGGCGGCACGGCGCAGACCTCGTCCAGCCGCCTGGGTCAGGGCAGCGACAACCTCTCTCCGCGGCGCTACATCCCGGGCGACTCCATGCGCCGCATCCACTGGCGCACGACCGCGCACCGGGGCCAGCTCATGGTGCGTCAGGAGGAGGAGGAATCGAGCCCGGATGCGCTCGTGGTGCTCGACCGCGCCGCCTCCCGCTGGGCTCGACTGGGTGACGCCGAGGACCCGGCGTTCGAGGCGGCGGTCTCGCTCTGCGCCTCGGTGGCCGTGCACCTCGTGCAGGAGGGCTACGGCGTCGACGTGATCGACAGCTCGGGAGCTCTGCTCGGCACGCTGCGCGGTCACGAGGACGACAGGGACGGACTTCTCGTGGCTCTGGCCCTCGTCGCTCCGCGCGGCGAATCCCGCGATCTCGGCATCCTCGTCGGGGGCACCCCGCCGGGGCCGCTCGTCTACATCACCGGTGACATCGACGAGGAGGAGGCCGGCCTGCTCCGCCCCGCGGGCGCCGCCGCTCCCCTCCTCTTCGCGACCGCCGCGCGGCCCGGCGCCGCAGAGGCGGCGACGCAGCACGGCTGGCGCTTCTCGGCGCTCGGCGACGACGTGGCCGCCGCGTGGGAGGACGCCCTCCCCGACAGGATCGGCGTCGCGCCGTCCGGGACCCCCGCCTCATCGGCGCCCGCCGGATCCTCGGATGCCGGATCCTCGGATGCGAGGGGACGCGCGATGTACAAGGCTGAGAGCACGGTCGGCGCGAAGCGGCCGCGGCTCGAGTGGCACCGTGAGCACGAGGTGCCGTCGAACCGGGTCGTCCCCGCCATGCTGGCCGCGGCGGCGGGTCTCGTCGCCATGTGGCCCTTCACCGCCGTGATCGCCCCGGGGGCATGGTCCTTCGCCGTCCTCGCGGTGATCGTCGTGACAGCCCTCACGGGAATGGCGATGCGGACGCTGCTCCGACGCCGTGCGGCCTGGCTCCGCGATCTCGCGACGATCTCGGCCCAGATCCTCGTCGCCGCCGGCACCGTCACGCAGCTCGTCGCGGGCGACACCGCGATCTTCGGCGTGGTCCCCACCGAGCTGTCGCTGCGCGCGTTCCAGGGTCTCGCGGCCGCGGCATGGGAGGAGGTCGTCTTCGGCTCCGCCCCGCTGGAGGCGACACCGGCGCTGGAGGCCAGCATGGCCGCGGGATTCGCGGTCGTCGCGATCCTCCTCGACCAGCTGGTCGCCCAGCGCGGCGCGGTGATCGCGTCTCTCCTCACGGCGACGGTCGGCGCGATGCCGATGATCGTCACGCTCGGCGCGACCGACGTCGTGTGGTTCGTCGGCCTCGGCATCCTCGTGCTCGTGCTGTTCCGCTACACGGCCGCGCAGGATCCCGAGTCCCCACGGCGCTCGTCCGGAGCGGTGGCGGCCGGCGTCGGCGTCGCCGCCCTGGCCTCGACGCTCATCATCGCTCCGGCGCTCCCCGTGTCGACCACGCTCGCCGGCACCGGCGTGGGCGTCACCGTCGACGCGTCGCTGCGGCTGGGCGACGATCTGCGCCGGCCCGATCCGGTCGAGGTGCTGACGCTCGCCACCACCGCGAACTCCGCGCCTTACCTGCGCCTCACCACCCTGTCGCGGTTCGACGGCCGCGTCTGGCAGCCCGATCGCGGCGACCTCCAGGCCCAGAGCGAGGGGTTCGGACCCGACGAGTGGTCCTCCGACATCGCCACGGAGGACCAGAGCACCTCGATCCGCATCCTGCGGATGTCGAGCTCCTGGCTGCCGGTGCCGTACCCGGCCCTGAGCGTGCAGGGACTGCCGCCGGCATGGGGCCTGAACCCCGAGAACCGCACCATCGCCTCCCGCGACGCGGATGCCGTCGGCAATGACTACACCGTCCGATCGATGCGCGTGGCCCCCACGCTCGAGCAGATCAGGGCGCTGTCCGCGGCGGACCCCGTGGTCGACCCCGGCACGGATCCCGTGGACCTCCCCGACGTGATCGGCGAAACCGCGCGCGAGGTGACCGCCGAGGAGACGAACGACTACGACCGGCTCATCGCCATGCAGTCGTGGTTCCGCAGCCAGTTCACCTACTCGCTCGAGACGCCCGTCGACGAGGGCTTCGACGGGACAGGGGCCGATGCCGTCGCCCGGTTCCTCGACGTGCGCTCCGGCTACTGCATCCACTTCGCCGGCGCCTTCGCGCTCATGGCGGAGAGCCTGGGCATGGAGGTGCGCATCGTGGTGGGGTACCTGCCCGGCGTGCGGACGGACAGCACGCGCGGGGACGAGGCCGTGTACTCGGTGTCGAGCGATCAGCTGCACTCCTGGCCCGAGGTGCTGTTCCCGGGAGTCGGCTGGGTGCCGTTCGAGCCGACCGCATCTCTCGGCGTGCCGACGGCGTTCGCGGCAGGGGCGACATCGGGCGGAGGCTCGGGAGGGGCGGCCACGCCCGCGCCGACCACCGCGCCGAGCGCCGAGCAGAGCTCCGGTCCCGAGATCGAGCGCGGCGATGCGGGCGACAACACCGGGGCGACCGGTCAGCTGCGCACCCTCGACCCGACGCCCGTGATGCTCGTCACCCTCGGTGCGCTCGTCGTGCTGCTCCTCCCCGCGCTGATCCGCGCGGCCGTCCGGTTCGATCGGCGCCGCCGCGCGGGGCGCGGAGACGCGGCATCCGCATGGATCGAGCTGCGCGCGACCATGCTCGACCTGCGCATCCCGCTGTCGGACGCCGAGTCGCCGAGACAGCGCGGCGCGGATCTCGTGCGCGACAACGGGGTGGATGCCGCCGCGATGCGCCTGCTCACGGATGCCGTCGAGCACGCGAGCTACGCACGGCCGTCCGGTGCGGCATCGGCCGCTCTCGACGAGGCGCTGAGCACCGCACTGCAGCAGCTGCGCCGCAGCGTCGACCGCCCTGCGCGCGTGCGGGCGTTCCTGCTCCCGCGATCGCTGTTCGTCAGCGGGCGCACCGACGGGCCCGTGCTCGCCTGACGCCGGGGCGCCGCGCGCGGATCAGGCTGCGTGCGCCGATCAGGCGCCGCGCGCCGATCAGGCCGCGTGCGCCGCGCAGCGGACGGCGTCGCAGTCCTCGCAGACGACGAACTGGGAGCGGCACGACGGGTCGGGGCAGTTCGCCGTGCGCTTGGTCGCCGCGCCGCATCCGACGCATTCGCCGATGACGGCGGCGTGGTCGGAGAAGTCGACGGATCCGCGCTTGTCGAACACGTAGAGCGAGCCGTCCCACAGGCCGTCGTCGCCGTACTTCTCCCCGTATCGGACGATGCCGCCCTCGAGCTGGTACACCTCGCCGAAGCCGCGCGAGGTCATCAGACTCGACAGCACCTCGCATCGGATGCCACCCGTGCAGTACGTCACGACGGGTCTGCCCTTGAGATCGTCGTACTCGCCGGAATCGAGCAGACGGACGAAGTCCCTGGTGGTCTCGGTGTCGGGCACGACGGCGCCCCGGAACCGGCCGATCTGCGCTTCCAGGGCATTGCGTCCGTCGAAGAACACGACCTCGTCGCCGCGCTCGTCGATGAGCTCGTGCAGTGCCTCCGGGGAGAGTCTCGCCCCGCCTCCGACGACGCCGTTCTCGTCGACGCGGAGCTCGCCCGGGGCCCCGAAGGACACGATCTCCTCGCGCACCTTGACGCTCAGCTTCGGGAAGTCGAGACTGCGCCCGTCGGCGTCGACTCCGGTGCCCTCGCTCCACTTGATGTCGGCGTCGCGGAACGGAGCGTAGGACCGGAACGACCGCACCCACCGCTTGAGGGCGGGCAGGTCGCCTCCGAGGGTGCCGTTGACCCCGTCCCGCGAGATCAGCAGTCGTCCCCGCAGTCCCAGCGCCTCTCCGAGGTCGCGCTGCCACACCCTGATCGCCTCCGGGTCGGCGAGCGGGGTGAAGACGTAGAAGAGGACGATCTTGGGGGTTGCCACCCAGAGATCCTACGTCGGCCGCGCCGGTGGCGCCGGTTCGCCCGACCGCTATCTCACGTCGCGCCGGAGGAACGAGAGGGCGCCGGCCAGAAGGGCCGCCAGCACCCAGGCGACGGTCACCAGCGCGGCCACCGGGGCGTCGAGCGTCTGCTGCGGCGTCAGTCCGATCGGGGTCAGGTCGAACCGGAACGCATCGAGCATCGCGAGGAGCGGGAGGTACACCGCTCCTGCCTTCCAGACGATGGCGAGGAGGATCGCGGCGCCCATGGACATCGACACCAGGAAGAGCGCGACCAGGTGCGCCCGCACGACGATCCCGATGCCCATCCCCCACAGCCCGGCGACCGCCCCGAGGGCGACGGTGGCTCCGATCGACCCGCCGTCCAAGGGAATGCCGCCCACCGCGACCGCGAGCGCCCCCTGGCCGCCGACGACGCCGGCGAGCGCGACGAGGGCACCGCCGACGGCGGACGCGGGAGCCCTCGCGAGGAGGGTCGCTCCGCGGGTCTGCAGCATCAGCCTCTGGGCGATCACTCCGTCGCGCCGATCGACCGTGTATCGGAACGAGCCGTAGACCGCCGCGAGCACGGCTGCGTACGTCGCGAGGATCGCGGTGAACGGCCCTGCGAGCTCTGCTCGCGCGCTGGGCGGCGCATCGCGGAACTCCGTCGGGATGCTCATCGCCATCGAGATCGACATCAGCACCGCCGCCACCGCCACCCACAGGAGGACGACGTCGCCGAAGAGGCTGCGCGCCTGCGAACGGAGCGCCCGGCCGATCATGAGAGGCGCCTCCGGCCCCGCATCCACGCGACGGCGACCAGCGCGACCGCCCACACCAGGGCGAGGCCGAACGCCGGCGCGAACTCGAGCAGGCGACCCTGGTATCCCGGAACGCCGAGGGCGACCAGGGTGAGACCCGGCGAGAACCTCGCCACGTCCGGCGCCGTCCGCAGCAGAGCGAACTCCACCGCCATCGGCAGGAGGAGGATCACGGCGGCGGTCACGTAGTAGTTCCGGGCGATCCAGCCGACCGCTCCGCCGATCACCGAGCCGAGGAGCGCGCCGAGCATCGCACCCGCGAAGAGGCGCCAGGCATCCGGGCCGAGGACGAGCGACATCCCGTTCCGACTGAGGAGGATCGACGCGCCCAGCGTCCAGACGACGAGCATCGCGAGGGAGAGCGCGACGGCCACGAGGGCGCCGGCGACCAGCTTGCCGACGAAGGCACGGGGGAAGCCGATGCCGGTGAGCGTCCGGTCCATCGAGACGTAGTAGCTCTCGCGCGTGACGCCGTAGGCGCTGACGAACGCGGCGGAGATCGCCGTCCAGGCGAGCGGCTCCAGAAGGCGCATGGACGCCGTCTCGGGATCCAGGCCGGAGACGGCGAAGCGCGAGCCGTCGGAGAACAGCACGAAGAGGGGCATGAGGAGGGCGACGAGGTGGACCGCGAGGAGGGAGTACCCGCTCACGGCGCGCAGCACCTCGCTCATCACGGCGCGTCTCATGCCGTCGCCCCCTCGACCAGAGCGAAGTATCGGCTCTCCAGCGAGTCGGCGTCGCTCGTGATGAGGTCGTCGAGCCGCCCGGCGAACAGAGTGCGCCGTTTGATGACGACCACCTCGTCGACGACCTGCTCGAGCTCGGCGAGCTGGTGACTCGCGATCAGCACCGTCCCGCCGCGGTCCGCGAATCCGCGGAGGAATCCGCGGAGCCACCGGATGCCGTCCGGGTCCAGACCGTTCGCCGGCTCATCCAGGATCAGCGTCCGCGGCGATCCGATCAGCGCCGCGGCCAGGCCGAGCCGCTGGGTCATGCCTGTCGAGAAGGTCTTCACGCGCCGACGCGCATCCGCGGAGAGCCCGACCTCGTCGAGCACGTCCTCCACGCGGCCGCGCGGAGCCCCGGCTGCCAGCCGACAGATCTCGAGGTGTCGCCGGGCGGTGATCCCACCCTCGAACCCGAAGCCGTCCATATGGACCCCGACGTGCGTCGCGGGGCTCCCGAGTGCCGAGAACGGGCTGCCGTCGATGAGACTGATGCCGCTCGTCGGCGCCAGCAGGCCGACGATCGTCCGCAGCGTCGTCGACTTCCCGGCGCCGTTCGGCCCGAGGAGCCCGACGATCGATCCGCGCGGCACGGCGAACGACAGATCCTCGACGGCGACTCGCTGCCCGTATCTCTTCGTGAGTCCTCGGACCTCGATCGCGTAGTCGTCCATGTTCTTCCCTTCCTACTTCTCGCCCCGAAGGCTCGACGATGGCATCGCTACCGCCGCCTCCCAGAGCGCCGTCCACAGATTCCGCGTACCGAGCTCGACACGGGCCTGACCCGTCGGCGGAAGACTCCCTCGTCCTCGCGACACCTCGACCTCGGCGATGATCACCGCCGGCACCGTCACCGCATCCGCCGTCACCGGAAGGAGCGCCTCGAGCGCGACGGCCGCCGGTTCCGCGCGAGCCGGCCCGGTCGTCCCGACGCCGACGCGCTCGTTCGCGAGGATGCCGCTGCTCAGCAGCGTGACCGCGGCCCCCTCGGGGACGGGGCTCCGGTCCGTCCCCGCCCTCACCAGGACGACCCGGTCGTCGAGGGAGAGGAAGCCGAGCGTCGCGGTCAGCGGTATCGGGACGACCGCCCCCACGGTGCCCGCGCCCGCGAGCAGGGCGACGACGATCGCGACGAACCGCAGGCGTGAGACGCCCGAGCGCAGGATGCGTCGCGCGGACCGGACGAGCATCACCAGAGCGACGAGGACGACCGTCGCCTCGAGAGCCATGACCAGGAGACCGGCGATCGGGCCACCGCCGGCGAGCGCATGCGCGATCCGGCCGACCGCGAGGACCACCAGCACCGCCGGTGCGAGGAGGCTCGCCAGACCGAACGGGACGCTCCACCACCGATCGAGCCGCCGGGCCCTTCGCCGTCCTCCGAACAGGACGCGGATCGCGAGGTCGGTCCCGTCGTGGATCGCCCGACCTCGCAGATTCGGCTCGTCCAGAGCGCTCATGAGCGCGATGTATCCGTCGAACCGCACGAACGGGATCAGGTTCACCACGACGATCGCCGTGGAGGAGAGCCCGAGGAGCAGGAGCGTCCGGTGGAGCGGCGGATGCGGCACGGCGAGCGCGGCGATCAGAGCGATCGCGGCGACCACCGCATGGACCGCGGGACCCGCGAGCGCCACCGCGACGCGCTGCCGCCGCTCGGCGAGGCGCCAGCCGTCGGTCACGTCCACGAAGAAGGCGGGCGTGAGATAGAAGAGCATGACGCCCGCGCGGCGAGGTCGACCGCCGTAGTTCGCGAGCGTGATGCCGTGCGCGCTCTCGTGCAGCAGGGTCAGGACCGACAGCACGGCGACGAGGGCCAGGAGGGCGGACAGCGGCACCGGTGCGGACAGGACGCTCCACAGCTGCGCCGCCTGCAGCATGGCGGCGACGAGGCCGAGGCCGAGCACGACGGCGAGCGACGCCAGGACCACGCGGGGCGGGAGGGGCGGGACCAGTCGTCGCAGTCGGTCGAAGAGGGCGGGCGCGCGGAGCGTCGCGACCTGGAGGGTGAGCGGGGGCCGGAAGGCCAGCCGCCCGGACGGGCGTGCGGAGTGACCGTCGAGGAGGCCGGAAGCGCGCACCCGCACGACCAGCTGCAGGAAGCTCTCCCAGGACTCGGCCGCGGCGAAGCGTCGGTGCAGATCGCGCAGCGCGGTGTCGCCGTCCATCGCGGTGAGCAGGTCGACGACGTGTGGCGAGACCCGCGACGAGGGCACTCCATGGAGCATGGCGATCCAGACGGCTCCGTCGGAGGACTGCTCGAAGGCCACGCCGGAGGCGAGAGCGGGACGAGCGTCCTCGGTGAGGGCGGCCGACCGGCCGCCGCCCCGAGACCGGTCGCTCCTCGAGTCACTGCCGCGCATCAGCATCCGTCACCCCCGGTGATCCGGCCCCGGTCGTTCGCAGGAGGAGGATGTCGTCCGGTCGGTCCGTCCGCACCGGGGTGATGGTCGGCTCGGCGAAGCCGGCGTCGACGAGCTCTCTCGCGAGGACATGTCGGTCGAGCAGCCGCAGTCGGCTCGTGAGCACCGTCACCGCGGCGCCCCGCACGAGGTCGCACGCGCGCACCCAGTTGACGATCCGCGCTGCGCCGTCGTCCTGCACCTGCTGCGAGAAGAGATACGTCTCATCCCCGTCGGGCCCGGGGACGGCGATCTCCTGGTCTCGAGGCACCGCGAGGCTCGCCGCCGCGGCACCGCCGGCGACGGTGAAGGCGAAGACGCCGCCGGGGGCGAGATGGCGTCTGACCGCGGCGTAGAGGAGCGGCCGCTCGGCGTCATCCAGCAGTGTGATGGATGTGGCGCCGATGATCACGAGCGCGAATCGCTCCCGCAGCGAGAAGTCCCGCATGTCCGCGACGACGCACTCCAGCATCCCGTGGCCGGGCAGGCGGCGGCGGAGGTGGGAGAGCATGTCGTCGGAGAGGTCGATCGCGGTCACGCGCCTGCCGGATCTCACCAGAGGCACGGTGAGTCTGCCGCTCCCCGCGGCGATGTCGAGGATCGCCCCGTCCGTCGCGCGTGCGAGGGCGAGCATTTCTCGGATCTCCGCCCGGTCGGGGCCGACGAGCCGCTCGTAGAAGTCGGCACCGGTCCCCGAGTACAGGTCCTGCGGCACAGCGTCGGCTCCCACGGCGGCGAGTCTCGCCGTCACGGCATCGGTGATCGGCCCGGACATTCTCGTTCTCCTCTCCACGGCTGAGTCAGGGTGCGGGCGCATCCCTCGCGCCCGCACCCCTCCGGTCAGGTCGCGATCGCTGCCGCACCGCCGATGATGGCGATGATGTAGCTCGCGTGCTCCCACCATTCGAGTGGGGCGTCGATGTGTTCGAGTTCCTGGAACTCGAGCGACTCTGTCTGCAATTCACACCTCCTCGGTGTCCCGGCGGCCGCCGGTCTAGGTGAGCGCGAGGATCCCGATGATCACGCCCACGGCGAATCCTCGGGTCCAGTCGAGAGCGTCGTCCTGCGCTTCCATGGCCTCGAGCTCGGTGAACTCGAGGGTCGGAATCGTGGTCTGCATGCCTCTCCCTTCAGTGTCGATGTCCGTCACGGTGCGGTCACGTCGCTGCGGCCGCGCCGATCCCTATGAGCACCAGGGCGCCGATCACACCCTGGTAGAAGCTCTCCCAGCTGGGAGCATCCATCTCGTCCAGCTCCTGGAACTGGATCCGCGTCTCGCTCTTCTTCATCGATTCACCTCCTCTGCATCGATCGAGGAAAGTCGGCTCGTCCGGCCGACGGGCTGAGTGCTCCAGCGCGATCCGCGGAGGAGGTCGACGAAGTCCGCGGCGAGGAGCCCGGGGAGCATCGGGTAGCGACCGCCCCACCACCGCTCCGTGTCGGCACCGATGCGGAGCATCTCGTCGGAGGTGGGCCGGGGCGGGCGCGGGATCCGGCCGAGGTCGAGGAGCATGTCGATACCGGCCGGCGGATGGAGGGGCAGCCCCGATCCGTCCACGACCGAGGTCCAGAAGTCCTCGAGGCTCCGTCGGTCTCCCCAGCGCGCGTCGCCCGCGCAGATCCGGCGCCAGACCGCCGTGATCACCGCCGCGGTGGCGACCATCTTGCGCACTCCCAGCACGACGGCGACCTCGTTCGCGACGTACCAGTGACGCGCGCTGTAGGGATCCTGTCCCCGCAGCGCCCCGCTGCGCTGCGTCGCCGCGCTCAGACGCGCGAGACGCAGGCGCGACGCGGTGGAGGCGCCGTCCCGGGTGGCGGTGTCGAGCAGCGCCTGCCCGAGGGCGACCGCGTCGCGTCTCGCTCTGACGCTTCGTCGCGCGCTCGTCGAGGCGCCCGCCAGTCGGAGGAACGCCTCCAACGCGCCTTCTCTGATCGCCGCCGGGGTCAGGGTGAGCAGGTTGTGACCGTCGATTACCGCATGTCGCGGTCGCAGAGAGCGCCCGACGACGAGTCGCGAGCCGCTGCCGTTGCGGAGGATCGCGACGCTGTTGGTCTCCGACGAGGTGCCGATGGTCGTCGGCACGGCGACGAGGTCGACCGGGGGCCGGGCATCGGGGAGAAAGGTCAGCGCCGCCCTCGACGCGCGCTCGACGGCGAACTCGAACAGGCGACCGGGAGCGAGCACGAGCGCGGCGAGCTTGCTCGCATCCAGAATGCTCCCCCCGCCCACGGCCACGATGACCTCCGGTCGGCGGCGGGCGATCTGCCGCGCGAGTGCGACGACGTGTGCGACGCCCACCGATCGGGCGTCGATCTCGATCGTGTCGGCCGGACGACGGACCCGCACGGGGACCACGAGGGCGGGATCCGCGATCACGAGAGCGTCGCGCCCGTCGACGAGATGCGCGATCACCTCCCGTGCGATTCCGCGACCGTGCCAGAGCGTGGGCACCCGGCCCTCGAACGAGGCGGTCATGGCGTCGCCTCCCGCATCGTGCGCAGTCCCGCACGCACCGCTCGATCGACCTCGCGGAGCTCCGACGCCTCGAATCCGTATGCCGGGATGAGTCCGATCGCGCTCGGGCCGGGCTGCACCAGGACTCCCTCCCCGGCGATGGCGGACACCGTCCGCAGGACCTCGGGGCCGGAGAGGCGGCTGCCGTCCTCGTGCCGGAGGCCGAGCCCGACGAAGCACCCGCGCCCCGTCACCTCGGCGACGAGGCCGTCGGCGCGCCATCCGTCCGTGAGACGCGCCACCTCGACCGCCAGCGCGCGGACGGTCGGGACGGCGTCGATGCGGCGCAGCTCGTCGATGACCGCGAGGATGGCCGCAGCGCACACCGGTGTCCCCGCCTGGGTCTCGCCGTGCACGAACGTCCAGCCGCCGCGCACGAACGCGGAGGCGATGCGGGACCCCACGAGGAGCACGGACGCCGCGGCCGCACCGTTCGTCAGGGCCTTCGAGAGGACGAGCACGTCGGGCGCGGGATCCCAGCGGTCGGTCGCGAACATCTCGCCGGTGCGCCCGAAGCCTGTCGCCACCTCGTCGGCCACGATCAGGAATCCGTGCTGCTCACGCAGCGCGAGAAGGCGCGCGACGAAGGCGTCGGACAGCGCGTGCGCACCGCTCCCGAGAACCGGCTCCACGACGACCGCCGCGATGCGCGCCCCCTCCCGCTTCATCAGAGTCTCGAGCTCCTCCCCTCCGTCGCGGTGGGTCACGTGGCGCACCGACCTGCGGTCGACGGAGTACACGGAGTGGAGGAGGTCGTCGCCGCTCAGCGCGTGACTGCCGTACATCGTGCCGTGATAGCTGCCGTGCAGACCGACGACGATCGAGCGGGACCGCGCGCCCCTGTGCGCCCAGTACTGGCGGGCGAGTTTCATCGCGGCGTCGTTCGCCGCCCCTCCCGAGGTCGTGAAGACGACCCGGCTGTAGCGCTCGGGGCCCGCCAGTGCGATGAGCGCGTCGGCCGCCTGTTCGGCATGACGATGCGGAGCACGGAACAGCGACAGATACGAGGCGTCACGCGCAGCCCGCTCGACCGCGTCGCCGATCGCAGGATTGCCGAAGCCGAGCGGGACGTTCCACAGCCCGCTCGTCGCACACAGTCGCGAGGACCCGTCGGCGAACTCGACGCGGTTGCCGGCCGCGGAGACGGCCACCTGACCGTCGTCGAAGGTGGCGTCGGCGGGGACCATCGCGGTCCACACCGCGAGGGGGCCGCTCATCGGGCAGCATCCGTCGTCGGTGTGCCGACCTCGGCCCGACCGTGATGGACGTCGAGAGCTGCGACCGCCTCTCGGCACAGGGTGCGTGCGGTGGATGCCGGCACGCCGAGCTCGCGGGACACGCGCTCGTCAGCGATCTCGGGCGCGCGGGACGTCTGCACGGCGGCGACCACGCACGCCGTGGCCGGCGACAGCAGCCGACGGCGCAGGGTCACGGGGTCGGCGAGCACGAAGCCTTCGGGGGTGTCGAGGAGGAACGGATCGGCCGTGACCGGTTCGGCGTCCGCGCGGTCGTCGTCGAGAGCGGTCCACCCGAACCCGCAGATCCGCACTCCGTCGGTGCGTCCGCGGAGCATCTTCAGGAGGTCGGTGGCGGCGAGGTAGCGTCCGAGGTCCTCGCGATGGTCTCGACCGTCGCCGTCGTCGCCCCGGTCTCCGCCGTCGCCGCCGCCCGGCGACGTGCCGGACGGCGCTCCCTCCCCCAGCGCGACGGCGCGCGGGCGCGGCACCGCGATCAGTTCCCGGAGGCGGTCGACCGTGCCGAGGACCTCGCCGCGCAGGCCGACGCTCACCCGTCCGTCGGCATCCACGCGGAGAGCGCTCGGGATCTCCTGCATCCGGGGGTCGACGAGGGCGCTGCGGTTCGCGAGCAGGATCCGCGGGTCGAGCAGTGCCGACGGGAAGACGCCGGTCCGGCGAGCGAGCGCCGCGTCGTCGAGGAACGCTCTCCTGCTGTCCGCATCGACGACGCTCACCGCGGTGGGCCCGACGATCTGCACGAACTCGGCCGCGATGTAGTCCTGCAGCTCGACGCCGCGGTCGCCGAGGAAGAGCTCGTCGCCCACTTCCCGCAGGGCGCCGCTGTAGGGCACCTCGGTCGCGGGACCGTCGCTCGGCTCGCCGCCCTCGGGAACCAGGATCACGTCGTCCGCGGTGGCCGTCTCTGCGACGACCGCGGTCGCCTCGAGTCCCTCGACGAGGAACACGCGCGCGTACTGCTCCCGCTGCCCGGTGATCCATTCCCGGAGTGCGCGGGCTCCGACGAGCTCGGGCTCTGCGATGGTGAATGTGGCCTGCATGTCTCCCCAGAGATGTCGATGCCGCGCGACGACGTTGCGTCCTCACATGAGGCTAGGGAGACGCCCGACGAGTGGCAATATTCTTCATCCAGGGTTCGTCGCGGGAGCGGAACGGCGGCGATGCACCCGGTCAATCGCGACCCGACGGATCGGCTAGACTGTTCAGGTTGTTCCTTGGTGACGTGTCCGAGCGGCCGAAGGAGCACGCTTGGAAAGCGTGTGTTGTGCAAGCAACCGCGGGTTCGAATCCCGCCGTCACCGCCACACGATCACGGGCCTCCGCATCAGCGGGGGCCCGTGCTCTGTCTCCGGCCGGCATCCGTCGCCGACGCAGCGGGACCGGCGCGGATGGCGATCAGCCCAGTCGCATGCCGAAGCTCTGTCCGCCGGGCTCGGCCGGGAGCGGCGTCATGCCCAGTCGCTCGTAGAAGGCGGCGGCGCCGGTGTTGTCCGGGTCCATCCCCAGGTGCAGCCCCCGCACCCTCCGGCGCGTGAGCTCGGCGACCAGGGTCTCGATGAGCGCGCGGCCGAGCCCCTGCCCCTGCGTCTCGGGCAGGAGGTCGATGTGCAGATGCGCGGGGTACTCCTCCGCATGGGCGTCGCGACCGGGTGCCTGCGCATACCCGTGCTCGATCATCCGCTCCTCGCGGGTCGCCGGCTCGGCGGGTCGAGGGTGGCGCTCCGCCAGCGCCGGCCACCATTCGTCGCGGAACCACGTCGCGAAGGCATCCGTGTCGTCCGTCGCGACGATGTACCCGACGGCTCTGCCGTCCTCCGCCTCGACCACCCACGCGAGGTCGGGATGCCGCTCGACGTAGGGCACCGCGAAGAGGTCGCCCCAGAGGGAGTCGTCGGAGAGGATGCCGGTCGCGTCGCCTCCGGCATCCGCGGTCCTCACGCAGATCTCGTACAGCGCGGCGCGATCGGACGGACGGTACGGGCGGATGCGGGACACGCGGGGCTCCTCGGTGAGATCGGGCGGTTCAGCCTATCGGGACGCGCACCCGCTTCGACGTGCGCTGCGCCCACGGCAGCAGCCATGCCCCGAGCAGCAGCACAACCGAGGCGCCGACGAGCGCTCCGCCGAGGGTGTCCGTCGCCCAGTGCACCGAGAGCAGGGTGCGTGAGAGCGCCATCGCGACGATGTAGGCGGCGCCCAGCAGCGCCGTCCACAGCCGGGGGAACACGAGGTAGAGCACGAGGGCGATGGTGGCGGCGTTCGCCACGTGCCCGGACGGGAACGAGCCGTAGTCGCTCGCCACGATCATGTCCTCGGGGCGCGCGCGACCGAAGAGGTTCTTCAGGATCTGCACCGCGAGCGCGGAGGCGACGAACGCCGCCGCGGCGAACACGGCCGCGCGCCATCGCCGGGCGAGCAGCAGCGCGAGGATCAGCAGCAGCGGGACCACGGCGATCGCGATCCATCCGCCGCCGATGCTGTTCAGTGCGAAGGCGACCGAGAGCATCCAGTCCGCTCTGTTCGCGGCGATCGCCTCGTTCCACCAGCGGTCGAAGCCCGGAGGCTCCGTGTAGCCGAACACGATCGCCGCTCCGAGCAGCACCGCCGCCACCAGCAGTCCGACGCCCCACCACAGCAGCACACGTGTTCTCATCGGTCTATTCTGCCGGGTGGAGCCGCAAGATCAGGGAGCCAGCATCCCGACGGTCCGCGGGCGCACGATCAGCCACAGCGAGAGGATGCCGATCACCGCGCATCCGACCATGACCGAGGCCATGGTCGTGGCGGTGATGCCGGCGTCCTGTGAGACCCAGCCGACGACCGGCGAGACGAGTCCCGCGACGCCGAAGTTCGCCGCGCCGATGACGGATGCCGCAGTGCCTGCCGCCTTCCCGTGCCGGTCGAGCGCGAGCACCTGGACGTTCGGCATCGTGAAGCCGCACGCGGTCATGAAGACGAAGAGCGGGATGACCGTGCCCCACAGCCCGAGTCCGAGCTGATCGGTGACGATGATCGCCAGGCCCGAGAGCAGCAGCACGCCGGTCGACCACGCCATGACCCACTGCGGCCCGAAGCGCGCCGCGAGCCGGGAGGCCGCCTGCACGCCCGTCACGACCCCGAGCGAATTGACGGCGAAGAGCAGGCCGTACTGCTGCGCGTCGAGTCCGTGCGTCTGCTGGAAGAGGAACGGCGACGCCGACAGATAGGAGAAGAGGCCGGAGAAGGTCATGCCTCCGATGATCAGCACGCCGATGAAGACCCGGTCAGAGAAGACGGAGCGGTAGCGCTGCAGGACGGTCGCGCCGCCCTTCTCCTGGCGACGCGCGGCGGGGAGCGTCTCGGGCACGAACACCACAGTGGAGACGAGCATGATCACGCCGTACAGGGCGAGCACGACGAAGATGCCCCGCCACGGCATGAGCGTGAGCAGCCAGGATCCGATCAGCGGCGCGACCACGGGGGCCACACCCGAGACGAGGGCGAGACGGGAGAGCATCACGACGAGTCGGCGACCGCCGAAGAGATCGCGCACGATCGCCATGGCGACCACGCCGCCCGCGGCCGCGCCGACGCCCATCAGCACGCGCGCCCCGCTCAGCAGCGGGAGGGTGGGTGCGTAGGCGGCCGCCGCGCTCGCGAGCACGTGCAGCGCCGTGACGACGATGAGGGGGATGCGGCGGCCGACCTTGTCGCTGAGGGGTCCGACGACGAGCTGGCCCAGGGCGAAGCCGATCATGGTGCCGGTCAGCGTCAGCTGGATCGCGGCCGCCGTCGTGTCGAAGTCGCGCTCGAGCACGGGGAACGCCGGCAGGTACAGGTCGATCGTGAAGGGACCGAGGGCGGTCAGCGCGCCGAGCAGGACGATGTACAGCGCGCGTCGGCCGTCGGTGATCGAGTCGCCGGGGTGGAGCATGATCGGCGCGGTGGCCGGGTTCGACCCGAGGGTGCGGATCGCGCCCGTCGACGAGGGCACGCGTGAGCTGCCGGTCGCCGTGCGCTCGCCGGCGATGGTGGGGAGGGGATCGGTTCGGGGCGCGTCAGACACAGGCTCTCTCAGGGTGGGGATCGCTTCGAATCGATTCGATCGAGCGGGGAGACTCCATGCTACAGCGCGGTTCGCCCGCGATCCGCGCCGTGCCGACTGCATCCGCATGCCGAGAACGCGGATGCAGGCCCGATCGGCCCATCCCGGCATGCATACCGATTCTCGGCATGCAGAACGACGCGAACGGATGCCGGGCGCCGGATGCCGGGCGCCGGATGCCAGATGCCTGGGCGATGCCGGGCGGCGGGGCGATCAGCGCGAGAGGCGGGCGAGCCCCCGCTCGAGATCGGCGATGAGGTCGGAGACGTCCTCGATGCCGACGGACAGGCGGACCACGTTCTCGGGCACGGCCAGCGCGGTGCCGCGCACCGAGGCGTGCGTCATGTCCGGCGGATAGCCGATCAGGGACTCGACCCCGCCGAGCGACTCCGCGAGCTGGAAGAGCTCGGTCGACTCCGCGAAGGCCTTGGCCGCCGCGCCGCCGGCCGCGAGACCGAGCGACAGCATCCCGCCGAAGCCGCTCATCTGCCGCGCGGCGATGTCGTGCCCCGCGTGGCCGGCGAGGCCCGGGTAGTACACCTGGGCGAACTCGGGGCGGGCGCTCGCCCACTCCGCGATCGCCCGCGCGTTCTCGGAGTGCTGCCGCACGCGCAGGGCCAAGGTCTTGATGCCACGGGTGGTGAGCCACGCGTCGAGCGGCGCCGACACCGCGCCGACCGCGAACTGCTGGAACTTCACGCGGTCGAAGAACCGGTCGTCGCCGAACACGACGGCACCGCCGAGCACGTCGGAGTGCCCGCCGAGGTACTTCGTGGTGGAGTGCACGACGAGGTCGGCGCCCAGAGATAGGGGCTGCTGCAGCGCGGGCGACGCGAACGTGTTGTCGACGACGACGACGGCGCCCGCGGCATGGGCGATCTCGGCCGTCAGGGCGATGTCGACGATCTTCAGCAGCGGGTTGCTCGGGGTCTCGATCCAGACGATCTTCGTCTCCGGGCGGATGGCGGCGCGCACGGCATCCGGGTCGGACAGCTCGACCGTGGTGGTCTCGATGCCCCACGCCGCATGGACCTTCGACAGCAGCCGGTACGTGCCGCCGTAGACGTCGTTGCCGAGCACGACGTGATCGCCGGGCTTCAGGATGCCGCGGAGCAGCGCGTCCTCGGCCGCGAGGCCCGACGCGAACGACAGGGCGCTCGCGCCTCCCTCGAGTGCCGCGAGCTGGGTCTCGAGCGAGGTGCGGGTCGGGTTGCCCGCCCGGTTGTACTCATACCCGTCGCGGAATCCGCCGATGCCGTCCTGCACATGCGTGGAGGCCTGGTAGATCGGGGGGATGATCGCGCCGGTGGTCGGGTCGGGCGCCTGCCCTGCGTGGATGGCTCGGGTGGCGAAGGCATGCTCGGACATGTGTCTCAGCCTACGTCCGGGCCGGACCCGGCATCCGTCCCTGTTACGCCCGGCGTCACCGGGAGATGTAGGAGAGCAGATCCTGACGCGTGAGCACCGTGTGCGGCTTGCCGTCCTCGGTCACCAGCAGCGCATCGACGTCGGCGAGCGCGGCTCGCGCCTGCGCGATCGGGGCATGGATGCCGACGAGCGGCAGTCTCTCCCCCACGTGGTCGCCGACGGCGTCCGTCGGCTTCGCGTCGCCGCGGAAGAGGAGGTCGAGCAGGCCCTTCTCGTCGACCGCGCCGACGACCTCGCCCATCATGACGGGCGGCTCGGCGCTGAGCACGACGAGCTGCGACACGTCGTACTCGGTCATCATCCCGATCGCCTCGAGCACGGTGTCGGTCGGGTGGGCATGCACGAGGTCCGGGATGCCGTCGCCCTGTCGCGCGGATCGCGCGGTCAGCACGTCGGCGACCGTCTCCCCCTCCTCGACCTCGCTGAACCCGTACGACCGCATCCATCCGTCGTTGAAGATCTTGCCGAGGTATCCGCGTCCGCCGTCCGGCAGGAGCACGACCATGACGGCATCCGCGGGCAGGTCGCGCGCGACCCGGAGCGCGCCCACGACCGCCATGCCACTGGACCCGCCGACGAGGATGCCCTCCTCGCGGGCGAGGCGTCGCGTCATCGCGAAGGCCTCGGCGTCGTCGACCGCGACGATCTCGTGCGGGACCGCGGGGTCGTATGCGCCGGGCCAGATGTCCTCACCCACGCCCTCGACGAGGTACGGCCGCCCGGTGCCGCCACTGTACACGCTGCCGACGGGGTCGACCCCGACGATCCGCACGCCGTCCTGCGAGACCTCGCGCAGGAAGCGGCCGGTGCCCGTGATCGTCCCGCCCGTGCCGACGCCGGCCACGAAATGCGTCACCGTGCCGTCGGTGTCGCGCCAGATCTCCGGACCGGTGGTCTCGTAGTGGCTGCGCGGGCCGTTCGGGTTCTCGTACTGGTTCGGCTTGAACGCTCCGGGGATCTCCCGTGCCAGCCGGTCGCTCACGCTGTAATACGACTCCGGGCTGTCGGCCGCCACCGAGGTCGGCGTCACGACGACCTCGGCGCCGTAGGCGCGCAGCACGTCGATCTTGTCCTCGCCGACCTTGTCGGGCAGCACGAACACGCAGTTGTAGCCGCGCTGCTGAGCGACGAGCGCGAGTCCGACCCCGGTGTTGCCGCTGGTCGGCTCGACGATCGTGCCGCCGGGCTTCAGGTCGCCGGCGGCCTCGGCGGCGTCGATGATGCGGGAGGCGATGCGATCCTTCGACGACCCGCCGGGGTTGAGGTACTCGAGCTTCACGAGAACGGTGCAGGCGACGCCCTCGGTGACGTGCTGGAGCTTCACGAGGGGCGTGTCGCCGACCAGGTCGACGATGGAGTCCGCAAACTTCATGTTCACAGAGTACGTGCGACGATGCCGCGGCGCGGATGATGTTTCATCCGGCCGCGGCATCATGTCATCGACGCGGGGTCAGCCCTTCGTCGACCCGGCCAGCAGACCTCGGACGAAGTACCGCTGCAGGGCGAAGAAGACGATGAGCGGAACAATGATCGACACGAACGCGCCCGCCGTCAGGAGGTACCAGCCCTCGCCGCGACCGGTGATCTCGGCGAGCACCTTCGTGATCGGCGACGCCGCTCCGTCCGCGAAGACGAGGGCGACGAGCAGGTCGTTCCAGACCCAGAGGAACTGGAAGATCGCCACCGACGCGATCGCCGGCATCGTCAGCGGCAGCACGACCCGGAAGAAGATCTGCCCGCGCGATGCGCCGTCGACGCGCGCGGCCTCGATGATCTCGCCGGGGATCTCGGACATGAAGTTGTGCAGCAGGTAGATCGCCAGCGGCAGCGCGAACATGGTGTGCGCGAACCACACCTGCGCGTACCCGCCCGCCACGTCCAGACCGAGGGTGACCTCGAGGCCGAACAGGTTGATCCCTCGCGAGAACGACGTCAGCAGCGGCACCAGGGCCATCTGGATCGGCACGATCTGCAGCGCGAACACGAAGATGAACAGCGCGTTGCGCCCCTTGAAGTCGATCCACGCGAATCCGTAGGCCGCCATCGCCGCGATCATCAGCGGGATGAGGGTTCCGGGGATCGTGATCGCGATCGAGTTCACGAACGACTGCATGATCGTCAGCTGCGTCGTCCCCGACTGCAGGACGGCCGCGTAGTTGTCGAGCGTGAACTGCGGGTTGGTGAAGAAGGTCCACCATCCCGTCGTCTCGATCGCGTCCCGGTCGCGGAACGACGAGATGAACAGGCCGAAGGTCGGCAGCGTCCACAGCACAGCGATCACGATCGACGCCACCGTCGCCCACGGCCGGCTCAGCCGCTTGCGGGCGCGACCGGCAGAGGCCTCGAAGCGTCCGCCGGTGGTGATGGCCCTCGTGCTGGAGGTCTCGGACTTCACGGTGTCGGTCATCGGATCTCCCGCTGCTTCTTGATCTGGCGCGCGTTGTAGATCACGATCGGCAGCACCAGGATGAACAGGATGACGGAGAGCGCGGCGCTGCGTCCGGCCTCGAACTTCGAGAACTGCGTGTACATCTCGTTCGCGAGCACCGACGTGCCGTAGTTTCCACCGGTCATGGTGCGGACGATGTCGAAGACCTTCAGCGAGGCGATCGAGATCGTGGTGAGCACCACGATGAGCGCGGGACGGATCGACGGGATCGTGACCGACCAGAACCGCTCCCACGCGTTCGCGCCGTCGAGCTCGGCCGCTTCGAGCAGCTCGGCCGGGACACCCTTGATGGATGCGGAGAGGACGACCATGGCGAATCCGGTCTGCACCCAGATGAGCACGACGATGAGCGCGAGGTTGTTCCACGGTCCGTTGAGCAGGAACTGCTGAGGCTCGCCGCCGAGCCACACCAGGACCTGATTGAGGAATCCGATCTGCTCGAATTCCGGGCCGCGGTACGCGTACATGAACCGCCAGATGATGCTGGCGCCCACGAAGGAGATCGCCATCGGCATGAACACGAGGACCTTGTAGATCTTCTCTCCGCGGGTGCGGTCGATGAACACCGCGTACGCGAGACCGATGAGCGTCGACAGCGTGGGCACGAGCAGCACCCAGACGATCGTGTTGACCACCGAGGTGACGCCGTCGGACTGCGTGAAGATCCACACGTAGTTGGCGAAGCCCACGAAGTCGCTGCCCGTGGAGTTCCAGAACGACGAGTACACCGTCTGCAGCGACGGCAGGATGAGTCCGACCAGCAGCAGGAGCATGGCGGGAGCCATGAAGGCCACGAGCTGGATCAGGTAGCCGACGCCGTCGCGCGAGCGGTAGTCGAGGAAGAAGAACAGCGCACCGACGGCGACCGCCACTCCCATCGCCCAGTAATAGGAGTTGAAGAACCACATCACGGCGAGCGGGATGAGGAGGCACATGGCCAGGCGGATGACGGTGTAGACCGTCCCCTTGCGCGGAGCGATGTCCACGAGGAGCAGGATGATCGCGACGACCGCGGCGAAGGCGATGACGACGGCGAGAGCCTGGAGGACCGGCGGGAGCATGCCGATCCATTGGAAGAATTGAGTCGCGTTCACGGATTCCCCTTCATGACGCGTGGTGGAGCTGCGACCCGAGCGTCGTTGCTCGGAGCGTGGTGAGAGAGGAGGGCCGCCCGGGGGCGACCCTCCTCGACGATCAGCTGGAGGGCCAGCCGGTCTCGATCTGCGTCAGCACCTCATCGGTCGAGGTTCCGTTGACCCAGGCCACGATCCCCTTCCAGAAGGTGCCGGAGCCCACGGCTCCCGGCATCTGGTCGGAGCCGTCGAAGCGGAACGTCACCGAGTCGTCCTGCAGGAGCTTGATCGACTCCTGGAGGATCGGGTTCTCGACGGCCTCGATGTCGACGCCCTTGTTGGCCGAGGTCACGCCGCCGAGAGCCAGACGGGAGTCCGCCCACTCGGGGCTCGACAGGTACTCCTGCACCTTCTGGGTCGCCTCGGAGTCGCTGAACGCGCCGACGATCTCGCCACCACCGGTGATGAAGGTCTCGTCCGGGCTCTTGCTCGGAAGCAGGAAGGCCCACACGTCGCCGTCCTCGGAGATGTCGGTGCCCTCGGGGAAGAAGCCGGAGAGGAACGACGCCTGGTGCGTCAGGGCGCACTCGCCGCTCGCCACCTTCGGCGCGACATCGCCGAACGCGGTCGAGTTGATCGAGCGCACGTCGCCGAAGCCGGCGTTGACGTACTCCGGGTTGAGGAGCAGCTCGCCGGTCGCGTCGAACGCGGCCTTGATCTGCGGGTCGGTGAACGGGATCTCGTTCTTCACCCACTGGTCGTAGACGTCGGCTCCGGAGTTGCGGAGCACGAGGTCCTCGATCCAGTCCGTGCCCGGCCATCCGGTCGCGACACCCGACTCGAATCCGGCGCACCACGGGGCGGCGCCGCTCTTGTCCTTGATGGCCTGGGTGAGCGTGAGCAGCTCCTCCCAGCTCGTCGGCTCCTCGACGCCCCACTCGGCGAACTTCTTGGGCGAGTACCAGACCCAGCCCTTGACGCTGGCCATGAGCGGTGCGCCGTAGAAGGTGTCCTCGTACGTGCCGAAGTCGACCCAGCCCTGGGTCCAGTACTCCTCGGCGTTGCTCTTGACCGCATCGGGAGCGGGCTTCAGGAAGTCGCGGGCCGCGTAGTCCGCGAACAGACCCGGCTGCGGGAAGATCGCGATGTCCGGCGGGTTGCCGCCCTGAGCGCGGGTGCCGAGCTGCGTCTCGAAGTCCTGGCTGCCCTCGTACTTGATCGTGATGTCGTTCTCCTCGGCCCAGTCGGACCAGGACTCCTGAAGGAGCTCCGCCTCGGCGTCGACGATCGTGCCGTAGATGGTGACGGTGTTCTCTCCGCCGCCGCCTCCTCCGCCGCCGTTCGACGCGCCGGGAGCACCACAGCCGGCGAGCGCGATGCCCGCGACTCCCAGCAGGGCGATCGGCGCGTAACGCCGCGAACGCTGTGACAGACCCATGTGAATTCTCCTCTTCGAGTTCACGGTTCGCTGCTCGTCCTGCGCCGCCCCTCGGCGCAGATCGGGAACCGATTCCAGGACAACCTACCGGTGCGGTCGCGCCGGGCACAACATGGCGATCATCACAAGCTGACAACCTTTCCCGCCACACCGCTGCGCTCGGTGGGAGCGCTCCCGCGGTCACCGCATGGAACCGGTTCCCTTCCCGCGCCTGAGCGGCTACGCTGTCATCGGCACGCCCGCGCGGGAGCGGTGCGCCGCCTGGTCGAGGAGGACCGATGAGCACGATCGCTGACGTCGCGGCGCGTGCAGGCGTGTCCAAGGCGACCGCGAGTCGGGCGCTGAGCGGCCGGGGCTACGTCTCCGAGGCGACCCGCGTCCTCGTCGCCGCCGCGGCGGACGAGCTCTCCTACGTCGCGCACTCCTCGGCGACGAGCCTCGCGACGGGGCGCACCGGAACGGTCGGGGTCATCATGCCGCCGGTCGATCGCTGGTTCTTCTCGGAGCTGCTCGCCGGCATCCAGGAGTCGCTCGTCGACCTCGACTACGAGCTCGCGCTCTACGGCATCCGCGAGGGGACCGAGACGCGCGAGCGTCTGTTCGACACCGTGCTGCCCGGGCGGCGCTTCGACGGGATCATCGCGGTCGGCATCCAGCCGAGTGCGCAGGAGCTCGAGCGCTTGCACCGCTCGGAGAGGCCGCTGGTCAGCGTCGGCCCGTACAGCGAAGGGTCGAGCGCGGTGTCGATCGACGACGTCGCCGCCGCCCGCATCGCCACCGAGCACCTCATCGAGCTCGGGCACACGCACATCGCCTTCGTCGGCGGCTCGTCGACGCCGGATGCGCTCAGCTTCGGCGACGCGCGGCGGGTGGAGGGATATCTCGAGGCGCTGTCGGCGGCCGGTCTCGCCGCGGGCGCGCGCATCGCGGACGCTCCCCCGACCATGCCGGGCGGCTACGCCGCGGCGGTCGAGCTGCTCGGCGATCGCCGAGGGCGCCCGACGGCCGTCGTCGGCGTGTGCGACGAGGCCGCGATCGGCGCGATGATCGCCGCTCGGCGCCTGGGCATCGCCGTCCCGACCGAGCTCAGCGTCGTGGGCGTCGACGACCACGAGCACGCCGACATGTTCGCGCTCACCACCATCAAGCAGTCCCCCCGCGAACAGGGACACGAGGCGGTGCGGCTCCTGCAGAAGCGCATCGACGACCCGGAGTCCCCGCTGGAGCGGTCGGTCACGGCATCCGCCCTCGTGGTCCGCAGCTCGACCGCCGGCCGTCGCTGACCGCGTCCGGACGCACGAAAGCCCCGGGCGGACCCGGGGCTTCCGTGAAGCGTTCAGACGCTCTCGGGAGTCGGCGCGCTGCGCCGCATCCCGAACGGATTACTTGAGGGTAACCGTGGCGCCTGCCTCTTCGAGAGCAGCCTTCGCCTTGTCGGCGGTCTCCTTGTTCGCGCCCTCGAGCACGGCCTTGGGAGCACCGTCGACGACGGCCTTGGCCTCGCCGAGACCGAGCGAGGTGAGCTCGCGGACGGTCTTGATGACCTGGATCTTCTTGTCGCCTGCAGCCTCGAGGATGACGTCGAAGGAGTCCTTCTCCTCGACCTCTTCGGCACCAGCGCCACCCGCAGCGCCGGCGACGGCGACGGGTGCAGCAGCGGTGACCTCGAACTTCTCCTCGAACGCCTTCACGAAGTCGTTGAGCTCGACGAGGGTCAGGCCAGCGAACTGCTCGAGCAGCTCCTCAGTGGAAAGCTTCGCCATGATGTATCTCCTAGATAGATGGGGTTGGTGTACGAGAACGTCGGACGCTTACGCGGCCTCGGCGGTCTCGAGCTTTTCGCGAAGCGCGTCGATGGTGGCGGCAGCCTTGCCCATCGTCGCCTTCATCATGCCCGCAGCCTTCGCCAGCAGAACCTCACGGCTCTCGAGCGAGGCGTACTTGTTGACCTCGTCGGCGGTGAGGGCGTTGCCCTCGAAGATGCCGGCCTTGATCACGAGAAGCGGGTTGGCCTTGGCGAAGTCACGAAGAGCCTTGGCAGTGGCGACGAAGTCACCGTGCACGAACGCGACGGCCGACGGACCCTTGAGGTCGTCGTCCAGCGCGGTGATGCCAGCCTTGTTGGCGGCGATCTTGGTCAGCGTGTTCTTCACCACGGCGTACTCAGCGTCCTGACGGATGCTGTTGCGCAGCTCCTTGAGCTGGGCAACCGTCAGACCGCGGTACTCGGTCAGCAGAACGGCAGTCGAGTCCTCGAATGACTTCGTGAGCTCGGCGACCGATGCATCCTTCTGCGCCATGGTCACTCCTTGGTGTGTACGAGGCGCCTCACGGCGGTGAGGCGCCGACCTGGACCGCACGCAACAGAAAAGCTCCGGCGCAAGCGCACGGAGCTCTGAGAAGTTCGTGTCCTGCGCGGGCCCCTGCTGAGCAGAGCTTCGATCGCCTCGCGTTCACACGCACGACGATGACCAGCGGTCTTCGGTTGCCCCCACTCTACCCGACGGAGCACGGAGCCCCAAATCGGCTCAGCCGCGGTGGGCGGCGCGGCCCGCGTGACCGCCGAGCGAGTCCGCCGCCCTGATCAGCGACAGATGCGACAGCGCCTGCGGGGTGTTGCCCGCCTGGCGCCCCGACGGGACGTCGTACTCCTCGGACAGCAGGCCGACGTCGTTGACCAGCCCGACGAGACGACGCATGAGCTCCTCGGCATCGGCCCTCCGCCCGCTGGCGGCGTACTGCTCGACGAGCCAGAAGCTGCACGCGAGGAACGGATGCTCGTCGCCGGGCAGCCCGTCGACCCCCGTCTCGGTGCGGTAGCGCAGCAGCAGCCCGTCGCGCAGCAGGGTGGCCTCCATCCGAGCGACGGTGCGCAGCATCCTCGGGTCGTCGGCCGCGCAGAACCCGACCTGCGGCAGGACGAGCAGCGACGCGTCGACCTCGGTCGATCCGTAGTGCTGCACGAAGCAGCCGAGATCGGGGTCGACGCCGCAGCGCTCGATCTCGGCGCGCAGGGCGTCGCGCGCCGCCGCCCAGCGGTCGGCATCGCCCGCGAGTCCGTGCTCGCGCACCGCGCGCACGCCCCGATCGAGAGCCGCCCACATCATGACGCGCGAGTGCGTGAAGCGCTGCGGCTCGCCCCGGATCTCCCAGATGCCGTTGTCGGGACGGTCGATGCCGGCGATCACGTTCTCGATGAGCGCGCGCTGCAGGGGCCAGGAGTAGTCGCCCTCCTCGAGGCCGGCGATGCGCGCGGCCTCGAGGGCGACGAGCACCTCGCCGACCACGTCGCCCTGGTACTGATGGACGGCGCCGTTGCCGATCCGCACCGGTGCGGCGCCCTCGTACCCGGGAAGGCTCGGGATCTCCCGCTCGGGGAGGTCGCGCTCTCCCGCGATGCCGTACATGATCTGCACCTCGGCCGGCTCCCCGGCGATGGCCCGCAGGAGCCAGTGCCGCCAGTGGTGGGCCTCCTTCAGGAAGCCGTGCTCGATGAGCACCTCGAGCGTGAGCGAGGCGTCGCGGAGCCAGACGAACCGGTAGTCCCAGTTGCGCGACCCGCCGAACTGCTCCGGAAGCGAGGTCGTGGCCGCCGCGACAACGCCTCCGGTGTCCCGGTGGGTGAGCGCGCGGAGCACGAGCAGCGACCGCACGACCTCGTCGCGGTGAGGTCCGTCGTGCTCGATGCCCGCCGCCCAGCCCTGCCACCAGTCGCGGGTCTCGGCGAGCGCGGTGTCGACGTCGAGCGCAGGGGGCGTCTGCTCGTGCGAGCGGAACCACCCCATCGTGAGATCCCGCACCTCGCCGCCGGACACCCGGATCGTCGCCGTGTGCGCGTGGTCGCTCGCCACCAGCGCCGCACCGCGAACGATCACCGCCTCCGGCCCGGCCGTGGCGTGCAGCGCCGGCTCGTCGGGCGTGCCGACCTGACGCACCCACGGCAGCGACCGCGCGTAGTCGAAGTGCAGCCGCAGCTCTGTCGTGAACTCGACCGCGCCGGAGATCCCGACGATCCGACGGACGACGTCGGCCCGATGGTGACGCATCGGCAGGAAGTCGTGCACCTCCGCCACCCCGCCCGCGGTCTCCCAGCGGGTCACGAGGATGAACGTGTCGGAGACGTAGCTCCGCTCCGAGTGGGTCGCGGCGTCGACCGGTCGTAGACTCCAGTGCCCGCTGCTCTCGTCGCCGAGGAGGGCGCCGAACATCGACGGCGAGTCGAACCTCGGCATGCACAGCCAGTCGATGCTCCCCTCCCGGGAGACCAGCGCCGCGGTGCGACAGTCGCCGAGCAGCGCGTAGTCCTCGATGTGAGCCGGCATCGCCCGATTCTCGCACGGCCCGCGTCGGCGAGGGCTAGCGTGAGGACATGACTGATGCGACGACGCTCGTGATCCTCGGCGCCTCCGGCGACCTGACCTCCCGGCTGCTGCTGCCCGCACTGGGTCAGCTGCTGACCCGGGAGCCCGCGCGCTCGGTGCGGATCATCGGCGCGGACCGCGAGGAATGGACGGATGCCGAGCTGCAGGCCGTCGTCCGCACGGCCTTCGCCTCGATGGGCGCGGAGGATGCCGCCTCTCGCGTGGAGGCGAGGTACGCGCGCACCGACATCACGCGGGACGAGGACCTGCGTTCCCTGTTGAGCGGACTCGCCGGCCGGGTCGCTCTCTACTTCGCGGTTCCCCCGTCCGTCGCCACCGCGAGCATCGCGACGCTCACCCCCGACATGCTGCCCGCGGGCGCGATGCTCGTGATGGAGAAGCCCTTCGGCACGGACGAGGAGAGCGCCAGGGAACTGAACCGCGTGCTCACCGCGCTCGTCCCCGAGAGCCAGGTGTTCCGCGTCGATCACTTCCTGGGGCGTTCGACGACGCTGAATCTGCTCGGCGCTCGGTTCGCCAACCGCATCCTCGAACCGCTCTGGTCCGCCGAGAGCATCGCGTCCGTGGACATCGTCTACGACGAATCGCTGGCTCTGGAGGGACGCGCCGGCTACTACGACCACGCCGGCGCACTGGTCGACATGATCCAGAGCCACCTCCTCCAAGTGCTCGCCGTCCTGGCGATGGAGGAGCCCGCCGCCCTCGACGAGATCGACTTCCGTGCGGCGACCGGCGCGGTGCTGCGCGCGACCTCGGTGTGGGGCGACGACCCCGCGGCATCGTCGCGGCGAGCGCGGTACACCGCGGGCGAGATCGACGGCGATGCGAAGCCCTCGTACGTCGACGAACCGGGAGTCGACCCGGGAAACCGGACCGAGACGCTGGCGGAGGCGACGTTCGAGGTGCGCAACGCGCGCTGGGCGGGGATCCCTTTCCGGCTCCGGTCCGGCAAGGCCCTCGGCACGCCCGCCCGGGAGATCGTCGTGCGCTTCCGCCCGGTCCGTCACCTGCCCCACGGCCTCACAGGCACGTCCGACGGGGCGGTCCTGCGCTTCTCGCTGGGTCCGGATCGGATGTCCCTCGAGCTCAACCTCAACGCCTCGGAGGACCCCTTCGAGCTGGAGCGCGCCACGCTGTCCGCCGAGCTGGGCGAGGGCGCCCTCAAGGCGTACGCCGAGGTCCTGTCCGGGGTGCTGGACGGCGACCCGATGCTGTCCGTGCGCGGAGACGCCGCCGAGGAGTCCTGGCGCATCGTCGCCCCGATCCTCGAGGCCTGGCGACGGGGCGATGTGCCCCTCGACGACTACGTCGCCGGATCCTCCGGACCCGAGGGGTGGCCGGCGAACGACTGAGCGCTTGCGCGGATCCGACGTCGGAGAGGCGGCGCCGGACGGACGGATGCCGCAGGGCGGCGTGTGCGGACGCCGGGGTCTGCGGCCCGGGTTACGCTCGATGCGTGACCCCGGAACTCCACGCTCGCATCGTCGCGGACTCCCGCGACCGCGTGGCCTGGATGCGGGCCCGCTCCCGCGGGATCACGGCCACCGATGTCGCCGGCCTCACCAGCGAGAGATCGATCGCGCGCGCCGCGGACTCGAAGCTCGGAGGCGGACCCCGCTTCGGGGGCAACGCCTACACCGATCACGGACGCCGCCGCGAGCCCGAGATCGCCGCCTGGGTCGCGGCCACCCACGGCATCCTCCCGTCCTCCGCGCTGTTCCGCGCCGAGGTCGAGCACCGTCACCTCGCGACCCCCGACGGCATCGCCGTCGACGCGCAGGGCCGGGTCGAGCTCGCCGAGATCAAGACGACGAACAAGGCCTTCCGCGGCATCCCGCGCACGTACCTCCGTCAGGTGTGGTGGCAGCAGCACGTGCTCGGCGCCGAGCGCACGCTGTTCGTGTGGGAGGAGCACGTCGACTTCGCGCCCGTCCACGACGAACCGCGCTGCGTGTGGATCGATCGGGACGATCGCGAGATCGCCAAGCTCGTCGGTCTCGCCACCGAGCTGATCGACGAGCTGTACCGCCGCACCACCGGGCAGCAGGTGCCCGCCCGCATCGCGGCGGCGACGGCGGCCGCCGCGGCCAGCCGCCGGGAGCACCTTCGCGAACGCGACGCCTTCCGCGCGCTGGCCCTCGCCGACTGAGGGCCGACCGCGGATCCGAGCGCCCTCAGGTGCAGCTCGACCCGATCCCCAGTGCTCCCACCGTCAGCAGGCGGGTGGCGCCCACGGACACCCAAGACGTGCCGGCGAGGAGATTGTTCACCGTCAGTGTCGTGGTGCTCCCCAGCAGGTTGGCGAGCAGGCTGACGAGCAGCCCCTGAGAGAGCACCGCCGTGTGGGTGTAGACACCCGCGACGGGTCCCGTGGTCGTGATGCTGGCGGCGGGGACGACCGCTGTGTTCGTGCCCTGCGTGAGAGTGAGGCGAACGCCCGTCGCGGGGTACGCCGACGTCCACACGAGGGTCACCCTGTCGAAGATGCCGAGGGCGTTGTTCACGGCGGTGCACGAGGTGATGGTCGGGACGGGGACGGTGAACGCGCTGAACGTCGCGCGCCCGTACTCGCGGTCCGTGAACGTCGCGTCCGTCGCCTCCGGCACCGGTGCGATGCCGATGCCGATCAGCAGCGCCGCGCCCGCCACACCCGCGAGCAACCGTCGCGCGCTCACGGCTCGTCCTCGACGACCGAGCGTCGGCGTCGGGTCGCGGCGAGCGCCCCGCCCGCCGCGAGCAGGGCCATCGCCCCGCCGGCGGCCCACGGCACGGAGGGCGGGAGTCCCGTCGTGGCGAGGCCCCCATCAGGGCCGACCGCAGCCGACTCCCCCGCCCCCTGCGCGTGGATCCGGACATCGGTGCTGCCGAGATCGGCGCCGTCCAGGGCGATGGTCAATCTGAGGTGCGCCACGTCCGTGTCGGCCATCTCGACGAGAGGGACTTCGGAACCGTCACGCGGGAGGTCCCATCCGTCCTTCAGCACGGACGCCTCCGCCGGGCATCCCGCCTCCGTCCACGGCCGCGTGCACAGGGCGGCGTCGACCACGAGGTCCGCGTCGCCGGTCGCGCTGATCCCGACGCGCACGGTGCCGGGGTCCGGCGCGTCCGCGCTGACGGTCACATCCCAGCGGATCGGCTGTCCGGGCAGCAGGCTCGACGCGGCCGCCCAGTCGGCGACCGAGACGAGACGCAGCACCTCGCCCTGCACGACGTCGGTTCTGGGCGCCGCCGCAGCGGGAGCGACAGGAGCGGCGGCCACCAGCATCCCGGCCGCGAGGATGCCGGTCGCACCGGCGCGCGCCAGGGCTCCGCCCCGCCCTGCGGTCACGGCTCCGCTCCCGACGTGCGCCGTCCGTCGCGGACCCGGCGGGGCCAGAACGCCCACACGACGAGCGCGGTCGCGGCGACCGTGAGCGTGCCGAGCACGACGGGGTCGCCCAGGGCGACGATCACCGACGCGATCCCCGGCACGGAGAACAGCACGGTGCGGACCGTCCGCACCGGGTACGGGTAGGGGTCGTCCGCGCTGTTCGCGTCGCCCCGCATGGTGAGCACGCGCTCGGCTGCCGTCGCCCCCGCGGACACGGAGGTGACCCGGTGCGTGACGGGCAGGTCGTCCACGCGGTCGACCGTGACGACGTCTCCGACCTCGACGGCGGATGCGGGGATCTGCTGCACGACCGCGACAGAGCCGGCCGGGATCGTCGGCGACATCGACCCTGTGCGGAACATGATGAGGGTGATGTTCGCGGTCAGGGCGAGCACGACGAGCACCATGCAGACGACGCCGGCGGCCGCGGCGATCCAGAGCACGACGTCGCCGAGAGCGCGACCGACTCCCCCGCGCCGGTGCGGCGCGGTGTCGCGGCCGCCGTCGAGGGCGCGGCCGACCTCCTGCTCCCGCAGGGCGCGGCGCGTCGTCGGTGCGTCCATCACTCCCCCTCTCAGGAGGCCGTCCCGAGGATCTGCCACGTCTGGATGGCGGTGAGCCCCTGAGCCGTGTTGTCCGTGGCCGCGGGAAGACTCACGGCGAAGCAGTAGTTCACGGTCGAGCCGCCGTTGGCGGCCACCGCCTGCGACGTCGTGCCGGCCGTCGCCAAGGTCGAGTTGTCCGGCACGACGGAGACGCCCGCCGGGTAGGTGGTCGCGTTGCAGGCCGTGCCCGCGATCGTCCGCACCCCGAACCGCAGGTAGGTGCCCAGCCCCGTCCCCGCTGTCGAGGCGGTGCTGAGCTGCAGGGATCCGGCGACGGACGGATTCGCGGTCTTCACGCTGAAGAGCGCGTACACCGTGCTGCCGGGCACCATCGCGCCGAACGGGGCGCTGAAGGAGAGCGCCGCCGGAGTGCCGACCGGGTGGCTCGAGAACGTCGCACCGTCCACCGCACCGACGATGTCGAATCGTCCGGCCGTGAACGTGGCGCTCCCGTTCTCGGAGTCGTTCCATGCCGCCAGGGTCATCGTCGCGCCGACGCCGAACACGAGACCACCCGCGAGGACGGCCCGTATCCGGCGGGAGCGCAGGCGCTTCCCCTCCCGCATGGATCTGCGGGTGCCGGGCATGATCAGTCGGCGGTCGAGGTCGCCGTGAACTCCCAGGTCGCGGTCGCCGCCGTGGCCTGGACGAGCCCTGCACCGGCGGTGACGGCGAAGCACAGCTGCACCGGCACCCCCGCGGTCCCGGCGGGCGTTCCCTCGGCGAGCGCGACCGACGTCGCTCCGGTCTGCGCGGCGAGTGTCGCTCCGCTCGCGACGACCGTGCCCGTCGCGCCGGCGCCGCACGTCGCCGCGGGAGCGATCGCGGTGACCGAGTACGAGAGGTTCGCCTCATTGCCGCCGGTGCCCGCGGTGACGCCGGTCGGCAGCAGCGTGGCGCTGTTCGTCGTGGTGCTGTCCAGCCGCACCCAGAACGGCGCGTAGACGACGTCGCCGGGCGACATCGACGAGGCGACGGCGGGGAGCGTGAACGCGAGAGTCGCCGCCGCGTCACCGGCATCGACGTTGTGGCTCGCGTATCCGGCGGTGGCGCTCGTCGTCGACCCCTCGAGGTTGAACGCGCCGGCGGTGAACGTCCCTGTCGCGGACTCCGAGTCGTTCCACGCCGCCAGGGTCACCCCGATTCCGACGCCGAGCACGAGCCCTCCTGCGAGAACGGCGAGAACCTTGCGTCGAGTGTCCTTCGTGGCCATGATCATTCCCCCCTCAGGGATCGAGACGCGCGGAAGCGGGGATAGGTCGCCCCTCAGTGACCTGCCTCCGCGCGGTCAGTGGTTGCCCGCAATCCTCGCTCACCCTTCTGGACTCCACAAGGCCATCTGACGGTTAACGCGAACATTCCGTCCAGAGTGTCACCGGCATCGCTGGACTTGCATGGACGAAATCGTGTGCGAACATATCACCGCTCGACAGGATGCCGGACTCGCCCTGTCGCGAACGTGCCGCCGCTCACCGCGCGAGCACGTCCGCCGCCTCCGCGGCCACAGCGGCCGCGACCGCGTCGAGCACCTCGGAGCGGAGGTTCCACTGCTGCCAGAACAGGCGCACCCGCAGCGCGGGGCCGCCGAGGGGCACCAGGTCGTCCTCGTTCTGCTGCAGCGGCACCATCCCCCACCCGAGCCCCAGGCGGACGGCGAGCGCATAGTCGTGGGATGCCGGCACGTAGTGTCGCGGCACGGCCTGGTGGGCGACGCCCATCGCCGCCAGCCATTCGTGCTGCAGCGTGTCCCGGCGGTCGAAGTCGACGAACGGTGCGGCGCCCAGAGCCTCGCGCGTGGGACCCTCGGCGAACCACCGCTCGGCGAAACCGCGTTCCGCCATCGCGCGGTATTCGAGCACGCCCAGCGGCGAGACCGAGCATCCTGCCACCGGCTGCTCCTCGCTGGTGACGGCGGCCATCACCGTGCCGGACTCCAGCAGTCGCGCCGTGTAGTTCTGGTCGTCGCGGTGCAGGTCGAAGTCGATGTCGCGGTCGGCCGACAGGCGGGCGAGCGGCGGAAGGAACCACGTCGCCATCGAGTCGGCGTTGACGGCGAGCGGGATGCGGACGCGGGGAGCGCCGCCCTCGAGGCCCAGCCCGCCGAGCGCGTCGTGCTCGAGCAGGGCGATCTGCCGGCCGAGGCGCACCACCGCCTCCCCCGCTTCCGTGAGCCGCACCGGCTTCGTGCGCACGACGAGCACGCGCCCGAGCTGCTGCTCCAGGGTCTTCACTCTCTGACTGACGGCGGAGGGGGTGATCCGCAGCACCCGCGAGGCGGCGTCGAGCGTCCCCTCATCGGCGACGGCGGCGATGGTGGCGGCGAGTTCCGGATCGATCTTCACATGAGCGATGCTAATGCTGCGCAAGGAATCCTCGCTGGCGCTCATGATCGATGGCTCCTAGCGTGGAGGGATGCTCTCGCTGTTCTCGGGCCTCGGACTCGGCCTCTCGCTCATCATCGCCATCGGGGCACAGAACGTCTTCGTGCTGCGCCAGGGGATCCGCCGGGAGCACGTGCTGCCCGTCGTGGTGATCTGCGCGCTCTCGGACGCCCTGCTGATCCTCGCGGGGGTGGCCGGGCTCGGCTTCGTGATCTCCGCAGCGCCGTGGCTCGTCGTGGTGGCTCGCTGGGCGGGCGCTCTGTTCCTGCTGGCTTACGGCATCCTCGCCGCCCGGCGCGCCTGGCGGGGCGGCGAGCAGCTGCGCGTCGACGGCTCGGACGGCGACGACGGCCTCGGCGCCGACCACGGCGCCCTCGCCGACCGCGCCCCCGCCGACCCGCAGCCGTCGGGCGGGTCGAGTGCGACGACCACCCGCCCGCGCACGCGTGCTCGGAGCGCCCTCGCACCGGTCGTGCTCACGGTGCTCGCGCTCACATGGCTCAATCCGCACGTCTATCTGGACACCGTGCTCATGCTCGGCTCGATCGCCGCGACCCACGGCGACGAGCGCTGGCTGTTCGCGGGCGGGGCGATCACGGCCAGCATCCTGTGGTTCACCGCGCTGGGCTTCGGAGCCCGCTACCTCGGACGCTGGCTGCGCACCGAGCGATCGTGGCGCGTCCTCGACGGCACCATCGCGGTCGTCATGATCTCGCTCGCCGTCAGCCTCGTGCTGCCCGTTCTCGGCGGCTGACCGAGGGCTGCCCGTTCTCGGCGGCTGACCGAGGGCCGCCGCCGCGGTCAGTCCCCGTCGAGGGGACGAAGGATGCGGCTGAGGAAGCGTCGCGTGCGCTCGTGCCGCGGCCCCTCGAAGATCTGTGCGGGCGGCCCCTCCTCGACGACCACGCCGCCGTCGAGGAACAGCACGTGGTCCGCGGCCTCGCGCGCGAAGCTGAGCTCGTGCGTGACCACGACCATGCTCCACCCCTCGTCGGCGAGCTCCTTGATGACGAGCAGCACCTCGCCGACCAGCTCGGGGTCGAGGGCGCTCGTCGGCTCGTCGAAGAGCAGCAGGTCCGGGCGCAGAGCCAGCGCGCGGACGATGCCGACGCGCTGCTGCTGCCCGCCCGACAGCTGATGGGGGCGGGCGTCGGCCTTGTCGGCGAGACCGACCCGGGCGAGGAGCGCCTGCGCCTCGGCGATCACCTCGGCCTTCGGTCGGCCCTGCACGCGCCACGGCCCTTCGATGACGTTCTCGAGGACGCTGAGGTGCGGGAACAGATTGTGATGCTGGAACACCATCGCCGAGCGGTCGCGCAGGGCGAGCCGCCGCCGCCCGCGCTCGCGAGCGCTCTGCGGAGTCCCCGGCGAGAAGTCGATGTCCGGCCCACCCGCCACCACCAGCGTGCCGGCGTCCGGCGTCTCGAGGCCGTTCAGCGTCCGGAGCACGGTCGTCTTGCCCGAGCCGCTGGGCCCGATCAGCACGACGACCTCGCCGCGGTGCAGCGTCAGGTCGATACCCCGGAGCACCTCGTGGGCCCCGAAGCTCTTGCGCAGCCCCCGAGCGGTCAGGAGCTGATCGCGGGTCGACGCCTGCCCGCGGTGCGCGGACTGCTCACTGGGCGACATGGCGGTCCAGCCTCCTCTCGAGCGCGCTCTGCCCGAACGACAGGACGAGACAGATCACCCAGTAGACCAGGGCGGCGGCGAGGTAGAGCACCATGAACTCCAGGGTGGCGGAGGCGATCTGCTGCGCGACCTTGAACAGCTCGGTGACGAGGATCAGCGACGCGAGCGAGGTGTCCTTGACGAGCGAGATGAACGTGTTCGACAGCGGCGGCACCGACACCCGCGCCGCCTGCGGCAGGATGATCCGGGTGAGGGTGCGCGTGCGGTTCATGCCGACCGTGTACGCGGCCTCCCACTGCCCCTTCGGCACCGAGAGGATGGCCGCGCGGACGACCTCCGCCCCGTACCCGCCCACGTTGAGAGACAGGGCGATGATCGCGCTCGGCCACGGGTCGATCTTGAGCCCGATCGACCCGAGGCCGTAGAAGATGACGAACAGCTGGACGATCATCGGCGTCCCGCGGATCACCGAGATGTAGAAGCGCGCGATGCCGGACACGATCGGGTTGATCGAGATCCGCATCAGCGCGACGCCGATCGCGATCACGAGTCCCAGCGCGAACGACACCAGGGCGAGCGGAACCGTCGCCGTCAGCCCCGCGAGCGCGATGGGGCCGAGCGAGTCGAAGAACAGCTGCCAGGGGTTCTCCATGGGCTACTGGGTGACGTCTTCGCCGAAGTACTTCTCGCTGATCTCCGCCAGGGTGCCGTCGGCGCGCAGCTCCTCCAGCGCGGCATCCACGGCCTCGACGAGCGACTCCTTGTCCTTCGTGAACACCAGGGCCTGCTCGCCCGCCTCGTCGGTCTCGGCGGCGATCTTCAGTCCGGACGGGCTGTTCGTGGTCTCGTAGTCGAGGAAGGTCAGCTTGTCGTTGACGGTCGCGTCGACACGGCCCTGACGCAGCAGCTCGACGGCCTGCGCCCATCCCTCGACGCCTTCGACCGTCGCGCCGGACTCGGTGGCCAGGTCGTACCAGTTGCTCGTGAGCGACTGCGCCGTGGTCTTGCCGGCGAGGTCGTCGAACGACGAGATCGAGTCGTCGTCCTCCGCGACGACGATCACGCCGGGCGAGACCGTGTAGGGCGTGCTGAAGAGGTACTTCTCCTGGCGCTCCTCGTTGATGCTGACCTGGTTCGCGATCACGTCGAAGCGTCCGGCGTCGAGGCCCGCGAAGATCGCGTCCCACTGCGTCTCCTGGAACTCGATCTCGAGGTCGAGCTTCTCGGCGACCGCCTGGATGATCTCGACGTCGAAGCCGGTGAGGTCGCCGGTGCCGCCGTCGTCGTGGAAGCTGAACGGACGGTAGGTCCCCTCGGTCGCGACCGTGAGGACGCCGTCCTTGACGAGGCCGAACTCGTCGCCCGCCCCTCCCTCACTCGAGGAGCCGCTCTCCGGGGAGGTGCTCCCGCTGCATGCGGTGAGCCCTGCGGCGGCGACGACGACCAGAGCGGTGACGGCGATGAGGCGACGGGACATGAGAACCCTCCTGGGGTGCGATGGGGCGCGGGTGCTGTGGCGCGCGGAACGCACCCACAGTACGTGCGTTCGTGTCAGCATCCCACATCGATGACGTCGCGTGTCGCCGCCACGGGATGCAGAAAGGCCCCCGCGAGATGCGGGGGCCTTTCCGGGATCACACTCAGATGGCGTTGACGTCCAGCGGGATGCCGGGGCCGAACGTGGTCGACACGGCGCCCTTCTGGATGTAGCGGCCCTTGGAGCTCGACGGCTTCAGGCGGACGATCTCCTCGAGCGCTGCGCCGATGTTCTCGTTGAGCTGCTCGGCCGAGAACGACGACTTGCCGACGACGAAGTGCACGTTCGCGTGCTTGTCGACGCGGAACTCGATCTTTCCGCCCTTGATCTCCTCGACGGCCTTGGCCGTGTTGGGGGTCACGGTGCCGGTCTTCGGGTTCGGCATGAGTCCACGCGGACCCAGGACCTTTCCGAGACGACCGACCTGGCCCATGAGCTCCGGGGTGGAGACGGCCGCGTCGAACGCGGTCCATCCGCCGGCGACCTTCTCGATGAGCTCGGCGCCGCCGACCTCGTCGGCGCCTGCGGCGATCGCGGCCTCGGCCGCGGGGCCGGTGGCGAAGACGATGACGCGGGCGGTCTTACCGGTGCCGTGCGGGAGGATGACGGTGCCGCGCACCATCTGGTCCGCCTTGCGGGGGTCGACCGAGAGCTTGAGCGCGACCTCGACGGTCGAGTCGAACTTCGTCGAGCCGGTCTCCTTCGCGAGGGCGACGGCCTCGGACGGGGTGTAGTAGCGGTCTGCCTCGATCTTCTCGGCGGCAGCCTTGTAAGCCTTGGACTTGGTAGCCATGATTATTCTCCTCAGCCCTCGACCGTGATGCCCATGGAGCGGGCGGTGCCGGCGATGATCTTCGAGGCGGCCTCGATGTCGTTCGCGTTCAGGTCGGCCTGCTTCTGCTCGGCGATCTGACGGACCTGCTCCTTGGTGATCTTCGCGACCTTGACGGTGTGCGGGGTCGACGAGCCCTTGGGCACGCCGGCTGCCTTCTTGATGAGCTCCGCCGCGGGCGGGGTCTTCAGGACGAAGGTGAAGCTGCGGTCCTCGTAGACGGTGATCTCCACGGGGATGACGTTGCCGCGCTGCGACTCGGTCGCGGCGTTGTACGCCTTGCAGAACTCCATGATGTTGACGCCATGCTGACCGAGCGCGGGGCCGATCGGCGGCGCCGGGTTGGCTGCACCGGCGTTGATCTGAAGCTTGATCAGGCCGGTCACCTTCTTCTTCGGTGCCATTCTCTTTCCTTTCATCGAATCGGATGCCGGAGCATCCGCTTCTCCCACATCCCCGGCATCTCCGGAGCGTGGTCGTCTGCGCGCACGCCGAAGCGGCACACAAACCACATGAGTCTACCCGATCCCGAGCCTCGGCGCATGTCCGCGGTCGCGCGCCCTCCGGGAACGCGAGAACGGCCGCCCCGCGAGGGACGGCCGTTCTCGAAGACGCGGAGCATCAGATCATCTTGGTGACCTGGTCGAACGACAGCTCGACCGGGGTCTCGCGCTCGAAGAGCGACACGAGCACGGTGAGCTTGCCGCTCTCGGGCTTGATCTCGCTGATCGAACCGGGAAGACCCGCGAACGAGCCCTCCTTGATCGTGATGGTCTCGCCGACCTCGAAGTCGACCTCGGCGGGCAGCGGACGCGCGACGGCGACGCCGCCCTTGGCCGCGATGTTCTTGGCGGTCGGGACGTCCTTGACCTCGACGAGGGACTTCAGCATGTTGAAGGCCTCCTCGAAGCGCAGCGGCGTCGGGTTGTGGGCGTTGCCCACGAAGCCGGTGACACCCGGGGTGTGGCGGACGACCGACCAGGTGTCCTCCGTGAGCTCCATGCGCACCAGCACATAGCCGGGGATGCGCACGCGGGTGACCATCTTGCGCTGGCCGTTCTTGATCTCGACGACGTCCTCCATCGGGACCTCGATCTGATAGATCTCGTCCTCGACCTCGAGCGTCGACTTGCGCTGCTCGATGTTCGCCTTGACCTTGCGCTCGAAGCCCGCGTACGAGTGGATGACGTACCACTTGCCCGGGAGCATCCGCAGGTCCATGCGGAACGCCTCGTACGGGTCCTCGTCGGACTCCGAGTCGTCGGACTCCGCGTCCTCCTCAGCCTCCACGGCTGCGGCCACGGGGTCGTCCTCGTCGAGGTCCAGGGAGGGGCGATCGTCGTCGCCGTTCACGTCGGGCCCGTCGTACGGGGTCACCTCGTCGGCGGCCTCGGCCTCCTGCTCGGCGGTCTCCTCCGCCACGGAATCGTTGAGGACCTCAGCGGCGGCCTGGGACTCAGCCGCTTCGTCCAGGTTGAGAGCGTCGTTCACGATCGCATCCGCCTCCGGGTCGTCGATGTCGATGTCGGTGTCTTCGTCGGTGCTGGTCTCGACCTCGCCGTCGACGTCCTCGATGTGGAGGGCGACATGCTCGGCGGAGGTCACGGAGAGCTCTTCCGCGGCCAGGACGTTGCCCTCCTGGGCCTCGTCCTCTTCGCTGGACTGCTCGGCAGCCGTCGCCCAGTCGGCGTCGTCGGAATATCGTTCAGCCACGTTGTTTCTTTCCAATCACTGCGGCTCGCGGCCGCAAGGGCATCAGGCGCCGGGAACCCCGAACACCACGTGCGTCACCCAGGCGAACAGCGTGTCGAGTCCGTAGACGATGCCCATGACGATGAGAACGAAGACGAGCACCACCGCGGTGAACTTGACCAGTTCCTTGCGGGTCGGAGTGACGACCTTGCGAAGCTCTGCGATGACCTGACGGAAGAACAGGGCGATGCTCCCGAAGAAGCCGAGGACTCCGCGCTTCTTCTCGCGGGTGGCCCCTGCCGCGACGACGTCGCCGCGCGGTTCGTCCTGATCCATCCTGAATGTACCTTTCGTGTGTCAGCGTGCGCTGACGCGCAGGGCGGACAGGAATCGAACCTGCAACCTGCGGTTTTGGAGACCGCTGCTCTGCCAATTGAGCTACCGCCCTAGAGACCGGATGGTCTCGGGGTGTCATCTCCATCCTGCCACCCCGACCCGATCACGACGACCGGGGCACGGCGAAAGAATGCAGACAACGACTGCTGATCCAGCATACGGCATCCTTCGGCCGCTGCCGAACCGGAGCCGGAGCGCGGCCGTCTCAGAGGAACTGACGCCAGTTCGCGCGCGCGAGGTCGAGCAGCTCGTCGCCCTTGCCCGACATGACGGTGCGGATCGCGTACAGCGCGAAGCCCTTGACCTGCGCGGCCTCGATGGCGGGCGGCATAGACAGCTCCTGCCGCTCGGTCACGACGTCGAGCAGCGCGGGGCCGTCGTGCGCGAGCACCTCGCGCACGGCATCCGGCAGGTCCTCGCTGTTCTCGACCCGGCGCGCGAAGATGCCCATCGCCTCGGCGATCGCCGCGAAGCTCGGGTTGGTCAGCTCGGTGCCGTAGTTCACGAAGCCGGCGGCCTTCATCTCGAGCTCCACGAAGTTGAGCGACGAGTTGTTCACCACGATCGTCTTCACGGGGAGCCCGTTCTGGGTGAGCGTGAGCAGCTCGCCGAGCATCATCGCGAGTCCGCCGTCGCCGGCGAGCGCGACGACCTGACGATCGGGGTGCGACACCTGCGCGCCGATCCCGTGCATCAGGGCGTTCGCCATCGATCCGTGCGTGAACGACCCGATCAGGCGACGGCCCTCGGTCATCGACAGGTAGCGGGCGGCCCACACGGTCGGCGAGCCGACGTCGGCCGTGAAGACGGCGTCGTCGGCCGCCTGCTCGTCGAGCAGCCGCGCGAGGTACTGCGGATGGATCGGCCGCCCGGCCCTGGTCGGGGTCGCGAGGTCGTCGAGCTTCGCCCTGGTCTTGCGGTAGTGCGCCGTCGCGTCGTCGAGGTGGCCGCGGTCGGTGCGCTCCGCGAGGCGCGGCAGCAGGGCCTCCGCCGTCGCCCGCACGTCGCCCACGAGACCGAGATCGAGCGGATGCCGTCTGCCGAGCTGCGAGCCGCGGATGTCGACCTGGATCGTCGTCGCCTTCTCGGGATAGAACTGCTCGTACGGGAAGTCGCTGCCCAGCACGAGCAGCGTGTCGGCGGCCTCCATCGCCCGATAGCCCGACGCGAAGCCGAGGAGCCCGGTCATCCCGACGTCGAACGGGTTGTCGTACTCGATGAACTCCTTGCCGCGCAGCGCGTGGACGATAGGGGCGCCCAGCCGGTCGGCGAGAGCGATCACCTCGTCGTGCGCGCCCTCGACGCCGGCCCCCGCCAGGATCGTCGTCTTCGTGGAGGCGTTCAGCAGGGTGGCGGCGCGCTCGAGCTCCGGGCCGCTGGGCACGACGACGGGTCGCGTGCGCTCGATCACGACGGCGCGGTCGTCGGCGATCTCGGAGAGCGCGACGTCGCCCGGGATCACGAGCACGGCGACTCCGCGCTGCTCGATCGCGGCGCGCATCGCGATCTCCAGCAGGCGCGGCATCTGCGCGGGGTCGGCGACGTACTCGACGTAGACACTGCATTCGCGGAAGAGCTCCTGCGGGTGCGTCTCCTGGAAGTACCCCGTGCCGATCTCGGTGGTCGGGATGTGGGCGGCGATCGCGAGCACCGGCACGCGCGACCGGTTCGCGTCGTAGAGTCCGTTGATGAGATGCAGGTTGCCGGGACCGCACGAGCCGGCGACGACCGCGAGGTCGCCCGTCAGCGCAGCATCCGCCGCCGCCGCGAAGGCCGCGGACTCTTCGTGCCGCACATGCACCCATCGGATGCGGCCGTCCTTCCGGAGGGCGTCGGTGAAGCCGTTGAGGGAGTCACCGGGGAGACCGTAGACGTGGTCGATCCCGTTGGCGCGGAGGGTCTTGACGATGTTCGCTGCGACAGTGGCCATGCCTCCAACCTACGCCCGGCCGACGAGGCGAGGACCGGTCGGATGACGAGCGCCCCTGCGTCATCCGTCGCGGCTCCGGCGGCCGTCGCGCACCGGGTCTTCCGGTTTTCCGCACCTCGACGGAGGGCCAGCCGCAGTGACCCCCTCCCTCGCGCTCCGTAGCCTCGGAGGAGTGGACACCTCTGAGAACCTGAACGTCTTCGCGTCGTGGGCGATCGCCCTCATGGAGGCGCTCGGCAGCATCGGCGCCGGCGTGGCGGTCGCCGTCGAGAACCTCTTCCCTCCGATCCCGAGCGAGGTCGTGCTCCCCCTCGCGGGCTTCACCGCCAGCCAGGGTTCGATCGTGCTGTGGGAGGTGCTCGTGTGGACCACGGTGGGGTCGGTGGTCGGCGCCCTCGCCCTGTACGGCCTCGGCGCGTGGCTCGGACCGGTGCGTCTGCGCCGGATCGTCGACCGGATGCCGTTGATGAAGGTCTCCGACGTCGACCGCACCGACGAGTGGTTCGCCCGGCACGGCTCGAAGGCCGTGTTCTTCGGACGCATGATCCCCATCTTCCGCAGCCTGATCTCGATCCCGGCCGGCGTGCAGCGCATGCCGCTCGTGCGCTTCACGCTGCTCACCGCCGCCGGCAGCGCGATCTGGAACACCGTGTTCGTCCTCGCCGGCTATCTGCTCGGCGAGCAGTGGCAGTCGATCGAGCAGTACGCCGACGGACTGCAGGTCGTCGTCGTCGCCGCCGTGATCGTGGCGGTCACGGTCTTCGTCGTGATGCGGGTGCGCCAGCGTGCGAGCGCGACAGGCTCGGCGGAGGAGCGGGCGACCGCGGCGGAGTCCTCGTCCGACGCTGCACCTGCGGACGCTCAGGGCGCGCACGGCACAATGGAGGGATGACGCCCCTCGCCCCCGATCCGGCTCCACCGCGAGCGATCGCGCGGGACCTGGCGCGGATGCTGGGCGGCACCGCCGCCGCGGTGTGGATGCTCGCGCCCACCCTGCTCTCCGTCGTCACGGCGCCCCGACGACCGGCATCGGCCGTCGTCAGGAGGCTCGCCGCGCGTCTCACCTGGATCGACGGCATCCCTCGCCCCACTCCCCCGCGGGCCGCGCGCCAGCGCGGTCTCCTCGCTCTCTCGGCGCTGCTGCAGGCGGTGGTGCTGTGCATCCTCGTGCTGATCGGGGCGGGTGTCGTGGTGGGCGTGCAGATGCTCGTCGCCGCGACCACCGGCGGCCCGGTCGCGCTCTTCAGCGCGCGTCCGGGACATGTGACCTGGGTCACCGTCGGCCTCTTCGTCGTCCCGGGCCTCGTGCTCCTGTTCCTCGCCTTCTCCGGGCTCGGAGGCATCGCCTGGCTCGAGCGTCGGATCTGGGAGTCGTTCCAGCGACCGGGCGCCGGAGAGCTCTCGGACGAGGTCGTGCGCCTGCATGCGACACTCGACGAGGTCGTGTCGGCCGTCGACGCCGAGCGCCGTCGCATCGAGCGCGACATCCACGACGGCGTGCAGCAGCGCGTGGTGGCGCTGTCGATCCTGCTCGCGCGCGCCGAGAGGGCGGAGCCGGATGACGCCGCCGGGCTGCTCAGCGGTGCTCGCCGCGAGACGCAGCACATCCTCGACGACCTCCGCGACGTCGCCTGGCGCACCTACCCCGAGATGCTCGAGCGCGACGGCCTCGCCGCAGCCCTCGAAGCCCTGCGGGACCGCGTCTCGATGCCCGTGCACCTCGTGGTCGACGCGCTTCCCGACGAGGGTCGCGCCGCGCAGACCGCGGCCTACTTCGTCGCCAGTGAGGCCGTCACGAACGCGATCAAGCACGCGCAGGCGCGCAGCATCCGCATCCGGGTGCGCAGCGAGCCCGCGTTCCTCTCCGTGACGGTGGAGGACGACGGCGTCGGCGGCGCGGATGCCTCGGGCCCCGGCCTCACCGGCATCGCCTCGCGGGTCGCCGCGCGCGACGGCGTGCTGCACGTGCAGAGCCCGCCGGGCGGACCGACCGTCATCGAGGCGGTGATCCCGTGCGCATAGCCATCGCCGAGGATTCGACGCTGCTCCGCGAGGGCATCGTGCAGCTGCTCGTCGCAGAGGGTCACGAGGTCGTCGCGTCGGTGGCCGACGCGGATGCGCTGATGGCCGCCCTGCGGGTCGACCGACCCGACCTCGTGATCGTCGACGTACGGATGCCGCCGGACTACGTCGACGAGGGCATCCGCGCCGCGCTGCGCATCCGCCGCGAGCACGCCGGCGTCGCCGTGCTCGTGCTCTCGCAGCATGTCGAGAGGCGGTACGCGAGCGAGCTGCTCGACGGCGGCGGGGGCGTCGGCTACCTGCTCAAGGACCGCGTCGCCGACATCGCCGGATTCCTCGACGCGATCGTACGGGTCGCGGACGGCGGCGTGGCCTTCGATCCCGAGGTCATCCGACGGCTGATCGCCGACCGGTCGGGCCCTGACCCGCGTATGGCGGAACTCAGCGAGCGGGAGGCGGCCGTGCTCGAGCTGATCGCCGAGGGACACAGCAACGCGGGGATCGCCGAGCGCCTGTTCGTCAGCCAGAGCGGCGTCGAGAAGCACATCAACACGATCTTCACGAAGCTCGGCGTCGCCACCGGCGCGGGCGTCAACCGCCGGGTCCTCGCCGTGCTCGCCTACCTCGGACATGCCGACTGACGTCGCTCCGCCTCGCGGCCCTGTCCCGGCCTTGGCCCTGTCCCTGACCCCGTCCCGTCCTTGCCCGCCGTTGGCCTGGCCGCGTCCTGTCCTGGTCCGGTCCCGTCCTGGCCCTGTCATCTGCATGCCCGAAACACGTCTGCATGCCCAGAACCTGCTTTCGGGCATGCATCCGGTTTTCGACCCTGCAGACGGAAGGTCCGGAAGCCGTGTCCAAAGCATCCGCCACCTCGCGTCGCCCGCATACTGCGGATCTCGTGCTCGGACGCCGTATCGAGCACCCCGTCCCACGCCCGGGTCTCATCTGCGTGCCCGAACCACGTCTGCATGCTCAGAACCTCGTTTCGGGCCTGCATCCGGTTTTCGAACCTGCGTACGACAAGTGCGGAAGCCATGGCCCGAGCATCCGTCACCTCGCGTCGCCCGCATGGTACGGATCTCGTGCTCGGACGCCGTCTCGAGCACCCCGTCCCACGCCCGGGTCTCATCTGCATGCCCGACGCACGTCTGCATGCCCAGAACCTCGTTTCGGGCATGCATCCGGTTTTCGACCCTGCAGACGGAAGGTCCGGAAGCCATGGCCCGAGCATCAGCCGCCGGTCGCCGGCAAAGTGCGGACCTCCTTCCCGGACGCCGTATCGAGCACCCCGTCCCACGCCCGGGTCTCATCTGCATGCCCGAAACACGTCTGCATGCTCAGAACCTCGTTTCGGGCCTGCACCCGGTCTTCGACCCTGCAGACGACAAGTCCGGAAGCCATGTCCAGAGCATCCGCCACCTCGCGTCGCCCGCATGGTACGGATCTCGTGCTCGGACGCCGTATCGAGCACCCCGTCCCACGCCCGGGTCTCATCTGCATGCCCGACGCACGTCTGCATGCCCAGAACCTCGTTTCGGGCCTGCATCCGAGCTTCGACCCTGCAGACGACAAGTCCGGGGCGGCACGAACGGGTACCTCGGCGGGAGAGGACGACAGCAACAGACGACAGGAACCGACGGCACGAACGGGTACCGGGGCCGGAACGGGTACCCGGGCCGGAACGGGTACCCGGGCCGGAACGGGTCCGGGGCCGGAACGGGTCCGGGGCTGAAACGGGAAAAGGGGCGGATGCCGCAGCATCCGCCCCTCTTCGCCCGACTGCTCAGCCGACGCGGATGAGCTTCTTGTTGACGAACTCGTCGGCGGCGAGGTGCCCGAGCTCGCGAGCAGTGCCGCTGCGCTTGATGCCGCCGAACGGCAGCTCCGGGCTGTCCGCGAGCACGAGGTTGACGTAGACCATGCCCGCCTCGATCCCGTCGGCCACGCGCTCCGCCTGCTCGGCGTCCGTCGTGAAGACGTACGAGCCGAGGCCGAACGTCGTGTCGTTCGCCAGGTCGACCGCCGCCTGCTCGTCGGCGGCGCGGTACACGACCGCCGCCGGCCCGAACAGCTCCTCCCGGTACACGTCCATCGCCGGCGTGACGTCGGCCAGCACGGTCGGCGCGAAGAACGCCCCGTCGCGCGTGCCGCCGGTCAGCAGCGTCGCGCCCTGCTCGACCGCCCTGTCGATCTGCTTCTGCAGGTTCTCGGCGGCCGTCTCCGACGAGACCGGGCCGAGCACGGTGTCGTCGCGCATCGGGTCGGTCGCCTCGACGGCTGCCATCGCGGCCGTGAACTTCTCGACGAACGCGTCGTACAGGCCGTCGACGATGATGAACCGCTTGGCGCCGTTGCATGCCTGGCCGTTGTTGTCGAGACGCGCGTCGACGCCGGCCTGCACGGTCGCGTCGAGGTCGTCCGTCGAGAGCACGATGAACGGGTCGGACCCGCCGAGTTCGAGGGCGACCTTCTTGAGGTGGCGCCCGGCGACCTCGGCGACCGCGGCGCCGGCGCGCTCGGAGCCCGTGAGCGAGACGCCCTGCACGCGCGGGTCGGCGATCATGCCCGCGATCTGCTCGTTCGTCGCGAGGACGTTCTGGTAGGCGCCGGGCGGGAAGCCCGCCTCGTCGTAGATCGCGGCGATCGCGGTCGACGACTCGGGGCACTGCGGTGCCGGCTTGAGCAGGATCGTGTTGCCGACGATGAGGTTCGGCGCGGCGAAGCGGACGATCTGGTACGCCGGGAAGTTCCACGGCATGATGCCCACGAGCGGTCCGAGCGACGAGCGGCGGATGATCGCCGACCCCTCCCCCAGGATCGCGATCGGCTGGTCGGCCATGATCGCCTCGGCCTGGTCGGCGTAGTACTCGGCGATGTCGGCCGCGAAGTCGACCTCCCCGAGCGCCGCCTCGCGCGGCTTGCCCATCTCCCGGACGAAGATGTCGGCGAGCGACTCGCGGTGCTCGCGGTGCAGCTCGGCGACGCGGCGGATCAGCGCGGCGCGCTCGGCGACCGTCGACGAGCGCGACCACTCGCGGTGCGCGGTGTCGGCGGCCGCCACCGCCTCCTCGATCTGGGCGTCGGTGAACGTGTCGAAGGACGCCAGCGTCTCTCCGGTGGCGGGGTTGATGACGGCGTAATCGGTCATGTTCTCTCCTCCTCTGAGTCGTCCGGTCAGGAGACCGGGATCAGCGTGTACTTGGTGGACAGGTACTCGTGGATGCCCTCGAGACCGCCCTCGCGGCCGACGCCCGACTGCTTGACGCCTCCGAAGGGGGCGGCGGCGTTCGACACCACGCCCACGTTGAGACCCATCATGCCCGTCTCGAGGCCATCGATCATCCGCTGACCGCGCTGCAGGTTCTCGGTGAACACGTACGAGACGAGACCGTATTCGGTGTCGTTCGCGAGGCGCACGGCCTCCTCCTCGGTCTCGAACGTCGCGATCGCGAGCACCGGTCCGAAGATCTCCTCGCGGAGGATCGCGGATCCGGCGACGACGTCGGTGAGCACGGTGGGCTCGTAGAACGTGCCGGTGCCCTCGAGCGCCTTGCCGCCCGCGAGCAGGGTGGCGCCGCGCTCGACGGCGTCGTCGACGAGCTCGCCGGCCTTGGCGACGGCATCCTCGTCGATGAGCGGGCCGATCGCGACGCCGTCCTCGGTGCCGCGGCCGATCTTCATCGCCTGGACGCGCTCGGTGACGCGCTTGGCGAACTCGCCGGCGACGTCCTTGTGCACGATGAAGCGGTTGGCGGCGGTGCAGGCCTGGCCGATGTTGCGGAACTTCGCGGCCAGCGCGCCGTCGACCGCCTTGTCGAGGTCGGCGTCGTCGAACACGACGAACGGCGCGTTGCCGCCGAGCTCCATCGAGACGCGCAGCACGCCCTCGGCGGCCTGCGCGATGAGCTTGCGCCCCACCTCGGTCGAGCCGGTGAACGACAGCTTGCGCAGCCGCGGGTCGGCGATGATCGGCGCCGACAGGGCCGACGACTTCGAGGTCTGCACGACGTTGACGACGCCCTTGGGGAGCCCGGCCCTCTCGAGCAGCGAGGTGAAGAAGATCGTGGTGAGCGGCGTGAGTGCCGGGGGCTTGATCACGACGGTGCAGCCGGCCGCCAGCGCGGGCGCGATCTTGCGCGTCGCCATCGCGAACGGGAAGTTCCACGGCGTCACGAAGAACGAGGGACCGACCGGGCGCTGCGACACGACCATGTGGCCGGTGCCCTCGGGGTTGATGCCGTAGCGGCCGCTGATGCGCACGGCCTCCTCGCTGAACCAGCGGAGGAACTCGCCGCCGTAGACCACCTCGCCGCGGGCCTCGGCGAGCGGCTTGCCCATCTCGAGGGTCATCAGCAGCGCGAGGTCCTCCTTGTGCTCCTGCACGAGGTCGAACGCCCGGCGGAGGATGTCGCTGCGGGTGCGCGGGGCGGTCGCGGCCCACGAGTCCTGCGCGGCCACGGCCGCATCCAGAGCGCGGATGCCGTCGCCCGGCGTCGCGTCGGCGATCGTGCGGATCACGTCTCCGGTCGACGGGTCGATGACGTCGAACGTCGCGCCGGTCTCGCCGTCGATCCACTCGCCGCCGATGAAGAGGCCGGTGGGGATGCTGTCGAGCAGCGCCTGCTCTGTCTGAGTGCTCATGGGTTCTCTTTCTCTGGGGGCGTACGGCTGAGGTGTCGGGGAGCCGGTGTCCGTCGCGTCAGCGACGACGGAGGCTCGGCGGAGCGTCGGCGGTCAGGGTCTCGCCGCGGAAGAACGCGGGCCGCGTGATCGACTGCCAGATCATCACGACGATGCCGACCACGATGATGCCGACGCCGAGGACGAACACGAGGCCGAGGCCGCCGATGCTCGACCCGCTGCCGTAGGCCGGGTCCATCGAGTCGATGAGCGTCGTGACGAACAGCACGGCGAGGATCGCGCCGCCGACGAGCGGGAACAGGAACGTGAAGAAGAAGCTGCGCGCCGAGTCGAACCACTGCTTCCGGAAGTACCAGACGCACGCGAACGCGGTGAGTCCGTAGTAGAAGCAGATCATCATGCCCAGCGACAGGATCGTGTCAGTGAGGACGTTCTCGCTCACGAGGCGCATGACCGCGTAGAACACCGAGGCGACGACGGCCGACACGATCGTCGAGTAGCCGGGGGTGAAGAACCGCGGGCTGACGCGGGCGAACTTCTTCGGCAGGGCGCCGTAGTGCCCCATCGCGAGCAGCGTGCGCGCGGGGCCGACCGCGGTGGACTGCAGCGACGCCGCCGAGCTGGACAGCACGGCGAGCGACACCAGGAACGCGAGCGGCCCGAGGATCGGGTCGGACAGGGCGAAGAACACGTTGGCCGAGATGTCCTCGTTCGCCAGGCCCAGCTCGCCGTCGCCGACGCCCGCGAACATGATGAGTCCGATCGCCAGCAGCAGGTACAGGCTGACGACCACGAAGACCGTGACCATCGCGGCGCGACCTGGGGTCTTCGCGGGATGCTTGGTCTCCTCGTTCATGGTGAGGACGACATCCCAGCCCCAGAAGATGAAGATCGACAGCGACAGACCCGCGGCGAAGGCGCTGAACGAGGGCACCTCGAACGGGTTGAACCACGACCAGGAGAACGCGGTGGGGTCGGGCGCCTCGCCGTCGAGAGCCTTCACGATCGCGACGGTCGCGAAGACGACGAGGACCAGCACCTGGAAGCCCACGAGGATGTACTGGAACTTCTGCGTCGTCTGCATGTCGCGGTACGACACCAGCGTCGCCCCGAGCATGAACAGCAGACAGACGACGACGTTGATGAACGGGTTGAAGGCGAGGTCGGCGATGCCGGGATTGCCGCTCAGCTGCGCGATGAGCAGGAACAGGAACTCGACGGCGATGCCCGCGAGGTTCGAGAGCACGATCACGGTCGCGGCGATGAGGCCCCAGCCCGTCATCCACCCGATCCACGGGCCGAACGCCCGGACGCCCCAGGTGAAGGACGTGCCGGAGTCGGGCATCTCGCGGTTGAGCTCGCGGTAGCCGAAGGCGGTCAGCAGCATCGGGATGAAGCCGACGAGGATGATCGCCGGCACCTGCGTGCCCACGACCGCGACGGTCGGGCCGAGGGATGCCGTCAGCGTGTACGCCGGGGCGATGGTCGATACTCCGATGACGACGGCGCCGAGCACGCCCACCGCGCCGGCGCTGAGGCCCTTCTGCGAGATGCCGGTCGTCACACCGGATACGGGCTCCGTCGCCCGGTTCGAGCTGCTCATCAGCGGACTCCTGCTTCGGCGCGGGTGCGCGGGACGACGATCATGGGAACGGGCAGCTCGTGCAGCATCTTCGCCGCGGTGGAGCCCAGGAAGAGGCGGCGCGGCTGCGCCAGGCGGCTCGAGCCGACGAGGACGACCTCGCCGGGGAGCCAGGTGAGGTGGGCGACGGCGTCCTCGACGCTGTCGCCGGGCGCCTCCTCGACGACGGCGTCGAGGTCGGCGGGCAGGAGCTCCTGGGCGACGGCGCGCACGTCGTCGGCGTGGGCGCTGCCCACGAGGCGGATCGCGCCGGTGTCGAGCCCCGGCGGCACGTCGAAGGGCACGAGCGAGACCAGGCGGAGCCCGACCTGCGCGTCTCCGGCGAGCGCGACCGCCTCGTCGACGAGGTTCTCCGCACCCGGGCGCGTGCCGACCGCGGCGGTGACGCGCGGCAGCACGTGATCGTCCTGCGAGGCGGTGCCCGCGGGCGCGAGCGCGACGGGGATCGTCGACGAGTGCACGAGCTCCGAGGCGACGCTGCCGAGGCGGTGACGGCCGAACAGGCTGCCGCCCGCGGCTCCCACGACGATCAGCCGCGCGCCGAACTCCTCGCCGGCGGCGATGAGGCCCTCGGCGAACGACTCTCCGAAGCGCACGTGCCCGCTGCGCACGAGCTCCTGCGGCAGCCGGACCACCGCCTCCTCGAGCCACTTCTTGCCCTGCCGGCGGATGTGATCCTCGTAGGCGCGCTCGGGGGCCACGGCCGCGTTCCGAGTGCCCTCGTTCGGGAGCACGATCACCAGGTGCAGCACCGCTCCGAGGCTGCGGGCGAGGCGGGCGCCGAGCGCCGCGGCATCCGCTCCGGCATCCGTCGCGGTGTACCCGACGACGATCGAGCCGCTCATCAGCCGACCTCGACCCCGTCGCCGGCCGCACGCGACGCCTCGACGATGTTCGACGCGGCCAGGTGGCCCATGCGGATCGCTCCGTCGACGTGCTGGTAGCCGGCGCCGGCCATGTCGCTGCAGGCGAAGTGGATGGGTCCGACCGCCGAGCGCAGGTCGGCGCCGTAGCGGTGCAGACCGCCCATGTCGAAGCTCGCGGCGTACGCGCCGCGCGTCCACTCCTCGGTGCCCCAGTCGCTCTCGTAGTAAACGACCGGGTTCTTCGCCTCGGGTCCGTAGTAGTGCGACAGCGACTCGAGGATCCGCTCCTTGCGCTCCTCGGCCGAGAGCGCGAAGAGGTCGTCGGCGTTCTGGTCGGACACGAAGCCGACGAGCGTGCCGCGCTCGTCGCCGTGGTTGGTGTTGTCGTAGGCCTCGTGCGACAGCTCGTAGGGGCTGAACGCCGTGCCGCTGAGTCCCTGCTCGCGCCAGAACGGACGGTCGTAGACGGCGTGCACCTTGATGACGAAGCCCATCGAGAGGTGCTGGTGCATCTGATGCTGGCGACGCGGGAGCGGCGGCACGAAGGAGATGCGGTCGTACAGCACGGGCGCGTGCGCGAGGATCGCGAAGCGAGCGCGGACCGTCAGGTCGTCGGTGGTCGCGGTCACACCGTCGTCGTCCCATTCGAGCGTGCGCACGGGCTGGTTCAGCAGGACGTCGTCGCCGAGACGCTCGGCGAGGAGGACCGGCACCTGCTGCAGGCCGCCGACCACGCGCTTGTCGAGGATGAAGTCGGCGTCGACGAGGTTCGAGTACGACCCCGCGGATGCCGCCATGAGCAGCGACTGCAGCAGGGAGAACGTGTGGGTCGGCTTGGTGAGCATCGCCGATCCGGTCGCGAAGGCCAGGTTGCGGACGGCCTCGTCGTCGTCGGTCTGCTGACGCAGCCAGGCGTCCCACGTCACCGAGTCCCACTCCTCGGCGCTCGGGTGCTCCCAGGGACGGTCCGGGTCGATCTCGGCGACCATCGCGTCGAGGCGCTCGGTGATCTCGGCGATGACCCGCTCGGTCTCGGCGGACACGGGGAACATCTCGCCCGTGAAGCGGTGCACCTGGCCGTCGGGACCGACGTAGACGCTGTCGCCCGAGCGGTAGCGGCTGTAGGTCTCGAGCCCGAGCTCGGCGAGCGTGTCGATCAGGGCGTCCTGGTCGGGCGAGACCCACTGGCCGCCGATCTCGAGCATGGCTCCGTCGATCACGTCGGTCCACAGGCGACCGCCGACGCGGTCGCGCGCCTCCAGCACGGCGACCGAGAGGCCGGCCTTGCGGAGGTCGTTCGCGGCGGTGGTGCCGGCGGCGCCGGCACCGATGATCAGGACATCACGGGTGATCTCAGCCATCTGCTTCTCCTTCGTTGGAAAGGGTCGTGCCGGTCGTGACTCGAAATCCCCCGATACGAGTCACGACCGGACGTGTGTGGCGGCCGCCGTCAGCGGCCGGAGGTCGCGGGGCGGGTCGTCACCGAGCCGCGGCGAGGGCGTCGGCGACCACGTCGAGACCCTCGTTCAGCAGGTCGTCGCCGATCGCGAGCGGCGGCAGGAAGCGGATGACGTTGCCGTACGTGCCGCAGGTCAGCACGATGACGCCCTGCGCGATCGCGGCCTTCGCGACCGCGGCGGTGAGCGCGGCGTCCGGGGCCTTGGTCTCGGGGTCGACGAACTCGGCCGCGATCATGGCGCCGTGTCCGCGGATGTCGCCGATGCGCGCATCCTGCTCCTGCATCGCGGTGAGCCGAGCCGTGAGGATCTCGCCGATCTCGCGGGCCCGCTCGATCACGCCGTCGTTCTCGAACACGTCGATCGCGGCGAGCGCTGCGGCGCAGGCGATCGGGTTGCCGCCGTAGGTGCCGCCGAGGCCGCCGGTGTGCGAGGCGTCCATGATCTCGGCGCGGCCGGTCACCGCGGCGAGCGGCAGGCCGCCCGCGATGCCCTTGGCCGTGGTGATGAGGTCGGGCTCGATGCCGAAGATCTCGCTCGCGAACATGTGGCCCGTGCGGGCGAAGCCGGTCTGGACCTCGTCGGCGATGAAGACGACGCCGTTCGCCCGCGTCCACTCGAGGAGCGCCGGGAGGAACCCGTCGGCGGGGACGATGAATCCGCCCTCGCCCTGGATGGGCTCGATGATGACGGCGGCGAGATTGTCGGCGCCGATCTGCTTCTCGAGCTGCAGGATGACGCGGGCCGCCGCCTCGCGGCCGTCGAGGCCGTCGCGGAACGGGTACGACATCGGGGCGCGGTAGATCTCCGGGGCGAACGGACCGAAGCCGCTCTTGTACGGCATCGACTTGGCGGTCAGCGCCATCGTGAGGTTCGTGCGGCCGTGGTAGCCGTGATCGAAGGCGACGACGGCCTGCCGACCGGTGTGCTTGCGGGCGATCTTGATCGCGTTCTCGACGGCCTCCGCGCCGGAGTTGAACAGCGCGCTCTTCTTGGCGAAGTCGCCGGGGGTGACCCGGTTGAGCGCCTCGGCGACCTCGATGTACGACTCGTACGGCGAGATCATGAAGCAGGTGTGCGTGAACTGCGCCGCCTGCGCGGCGACGGCCGCCGCGACCTTCGGGTGCGCGTTGCCGACGGTCGTCACGGCGATGCCGGATCCGAGGTCGATGAGCGAGTTCCCGTCCGCGTCGACGACCACTCCGCCGCCGGCGGCCACGGTCGCGACCGGCACGGTGTGCCCGACGCCGGCGGGCACGGCCTCGGCCTTGCGAGCGAGGATCTCCGCCGAGCGGGGCCCGGGGAGCTCGGTGACGAGGCGTCGCTCCTGGGGGAGCTCGGGTCCGCCGAGGGGAACTGCAACAGCTGCGGTGTCGAGGAGTGCCATGGTGGCGAGCGTACGACCGTCGTCGCCGCTCGTGCATTCGCCCGACTGTACAATCTGCAGGATGAGATCGCCGCGCCGTACATCTCCTCAGGGAGGGGAGATGTCCATGGATGCCGCTGAGCAGCCCACCCTGCGTGCGCTGCTGCGCCGTCGCGACCTCGGACTGCGCGTGGTCTCCGCCGAGACCGATCTTCCGCCGGACGCGTTCGACCGCCCCCTGCGCTGGGTGCACAGCTCCGATCTCGCCGACCCGACGCCGTTCCTCGCCGAGGACCTCGTCCTGCTGACCACGGGCACGCAGTTCGACGTGGACACGGATGTCGGGGTGTACGTCGACCGGCTCGCCGACCGCGGGGTGCTCGGGCTCGGGTTCGGCTCCGAGGTGCACCGGGCGGGGATCCCCGACGAGCTCGTCGAGGCATGCGCACGACGCAGGATGCCGCTGTTCGAGGTGCCGTATCGCACCCCGTTCATCGCCGTCGCCCGCGCGCATTCCGAGGCGATCGCGGCGCAGGCCTACGCGCGCAGGTCGTGGGCGCTCGACGCGCAGCGGGCACTCGCCCTCGCCGCCCTGCGCCCCCGCGGACTCGACGCCTCGCTCGCCGAGCTCGGACGGCGCCTCGGCACATGGGCGGGCATGTACGACGCGTCCGGGTCGCTCGAGCACTCCCATCCGCGCGACGCCGTCGACGCCGCGGTGCTCGACGAACTCGGCCATCGTGTCGCCGAGGTCCTCACCCGCGGCCTCGAGACCGGGCAGTCGCTCTCGATCGCCGGCGACGCCTTCATGCTCTTCACCGTCGGACGCGGCGGCCAGCTGCGCGGGGTGATCGCCCTGGCTGTGGACGCCCTCGACCCGGAGGCCCGCACGGTCGTCACCTCGGTCATCGCGATGGCCGGCCTCGCCCTCGAGCAGAGCGAGCAGCTCGCCCGCAGCCGTCGACGCCTGCAGACCCAGCTGCTGGGGTCACTGCTCGGCGACGACCCCGCGATCGCCAGACGCGTGCTCGGCAGCGTGCCGCCCGCACCCGTCGTCGTGGCCGTCACCGGTGACGCCCCGACCGGAGCGCTCTTCGACTGGTGGGAACGACGACGCTCCGAGCACGGCACCGCGTCGTTCCTCGCCGAGTCCGACGAGGGGCTCACGATGTGCGTGTCGGCCGCCGACGAATCACTGCTCGACGAGGTCGCCGATCGCTTCGGCATCCGCATCGGCGCGTCGGCGCCGGACTCGTACGACGTCTTCTCGCGGGCTCACGCGCAGGCCCTCACGGCTCTGCGGCAGCGGTCGGATGCGGGGGTGTCGCGGTACGCCGACGCCGTCGGCTCCAGCATCCTCAGCGCCCTCGCGACCGACGAGGCCCGGCTGGTCGCGGAGTCGCGCCTCGCCCCGCTGCGCGACCACGACGCGCGCGGCGGCGGCGACCTCGAGGGCACGCTGCGCACCTGGCTCGAGCACGACGCGAAGGCGGAGCCCGCGGCGGCGGCGCTCGGCGTGCATCGTCACACCCTGCGGTCGCGCATCGCGCAGGCCGGGGCGCTGCTCGACATCGACCTGTCGTCGTTCCCCGCCCGCGCCGAGCTGTGGACCCTGCTCCACACCGCGAGGGACTAGCCCGCCGGCTCCCCCGGCGGCCGCAGGTAGCCGCGCACGAACTCGTCGAACAGCGCGACCATGTCGACAGAGTCGTCCATCAGCCATTGCAGCTGGATGCCGTCCATCACACCGCTGATCAGACGCGCGGCGAGCGCGGGATCCAGGTCGTCGCGCACCTCCCCATCGGCCTGGCCGAGGCGGAGGATCTCCTCCGCCTCGGCGGCGCGGTCGCGATAGCGGGCGGCGAAGTCGGCATGCGACGGATGCTCGGGGTCGGTCGCCTCGGCCGACACGATCGCGTACAGCGAGGTGAGGCCGCGCGACGTGCGGTTGTGCGCGACGACCCTCCTGGCCTGCTCGAGGAGCGTGTGCTCGGCGGGGTCGCCCGCTGCCTCTCGCACCTTCTCGTCGCGCTGGTGGATGACCTCGGCGAACAGCTCCTCCTTGTCGGAGAAGTGGTGCAGCAGACCTGCGGGCGTGACCCCGACGCGCTTGGCGATCTCCCTCAGCGACCCCCCTCGGAATCCCGTGCGGGAGAAGACCTCGAGCGCCTCGTCGACGATCGCCTGCCGACGGGCCTGCCCGGTCGCGTAGGGGCCGCGCGTGCCCGGCGTGCGGGATCCCGACGTGCTCACCATGCCGCGCTGAACACCTGCTGCTTCATGGCGGGCCGCAGGCGATCCTCCATCTCGCGGTCCACGAAGTAGTCCTTGAGCGAGTCCCTCGTGAGCTCGTTGCCGATCGCGGCCAGGATCATGGACTGATCGAGCGAGAGGTAGCGCTCGGCGACCGTGTCGCTCTTCACGGCGACGGCGTCGTAGAAGCCGCCGGGCCCGTAGGCGCCGAGGTCCTGCTCGATGCCGCGGAGGTTCTCCAGCACACCCCGGCGGTCGTACGGCAGGGCGAGGAACGCCGCGTGCGGCGTCACCACGCCGTCGCCGAACTCGGGGTCGGGGTTCGTGCCGGTCGTGCAGCCGGGGCGGTCGACGTCGACGTCGGTCTTCTCGGCATCCGACGTGTACCCGTCCGCGCGCATCCCGGCGATGTCGACGCCGTACTCCGCGTATCCGCCGAAGGGGTCGCTCGCCGGCGAGAAGCCCCAGTATCCGTAGCCGGCCTCGTCGAGACCGTGCTGCTTCTGCACCTCGACGGTGATCGGGTGGTTGAGCCGCCACGATCGCGGGCCCCACTTCGTCTCGGGCACGAGGAGGTCGGGCATCAGCGACTCGAACATGCTGCCGCCCCAGCTCGGGACGAACGACATGCCGTTGTACTGGTACGCACCCTCCCAGACCTCGAACCCGTCGTACGTGCGGTACTCGCCGACCGGCAGCTGCTCCTGCCACGCCCAGTCGCAGCCGGGAGGCATGGTGCGGTGCGTGCCGGAGAGCGCCGTCGCGGGGATCTGACCGTTCGCGATGCCGAGGTACGTCGCGATGCGGCTCTCGCTCACGGTCGTGTCGTAGTGGTGGCAGGTGTAGTACGCCGTCTCGCCCGAGCCGTTGTACATGGGCGCCTCGACGCTGCAGTCGGGCGGCGGAGCGTCCCAGAATCCGCCCCGGTTCGTCCCGGCGGGGAGCCCCGCCGCGCCGGCCGGGTCGAAGAACGACCCGAAGTCCATCGAGTCGTAGAGCGCGTCGGCCTGAGCGGCCAGGTCGGGCTCGGCCTCGCGCACGATGCGCAGGGCCGCCGCGAGCCACCCGTTGTCGACCGTGCTGAGGAACGGGTACACGACGTCGCCCGAGTCGGGCCATGTCGTCAGCTTCTCGCCCGTCGTCGGGGAGTACCAGTTGTAGAACATGCCGCTCGCATCGTTGCGCTCGAGACCCTCGAGGGTGTCGAGCGTCCTCGACAGGCGCTCCTGCGCCTCGTCGTCGCCGATGATGCCCAGATCACGCGCTGTGACCGTCGACCACAGGTAGCCGCCGATGTTCGTCGGGGAGGTGTATTCGCCCGGCGTCGCGAGATCCCCGGTGATGTTGTCCGCCGGCAGACCGGTCTGCTCGTCGGTCATCGCGTCCATCGACGCCCAGGTGTCGACCGCCCACCGCTCGAGGTCGTCCGTTCCGGGGCGGCCGCCTCCGGCGATCGCGGGTCCGCCGAGAGTCAGTCCCGAGACGACGAGTCCCACCGTCGCCGCTGTGCTCATCCATCGCTTCATCGTGTCTCCTCATCGAGAACGGCGCCACGGGCAGCGGCGCACCGATCGATGAAAACCTAACACGTGTATACCTTTGGCTCAACCCCTCACCGACGACCCTCTCGCCCGGCGTCCGCCCCCTCGCTCAGGTTGTCCGAGACGACCTCGAGCACGTGGGCGCGGGCCTGCACGGCAGCCGCCCCGCGCTCTGCCGTGACGGCGGCCGCGAACACCTCCGCGAACACGAGGAACGCCACGCGCGACGCGTGCTCGAGCTCGTCGCGGAAGCTCACCCCGGTCGGCGCGATCACGAGCGAGTGCGACGCCGCCTCGGTGAGCGCCGAGGAGGCGAACGACGTCAGGGCGATGACCGCGGCCCCGCCGCGCGCCGCGGCCTCGGCCACCCGGATGCTCGCCTCGTTCGCGCCCGACCCGCTCACCACGATGCACACGTCGTCCGCCGTCAGATGCCGCGCGGCGATCTGCTGGGCGATCGCGTCGGCGATGAACTCCGCGGAGCGCCCCGACGCGGTCAGCCGCATCGCGAGGTCGTTCGCGATGGGCGACGAGAGGCCGTTGGCGAGCACGAGCAGACGCCGGGCGGATGCCGCGAGGCGCACCGCCTCGTCGACGGCATCCGGGTCGAGCAGGCTGGCGAGCGCCGGCAGGGACCCCGCGAGCCGGTCGATCTCGCCCCGCATCCGGCCGAGCACCCCGGGCCCGTGGTCGACGGCCGATTCCGCCGGAGCGCCGCCGAGCTCCGCGGCGAGCGCGACGCGCAGCTGCGGGTAGCCCCGGTAGCCGACGCTCTGACATGTGCGAACGACCGTCGCCCGGCCGACGCCGGCCCGGTCGGCGAGCTCCTGCGCCGTCCACTCGACGACGGCGTCCGCCGACTCCACGATCAGCTCGGCCACCCGCCGCTCGGCGGGCTGCATGGTGTTGAGGGCGGCCGCGATGCGGGCCGTGGGCGGGGCGCTAGACGAGAACACGGGCGCGGGCTCCCTCCATGATGCGGCGGCGGATGGCACCGGACGCTCCGTCGATCAGCATCGTCACGACGACGACGACGATGAGAAGGACACCCACCGTCGACCACTCACGGTACTGCGTGTACGACGTCAGCCTGTCGCCGATCCCGCCGACGCCGATCAGCCCGAGCACCGCCGACGACCGCACGTTGATCTCGAACCGGTAGAGCCAGAACGACCAGAACGCCGGCTCGGCCTGCGGCCACACTCCCCACCGCAGCACCTGGAGCGTTCCGCCGCCGGCTGCGCGCGCGGCCTCGATCGGTCCGCGCGGCACGGCCTCGACGGCCTCGTAACCCCACTTCCCGAGGGTGCCGACGCCGTTGATCGCGAGAGCGAGCGCGCCCGTGAACGGAGTCAGCCCCGTCACCGACAGGATCACGATCGCGATGATGATCTCGGGCACCGCGCGGATGAGGGAGAACAGCCCGCGCAGCAGCGACCGCAGCCAGGCGGGCCCGAACCCGCGGGCGGCGACCAGACTGAGCGGCGTCGCGAGGAGGATGCCGAGGATCGTGCCGACCCAGGCCATCTCGATGCTCCGCCAGGTCTGCCAGAGCGCCTCGGGCAGCTTCTCCCAGTTCGGGTTCCCGAACATGAGCACGGTGTACCGCAGGATCTCGGAGGGCAGGTCGAGGAGACGTCCCCAGCTGATGTCGATCGACCAGAACGCCAGCACGACGATGCCGGTCACGAGCGCCCAGCCCGCGATGAGCCAGGGGCGCCGGGGGCGGTCGGGGATCACGGTGACGCCGTGGGTGCGATCGGGGATGAGCGCGGTCATACGAGCCTCCGTCGGATCGCGTCGGAGACGAGGTCGATCACGATGACGACGATGAGGATCTCCAGGATGATGAGCGAGAGCTGGTCGTAGCGGTAGAACGTGCGCACGGCGTCGATCAGGAGGCCCATGCCTCCCGCGCCGACGAGGCCGAGCACCGTCGAGGCGCGCACGTTGAGCTCGAAGACGTAGAGCGTCTGGTTCGCGAAGGCCGGCCACGCGTCGGGCAGTGCGAGGGTGCGGTTGATCTTCGCCTGGGTCGCCCCCACCGCGCGTCCGGCCTCGAGCGGACCGCGGTCGTTGGTGTCGATCGCCTCCGAGACGAGCTTCACGATGATGCCGACGTTGAACAGCAGCAGCGCGAGGATGCCGGGGAGCGCGCCGACCCCCACCATGGCGACGAGGATCGCGGCGTACAGCAGGTCGGGCACGCTGCGGATGACGTTGAGGATGCCGCGCACGGCGATGCGCGCCGGTGCGCTCGGGTTCGTCGCCCGCGCCGCCCAGAAGCTGAGCGGGAGCGACACCGCGGCGCCGATCGCCGTGGCGATCACGGCCATCTGCAGCGTCTCGGCCAGGGGCGGGATCGTCCGGGGGAAGAAGCTCCAGTCGGGCAGGAGCAGCTTCACGATCTTGTCGGCGCCGTTCTGCCAGTTGCGGGCGATCGCGCCGAGGTCGACGCCGATGCCGAGGCCGGGCAGGCACATGACCACGGTCACGGCGATCACGGCGACGAGGATGACCGGCCCCCTCCACGCTCCGCGGGGGCGGGCGGGGACGTCGAGCGGCGCAGGCTCCACGGGCGGGACGGTGCCGATCACGCGTCCAACCGGTCTTCCGGGGTGAGCGAGCGTCCGTAGATGCTCTCGAAGTCGGCATCCGTCGCGCTCGTGGCGGGGCCGTCGTAGACGACCTCTCCCGCGCGCATGCCGATCATGCGCGCGCCGTATTCGCGGGCCAGGTCGAGCAGGTGCAGATTGACGAGCACCGTGATGCCGAGGTCGCGGTTGATGCGGCGGAGGTCGTTCATGACGCCGTGGGCGGTGGGCGGGTCGAGGCTCGCGACGGGCTCGTCGGCGAGCACGATGCGGGGCTCCTGCGCGAGGGCGCGGGCGATCGCGACGCGCTGCTGCTGCCCCCCGGAGAGGTCGGAGGCGCGCGAGTGGAGCTTCGGGAGGATGCCGACGCGATCGAGAGCGTGGTACGCGAGCTGCCGATCGGTCTCGGGGTAGGCGCCGAGCAGCGTGCGCCACAGCGGCGTGTGGGCGAGCCGGCCGACGAGCACGTTCTGCAACACGCTCGCGCGCCCGGCCAGATTGAACCCCTGGAAGACCATGCCGACATCGCCGCGGAGACGCCGGAGGGTCCGCGGCGAAGCGCCGCTCACGCGGTGCTCGCCCACGTCGAGGGTGCCGGAGGTGACCGGCACGAGGCCGTTGATCGTGCGGATGAGCGTGGACTTCCCCGAGCCCGACAGCCCCACGACGGCGACCATCTCGCCGGCGTCGATGTCGAGCGAGACGCGATTCAGGCCGATCGTGCCGTTGGGATAGCGCACGGTGACGTCGTCGAGGCGGATCGCCCACGGCGTGGACGCCGCAGCCGGGGCCGCGGCGTCCACGTGCTGGATCTGGTCGGACAACTTACTGGAGCCCCAGGGCCTCGGCGGCACGCGCGACGACGTCGAGGGACTCCGGGTCGGCCGGCGCGAGCTTGGTGATCGAGTAGATGCTGGTGAGGATCTCCGAGCCCTCCTCGGTGTTCGAGAAGTCCTCGAGGGCCTTCGTGATGCGCTCCTGCAGCTCGGGCGAGAGGTCGGCCGAGACGGCGACGCCGTCGTTCGGGATCTCCTCGGTCATCGCGAAGACGACGACCTTCTGGCCGACGTCCGGGGTGTCCTTCTGCACGATCGTGCGGGCATCCCAGAAGCTGAAGCCCACCTCGGCGTCGCCGTTGTAGACGGCCAGCACCGAGGCGTCGTTCGCCGTGACCGGGATCTGCTCGATGTCGGCATCGGTGTCGAGTCCGGCCTCCTGCAGGGCGAGCACCGGGTAGATGTAGCCGGCGGGCGAGCCGGGGCCGAGGAGCGCGACCTTGGCGCCCTTCACCTTGTCGATGCTGTCGAGGCCCGCGGGGCCCGTCATGGCGTCGGCGCCGTTGCAGAACAGCATCCCGTCGCGCTCGACCGGCTCGTCGTCGCAGTACTTGTCGGGGTTGTTCGTCATGAACTGCGCGGGGTAGGTGATGTTGCCGTTGCGCTCGGTCTGCAGCACGACGGAGGCGTCGTACATGTCGTTCGCCTGCCACAGCTGCAGCGACGGGAGGAAGCCGATCTGCGCCTGGCCGGCACCCATCGCCTCGACAGCGGCCTGGTAGTCCTTCGACACGACGCCGGTGACCTCGATGCCGAGCTCTTCGGTGAGGTAATCGGTCAGCGGTGCGGCGGTCTCGACGAGGCCGTCCTGGTCCTGCGAGGGCACCAGGGCCAGCACGAGCGAGTCCGGGTCGGCGGCCGGGGCGGCCGAGTCCTCGGGGGCGGCGGTGCTGCTCGAGCATCCGGCGAGCACCACGGTCAGCAGCGCGCCGGCGGCGACGATTCCCGCGGCGGAACGGCGGAGGGGGGAGGTACGCATGGTCATCCTTCGATGTGTGAGAGGGGTGGAGGGAAGGTGGATGGACAGGACGGCGGAGAGGAGGGGGTCACGCGCGCAGCCAGTCCTCGAGCTGCGGGACCAGCTCCGAGAACGCGGACGCGCGGAAGGTGGGGGTCGCCGCGGGGTCGGCGAACCCGCCGATGAGGGCGGTCGCGTGGCCGCGGGCGTGGGCCGGGGCGAGGTCGTTGTGCCAGATGTCCCCCACGCTGAGCACCCTGGCGTCGGCGGGGAGATCCGCCAGGACGGTCTCGAGGCCGGTCGGCTTGCGTGCACCGGTGACGATCCGGTCGAAGAGCCCGGCCAGCCCGAGCGCCTCGAGCGCTTCGGCGATCCGGATGCTCGGCGCGTTCGTGACGAGCACGCGCTCGGCGCGACCGCCGGCCTCGGTCAGGAAGGCCGCGAGCCCCTCGGGCGCGAGGATCGGAGCCTGCTCCGTCGCGAGCCGCGTCCGGCTGGCACGATACGCGCTGCTGAGGAGCGCGGCGTCCGCTCCCCGCCCGAGCGCCTCGCGGCGCACCGCGTCGTATCCGTCGAGCACACCCGCCTCCGCCGCCGCGAGGGCCGAGCGGATGCCGTCGACGAGCCCCTCGCCGCGATCGCCGAGGCCGTCGGCGACCTCCTGGGCGTAGGCGAGCACAGGACCGTCGCCGAGGGCGATCGTGCCGTCGAAGTCGAACAGGAGGATGGTGTCCACGAAGAGCTTTCCGCTCCGGCCGCTGTGGTCCGGACGCTCCGTCCAGCATGAGCAACCGAGATGGACACAACGACCACGCGACGTGAACGCCGAGTGAACAATGCGTCCACGTCACTCGCGTATGGTGAGCGCCGTGTCCGAAATCGACGACCTCCTGCATGCCGCGAGCCTCGCCGCGAGCGGCTCCCCCGCGAGCGCCCGCTCTGCGATCGACGCCCTGCCCTGGTTGACCGCGTCGATCGCGGCCAACCGTGCGGCCGGGGCCTTCTCCGCGTGGGGGCGCTCCACGGTCGTCGACGAGAACACGGCGGAGCCGGTCCTCTCCCCCGCGCTGTTCGACGAGCTGCACCGGCAGGCCGGCATCACCGCCGCCTGGCCGGTGGGCAATGCGGGGCTCCTGCACTGCTACGGCTACCTCCTGTCGCTCGCCGAGACGCCCTACGGGGCCAAGCGCGACCGGTGGCTGGAGCCCGCACTCGCTCTCGCGTGCGGACGGGAGGCCGCGGCCTTCGCACCATGGGCGAGCGGTGCGACCCTGCTCGAGCGCGCCACGACGGCGGCATCCGCACTCCTCGACCACGGTCGCGAGCGTCTCGACCTCGTCGTCGATGCCCGCCCGGCCCGGGTGGCGCTGACGACGGCGTCCGGTCCCGGCGCGCTCGCCTACGCCGTGGCACCGACGCCGCACGACGAGCCGCTGCTGGTGACGATGTTCCCCGTGTCGGATGCGGCGGCGATCCGCGCGGAGGCGGATACGACCGCCCTCCTCCGGTGGAACGCCGCCTGACGCGTATATTGCATTTCTCTGACTATCGTCATAGTTTCGCCATAGCGGTCGGAGCGGACCGTGCTCACCGACGCATCGAGGCGTCATGGCGAAGGAGACGACGATGTCCACCACCTCCCCGACCGCAGCCGACGAGAGAGTGTGGCCGGTCCCCCGGGCCGTCACCGGGGTCGTGCTGTTCAGCTGCTGGCTGGCGATCCTCGCCGACGGCTATGACATCGGCGTGATCGGAGCCGTCCTGCCCGCCCTCGCCGAGGACTCGGCCTGGGCGCTGAGCCCGGTCGAGCTCGGCGGCCTGGCCTCGTGGGCCCTGGTGGGGATGCTGATCGGCGCGCTCTTCATCGGCACGCTCAGCGACCGCGTGGGGCGCAAACGGATGCTGCTCGTCTCGATGTCGATCTTCACCCTGATGCAGCTCGGAGCGGCGCTCGCCCCCACGCCCGAGCTCTTCGGCCTGTTCCGCTTCCTCGGCGGGCTCGGCATGGGCGGCATCATCCCCGTCGCCGCCGCGCTGACGATCGAGTTCTCGGCGCCGCGACGCCGCGCCCGGAACTACGGGCTCATGTACTCGGGATACTCCCTGGGCATCGTGGTGTCGGCGGTCGTCGCGATGGCGCTCCTGCCGCATCTCGGCTGGCGCTGGGTCATCGCGGTCGGCGCCTTCCCGATCCTGCTCATCCCGATCATCGCGAAGGTCCTGCCCGAGTCGCTGGAGTCGCTGGAGAACCGGGGCCGGCACGCCCGCGCCGCCGCGCTCGCCGAGCGTCTCGGCATCCGCCCCTACGTGCCGACCATCCGTCCGCAGACGACGCCCGGACACCGTCTGCCGTGGCAGCGCATCCTGCACCGGCTGTTCTCCCCGCCGTACCTCCGGTCGACCGTCTTCCTCTGGATCTCGCTGTTCGCCGGTCTCCTCCTCGTCTACGGCCTGAACTCGTGGCTGCCCTCGATCATGCGCGCCGCCGGCTACGACCTCGGCCCCGCGCTGGCGTTCCTGCTCGTGTTCAGCCTCGCCTCCGCCGTGGGCGGGCTCGTGCTCGGCCATCTCGCCGATCGATTCGGGTCGAAGCCGATCCTCATCGTCTTCTACACGGTCGGCGGACTCGCCTGCCTGCTGCTGATGTTCCCGAACACCATGCTGCTGAACCTCGTGCTCGTCGGCCTCTCGGGCGTCGGCTCCATCTCGACGTCGCTCGTGCTCACGGCCTACATCACCGACTACTACCCGGCGTCCGTGCGTGCGACCGCCGCGGGGTGGGCCCTCAGCTTCGCCCGCATCGGCGCCATCATGGGGCCGATGCTGGGCGGCTGGCTCGCGTCCCTCGCCGTCGCCGCGGCGTGGAACTTCGTCGCGTTCGCGATCGTCGCGATCGTCGCCGCGATCGCGGTCGCACTGGTCCCGAAGAAGCCCGTGACCGTGGAGTGACGCGGCCGCCGTCGCTCAGCGCGGCGCGTGCGCCTCGAGGAACTCGTAGACGTCGGTGGTGTCGACGCCGGGGAACGACCCGGTCGGCAGCGTCGCGAGCAGCGTGCGCGGCGTCTTGACGTTGGGCCAGGAGTTCTCCCGCCAGCGGCCCTCGAGCTCGGCGGGAGCCCGGCGACAGCACACCTCGACCGAGTGCTTCGACACCCCGCGGTGCGTCGTGTCCCTCCCCACGAACCATCTCGTGTCGTCGAAGCGCACCCCGACGCTCACCGAGTGGAGGCCCTCGCTCGAGGCCTCCACTCGCGCGGTGCACCAGTAGGTCCCGTTGCCGGTGTCGGTGTACTGGTAGTACGGGTTGAACCGGTCGTCCTCGTCGAACACCACGCGTGACGTCCATCGGCGGCAGCACATCTGTCCCTCGATCGCGCCGAGGCGATCGGTCGGGAAGTTGACGTCGTCGTTCTCGTACGCCTTCGTGATCGTCCCCGACTCGTGCACCTTGAGGAAGTGCACCGGGATGTCGAGGTGCCGGGTCGCGAGGTTGGTGAAGCGGTGGGCCGCCGTCTCGTACGAGACCGAGTACGCGTCGCGGAGGTCCTCGATCGAGATGGCCCTGCGTGCCTTGGCGTCCTGGAGCGCGGGGACGACGTGGGCTTCGGGGATGAGCAGCGCACCCGTCAGGTAGTTGGTCTCGACGCGCTGGCGCAGGAACTCCGCATAGCTGCGCGGTTCTGCATGACCCAGGATGCGGCTCGAGAGCGCCTGGAGCACCGCGGTGCGCGCGTCTCCCTTCGCGGGCACGCGGCTCGACAGGTACAGGCGCCCGTTCGCGAGATCCGCGACGCTGCGCGTGGTCTGCGGGAGGTCGGGCGCATAGTGCAGCGTGAACCCGAGATGGGCGGCGATCTCGGACGCCGTCCGCTGCGTGAGCGGGCCGCCGGGGTGACCGACCGCCGCGAGGATCTCGGCCGCCTTCGCCTCGAGGTCGGCGAAGTGGTTGTCCTGCCGGCGCATGAGGTGCCGGAGCTCCACGTTGGCCCGCCGGGCCTCCTCCGGGGTGGCTGCCCGTTCGTCCCTGAGCCGGTCGATCTCGCCGTGCAGGGCGAGCATGGCCTTGAGGGCATCCGTGGGCAGGCTCTTGGCGATGCGGAAGGGCTCGATGCCCAGCGCCCGGAACGTCTGCCCCTTCATGGCCCGCTCGAGGGCGATCTCGATCGCGCTGCGCTCGTCGAGCGGCTCGCCCTCGAGCAGCGCGTCGATCGTGACGCCGAGGGCACGCGCGATCGCCTGCAGCTGCGTGAGCTTGGGCTCGCGCTTGCCGGTCTCGATCATCGACATCTGACTGGGCGCCCGATCGACCGCGGCCGCGAGGTCGTCGAGGGTCATCCCTCGCGCGGTGCGGAGCTGGCGGATGCGGCGGCCGATCGTGAGGGCGTCGGCGTCTTCGCCGACGGTGGAGGTCGTCATGGCGCCGATTCTGTCACAGAAACAGAATTCCGGTCGATCTTCACACCGGATTCTGCACATCGGAGGTCGGATCTTCACTCACAGTGGAACACACCACCGGCACCGCAGCCGGACCCCACGGAGGAGACATCATGACGAACACCGCCGAGAACCACACGCCCCGTCCTGCCGGCCTGCGCGCCGGGGACCAGGTGCAGACGGCCGCCGAGCTCCAGGAGATCTGGGACACCGACCCGCGCTGGGACGGCGTCGAGCGCACGTACTCGGCCGCGGACGTCATCCGCATCCGCGGCTCGGTCCGCGAGGACTCGACGCTCGCGCACCGCGGAGCCGAGAATCTCTGGAACCTCCTGCACACCGAGGACTACGTCCGCGCCCTCGGCGCCTATACGGGAGGCCAGGCCGTGCAGCAGGTGCGCGCCGGACTCAAGGCCATCTACCTCTCCGGATGGCAGGTCGCCGCGGACGGCAACCTCGCGGGTCAGACGTACCCCGACCAGTCGCTCTACCCGGCGAACTCGGTGCCCGCGGTCGTGCGACGCATCAACAACGCCCTGCTGCGGCAGGACCAGCTCGAGCACGCCGAGGGCGAGATCACGCGGGACTGGCTCGCGCCGATCGTCGCGGACGCCGAGGCGGGCTTCGGCGGACCGCTCAACGCCTACGAGCTCGCGCAGTCGCTGATCCAGGCCGGCGCCGCCGCGATCCACTGGGAGGACCAGCTGGCCAGCGAGAAGAAGTGCGGCCATCTGGGCGGCAAGGTGCTGGTGCCGACGCAGCAGCACATCCGCACCCTCAACGCGGCACGCCTGGCTGCCGACGTCGCAGGCGTGCCGACGGTCATCATCGCTCGGACGGATGCTCTGGCGGCCGACCTGCTCACGAGCGACGTCGACGAGCGCGACCAGGAGTTCACGACCGGCGAGCGCACGACCGAGGGGTTCTACCGGATCCGCCCCGGCATCGAGTCGGTCATCAGCCGCGGGCTCGCGTTCGCCCCGTACGCCGACCTGCTCTGGGTCGAGACCGGGGAGCCGGACATCGAGCTCGCCCGGGAGTTCGCCTCGGCGGTCCACGCCGAGTTCCCCGGGAAGATGCTCGCGTACAACTGCTCGCCGAGCTTCAACTGGAAGCGCCACCTGTCGGATGCCGCGATCGCGACCTTCCAGCAGGAGCTGGCGGATCTGGGCTACCGGTTCCAGTTCATCACGCTGGCCGGCTTCCACGCCCTGAACCACTCGATGTTCGACCTCGCCCGCGGCTACGCCGAGCGCGCCATGAGCGCCTACGTGGAGCTGCAGGAGGCCGAGTTCGCCGCCGAGGCGGACGGCTACACCGCCACCAAGCACCAGCGCGAGGCGGGCACCGGATACTTCGACGTCATCTCGACCGCGCTCAACCCCGACAGCGCGACACTCGCCCTCGCCGGCTCCACCGAAGCCGCGCAGTTCCACTGATCCCCCACCGGCCCACGGACAAGGACACCTCTCATGACCATCACGACCACCACGACCACCACGACCACCACCCAGCAGGGCCCCGCGATCAGCGTGACAGGCCCGCTCCGCGATCGATACGACGAGATCCTCACGCCCGAGGCGCTCGCATTCCTCACGGAGCTGCACCACCGATTCGGCTCGCGTCGGCACGATCGTCTCGCCGACCGCATGCGTCGCCGGTTCGAGATCGGCAACGGCCACGACCCGCGCTTCCGAGACGACACCCGCCACATCCGCGAGGACTCGTCCTGGCGGGTCGCCGGCGCAGGACCGGGTCTCGAGGACCGCCGCGTCGAGATCACCGGGCCGACGGACCCGAAGATGACGATCAACGCGCTGAACTCGGGCGCGAAGGTCTGGCTCGCAGACCAGGAGGACGCCACCAGCCCCACCTGGCGCAACGTGATCGAGGGCCAGCTCTCGCTGCGCGATGCGATCCGCGGCGAGCTCTCCTTCACGAGCTCCGCGGGCAGGGAGTACCGGGTGACCGCAGAGCGCACGCCGACCATCGTGATGCGCCCCCGGGGATGGCACCTGCCGGAGAAGCACGTGGACTTCATCGACCGCGCCGGTCGCCGCACCGCGGCATCCGGCTCGCTCGTCGACTTCGGCCTCTACTTCTTCCACAACGCGCAGGAGCTGATCGCGCGGGGTCGCGGCCCGTACTTCTACATCGCCAAGCTCGAGTCCAGCGAGGAGGCGAAGCTGTGGGACGACGTCTTCTCCTTCAGTGAGGAGTACCTCGGGATCCCGCACGGCACGATCCGCGCGACCGTGCTGATCGAGACTCTGCCCGCCGCGTTCGAGATGGACGAGATCCTGTACGAGCTGCGCGACCACTGCGCAGGACTCAACGCCGGACGCTGGGACTACATCTTCTCGATCATCAAGAACTACCGCGGTCGCGGAGCGCGCTTCGTGCTCCCCGACCGCAGCGAGGTCACCATGACCGTGCCGTTCATGCGCGCGTACACCGAGCTGCTCGTGCAGACGTGCCACAAGCGAGGCGCCTACGCGATCGGCGGCATGAGCGCGTTCATCCCCAACCGCCGCGACCCCGAGGTCACGGCTCGGGCGATCGAGAAGGTGTCGGCCGACAAGAGGCGCGAGGCCGGCGACGGCTTCGACGGCACGTGGGTCGCCCACCCCGACCTGATCCCCACCGCGCAGGCCGAGTTCGACGCCGTTCTCGGCGACCGCCCGAATCAGGTCGACCGCCGGCGTCCGGAGGTGCACGTCGAGGCGTCCGACCTGCTGGACCTGCACATCGGCCGTCCGATCACGGCCCGCGGCGTGCGCGACAACGTCTCGGTCGCGATCCGCTACCTCGAGGCCTGGCTCCGCGGCCTCGGCGCCGTGGCGATCGACAACCTCATGGAGGACGCCGCGACGGCCGAGATCAGCCGCTCGCAGGTGTGGCAGTGGATCCACCAGGACCGGACGACCGAGGACGGCACGCCGATCACCGCGGAGTACGTCGAGCGGCTCATCCGCGAGGAGCTGGTACGGGCGACGCGCTCCGCGGGCGACCGCTTCGACGACGCCGCGGCCGTCTTCCGCGAGGTCGCCCTCCATGAGGAGTTCCCGACGTTCCTCACCCTCGGCGCCTACAGCCGATACCTGGCCGACGAGGTCTGAGGCGCGACGCCGGAGCCCCGCGGATGCTGTCGATCAGCGGCCGCGGGGCTCCGCCGCGTACGGGCTCGGCGGCGCACCACGGGCGTAGCCTGGATGCATGACCGCCGCCTGGGATGACATCGCGTCCGAGTTCCTGCACCTGTATCCGCGCGGGCGACGACTGCTCGTCGTGAGCGGAGCGGATGCCGAGCGCTCCCGCCGCGCCGCGGACGACCTCGCGGCGGCGTTGACCGCGGCGGGCCAGACCGTCGAGCGGGCCCACAGCGCCGACGGTGACGGGCAGGCGCTGCGGGCCGACGTGATCGCACCGTTCCGCGCCGCGGAGAGCGCAGGGACCGTGCTCGTGGTCTCCGGGCCCGCGGCGCTGATCGACGAGGACACCCGGGGGCTGTGGAACCACATCGTCTGGCAGCTCGTCGACGCCGAGCCGCCGCACTCGATCGCCTCGGCGATCGTCGACGTCTCGGATCCGGAGAACCCGACGCGGCGCTTCGCGGACTACTGCGCTCTCCCCGCGTCGTACGGAGCGTGACCCTCTTCTGATTCGCGAGTGCCCCGGTCGTCCCCCCGACCGAGGCACCCGCACGTCCGCCCGGACATCGCTGCCCGGACGATTCGTTGTGCCCTGCGCTCTCGCGCGCCCCCGGACTTCCGGACGGGCGGGACCCGCCACGTCCGGAAGCCATGATGACCGGGGCGGAGGGGCCGCGGCCCCTCTTCCGCCGATCGTCATGGCCCGCCTGGGGGCACGGGCAGGCTCAGGTTATGCGCGACCTCGCGCGTGCGTGCCGTGCGCCGACGTTCCTGTCTCCCGGAGCGCGGGAACCGGCACGGGATGACGTCGATGGCACGGGATCCGCGCTCCGGTGACATCGACATGCCCGTGCGCTCACGAGCCTCGACGGGACTGCTCGTCGGTCAGCAGCATCGCCTCGGCGAGGCGCGGGGGCTGCGTGAGCGCCTCGAGCCGGAAGGCGCTGGGGCTGAGCCCGACCCGTCGCGCGAACTGCGCCCGCAGCGCCGCCGCGTCCGGGAAGCCCGACCGCGCAGCGACCGCCGAGAGGTCCTGCGGCGGCTGCACGAGCAGCTCCTCGCGGGCGGTCTCGAGCCGGCGCTCGAGGATCCGGGTCGCAAGGCTCCCCTCCGCGCCGGAGAACAGTCGGAACAGCTGCCGACGGCTCATGTGCAGCTCGGCGGCCAGCGCATCGATGTCGAACGCCGCCTCGCGATGCCGCCGCTCGATGATCCGCACGGCGGCCGCACGGTGCTCCGTGGCCCTGTCGGTCGCCCGCGCACCGGGGAACTGCCGGAACAGTCCGCGCACGACGGCGAGGAGGGTCGTCTCCGTGCCCGCGAGCGCGCTGCGATCGCCCGCCGGCTCGCGCGACCACTCGTACAGCATCCTCACGAGCGCGGCGCCCGCAGCCCTCGTCAGCGGGGTGTCGGGGAAGAGGTCGGCGCCGCGCAGCAGCACGTGGTGATGATCCGGCAGCGCGGATGCCGGTATCACGACACCCGTGGTCTCGCTCACGTCGAGATGCTCGACGGCGGACGCGCCGAGGCTGGACATGAAGCCGAGACGCCCCACGCTCATCAGCCGCGTGCCGCCGTCGGTGCGGATCCGCTGCCCGCCGTGCCGCGCGACCCCGACGATCACGATGTCCTCGTCGGCATCCGGCTGCGTGCGATAGGTCACCGTGTGCGCCGTCTCCAGCGTGCTGAACAGCATCGTCGTGCCGATCGAGCGGCGCAGCAGCGCGGCTTCGAACGCGGCCGGGTCATCGGCGGCCATGGTCCCGAAGTTCGACAGCTGCAGCATCCCGAGGTGTCCGTCCAGTCGGATCACGCTCGCCGAGAACCAGTCCGGAATCCCGGCTCCGTCGCGCTCGTCACCGCCCGACAGCCGTCGCAGCCATGCGCGCAGCTGCGCATCGTCGAGCACTCGCCCCATCGATCCCCCCCAGCGGGCCCGCGCTCCCACAGCGTCGCAACCTCGTTCCGGCCCTCACCCTATGCACGGGCCGAGGGCCAAGCAATATACGACAGCGGGCCGGACCCGGGGGCGCTCAGCGGAAGGACGCGGCGACCGAGTTGCGGTGGTAGTCGAAGACGATGCTGGTCCGCGTCGAGGCCACGCTGCTCTGGGCCGAGAGGTGCTCGAGCACGAACTCGCGCATCTCCGAGGAGTCCGCGACGGCGATGTGCAGGAGGAAGTCGTCGTCGCCGCCGAGGAAGAAGACCTGGATCACCTGCGGCAGCACCCGCACCCGGTCGGCGAACTCGACGATGCTCTCCCGACGGCCGCTCGGGCGCAGAGTGACGCCGATGACGGCCTGCAGTCCCGCGCCCAGCATCCGCTCGTCCACGCTCGCGTGGAAGCCGCTGATGACGCCGCGGTCGACCAGGGCGCGCAGCCGGGCGTGCGCAGTGGACGGGGCGACACCGAGGTGGCCGGCGAGCTCCGCGTTCGTCATACGGCCGTCCGCGCTGAGGAGCTGCACGATCCGCGCGTCGATCACGTCGAGCGCGGGCGCCCGAACGGTGTTCGGCTGCGCGGCGTCGGGCGTTGTGTCCATGCGAACGATTATGCAGGATGCGCGATGATGCCGAATGTTCTTCAGCGTTTATGTTCTTGCATCGATGTTTCTGCGATCCTGAGACGAGCAGAGTCGTCACCAGGAGGATCGATGAAGATCGGCGTACCCGCAGAGGTCAAGAACAACGAGAACCGCGTGGCGCTCACGCCCGCCGGTGCCGACCGGCTGGTCCATGAGGGCCACCGGGTGCTGGTGCAGGCCGGTGCGGGCGTCGGCTCCGGCATCTCCGACGAGGCCTTCCGCATCGCCGGCGCCGAGATCGTGGAGACCGCGGCGCAGACCTGGGGCGAGGCGGAGCTCCTCATCAAGGTGAAGGAGCCGATCGCCGAGGAGTACGGCTTCCTCCGCGACGACCTCACGCTCTTCACCTACCTGCACCTCGCCGCCGACCGGGCGCTCACCACCGCGCTCGTCGACGCCGGCACCACGGCCGTCGCCTACGAGACCGTGCAGCTGCCCGACCGCACTCTGCCTCTGCTCGTCCCGATGAGCGAGATCGCGGGCCGGCTGTCCGTGACCGTCGGCTCGCACTCCCTCATGCGCTCCGCCGGCGGGCGCGGCGTGCTGATGGGCGGCATCGCGGGCACGCCCCGCGCCAAGACGGTCGTCATCGGCGGCGGCGTCGCCGGCGAGCACGCGGCCGCGAACGCGCTCGGCCTCGGCGCCAGGGTCACCGTCATCGACATCGCGCTGCCCCGCCTGCGCGAGCTCGAGCACCGCTACGGCGGCGCGCTCGAGACCCGAGCGTCGAGCCGCTACGACATCGCGGAGGAGCTCGCGAGCGCCGACCTCGTCATCGGCTCGGTCCTCATCCCCGGCGCCGCGGCGCCCAAGCTGGTCACAGACGACATGGTCGCCGCCATGAAGCCGGGCTCGGTGCTCGTCGACATCGCCATCGACCAGGGCGGATGCTTCGAGGGATCCCGTCCGACCACGCACGACGACCCCACCTTCGCGGTGCACGACTCGATCTACTACTGCGTCGCCAACATGCCCGGCGCCGTCCCGGAGACCGCGACGCGGGCGCTGACCAACGCCACTCTGCCCTATGTCTCGGCCATCGCCGGCAAGGGCTGGGAGCGCGCGGCGTCCGACGACGCGGCGCTCGCGAAGGGCCTCAACGTCCGGGGCGGCCGGATCGTGCTCGACGCGGTCGCGCAGGCGCACGGGCTCGCGACCGCCTGACGAGCAGCGGGCGACGGCCGGGGCGAGTACCGGGCGACGTCCGGACGGGCGCCGCGCGACGGTCTATGCGGCCACGCGGATCACGTTGCGGAGTGCTCCGATGCCGTCGATGGTCGTCGTGAGCACGTCGCCGTCGCGCAGCCATCGCGGATCCGGCATGCCGAGCGCGACGCCGCCCGGAGTGCCCGTGAGCACGAGGTCTCCCGGGCGCAGCACCGTGAACTGCGAGACGTAGGCGAGAAGATCGGCGGCGTCGAACACGAGGTCGGCGGTGTCCCCCTCCTGCATCACCTGGTCGTTCACCGCGCAGCGGATGCGCAGTCCGTCGCGCGGATCGAGTTCGTCGGCGGTCACCACCCACGGGCCGATCGGCGTCGTCGCGTCGAAAGCCTTGCCCTGGAGCCACTGGAGCGTGCGCTGCTGCCAGTCGCGGAGCGACACGTCGTTCGCCACGGTGTACCCGAGGATCGCCGACCGCGCGGTCTCGGAGTCCGCCCGCCGGATCTCGGCGCCCACGACGACAGCCAGCTCGGCTTCCCAGTCGAGCTTCGGCGCGCCCCGCACGGCGATGTCGTCGGTCGGGCCCGTGAGGGTGTCGGCGAACTTGGCGAAGAGCGTCGGGAACTCCGGCACCGCGCGGCCGGTCTCGAGGATGTGCTCGCGGTAGTTGAGACCGCAGCAGAGGATCTTCCCGGGGCGCGGCACCGGGTTCTCGAACGCGTCGGGCGCGATCTCGGTGCGCGCCGGATGCCGCAGCGCGGCTTCCGCCCGGGTGCGCCAGCGCGGCGAGGAGGCCAGCGTCTGCGCATCCGCCTCGTCGAGCACGACCCAGCCCGCGTCATCGCCGACGGCTGCGTGCGTGCCGTCCGGGCGGCGCACCGTGGCGAGCCTCACCGCTCCTGCCCGATGCCGATGTGCGCGACGCCCTGGATCTCGATGAGCGCCTCGGGCTGCCAGAGCCGCGTGACCCCGATCCCGGCCATGGCCGGGTACTCGGTGCCCGCGAGCTCGCGCCAGCGTCGACCGATCTCGCGGCCGTTGCGCTGGTAGTCGACGACGTCGGTGAGGTAGATCGTCACGTCGACGAGGTCGGAGGGGCTGCCTCCGGCCGCCGTGAGCGTGGTCAGGACGTTCGAGAACGCCTGCACGAACTGCTCGACGATTCCTCCGGGGACGATGCGCCCCTCGGCGTCCATCGCGGTCTGTCCACCCAGGTAGACGAACTCTCCCGCACGGACGCCGTGCGCGAATCCGCTCGGGGCCACCAGGGACTCGGGGTTGATGATCTGCCGCGTCATGGACGGGCCTCCTTCTCGTGTGTCAGCGTGTGTCGGCATGGGTCCGCGGGGAGTCAGCGCGCGAGGGCGTCGACCGCGGGGACGGGGTCGTATGCGCCGCGCGCCGCGGTCGAGGGGTCGGGCGTGCGCGGCGTCCATCGCCGGCGCGCGACCGTCTGCTCGTCGTGATCCGCGTCGCGGACGAGCGCCAGCCGCGGCCGGACCGCGTCGGTACGGGAGCTCGGGGGCTTGCGGGACCCCGCCCGGAACTGCGGGACCCAGTCGGCGCCGGGTCCGCGGTAGCCCTGATCCGCCGCCGCGTGCAGCGTCCACTGCGGGTCCCACAGATGCGTGCGCCCGAGTGCCACGAGGTCCGCCCGACCGGCGAGGAGGATCGAGTTGACGTCGTCGTGACTCGAGATCGCGCCGACAGCGATGACGCTCACGCCCGCCGCCGCGGCCACCCGGTTCCGGATGGCGTCGGCGAACGGCGTCTGATAGCTGCGGCCGAAGCGGGGACGCTCGTGTGCGGCGATCTGTCCGGACGAGACGTCGATGGCATCGGCACCGTGCTCGATGAAGGCGCGGGCGATCTCGACCGCGTCGTCGACCGTGTTGCCCTCCTCGATCCAGTCCTCCGCCGACAGCCGCACCGTCAGCGGCCGATCGGCCGGCCAGACCGCGCGCATCGCGTCGAACACCTCGAGCGGAAAGCGCAGCCGGTTCTCCCTCGACCCGCCGTACTCGTCCGTGCGGTGGTTCGACACCGGAGAGAGGAACGACGACAGCAGGTACCCGTGCGCGGCGTGGAGTTCGGCGAGGTCGAAGCCCGCATCCGCCGCACGTCGTGTCGCGGCCACGAACTCCTCCCGCACCGCGGTCATCGTCGCCCGATCGACCTCGCGCGGCGTACGGCTCGCAGGACCGTAGGGCAGCGCCGACGGGGCGATCGTCGTCCAGTTGCCCTGCTCGAGCGGCTCGTCGATCCCCTCCCACATGCGCTTGGTCGAGCCCTTGCGTCCGGAGTGGCCGATCTGCACACCCAGCTTCGCCGTCGAGTGGCGGTGCACGTGCGACACGATCCGCGCCCAGGCGTCGCGCTGCTCGTCGGTGTAGAGACCTGCGCAGCCGGGGGTGATGCGCCCCTCCCCCGAGACGCAGACCATCTCGGTCATGACGAGGCCGGCGCCGCCCATGGCCTTGGATCCCAGATGGACGAGGTGGAAGTCGCCGGGCACGCCCTCGACGGACGAGTACATGTCCATGGGCGACACGACCACACGGTTCTTGAGCTCGAGGCGACCGATGCGATGAGGACGGAACATCGCCGGCTCGTCGGCGTCGCGCGCGGCGAGCGGCGCCCCGCGCACGATCTCCGCGGCGAAGACCGGGTCGCGGAGCGCGAGGTTGTCGAGCGTGATGCGCCGGCTGCGGGTGAGCAGGTTGAAGGAGAACTGCAGCGGGTCCTGGTCCGCGTACTGACCGATCTGCTCGAACCACTCCAGCGACGCCTGGGCGGCGCGCTGCGTGGAGGCGACGACCGGTCGGCGCTCCGCCTCGTACGCGTCCAGCGCAGCGTCGAGCTCGGCATGCTCGTGCAGGCAGGCGGCGAGCGCGAGGGCGTCCTCCATCGCGAGCTTCGTCCCCGAGCCGATCGAGAAATGGGCGGTGTGCGCCGCGTCTCCGAGGATCACGAGGTTCTCGTGGTGCCAGTGCTCGTTGCGCACGGTCGTGAACGTGAGCCACTTGGAGTTGTTGGTGAGCACGTCGTGGCCCTCGAGGACATCGGCGAACAGCTCTCTGATCCTCCCCACCGAGTACTCGTCGCTGACACCGGGCGGGAACACCTCCTCCTCCGTCGCATCGAGCCCGGCGGCGCGCCAGACGTCCTCGTGCATCTCGATGAGGAAGGTGCTGCGCTGGTCCGAGTAGGGGTAGCCGTGCAGCTGCATGATCCCGTGCGGAGTGTGCAGGACGGCGAACGTGAACGCCTCGAAGACGCGGTCGGTGCCCAGCCACATGTACTTCGAGGCGCGGCGGTCGAGGTCGGGGACGAAGCTGTCGGCGAAGCGTCCGCGCACCTGGGAGTTCACCCCGTCGGCGGCGAGCACGAGGTCGTACTCCGCCATCAGCTCCGACGCGTCGGGGGCGGGGGTGCGGAACAGGACGGTCACGCCGAGCTCGATGCAGCGCTCCTGCAGCAGCTGCAGCAGCTCCTTGCGCCCCATCGCGGCGAAGCCCTGGCCTCCGATCGTGTGCGTCGCTCCCCCGAACGCGACGTCGATGTCCGTCCAGCGCGCGAACTGCTCGCCCATGCGCTGCGCGATCACGGGGTCGGCGTTCTCGATGCCGCCCAGCGTCTCGTCGCTGAACACGACGCCGAAGCCGAAGGTGTCGTCGGGGGCGTTGCGCTCCCACACCGCGATCTCGTGGGTGGGATCGAGCTGCTTCATGAGGGCGGCGAAGTAGAGGCCTCCCGGCCCTCCGCCGATGACGGCTACGCGCATGTCAGGCTCCTTGTGTCTCTGGTATCGCGGCGGCCGCGGCGGCCGCTCTCTCGCGGAGTATGAAGTGCTGCACCTTGCCGCTGGGATTGCGGGGCAGCTCGGTGAGGTAGTCGACGCGGCGCGGGCATTTGTAGACGGCGAGACGCGACTTCACGTGGTCGAGGATGTCGGCGGTGAGCTCGGGCGATCCCTCGACCCCGTCGCGCAGCACGACGAAGGCCGCGACGATCATTCCCCGGTCGTCGTCCGGGCAGCCGACCACGGCGCACTCGAGGACGTCGGGGTGGCCGAGCACGGCCTCCTCGACCTCGGGGGCTCCGACGTTGTACCCGGCCGTCACGATCATCGAGTCGTTGCGCGCCTGGAAGGTCAGATATCCGTCGTCGTCCTGCACGAACGTGTCGCCGGTGATGTTCCAGCCGTTCTGCACGTAGACGGTCTGCCGGTCGTCGTCGAGGTAACGGCATCCGGTCGGTCCGACCACGCCCAGGCGGCCCGGCTCCCCGGGAGCGACCGGGCGGCCGTCGTCGTCGAACACGGCGACGCGGTACCCGGGCACCGCACGGCCCGTCGCGCCGGGGCGGATGTCGTCTCCCGACGCCGACACGAACACGTGCAGCATCTCCGTCGAGCCGATCCCGTTGATCAGGCGGAGCCCGCTCGCGGCCTCGACGGCCTCGAACGTCGAGACGGTCAGATGCTCGCCGGCGGCGATGCCGATGCGCAGGCGCCGCAGCTCTCCGGCCAGGCCCTCCTTGATGACGCTGCGATAGCCGGTGGGGGCGGTGTACAGCACCGTGATGCCGAGCGGCTCGATGAGCTTCGCGAGCTCGACGGGTGTCGCGCGCTCGACCAGGACCATCGCACCGCCGGTGCGCAGCGGGAACACGACGTTGCCACCGAGGCCGAAGGTGAACGCGAGCGGCGCGGTGCTCGCGCTGACGTCGTCGGAGGTGAGGTGCAGCACATGGCGCGCGAAGGTGTCGGCGTTCGCGAGGATGTCGCGATGGAAGTGCATCGTGATCTTCGGGACGCCGGTCGTGCCGCTGGTCGCGCCGAGGAGGGCGACGTCGTCGGCCGCCGTCTCGACGGCGTCGAAGCGGCCGGACTTGCGTGCGCACGCCGACACCAGCTCGTCGCCGTCCCCGCCGGCGATCAGCACGGCGGGCGGCTCCGCGAGCGGCGCGAAGGCGCTCTCCGCATCGACGAGTCCGCGATGGTCGACGACGGCGACGGCGGGTCGCACGCGTTCAGCGATGGGACGCAGCTCCTGCTCGCGCCATGCCACCATCGTCGTCACGACGACCATGCCTGCCCGCAGCGCGCCGAGCCAGCAGGCGACGGTCCACGGCCCGTTCAGCATCCGCAGCAGGACCCGATTCCCCGGCACGAGGCCGTGGTCCTCCGTGAGCACCTGCGCGAACTGATCGGCTCGGCGCCGCAGCTCGCCGTAGCTCCAGGAGGAGCCGTCGGCGAGCAGGATCGCCGGACGTCGGTCGCCGTGTCGATCGATCGTGCGGTCGAGCAGCTCGACCGCGGCGTTGAGGCGCTCGGGATACCGGACGTCGGGGATGGTGAACTCGAGCATCGGCCACAGATGCGCCGGCGGCAGCGAGTCCCTCGCGAACGTGTCGACGTGCGCGGACGGGGAGAGCGTCATTGCTGGTCCCTTCGATTGCGGGTGGATGGATTCAGGACGGACGACCCGGGCGGATCATCCCCTCCTGTGCGACGCTCGCGACGAGGCGTCCGTCGCGGGTGAGGAAGCGGCCCAGGCCGAGCCCGCGCCCGTCGGAGATGCCGGCGCTCTCCTGGACGTAGAGGAGCCAGTCGTCGGCACGCGCGTGCGAGTGGAACCACATCGCGTGGTCGAGGCTGGCGGTGACGAGACCCTCCGTGCGCCAGGGCAGGCCGAGCACGCGGAGCACCGGCTCCAGGATCGTGTAGTCGCACACGTACGCGATCGCGAGCCGGTGCGAGCGCGGGTCGTCGTCGAGCCGGTCGAACGCGCGCACCCACACCGCCTGATGCGGCGAGCGCTCGCCCTCGACCTCCACGTACACGGGTCCCGGCACGTGCCGCATGTCGAAGCTGCGTCCGGCCGACCAGTACTCGACGTCCGGTCCGGACTGCCCCGCGAGTGCCTCCGCGGACGACCGCAGCTCCTCCGGGGCGGTGACCTCGGGCATCGCAGGGCCGTGCTCGGGGAAGTCCTCGGGGACGTGGAAGGATGCCGTCGCCAGCACAGCGAGCCGGCCGTGCTGATGTCCTCGCACGTGCCTGGTCGAGAAGCCCCGGCCGTCGCGGATGCGCTCGACCTCGTAGTGCACGGGCTCCGCCGTGTCCACGCCGCGCACGAACGTGGTGTGCAGCGAGTGCAGGCTGCGGTCGTCGTCGACGGTGCGCATCGCCGCCGCGGCGCTCTGCGCCACGAGGTCCCCGCCGTAGGCCTTGGGCCACGGAACGGGCTGCGGCTGTGCCTCGAAGGCGCGGTCCGAGAGGGTCGTCGCCACCTCGGTGAGCGCGAGCGCGTGCCGGAACGGCGCCGAGGTCGTCATACGCGGCGGAAGCCGTCGAGCGTGGCGTCGTCGACGTCGTCGAGGTTGACGACGATGTTGTCCGGAGTCCGGGTCGTGAGCCAGACGAGCTCCTCGGTGACGGACATGTTCGCCTCGACATGCGGCATGAAGGGCGGCACGAAGACCCAGTCCCCTGCCGTCATGTCGAGGTGCTCGCGATAGCCCTCGCCGAAGTAGATGCGCGCCGCGCCCCGAAGGACGTACCCGCCCGTCTCGGCCTCGCCGTGGTGGTGCGGCAGCGATCGATAGCCCGGATCGTTCGACACCTGACCGAACCAGATCCTCGTCGCGTCGGTGTGCTGCGGTCCGACGCCGGAGACGCGGATGCATCCCCCCGACGACATGGTCTGGGTGTCCTCCTCGCCGGTGCGGGTCACCTGCGGCACCCGGTCCCAGCGCAGTTCGTGCTCGGTCATGACAGCTCCTTCGCTCCGTGTCGAAGAAGTGTCACATACATGACGGTCGTCACACAAGTGCGACAGCGATATGCCGCGTCAGCTCAGGACGGCGGTCGCGAACCTCTCCGCCGCCGGCGCGAGATTCGCGTGCAGCTCGTCGAAGAGGCGGCCGGCTTCGACGCCCGCCCAGTGCTCGGGAAGCAGGTCGAGGGGGATGCCGGGGTCGAGGTACACCAGACGTCGCCACTGCGTGATCGCCCTCACGTAGGCGGCGAAGGCGCTGCGCTCGTCGGTCTCCCCCGCGGTCCCCGCGAAGGCGTCGATGAAACCGCGGTAGAGCGGCTCCATCTCCGCGAGATCCCACCAGCCGCGCACCGCGTCCTCCAGCGGCTCGGCCGAGACGCGCGAGCCGAGGAACAGCTCGACGTAGCCGTCGAGCTCGGCCCGCCGCAGGGCGGTGCGGGTCTCGTCGGCGATGAGTCCGGGGGCGATCCAGAGCCCTCCGCTGACCTGACCGAATCCGAGGCGCTGCAGGAGCCGGCGCAGCTGATGCCGCAGCGGGCGCTCGCTCTCGGGAACGCTGAACGAGGCGAGCAGCCACGGGTCGTCGCGCCCGGCCCGCCGCGATTCGAAGATGCGCTCGTCGCCGGCGGCGAACACGGCCTCCAGCGACGACGACAGACGATACGCGCCGCCGCCCTCGCTCACGAGGATCCCCCGCTGCTTCAAGCGCGACACGGAGGAGCGGACCACTCCCACCTCGACTCCGAGCGCGGCCATCATCTCGATGAGATCGGCGATGCGGATCTCGCCGCCGTGGGCGCGCACGTACCGGCCGAAGATCGTCACGATGAGGTGCTGGGGTCTGACCCCGGCCTCCGGCGTCAACTCGTCGGCATCCACCGATTCCCCGTCCCTGCTCATGTCGACTCAGCGTAGCGGCGGATCGGGAAAGAACCCGGGTTCTTGACGGCATCCGACCCCTCATCCGCCGTGCCCATCCGAGTACGCTCGTAGTCGTGACCGAACGCGCCCCTCTCTCCCGCAAGCTGTCCGCCATCGCCGAGTCGGCGACCCTCAAGGTCGACGCCAAGGCCAAGGCCCTCAAGGCCGAAGGCAAGGACGTCATCTCGTACGCCGCCGGCGAGCCCGACTTCGCCACGCCGCAGTTAATCGTGGACGCGGCGGCCGAGGCCCTCGCCGACCCGGCCAGCTACCGGTACACACCCGCTCCCGGGCTGCCGGCGCTGCGCGAGGCCATCGCCGCGAAGACGCTGCGCGACTCGGGCCTCGAGGTCTCGCCCTCGCAGGTCATCGTGACGAACGGCGGCAAGCAGTCGGTGTACCAGGCCTTCCAGGCGGTCGTGAACCCCGGCGACGAGGTCCTGCTGCCCGCGCCGTACTGGACCACCTACCCCGAGGCCATCCGCCTCGCCGACGGCACGCCCGTCGAGGTGTTCGCCGGAGCGGACCAGGACTACAAGGTCACCGTCGAGCAGCTCGAGGCCGCGCGCACCGAGCGCACCACCGTGCTCGTGTTCGTGTCCCCCTCCAACCCCACCGGATCGGTGTACACCGCGGAGGAGACGACCGCGATCGGCCAGTGGGCGCTGGAGCACGGCATCTGGGTCGTCTCGGACGAGATCTACCAGAACCTCACCTACGAGGGAGCCACGGCCACCTCGATCGTCCAGGCCGTCCCCGAGGTCGCCGGCCAGACGATCCTCGTCAACGGCGTCGCCAAGACCTACGCCATGACCGGATGGCGCGTCGGCTGGATGGTCGGACCGGCGGATGCCATCAAGATCGCCGGCAACCTGCAGTCGCACCTGTCGAGCAACGTCAACAACGTCGCCCAGAAGGCGGCGATCGCCGCTCTCAACGGCCCGCAGACCGAGGCCGAGCAGTTCCGCGAGGCGTTCGACCGCCGCCGCCGGCTGATCGTGTCTGAGCTGTCGAAGATCGACGGGCTCGTGGTCCCGAACCCGCTCGGCGCGTTCTACGTCTACCCTGACGTGCAGGGCCTCCTCGGTCGCACGTGGGGCGGGGTCACGCCGACCACGTCGCTGGAGCTGGCCGACCTGATCCTCGAGCAGGCCGAGGTCGCCGTCGTCCCGGGCGAGGCGTTCGGCCCGTCGGGCTACATCCGCATGTCGTACGCGCTCGGCGACGACCAGCTCCTCGAGGGCGTGCAGCGCCTGCAGCGGCTGTTCTCCGCCTGACGCACCCGACGAGGGTCACTCCTCGTCGTGGAACCCGATGAGCCAGCGGATGCCGTAGCGGTCGACGAGCGTGCCGTCGTAGTCGCCCCAGGGCCGCTTCTGCAGCGCGTCGATCACCCGGCCGCCGCGGGAGAGCCGATCGAACCAGCTGGTCAGCGTCGTGGCATCCGCTGTGCCGAGCAGCGACAGGAACATGCCGCTCATCTGCACGGCGTCGTCGTCGGCGCCCGCATCCGCTCCCGCGAGCTCGACGGGGCCCGAGAGCTGGCCGTGCGCGATGGCGTCGGCCGGTCCGTCGTGACGCCCGGCGTCCGCGTAGGCGAGCGTCTGCAGCTCGCCGCCGAACACCGAGCGGTAGTGCTCCAGCGCCTCGGCGGCGTTGCCCGGGAACAGCAGGTAGGGGATCGGTCCGCTCATCCCGCGAGTGTACGGGGAACCGGGGATCGCGCCTAGAGCTCGACGCCGAGGAGCACGGGCTCCGGCTGCAGCACGAGGCCGAACTCGGAGTGCACCCGGTTCTGGATGAAGCGGGCGAGCTCCGAGACCTCGGCCGCGGTCGCACCACCCCTGTTCGTGAGCGCGAGCGCATGCTTGGTCGAGACGGACGCCCGCGATCGCGGGAGGCGGAATCCCTTGCGGATCCCCGCCTGCTCGATGAGCCACGCCGCGCTCACCTTGACGTCGGGGGGCTCGATCCGCGCGGCGGGCACGAGTCCGTCGTACGACGCCAGCGGGATGACCGTGACCGCGTCGAGGTCCGGCGCGACGGGCCACCGCGGGCACTCGGGCGGCAGCGTGCGGGCCACCGCCTCGGTCACGATCGCATTCTGGAAGAAGGATCCGACGCCGTGGGTGTCGGGGTCGTCCTCGTCGAGGATCATGCCCTTCGAGGCCCGCGTCGCGAGGATGCGCTCGCGCACCCACGTCAGCGGGACCGGTGCGTCCGAGTCGAGGCCGAGAGCGCGGCGCAGCTGCTCGCCGCGGACCACGCGCTCCGTCGCGACCAGCAGGTCGACCGTGACCGAGAGGATCACGGCGCGGCGCTCGGACACGCTGCCGTAGTGGTGCTTCAGCACCGACGTGCGGAAGCCGAGCCCGAGCTCGGCCGCCGGCACGACCGACACCTCGGTCGCCCCCTCGTCGATGAGCGCGACCTCGACCAGGATCTCCTGGATCTCCTGTCCGTACGCGCCGATGTTCTGCACGGGCGATGCGCCGACGGTGCCGGGGATGCCGCTCATCGCCTCGAGCCCCGCGTATCCGCGCTCGACCGCGTAGGCGACGAGGTCGTCCCAGCCGTGACCCGCCTGGACCCGCAGCCGGATGCGGCCCTCATGCGGAGACGGGAGCTCCTCGATCCCGCGGGTCAGCACGCGGATGACGGTGCCGTCGAACGACTCGTCGCCGATGAAGACGTTCGAGCCGCCGCCGAGGACGAACCACTCCTCCCCGCGCGACCAGACGTCGGCGAGAGCCTCGAGGAGCTCCTCCGTCGTCGTCGCGTCGATCATGCGCGCCGGCGTCCCGCCCGTGCGGAGCGTCGTGAGCGTGGAGAGCCGCAGCGGCTCGATCTCGTGCACCACGGGGTCGCCCATCAGGCGGCGATGCGCAGCTGCGCCTTGACCAGCACGGTCGTCTCGCCGAAGGTGACCTTGAGGTCGATGCGCGTGGCGGTCTCGTCGACCGCGCCCACGGTCGCGATCACGTGCAGGTCGGCGCCGTCGACCGGGTCGACCACCACCGGCTTGGTGAAGCGCACCCCGTAGTCGAGGATCCGGGTTCCGGGCTCGAGCGCCGCGACCACCACGGACGAGGCGATGCCCATCGTGAGCATCCCGTGCGCGAGGACGCCGGGCAGGCCGACGGACGCCGCCACGTCGTCGCGGTAGTGGATCGGGTTGAAGTCGCCGGATGCCCCGGCGTAGCGCACGAGGGACTCGCGCGTGAGGTGGACGGTGCGCTCGGCGATCACGTCTCCGACGGTGAACGGCATCACTCGGCTCCTTCTTCGGCGCCCACCAGGAGCACGCTCGTCGCGGTCACGACGTGGTCGCCCGCGGCATCCGCGATCTCCGCCTCGCTCGTGATCATGGCGTTGCCGCCCATCATCCGGATGCCCGTGACCCGCAGCCGGCCGGTCAGCTCGTCGCCCGCGACGATCGGTCGCGTGTAGGCGAAGCGCTGCTCGGCGTGGATCGTGCGCGCGAGCACGATGCCGGAGTCCGGCTGAGACAGCAGCTGCTGCAGCGTGAGGTCCTGGATCACCATCGCGAAGGTGGGCGGCGCCACGACGTCGTCGAAGCCGGCGGCCCTGGCGGCCTCGACGTCGGTGTGCTGAGGGGCGTCGGCGAACACGGCGCGCGCGAACTCGCGCACCTTCTCTCGGCCGACGAGGTACGGGGACGTCGGCGGGAACTCCCGGCCGACCAGATCTTGGTTCACTGCCACCCCTCGATCCTACCGAGGCCTCCTGACAGTCCCGCCGGGGAAAAGGCGGTCAGCCCTTCTTCCGGCCCTTGATCGCCTTCATCGCCATCTGCACCGCGATGACCACGAGATATGCCGCGAACAGCATGTTGCCGGCGAGGGGGTCGATCAGCGTGGCGAGCCAGGCGCCGAGAGCCGTGGTGGTGCAGGCGGAGACGCCGACGAGCGCGGCGGCGACGAGGTCGACGTTGCGGTTGCGGAGATTGCCGATGGTGCCGGAGATGGCGGTGGGGATCATCATGAGCAGCGAGGTGCCCTTGGCGACGAGGTCGCTCGTGCCGAACGCGAGCATCAGGATCGGCACGACGATCACACCGCCTCCGACGCCGATGAGTCCGGCGAGGATGCCGGTGGCGATGCCGACCGCGACGAGCGCCAGACCGTTCAGCAGCTGCAGCTCGAATTCGGCGTCGCGCGACGGCACCACGAGGAAGAGGCTGACGATCACCACGAGGAGGAAGCCGACGAAGAACCATCGGAGCACGGTCTGCGAGATCCGCGGCAGCAGTCGGGTGCCGATCTGCGCGCCGACCACCGCGCCCGCCGCCAGGATGAGCGCGGGAATCCACGCCACCGCGCCGTTGATCGCGTAGGACACGACGCCGACGGTCGCCGTCGGGACGATCGCCGCCAGGGACGTGCCGGCCCCCAGCCGCTGGTTGAAGTGCAGGAACAGGACCAGCAGGGGGACGATCACCGTACCGCCGCCCACGCCGAAGAGCCCGGAGAGGAGGCCGGCGACGAGGCCGATTCCGATGAACGACGTGTAGGCGCGAGGCCCTCTGCTCAGGGTCTCTGCATCACTCACCGGATCAGCCTACTCCCGCTCCTCCGCCCGACCTGCCCCGGAGCGACCTGAGGTCGCTCTGGCTGGGCTGCAGGCGCCTTGCGGAGCTGCTCCTCGGCCATCGGCCCTCAGGATCATGCCCACCACCAGCGGCGCGACCGCCTCTGGGACCCAGTGCCCCGCTGTGCGACACTGGATCGCATCATCGGCATGGTGACTACCCGGATCGAAGGAAATCTCATGGTGCGCAGTTCCTTTCCCGACGTCGAGATCCCCGCGGTCTCGATCCACGACTTCCTGTTCGGCGACGTCGACGAGGAGCGCCTCGACGCCGTCGCACTCATCGACGGGACCACCGGCGCGACGACCACCTACCGGCAGCTGATCGGACAGGTCGACCTCTTCGCCGGCGCTCTGGCCGCCCGAGGAGTCGAGGTCGGGACGCGCGTCGGGGTGCTGTGTCCGAACGTCCCGGCATTCGCGACGGTCTTCCACGGCATCCTGCGCGCGGGGGCCACCGCGACGACCATCAACTCGCTCTACACCCCCGAGGAGATCGCGAACCAGCTGACGGATGCCGGTGCGACCTGGCTCATCACGGTGTCGCCGCTCCTCACCGGGGCGAAGGCCGCTGCCGCATCGGTGGGCCTCGCCGACGATCACGTCATCGTGCTCGACGGCGCAGACGGGCATCCGTCACTGCCGCAGCTCCTCGGCGAGGGGCATCCGGCTCCGGACGTCACGTTCGACCCCGCGACGCACCTCGCGGTGCTGCCCTACTCCTCGGGCACGACCGGGCGTCCGAAGGGCGTGATGCTCACCCATCGCAATCTCATCGCCAACGTGAGCCAGTGCCGTTCCACGATCTCGCTCCGCGACGACGACCGCGTGCTCGCCGTGCTGCCGTTCTTCCACATCTACGGGATGACGGTGCTGCTGAACTTCGCGCTGCGTCAGCGCGCGGCCCTCGTGACGATGCCCCGGTTCGACCTGACCGAGTTCCTGCGCGTCGTGCAGGAGCACCGCACCAGCTGGGTGTTCATCGCCCCGCCGATCGCGGTGGCTCTGGCGAAGCATCCGCTCGTCGACGAGTACGACACGTCGGCCGTGAAGGTCGTGTTCTCCGGAGCCGCCCCCCTCGACGGCGCGCTGGCGACCGCGGTGGCGACACGCCTCGACTGCACGGTGTGCCAGGGGTACGGGATGACCGAGACGAGCCCGGTCACGCACGCCATCCCCTACGACCGCGACGACATCGACCGGTCGTCGGTCGGACTTCTGCTCGCGAACACCGAGGCGCGCCTCGTCGGGGAGGACGGCACGGACGTCGCGGTGCCCGCCGAGGGCGCGAGCGCGCCCGGGGAGATCCTGATCCGCGGACCGCAGGTCATGGCGGGATACCTCGGCCGTCCCGAAGCGACGGCGGAGATGCTGGACGCCGACGGATGGCTGCACACCGGCGACGTCGCGACCGTCACGCACGACGGGGTCTTCCGCATCGTCGACCGCCTCAAGGAGCTCATCAAGTACAAGGGTTACCAGGTGGCGCCCGCCGTGCTCGAGGCGGTGCTGCTCGAGCATCCGTCGATCGCCGACGCCGCCGTGATCGGGGTCCCGGACGATGACGGGCAGGAGGTCCCCCAGGCGTTCGTCGTCGTCCAGGAGGGAGCCGACCTCGACGCCGACGCCGTGATGGACCACGTCGCCGCGCACGTCGCGCCGCACGAGAAGGTCCGCCGGGTCGAGTTCATCGACGCGATCCCCAAGTCGGCGTCGGGGAAGATCCTCCGCAAAGACCTGAGGGCGCGCTGACGTCGGGCAGCGACGCCGCTCGTCCCGGGCACAACGAAGCCCGCCGGCCCTCTCGGGTCGGCGGGCTTCGTCGTGTGAAGCGAGGTGCTTACTCGGACTTGTCCTTGACGGCGTCCTCGGCGGCGGCCTCGGCCGCCTCGCCCTCGGCCTGCGACTCGGCGCCGGCCTCGGCCGTGGGAGCCCCGTCTGCAGCGGTCTCCTCGGCGGGAGCCTCGTCTGCGGCGGTCTCCTCGGCGGGAGCCTCCTCGACCGGCTTCTCGGCCTTCTCGGCCTTCGGCGCGGACTTCGCAGCCTTGGTCTTCGGGGTCACGGGCTCGAGGACGAGCTCGATGACGGCCATGGGGGCGTTGTCGCCCTTGCGGTTTCCGACCTTGGTGATGCGGGTGTAGCCGCCGTCGCGGTCAGCGACGAGGGGCGCGATCTCGGTGAACAGGGTGTGCACGACATCCTTGTCACCGATGACCGAGAGGACGCGACGGCGAGCGTGCAGGTCTCCGCGCTTGGCGAAGGTGATCAGACGCTCGGCGAGCGGACGCAGACGCTTGGCCTTGGTCTCGGTCGTCTTGATCGACTTGTGGGTGTACAGAGCCGCCGCGAGGTTGGCAAGCAGCAGGCGCTCGTGGGCGGGGCCGCCTCCGAGGCGGGGACCCTTGGTGGGCTTGGGCATAATCTAACTCCTGGTCAGGAAAGGTCGGGTCAGCTGGCCTCTGCCAGATGACAATCCGGGTGGGTCAGAAGGACTCGTCTTCGCTGCCGCCGTAGAAGTGGGCGCCGTCGAAACCGGGCACCGAATCCTTGAGCGACAGACCGAGCGAGATGAGCTTGTCGCGCACCTCGTCGACCGACTTCTGGCCGAAATTGCGGATGTTCATGAGCTGCGTCTCCGAGAGGGCGACGAGCTCCGACACGGTGTTGATGCCCTCACGCTTCAGGCAGTTGTACGAGCGGACCGACAGGTCGAGGTCCTCGATCGGCATCGACAGCTCGCTGGAGTTCACAGCCTCCACCGGCGCCGGGCCGATCTCGATGCCCTCGGCCTCGACGTTCAGCTCGCGGGCGAGACCGAACAGCTCGGTGAGCGTCTTCGCAGCCGACGCGACGGCGTCGCGGGGGCTGATCGCCGACTTGGTCTCGACGTCGAGGACGAGCTTGTCGAAGTCGGTGCGCTCGCCGGCACGCGTGGCGTCGACGCGGTAGCTGACCTTGAGCACGGGCGAGTAGATCGAGTCGATCGGGATCTGACCGGCCTCGGCGTACTCGTTGCGGTTCTGCGTCGCCGAGACGTAGCCACGGCCACGCTCGATCGTCAGCTCCAGCTCGAACTTCGCGGTCTCGTTGAGGGTCGCGATGACGAGCTCGGGGTTGTGCACCTCGACACCGGCCGGAGCCGAGATGTCAGCGGCGGTCACTTCGCCGGCACCGGTCTTGCGCAGGTACGCGGTGATGGGCTCGTCGCGCTCGCTCGAGACGACGAGCTGCTTGATGTTGAGGATGATCTCGGTGACATCCTCCTTCACGCCGGGGATGGTGCTGAACTCGTGCAGCACGCCGTCGATGCGAACGCTGGTGACCGCGGCGCCGGGGATCGACGACAGCAGGCTGCGACGCAGCGCGTTGCCGATCGTGTAGCCGAAGCCGGGCTCCAGAGGCTCGATGATGAACCGGCTCCGGTTCTCGACGATCTTTTCCTCGGTCAGTGTGGGACGCTGTGCAATGAGCACTCTGTGTTCCTTTCGATCACATGCCCGCTATATGACATGTGGTGGGGTGAGGTCTTGAGTTGTGGAAGTCCGTGCCCGCTGACGGGCATGCGAGGGATGCCGGAGCATCCCTCGCATGAGCCGTGTCAGACGCGACGACGCTTCGGCGGGCGGCAGCCGTTGTGCGCCTGCGGGGTGACGTCCTGGATCGAGCCGACCTCGAGGCCGGCGGCCTGGAGCGAGCGGATCGCGGTCTCGCGGCCGGAGCCGGGACCCTTCACGAAGACGTCGACCTTCTTGACGCCGTGCTCCTGCGCCTGGCGCGCAGCGGACTCGGCAGCCATACCGGCGGCGTACGGCGTCGACTTGCGGGAGCCCTTGAAGCCCACGCCACCCGACGATGCCCAGCTGATGACGGCGCCGGACGGGTCGGTGATCGAAACGATGGTGTTGTTGAACGTCGACTTGATGTGGGCCTGGCCCAGCGCGATGTTCTTCTTCTCCTTGCGGCGCGGCTTGCGCGCGGCGGCCTTGGGTGCAGCCATGAAAGTGTTCTCCTAGTCCCTAGGGCCGCGCTTAGCGGGCCTTCTTCTTGCCTGCGACGGTGCGCTTCGGGCCCTTGCGGGTACGGGCGTTGGTCTTGGTGCGCTGACCACGGACCGGGAGACCACGACGGTGGCGGATGCCCTCGTAGGAGCCGATCTCGACCTTGCGGCGGATGTCTGCGGCGACCTCGCGGCGAAGGTCACCCTCCACCTTGTAGTTGCCTTCGATGTAGTCGCGGAGGGCGATGAGCTGCTCGTCGCTCAGGTCCTTCACGCGGATGCTCTCATCGATCTCGGTCGCCTTGAGGATCTCGACCGAGCGGGTACGGCCGACGCCGTAGATGTAGGTAAGGGCGATCACCACGCGCTTGTCGCGCGGGATGTCAACGCCGGCAAGACGTGCCATGCGGTTCTCCTGGATGTTGTGGAGGTGTGGAGCAGGATCGGTGCTCGGGCCTCCGCCCCGAGGTGTCCCCCACCGGAGTGGGATCTGATCCTGCCGTGTCGTATTGAGTTATGAGATTGCGAGAGCCGTGCTCACGCAGCGGGGCGATCAGCCCTGGCGCTGCTTGTGACGCGGGTTGCTCTTGCAGATCACCATGACGCGGCCGTGGCGGCGGATCACCTTGCAGTGATCGCAGATCGGCTTGACGCTGGGGTTGACCTTCATGATGTTTCCTGTTCGCTGTCTTCGTACCGCCCCGATGCGGGGCAGGCCGTTACTTCTCGACCGATCAGCGGTAGCGGTAGACGATGCGGCCGCGGGTGAGGTCGTAGGGGCTGAGCTCCACGACCACGCGGTCCTCGGGGATGATGCGGATGTAGTTCTGCCGCATCTTTCCGGAGATCGTTGCCAGGACCTTGTGTCCGTTGGAGAGCTCAACGCGGAACATCGCGTTGGGCAGAGCCTCGGAGATCACGCCCTCGATCTCGATGACACCGTCTTTCTTAGCCATAGCCTCGCTGACGCTTCTGCAGACCGGTCGATCTGCGGTGGGTGATGGGATTGCGGAGCCTCGCCGGTTCAGACACGCCGAACCAAGGCGCAAGGCACCAAGGATCTATGTTAGACGATGCAGGGAGTTCCGGCAACCTGAGCAGGGTGCCGGGACCCCCGTTATGGCGATCGTCAGCTAATCAGGTCCGTGAAGGTCTTGAAGTCCGCCTCGTTCTGCAGATCGAGCCGCGTTCCGTTCACCTCGACGGTGGGCGTGCCGGAGATCTCGTTGCTCTGTGCCTGGGCCTTGCCGAACTTCCGATAGGTCTCATCCGTGATGCACGAGACGGCGTCGTCCGCTCCGACCTGCGTCGCGAACTCTGCGAGCTGCTCGTTCGCCAGGCCCGACGAGTTCTCGGCGGGCTGGTTGTCGAACAGCGCCTTGGCGAAGTCGAGATACACCTCGGGGTTCGACTCTGCGACGCACACCGCGGCGCCCGCCGAACGCGAGGAGTACTCGGTGCCCTGCGAGAAGCGGTCCAGAATCGCGATCGGGTGGTAGGAGAGAGTGATGCGGCCGTCCGCCGAGGCAGTCTCCAGCGCCTCGCCGAACTGCTCTTCGAAGCTCTTGCACACAGGGCACTGGAAGTCGACGAAGACGGACACCTCGTCCTCCCCGTCACCGAAGGAGATCGCTCCGGTCTCCGAGTTGAAGGAGTCGTTCGCCTTCGGCGTGGCCCCCGGATCGTTGGCCCGATTGTTCAGAAGCACGACGACGGTCGCGAGCACGGCGAGCACGACCACGACGGCGGCCGACACCCCGATCACGAACCAGTTGGTGTTGCTCTTCGCGGCTGCCATTGCTTTCCGTTTCTGTCGGGGCGCGCATGACGTCGTGCCCGGCGTGAAGTCTTGGGGGTGCATGCACACCCATGCATCCATTCTGCCGAAAGAAAGCTATGCGCGAGTTGTGACTTGGGATCGCCGCCTGCGCGGCGACGACAGCGGTCGGGAGATCGGCGGTCAGGCGATCGGAGTCGGGGTCACGCCGAAGGGCGCGAGGCCCGCCGCTCCCCCGTCGGGCGCGGTGAGCACCCAGATGCCGCCCTCGTGACGAGCGACGCTGTGCTCCCAGTGGGAGCCGTCGGTGCCGTCGACCGTCGAGACCGTCCAGTCATCGTCCTCGACGAAGGTCTCCTCGCCGCCTGCCGTGACCATCGGCTCGATCGCGAGCACGAGCCCGGGCTTCACCTCCGCGCCCGGGTCGGGGGTGCGATAGTTGAAGACACTCGGCGCCTCGTGCATCTTGCGTCCGATGCCGTGGCCGACGTACTCGCGGAGGATGCCGTAGGGCAGTCCGGACACGGACGACGGGCCCTGGGCCTCGATGTAGCCCTGGATGGCCGCTCCGAGATCGCCGATGTGCGATGCGGTGGCCATCGCGGCGATGCCGGCCCACATCGATCCTTCGGTGACCCGCGACAGCTCCGCGCGCTGCGCGACGAGCTCGGGCCGCGCGTCGTCCGGGACGACGACCGTGATCGCGCTGTCGCCGTTCCAGCCCTGGTACTGCGCACCGCAGTCGATCGACACGATGTCGCCGGCCTGCAGCATCCGCTCGCCGGGGATGCCGTGCACGACCTCCTCGTTGACCGAGATGCAGGTCGTGTGGCGGTAACCTCGCACGAGCTGGAAGTTCGACTCGGCGCCTCGAGCCAGAATCACCCGATTCGCCTCGGCATCCAGCTCGAGCGTCGTGACGCCCGCACGGATCAGCGGTCGCACCGCGTCCAGCGCCGCCGCCGTGATCAGGCCCGGCTCCACCATGGCCCGCAGCTGGGCCGCGCTCTTGTAGATCGACTTGCGGAACATCGCGAGGGGCTCAGGCCGCGAGACGCAGGCCGCGCGCCGCGAGGGCGGCGAACACGCGCTCGGTGATCTCCTCGAGCGAGCCGACGCCGTCGATGCGGTCGACGATGCCGCGCGGTCCGTAGACCTCGAGGATCGGCGCCGTCTCGCGCTCGTAGATGTCGAGGCGATGCGCGATAGCCTCTTCCGTGTCGTCGGAGCGCCCCTGCTCCGCCGCGCGGAGCTTCAGGCGGGCGATGCTCTCCTCACGCGGGACGTCGAGGAGGATCACCGCATCGAGCGACTCGCCGCGGTCGGCGAGGAACGCGTCGAGGTGCGTCACCTGAGCGGCGTTGCGCGGATAGCCGTCGAGCAGAAAGCCCGTGGCGGCGTCGTCCTGCGACAGCCGGTCGCGCACGATCTCGCTCGTCAGTTCGTCGGGGACGAGGTCGCCGCGATCGAGGATCGCCGTGACCTGCTGACCGAGGTCCGTGCCGTCCTTGATGTTGGCCCGGAAGATGTCGCCGGTGGAGACGACGGGGATGCCGTAGGACTCCGCGATGCGGACGCCCTGCGTGCCCTTTCCGGAGCCCTGCGGGCCGACGATGAGAAGACGGGCGGATGCTGTCATCGGAGGAGCCCTTCGTAGTGACGCTGCTGGAGCTGCGCATCGATCTGCTTGACCGTCTCGAGACCGACGCCGACGATGATGAGGATCGAGGCGCCGCCGAACGGGAAGTTCTGATTGGCGCCGACGGTGGCGAGAGCGATCAGCGGGATCAGCGCGATGAGACCGAGGTAGATCGAGCCTGGCAGCGTGATGCGGGTGAGCACGTAGTCGAGGTATTCGGCGGTGGGGCGGCCGGCGCGGATGCCGGGGATGAACCCGCCGTACTTCTTCATGTTGTCGGCGACCTCGACGGGGTTGAAGGTGATCGCCACGTAGAAGTAGGTGAACCCGATGATCAGCAGGAAGTACGCCGCCATGTAGACCGGGTGGTCGCCCGTCGTGAAGTTCGCGCTGATCCAGGTGACCCACGGGGCCGGCTGGGAGCCGTCCTGAGGGGTGTTGAACTGGGCGATGAGCGCCGGGATGTACAGCAGCGACGAGGCGAAGATGACCGGGATCACACCGGCCATGTTCACCTTGATCGGGATGTAGGTGTTGGTTCCGCCGTAGGTGCGACGGCCGACCATGCGCTTCGCGTACTGCACCGGGATCCGGCGCTGCGACTGCTCGACGAACACGACGAGACCCATGACGATGATGCCGACGAGGAGAACGAGGAGGAAGACCTCGAAGCCCTTGCTCTCCCAGATCAGCCACATGGCGCCGGGGAACGTCGCGGCGATCGACGTGAAGATCAGCAGCGACATGCCGTTGCCGATGCCGCGCTCGGTGACGAGCTCGGCGAACCACATGATGAGGCCGGTGCCGGCGGTCATCGCCATGATGATGAGCAGCTGCGCCCACCACACGTCGTTCGTGAGCAGGTTCTGGCAGGCCGCCACGTCGGAGGTGCCGAACAGCTGGCCGCTGCGGGCCACCGTCACGAGGGTGGTCGACTGCAGCAGCGCGAGGGCGATGGTGAGGTACCGCGTGTACTGGGTGAGCTTGGCCTGACCGGCCTGGCCCTCCTTGTGCAGCGCCTCGAAGTGCGGGATGACGACGCGGAGGAGCTGCGTGATGATCGTCGCCGTGATGTACGGCATGACACCGAGCGCGAAGATCGACAGCTGCAGGAGGGCGCCGCCGGAGAAGAGGTTGACGAGCCCGAGGAGTCCTTCGGTGCCCGAGTTCAGGGCGAGGCACTGCTCGACGTTCGGGAAGTTCACGAACGGAGCCGGGACGTTGGAGCCGAGTCGGTAGATGGCGACGATGGCCAGGGTGAAACCGATCTTCCGACGCAGGTCGGGCGTGCGGAAGATCCGCGCGATGGCGCTAAACAAGGGACGTGCCTCCTGAAAAGGTTGCCGATCCCTGAAGGACGGCTGAAAGAACAGGCTAACCCATAAGAGGGGTCGGAGAATCTCCGACCCCTCTCATGCAGTGGTTACTTGACGGATCCGCCAGCCGCCACGATCTTCTGCTCGGCAGAACCCGAGACCTTGTCGACCGCGACGGTGAGCTTCACGGCGATGTCGCCGTTTCCGAGAACCTTGACCTTCTCGTTCTTGCGAACGGCCCCCTTGGCCACCAGGTCGCTCACGGTGACGTCGCCGCCCGCGGGGTAGAGCTCCGCGAGCTTCTCCAGGTTCACGACCTGGTACTCGACGCGGAACGGGTTCTTGAACCCGCGCAGCTTCGGGGTGCGCATGTGCAGCGGCATCTGCCCACCCTCGAAGCCGACGCGAACGGTGTTGCGAGCCTTGGTGCCCTTGGTTCCGCGACCGGCCGTCTTGCCCTTGGAGCCCTCACCGCGACCGACACGGGTCTTCGCGGTGTTGGATCCGGGGACCGGACGCAGGTGGTGGACCTTCAGCACGCCGGGGCGGGATGCCGGGGCATCCTTCGCCGGAGCCTTCTTGGCAGCGGGCTTCTTGGCAGGAGCCTCGGCCTTGGAATCGGCCGCAGCGGCCGACGCCTTCTTGGCCGCGGGCTTCTTCTCGGCGGCAGCCTTGGGAGCGGCAGCCTTCTTCGGGGCCTTCTCAGCCTCGACGGCTTCGTTCTTCTCAGCCATTAGTCGATCTCCTCAACCTTGACGAGGTGGGCGACGGTCTTGACGTAACCGCGCGTCTGCGCGTCGTCGGGGCGAACGGTGCTGTCACCGATGCGCTTGAGACCGAGGCTGCGCAGCGTGTCGCGCTGGTTCTGCTTCTCGCTCACCTTGGACTTGATCTGCGTGACCTTCAGGCGCGCAGCCATCAGGCACCTACCTTCTGTGCGGCGATGGCGTCAGCCTCCGCACGGACGAGACGCGCGGGGGCGACCTGGTCGAACTCGAGGCCACGGCGTGCGGCGACCGCACGGGGCTCCTCGAGCTGCTTCAGGGCGGTCACCGTCGCGTGCACGATGTTGATCGTGTTCGACGAGCCGAGCGACTTCGACAGCACGTCGTGGATGCCGGCGCACTCGAGCACGGCGCGGACCGGACCACCGGCGATGACACCGGTACCGGCAGCGGCCGGACGCAGCAGGACGACGCCCGCGGCGGCCTCACCCTGCACGGGGTGCGGGATGGTGCTGCCGACGCGCGGCACGCGGAAGAAGTTCCGCTTGGCCTCTTCGACACCCTTCGAGATCGCCAGGGGGACCTCACGGGCCTTGCCGTAGCCGACGCCCACCAGTCCGTTGCCGTCGCCGACGACCACGAGAGCGGTGAAGCTGAAGCGACGACCACCCTTCACGACCTTCGAGACGCGGTTGATGGTGACGACGCGCTCCAGGAACTGGTTGTCGCCACGGTCGCGCGAGTTGCGGTCGCGCCCACCCTGGTTGCGGTCACCACGGCCGCCGCGGCGGCCGTCGCGCTGATCGCGAGACGGCTCTGCCTGCGTGGTGCCGGCAGCAGTCTCGGAAGTGGCAGCAGCCGCTTCGGTCACTTCGTTCTCCTTGTTGTCACTCACAGTGCCAGACCCCCTTCGCGGGCGCCGTCGGCGATGGCGGCGACACGACCCGCGTAGCGGTTGCCGCCACGGTCGAACACTGCCTCGGAAACGCCTGCGGCCTTCGCGCGCTCAGCGAGAAGCTCGCCGACCTTGCGGGCCTTGGCGGTCTTGTCACCCTCGAGCGAGCGCAGGTCGGTCTCGAGCGTCGAAGCCGACGCGACGGTGTGACCCTTGCTGTCGTCGACCAGCTGCACGAAGACGTGGCGGGCCGAGCGGTTGACGACGAGGCGCGGACGAGCCTCGGTGCCGACGACCTTCTTGCGAAGGCGGGCGTGACGACGCGCGCGGGCGTCAGACTTTGACTTGAGAGCCATGGTTACTTACCACTCTTTCCGGCCTTGCGACGCACGACCTCGCCGGCGTAGCGCACGCCCTTGCCCTTGTACGGCTCGGGCTTGCGGATCTTGCGGATGTTCGCAGCTGCCTCGCCGACAGCCTGCTTGTCGATACCGCTGACGGTGAGCTTGTTGTTGCCCTCGACCGTGAGCGTGATACCGGCGGGCGGGTCGATGAGGACCGGGTGCGAGAAGCCGAGGGCGAACTCGACCGAGCTGCCCTTCTGAGCCACGCGGTAACCGGTGCCGACGACCTCGAGACCCTTGGTGTAGCCCTGGGTCACGCCGATGATGTTGTTGCTGATGAGCGTGCGGGTCAGGCCGTGAAGCGACCGGGACTCGCGCTCGTCGTCGGGACGGGTGACCAGAACCTGGTTCTCCTCGACCGCGACCTCGATGGGGCTGGCGACCGTCAGGGTGAGCTCACCCTTGGGGCCCTTCACCGCGACCTCACGGCCGTCGACCGAAACGGTCACGCCCGCGGGAACGTCGATGGGAAGTCGTCCAATACGCGACATTTTCGATTACCACACGTAGGCGAGAACTTCTCCGCCCACGCCCTTCTGCTCTGCCTGACGGTCGGTGAGAAGACCGGAGGAGGTGGACAGGATGGCCACGCCGAGGCCGCCGAGGACCCTGGGGAGCTCCGTGGACTTCGCGTACACGCGGAGGCCGGGCTTCGACACGCGCTTGATGCCCGCGATGGAGCGCTCACGGTTGGGGCCGTACTTCAGCTGCAGCGTGAGGTTCTTGCCCACGCGCGCGTCGGAGGTCTCCCAGCCGGCGATGTAGCCCTCCTGCTGGAGGATCTCGGCGATGTGCGTCTTGAGCTTGCTCGACGGCAGGGTCACGGAGTCGTGGTGCGCCGAGTTCGCGTTGCGCAGACGGGTCAGCAGATCTGCGACCGGGTCTGTCATTGTCATTGGTGTTTTCCTTTGTTCATGAGGTTCCGGCTGCCGTTACACGACAGACGGCCTGCGATGAGCACGCAATCTTCGATTGTACGTGCAATTCGACGGGCCCAGTGACCGGTGGCCGCTGAGCCCGTCGAAAGTGCTACGCCTGGGCGTCGTCCGCCCGGAACGGGAAGCCGAGGTGACGCAGCAGAGCGCGACCCTCGTCATCCGTCTTCGCGGTGGTGACGACGGTGATGTCGAAACCGCGAACCCGGTCGATCTTGTCCTGGTCGATCTCGTGGAACACGCTCTGCTCCTGGAGACCGAAGGTGTAGTTGCCGTTGCCGTCGAACTGCTTGCCCGAGAGTCCGCGGAAGTCGCGGATACGGGGCAGTGCGAGCGAGACCAGACGGTCCACGAACTCCCACGCGCGGTCACCGCGGAGGGTGACGTGCGCGCCGATGGCCTGCCCCTCGCGCAGCTTGAACTGCGCGATGGACTTGCGGGCCTTCGTGACGATCGGCTTCTGGCCGGTGATCTTGGTGAGGTCGTCGACCGCGCCATCGATCACCTTGCTGTCGCGAGCTGCCTCGCCGACACCGGTGTTCACGACGACCTTGACCAGTCCGGGGATCTGCATGACGTTCTTGTAGCCGAACTCGTCCTGCAGGGCCTTCTTGATCTCGGAGTTGTACTTCGCCTTCAGGCGGGGCTGCACCTTGACAGCCTCCGCAGCGTCAGTAGCTGCCATCAGAGGTCCTTACCGCTCTTCTTCGCGTAGCGCACGCGGACGGTGCGCTTGACGCCGTCCTTGGTCTGCTCCTCGACCCGGTGGCCGACCTTGGTCGGCTTCTTGGTCGAGGGGTCGACGAGTGCGACGTTCGAGATGTGGATGGACGCCTCGACAGTCTCGAGGCCGCCCGTCTTGGTGCCACGCTGCGTCTGTCCGACGCGCGTGTGCTTGGTGACGTAGTTCACGCCTTCGACGATGACGCGGTTCTTCTCGGCGAGGACCTCGAGGACCTTGCCCTGCTTGCCGCGGTCGCCGCCGCGCTCCTGCGTCGCTCCGGTGATGACCTGGACCAGGTCACCCTTCTTGATCTTCGCCATGATTAGATGACCTCCGGCGCCAGCGAGACGATCTTCATGAACTTCTTGTCACGAAGCTCACGACCGACCGGCCCGAAGATGCGGGTGCCGCGGGGCTCCCCGTCGTTCTTCAGGATGACGGCTGCGTTCTCGTCGAACTTGATGTACGAGCCGTCGGGACGGCGCGTGGACTTGACCGTGCGGACGATGACCGCCTTGACGACGTCGCCCTTCTTGACGTTTCCGCCCGGGATCGCGTCCTTGACGGTCGCGACGATGGTGTCACCGAGGCCGGCGTAACGACGACGCGAGCCGCCGAGCACACGGATGGTGAGCAGTTCCTTCGCGCCGGTGTTGTCGGCGACCTTGAGGCGGGACTCCTGCTGAATCACTTGGCCTTCTCCAGAATCTCCACCAGACGCCAGCGCTTCGTGGCGCTCAGCGGGCGGGTCTCGTTGATCAGGACGAGGTCGCCGATGCCGGCGGAGTTCGCCTCATCGTGCGCCTTGACCTTCGAGGTGCGGCGGATGACCTTGCCGTAAAGCGGGTGCTTCACGCGGTCCTCGACCTCGACCACGATGGTCTTGTCCATCTTGTCGCTGACGACGTAGCCACGACGCGCCTTGCGGTAGCCACGGGCATCCGCATCGCGGACGTCGTGTGCGGCGTGCTCAGCCTCGACGGCGGCTTCCTTCTTGGTGGCCATCACTCAGCCTCTTCCTTCACGGCGTCGTCAGCGGCATCCGCCTTCTTCGCCTTCGACTTGGTCGCCTTCTTGGCCGGAGCCTCGACGGGAGCGGGCGTCGCACGGATGCCCAGCTCGCGCTCGCGGATCACGGTGTACAGGCGCGCGATGTCGCGCTTGACGGCGCGGATGCGGCCGTGGCTCTCCAGCTGGCCGGTGGCCGACTGGAAACGGAGGTTGAACAGCTCCTCCTTGGCCTTGCGCAGCTCCTCAACGAGGCGCTGGTCTTCGAACGTGTCGAGCTCTGCCGGAGCGAGCTCCTTGGTGCCGATCGCCATTACGCGTCGCCCTCCTCGCGCTTGATGATGCGTGCCTTGAGCGGCAGCTTGTGGATTGCTCGGGTGAGGGCCTCGCGTGCGAGCTCCTCGTTCACGCCCGCGACCTCGAAGAGGACGCGACCCGGCTTGACGTTGGCGACCCACCACTCGGGGGAACCCTTACCGGAACCCATTCGGGTCTCGGCCGGCTTCTTGGTGAGCGGACGGTCGGGGTAGATGTTGATCCACACCTTTCCACCACGCTTGATGTGACGCGTCATCGCGATACGAGCGGACTCGATCTGACGGTTGGTCACGTACGCGGGGGTGAGGGCCTGGATGCCGAACTCGCCGAAGGAGACCTTCGTGCCGCCGGTGGCCTGGCCATCACGCTTGGGGTGGTGCTGCTTGCGGTACTTGACCTTGCGGGGAATAAGCATCAGGCAGACGCTCCTTCTGCGACGGGAGCCTCGTTGCGCGGCGCGCGGCGGCGGTCGCCACCACGGTCGTCACGACGGGACTTCGGTGCGTTGGCCTGCTCGCGAGCAAGCTCCTTGTTGGTCAGGTCGCCCTTGTAGATCCAGACCTTCACGCCGATGCGGCCGAAGGTGGTCTTCGCCTCGTAGAAGCCGTAGTCGATGTTCGCGCGCAGCGTGTGCAGCGGCACACGACCCTCGCGGTAGAACTCGGAACGGCTCATCTCGGCGCCGCCGAGGCGGCCGGAGACCTGGATGCGGATGCCCTTGGCACCGGCGCGCTGCGCGCCCTGGAGACCCTTGCGCATCGCACGGCGGAACGCCACGCGAGCAGACAGCTGCTCGGCGATGCCCTGCGCGACGAGCTGAGCGTCGGCCTCGGGGTTCTTGACCTCGAGGATGTTCAGCTGGATCTGCTTGCCGGTGAGCTTCTCGAGGTCGCCGCGGATGCGCTCGGCCTCTGCACCACGACGACCGATCACGATGCCCGGGCGGGCGGTGTGGATGTCGACGCGGACGCGGTCACGGGTGCGCTCGATCTCGATGTTCGAGACGCCGGCGCGGTCGAGCTGCGTCTGCAGCAGACGACGGATCTTGATGTCCTCGGCGACGTAGTCGGCGTAACGCTGGCCGGCCTTCGTCGAGTCCGAGAACCAGCGCGACACGTGGTCCGTGGTGATGCCGAGACGGAAGCCGTACGGGTTTACCTTCTGTCCCATTACTTGCTCGCCTTCTTGTTGCTGTCGCCCGTGGCGGCCGGAGCCGCCTCAGGCGTCGAGAGCACGACCGTGATGTGGCTCGTGCGCTTCTTGATCTGGAAAGCGCGACCCTGTGCACGGGGCTGGAAACGCTTGAGCGTCGTGCCCTCGTCCACGTACGCGCTCTTCACGTACAGGTCCTGCTCGTCGAGGTACTCGCCGTCACGATCCGCCTTGACCTGCGCGTTGGCCATGGCCGACGCGACAAGCTTGTAGATCGGCTCACTGGCGCTCTGCTGTGCGAACTTCAGGATCGCCAGAGCCTCCTGGGCCTGCTTGCCCTTGATGAGCGCGACGACACGACGAGCCTTCTGAGGGGTCACGCGGATGTGTCGCACGCGTGCGATGGACTCCACCATTTCTCTCTCCTCTATCGCCCCCGCGTCAGCGGCGGCGGCCCTTCTTGTCGTCCTTCTCGTGGCCGCGGAAGGTGCGGGTGGGCGCGAACTCGCCCAGCTTGTGGCCGACCATGGTCTCGGACACAAACACGGGGATGTGCTTGCGACCGTCGTGGACCGCGATCGTGTGACCCAGCATGGCCGGGATGATCATGGACCGGCGGGACCAGGTCTTGATGACGTTCTTCGTGCCGGCTTCGTTCTGCACGACCACCTTGCGAAGCAGGTGCTCGTCGACGAAGGGGCCCTTCTTAAGACTGCGAGGCATCTTCTCTTACTCCTACTTGCGCTTCTTGCCGGCGTTACGACGACGCACGATGTACTTGTCGCTTTCCTTGTTGGCGTGACGGGTGCGACCCTCAGCCTGACCCCACGGGGAGACGGGGTGACGTCCACCGGACGTCTTGCCCTCTCCACCACCGTGCGGGTGGTCGACCGGGTTCATCGCGACACCGCGGACGGTCGGGCGGACGCCCTTCCAGCGCATGCGGCCGGCCTTGCCCCAGTTGATGTTCGACTGCTCGGCGTTTCCGACCTCGCCGATGGTCGCGCGGCAGCGCGCATCGACGTTGCGGATCTCACCGGAGGGCAGACGCAGCTGGGCGAAGTTGCCGTCCTTGGCGACGAGACGGACGGATGCACCGGCCGAACGCGCCATCTTCGCACCGCCGCCGGGGCGGAGCTCGATCGCGTGGATGACGGTACCCGTCGGGATGTTCTTCAGCGGGAGGTTGTTGCCCGGCTTGATGTCGGCGCCTGCACCCGACTCGACGACGTCGCCCTGCTTGAGCTTCGCCGGCGCGAGGATGTAGCGCTTCTCGCCGTCGAAGTAGTGCAGCAGCGCGATGCGAGCCGTGCGGTTGGGGTCGTACTCGATGTGAGCGACCTTGGCGTCCACGCCGTCCTTGTCATTGCGACGGAAGTCGATGACGCGGTACTGGCGCTTGTGGCCACCACCGATGTGGCGGGTCGTGATGCGGCCCTGGTTGTTGCGACCACCGGTCTTCGAGAGCGGGCGCAGCAGCGACTTCTCCGGCGTCGATCGGGTGATCTCGGCGAAGTCAGCCACCGACGAGCCGCGACGGCCCGGGGTCGTGGGCTTGTACTTGCGAATAGCCATGATTGTCCTTTATCCCCCGGATCAGCCGATTGCCGTGAAGATGTCGATGGTGCCCGACTTCAGGGTCACGATGGCGCGCTTGGTGTCCTTGCGCTTGCCGGTGCCGAAGCGGGTGCGGCGTGCCTTGCCGACGCGGTTGAGGGTGTTGACCCCTGCGACCTTGACGCCGAAGATCTTCTCGATGGCGAGCTTGATCTCGGTCTTCGAAGCGCGCGGGTCCACGAGGAAGGTGTACTTACCCTCGTCGATGAGACCGTAGCTCTTCTCGGACACGACCGGCTTCAGGATGATGTCGCGCGGGTCCTTGTTCAGGGCCGTCTGGAGAACAGATGCCTGCTCGCTCATGCGGAGACCTCCTGGTTGACGCCGGACTTCGAGGCGATGAACGCCTCGAGAGCGGCCTGGGTGAAGACGATGTCGTCGGAGACGAGAACGTCGTAGGCGTTGAGCTGGTCGAACGTCAGCACGTGGACGTGGCCGAGGTTGCGGATGCTCTTGAGCGCGAGCTCGTCGCCGCGCTCGATGACCACGAGCACGTTCTTCGACGTCGCGACCTGGGCGAGGAAGCCCGCCGCGGCCTTGGTCGAGGGCGCGCCCTCGGTGCCGAACGTGTCGATGGCGTGCAGGCGGTCGCCGCGGAAGCGGTCGCTCAGCGCGCCCAGCAGGGCGGCGGCGATCATCTTCTTGGGCGTGCGCTGCGAGTAGTCGCGCGGCTTCGGGCCGTGCACGATTCCACCACCGGTCATGTGCGGCGCGCGGATCGAGCCCTGACGGGCGTTACCCGTGCCCTTCTGCTTGAAGGGCTTGCGGCCTGCACCCGAGACCTCACCGCGACGCTTGGTCGAGTGCGTTCCCTGGCGAGCCGCCGCGAGCTGCGCGACGACGACCTGGTGGATGAGCGGGATGTTCGTCTTGACGTCGAACAGAGCGGCGGGAAGCTCGACGGAGCCTGCCTTCTTGCCGTCTGCCTTGAGGACGTCGAGCGCGAGAGTGGAGTCAGCCATGATCAGGCACCCTTCACTGCGTTGCGGACGTAGACGATGCGGCCACGAGCACCGGGGACGGCGCCCTTGACGAGCAGCAGACCCTTCTCGATGTCGACGGCGTGCACCGTGAGGTTGAGGACGGTCACGCGCTCGCCACCCATACGGCCGGCCATGCGCATGCCCTTGAAGACGCGGCTCGGGGTCGACGATGCGCCGATGGAGCCGGGCTTGCGGTGGTTGCGGTGTGCACCGTGCGATGCCGAGACGCCCTTGAAGTTGTGGCGCTTCATGACACCGGCGAAGCCCTTGCCCTTGCTCGTGCCGACGACGTCGACGAGCTGGCCGGCCTCGAACGTGCCGTCGACCGTGAGCTCCTGGCCCAGCGAGTAGTCGCCGGCGTCCGCGGTGCGGATCTCGGTGACGTGACGACGCGGCGTGACGCCTGCGGCCTCGAAGTGGGCGCTGAGCGGCTTGTTCACCTTGCGCGGGTCGATCTGGCCGTACGCGATCTGCACGGCGTTGTAGCCGTCCTTCTCGGGGGTGCGGATCTGCGTGACCACGTTCGGAGCGAGCTCGATGACGGTGACGGGAACGAGCTTGCCGTTCTCGTTCCACACCTGGGTCATGCCGAGCTTGGTGCCCAGCATGCCCTTGGAAATCTTTGCGTTGATGTCAACCATGTCCGACCTCAGAGCTTGATCTCGATGTTGACGTCAGCCGGCAGGTCGAGACGCATCAGCGAGTCGACGGCCTTGGGCGTCGGGTCGACGATGTCGATCAGACGCTTGTGGGTGCGCATCTCGAAGTGCTCGCGGCTGTCCTTGTACTTGTGCGGCGACCGGATGACGCACACGACGTTCTTCTCGGTCGGAAGGGGCACGGGTCCGACGACGGTCGCGCCCGCACGGGTCACGGTGTCGACGATCTTGCGTGCGGACGTGTCGATGACCTCGTGGTCATACGACTTCAGGCGAATGCGGATCTTCTGTCCCGCCATTGTCTGCTCTCTCTCTTTAAGCGTCTTACCGTCCTGGGCCGGGTGACCCTGGGGCATTGGACGCACGTCGGCGCTGTTCGCGCCTCGGCACTCGAACGGCTCTCGCGAGTCGATCTGCTGCACCACTGTTCTGCTGTCATTCCGCACGCCCTGCGGCGAGTGGATGCCCGACCTCCGCCACGCACGGCGAAGCCCTCGTGATGAAGATGTCGGGGTGGTCCTGCCACCCGCGGCCTAGGTCCCTGCGCTTCTGCGCCGCCTATGCACTGCCCTGGTGGTGATCCGGCACACGCTGAGCGCGCCGGAATGTCGAACCTGTCTATTCTGCCACGGCCGATTTCACTTGCGCAAACCCGGGCGTGTCGCGACGGCTGAGCATCCGCTGTGCGTCCACGCGCAGCCCTCTTGCGGGGCCGCGTCGTCGCGGATCAGGAGGTCGGTGAGAACGGGGCGAGGCATCCCCATGCCTCGCCCCGCTTGGGGAGGGCGTTCAGTGCGAGGGGGCACACCGAACGCGAGGAGTCCGGCGTGAAGGGACGCCGGCATCCTCGACCGAGGGCGCGGCGGAATGACCGCCGCGCAGGCGGGAAGACGCTCAGGCGCACAGAGTGCGCGCGACGCACGATGATCCCCAAAATCGCTTCCCCAGTTTGACGCGGCGAACCGCGATGCTCGGGATGCCGAACCCCTTCGACATCCCTGACCGCAAGATCCCCAGGCGGTCATCGACCAGTCTAGGGGAAAGGTCCCGCGAAACGCGATACCGCGATCAGGAATACCGGGTTTCTCTTCGACGCCGGGTCTGCACGGAGAAGCGGCGGCCCCTCCCCCCGGAGGAACCGCCGCTCGTCCGTCCGCGACTACTCGTTGCCGACGGCCTTGTCGGCCTGATCGCGGATCTCGTCGATCTTGTCCGCAGCGCCGGGCGCGATCTTCTTGGCGAAGTCGGCGACGCCGTCGAGCACCTTGTCGCTGATGTCCTCGGCCTGCTCGCTCTTGACCGCCTCGGCGATCTTGTCCTTGTTCTGCTCGTACAGATCCTTGCCCTTGTTGACGACGTTGCCGACGTTCTCCTCGATACCCATGAGGGCCCCCTTTTTCTGCGGTGGATGCGGCGGATCCCCGACGCACGTACATTCTGCACGAGCGGATGCGCGGACGGTAGTGCGCGGACGTCCGCCGTCTCGGACGCCCCGGGTACGACGAAGGGGCCGGACCCGAAGGCCCGACCCCTGTGCCGCAAGCAGATGCTTACTTGATGATCTTCGTGACCGTACCGGCGCCGACGGTGCGTCCACCCTCACGGATGGCGAAGCCGAGGCCCTCCTCCATGGCGATCGGCTGGATCAGCTCGACCGTCATGTCGGTGGTGTCGCCGGGCATGACCATCTCGGTGCCCTCGGGCAGCGAGATGACGCCGGTGACGTCGGTGGTGCGGAAGTAGAACTGCGGGCGGTAGTTCGTGTAGAACGGGTTGTGACGGCCACCCTCGTCCTTCGACAGGATGTACGCGGTGCCCTCGAAGTCGGTGTGCGGCGTGACCGAACCCGGCTTGACGATGACCTGACCGCGCTCGACGTCCTCACGCTTGGTGCCGCGGAGCAGCAGACCACAGTTCTCGCCGGCCCAGGCCTCGTCGAGCTGCTTGTGGAACATCTCGATACCCGTGACCGTGGTCTTGACGGTCGGACGGAGTCCGACGATCTCGACCTCGGAGTTGATGGCCAGCGTGCCACGCTCGGCGCGGCCGGTGACGACGGTTCCACGACCGGTGATCGTGAAGACGTCCTCGACGGGCATCAGGAACGGCTTGTCGCGGTCACGCTCGGGGTCCGGCACGCTGTCGTCGACGGCCTGCATGAGCTCGAGGATCTTCTCGGTCCACTTCTCGTCGCCCTCGAGCGCCTTGAGCGCCGAGACCTGCACGACGGGAGCGTTGTCGCCGTCGAAGCCCTGGCTCGAGAGCAGCTCGCGAACCTCGAGCTCGACGAGCTCCAGGATCTCCTCGTCGTCGACCATGTCGCTCTTGTTCAGGGCGACGAGCAGGTACGGCACGCCGACCTGCTTGGCGAGCAGCACGTGCTCACGCGTCTGAGCCATGGGGCCGTCGGTGGCCGCCACGACGAGGATCGCGCCGTCCATCTGCGCAGCACCCGTGATCATGTTCTTGACGTAGTCGGCGTGGCCGGGGGCGTCAACGTGTGCGTAGTGGCGCTTCGGGGTCTCGTACTCGATGTGCGAGATGTTGATGGTGATACCACGCTGGCGCTCTTCCGGCGCCGAGTCGATGGAAGCGAAGTCGCGCTGCACGTTGGTGTCGGACGGGTACTTGTCAGCAAGCACCTTCGAGATCGCTGCGGAGAGCGTGGTCTTGCCGTGGTCGACGTGACCGATCGTTCCGATGTTGACGTGCGGCTTGGTCCGCTCGAACTTGGCCTTAGCCACTTGGTCCTCCTCAGGACGTCGTGTAGAGGTGTCCGGGCACTGGATTGCGACCGGATCTCTACGGGTTAGGTTCTCAGTTTAGTAGAGAGGGAATGTGAAGTTGTAGGTGACCTGGGAGCCGGGCCGGAACCCGGCTCCCAGAAGTCGTTACTCGCCGCCCTGGTGCTTCTGGACGATCTCGTCGGCCACGGCGCGAGGCACCTCAGCGTAGCTGTTGAACTCCATCGAGTAGACCGCGCGGCCCGAGGTCTTCGAGCGCAGGTCGCCGATGTAGCCGAACATCTCGGACAGCGGGACGTGCGCGCGGACGACCTTGACGCCGGCGGCGTCCTCCATCGACTGGATCTGGCCACGACGCGAGTTCAGGTCGCCGATGACGTCGCCCATGTACTCCTCGGGGGTACGGACCTCGACGGCCATGAGCGGCTCGAGCAGCACGGGGTTCGCGCGGCGCAGGGCCTCCTTGAAGCCCATGGAGCCCGCGATCTTGAACGCCATCTCCGAGGAGTCGACGTCGTGCGCCGCACCGTCGACGATGGTCGCCTTGACGCCCACGATCGGGTAGCCGGCGAGCACGCCGACGTTCATCGCGTCCTGGAAACCGGCGTCGATCGAGGGGATGTACTCGCGCGGGATGCGACCACCGGTGACGGCGTTCACGAACTCGTACGTCTTCTCGTCGTCCAGATCGAGGGGCTCGATGTTGAACTGGATCTTGGCGAACTGGCCCGATCCACCCGTCTGCTTCTTGTGGGTGTAGTCGTGCTTCTCGACGGCCTTGCGGATCGTCTCGCGGTACGCGACCTGCGGCTTTCCGACGTTGGCCTCGACGTTGAACTCGCGCTTCATGCGGTCCACGAGGATGTCGAGGTGCAGCTCGCCCATGCCCTTGATGGTCGTCTGACCGGTCTCGGGGTTGAGCTCCGTGCGGAAGGTCGGGTCCTCTTCGGCGAGCTTCTGGATGGCGACACCCAGCTTCTCCTGGTCGGCCTTCGTCTTCGGCTCGATCGCGACCTCGATGACGGGCTCCGGGAAGGTCATCGACTCGAGGACGACGGGCGATGCCGGGTCGGTCAGGGTGTCACCGGTGGTGGTGTCCTTGAGGCCGATGACGGCGTAGATGTTGCCGGCGGTGACCGCGGGGACCGGGATCTCCTTGTTGGCGTGCATCTGGAAGATCTTCCCGATGCGCTCCTTCTTGCCCTTGGTCGAGTTCACGACCTGGGCGCCGGAGTCGAGCTGGCCCGAGTAGACGCGCACGTAGGTGAGGCGACCGAAGAACGGGTGAACGGCGACCTTGAACGCCAGGGCTGCGAACGGGTCCTTCGCGTCGGGGTGACGCTCGATGATCGTGTCGTAGTCCTTGGGGTCGTGCGCCTGGATCGAGCCCACGTCGAGCGGGTTCGGCAGGAAGTCGACGACCGCGTCGAGCATCGGCTGGACGCCGCGGTTCTTGAACGCGGAGCCGCAGAGCACGGGGTAGATCTCGGAAGCCACGGTGAGCTTGCGGATCGCGCCCTTGATCTCGGCGACCGTGAGCTCCTCGCCGCCGAAGAACTTCTCGAGCAGCGCGTCGTCGGTCTCGGCGACGGTCTCGAGGAGCTGCTGACGGTACTCGTCGGCCTTGTCCTTGAGATCGGCCGGGATCTCCTGGATCTCGTACGAGGCGCCCATGGTCACATCACCCTTGGCGTCACCCGCCCAGACCAGTGCGCGCATCTCGATGAGGTCGACGACGCCGATGAAGTCGTTCTCGGCACCGATCGGGAGCTGGATGACCAGCGGCTTGGCGCCGAGGCGGTTGATGATGGTGTCGACGGTGAAGTAGAAGTCCGCGCCGAGCTTGTCCATCTTGTTGACGAAGCAGATGCGGGGGACGTTGTACTTGTCGGCCTGGCGCCAGACGGTCTCGGACTGGGGCTCGACGCCCTCCTTGCCGTCGAAGACGGCGACCGCACCGTCGAGCACGCGGAGCGAGCGCTCCACCTCGACCGTGAAGTCCACGTGGCCGGGGGTGTCGATGATGTTGATCTGGTTCTTGTTCCAGTAGCAGGTCACGGCGGCGGACGTGATCGTGATGCCGCGCTCCTTCTCCTGCTCCATCCAGTCGGTGGTCGATGCACCGTCGTGCGTCTCGCCGAGCTTGTGGTTGACGCCCGTGTAGAACAGGATGCGCTCGGTCGTGGTGGTCTTGCCAGCATCGATGTGAGCCATGATGCCGATGTTCCGAACCTTGCTCAGGTCGGTGAGCACGTCTTGTGCCACAGGAGTGTCCTTATCTTTTCATGCAGTCGTACTGCGAAGAGGGGGTGCCCGCCTCCGGCGAGTGGCCGGAGGCGGGCGAAGCTGTTACCAGCGGTAGTGAGCGAACGCGCGGTTCGACTCGGCCATCTTGTGAGTGTCCTCACGACGCTTCACAGCGGCGCCGAGACCGTTCGACGCGTCGAGGATCTCGTTCTGGAGACGCTCGGTCATCGTCTTCTCGCGACGACCCTTGGCGTAGCTGACGAGCCAGCGCAGCGCGAGGGTGTTGGCGCGGTGCGGCTTGACCTCGACCGGCACCTGGTAGGTCGAGCCACCGACGCGGCGGCTCTTGACCTCGAGAGTCGGGCGCACGTTGTCGAGCGCCTTCTTCAGCGTGGCGACGGCGTCCTGGCCGCCGTTCTTCGCCTCGACGCCCTTGAGGGCGTTGTAGACGATCGACTCGGCGAGCGACTTCTTGCCGTCGACCAGGATCTTGTTGACCAGCTGGCTGACGATCGGAGCGCCGTATACCGGGTCGTTGACGACGGGACGCTTCGGGGCGGGACCCTTACGAGGCATTGGACTCAGCCCTTCTTCGCGCCGTAGCGGCTGCGAGCCTGCTTACGGTTCTTGACGGCCTGGGTGTCCAGGGCGCCACGGACGATCTTGTAGCGGACACCGGGGAGGTCCTTGACACGACCACCGCGCACGAGCACCAGCGAGTGCTCCTGCAGGTTGTGGCCCTCACCGGGGATGTACGCGGTGACCTCGGTGCCGTTGCGGAGCTTCACACGGGCGACCTTGCGCATCGCCGAGTTCGGCTTCTTCGGGGTGGTGGTGTAGACGCGGGTGCAGACCCCGGCCTGCTGCGGGTTCGACTTCAGGGCGGGTGCCTTGGTCTTGGTGACCTTGGGCGAGCGACCCTTGCGAACCAACTGCTGAATGGTTGGCACGTTCTCTCCTCATAGTGCTGCACGGTGACAGCGTGATGGATTCACATCATGACCCACCGGCACGCCGGAACCGACGAGCTTTTGGTGTGGTGGGTATGCCGTGGGGGCGGACCGGCTATGGAGCCGACGCCCAGCGCGCACGCGAAGACGTGCACACACCTGATCAAGTGTAATGCCGCGTAACGTGGCGGTCAAATGGGGTCGGGGTCACCGGAGGTCCCTGATCCGCGCCGCGACGGACCCCGCCTCCCCCGTGCGACGCTCGGCCGTCACGGCGATGATGAGCAGCACCGCCCCCATCACCGCGAGGGTGATCCACCAGGGCATGGATTCGATGCCGCGGCCGATCTGCACGGAGAACACGAAGACGTTCTCGATCGGGAGCACCACCAGGCCGATCAGGAACGGGGCCGCCAGACGGCCGCGGGATCCGACGAGGAGCGCGGCGAGCGCGAGCACCATGACGAGGATCGCCCGCCAGGTGAGCGGATCGGTGAAGGTCGAGACGATCGACGCGATCATCATCGTGACGAGCCCCGGAGCGAGCAGCGCCCACGAGCCGCTCCACCGGCCGGGCCAGCTGTCGAGCGTCCCGCGGGTCCTCGTCGTCACCGCACCGGCATCCGTCGCCCCGCGCATCCCGATCGCCCCGGCCAGCAGCAGCATCGCCCCGAGCGGAAGGGAGAACCACTCGACGCGGAGGTCGCGCGGGCTCCAGGCCACGATCGCCGTCGCGAACGCGATCGCGAAGAGGACCCACACCGGCGGCAGCGCCGTGGGTCCCCGGCGCTGCCGTGCGGCGGTCACCGCCATCAGCACCAGGTATCCGAGCATCAGACTCCACATCGCCCAGATCGAGAACCAGTCGCGCTCGATGGCGCACCAGCTGCCGGCCGCGAGCGCCAGCGCCGCCGGGGCCGCAAGCCAGCGCGACGTGCGCAGCCGGGACGCCTCGGGCACCGCGCCGCGTGCGCCCTCGCCCGCGACGAGGAGCGCCGCGGCGCCGAGAGCGCTGATCCCGACGCAGGCGAGGAGGAGGCCGGCGCCGGAGAGGGACGGGGCGTCCAGGCCGAGCCCCCAGCGCACGCCCTGCACCGTGCCCGCGAGTGCCGCGAGGCCCGCCCCCAGCAGGGTGGGGAGGCGCAGGACGCGGAGCCTGCGCATCCGCGGACCGGCGTGGCGACGTACGACGGCCTCCAGCGCGAGCAGCATCCACGCGCCGGCGAGCAGACCGGTGACCCGCCACGCGCCGACCCCGGCTCCCGCGTCGCCGCTGCGCGACACGGCGACGACCGCGAGCAGGGGCGCGATCGCGATCAGCAGGCCGGCCGCGTACAGGCCGGTCGCCCGCCCGCCCCGCAGGGTCAGCGCGACCGCCACGGCCGCCGCGCCCAGCGTCGGGGGCAGCAGGTACGCCTCGAGCAGCTGGACGCCGGCGAGGCCCCAGACGCACCAGAGCGCTCCCGTGAAGGCCGCGCCGGCGACGCCCCAGGCGTAGCGTCGGGACGCGAACACGGCCGCAGCCACGGCGCCGAGACCGAGGATCAGCAGGACGAGGAACGTCGTGCCGAGTCCGGCGGCCTCACGAGCGAGAGCCAGCCCCGTCGCGATCGCCCCCGTGACGAGCGCCGAGCCCTCGATCGCCAGGCGTGCCGCGTCGGCGGATGCGAGCGGAAGGCCACGCCGCGCCAGCGCCGTGCGGATCAGCGCCGTCGACGGCAGGACCAGCGCCACGAGCACCGCGATGAGCGGCAGCACGACGGGAGAGCCGCTCGATGAGAGGAGCTGCGCGCCCAGGCAGACGATCACGACCGCGACCGTCGGCACGAGCAGTCCCGCGGCGAGGGTGCGGACCGCCGTCGTCAGCCCGGGTCGACGCGTCAGCACGAGCGTCAGAGCGAGGACCGACATCAGTCCGGTGGAGAGCGCGGTCCATCCGCTCCGCTCCACGACCACCTGCAGCACCCCGATGCCGAACGGCACCGCGGAGACCACGAGCACGGCCTGCCAGGCCCGCGCGCCGATCCGCGGCGTGTAGGTCGCCGCGATCGCGACCAGCAGGCCGGCCGACGCCGTGAGGCTCAGTCGAGCGATCGCCCCCAGCCCGGCCTGCTCCGCTCCCGCGTTCTCGAGCGCCGTCGCCAGCAGGACCAGCCCGTACGCGAAACCGGCGCCGACATGCAGGAAGCGCCACCGGACGGAGGTCGCGGCGGCCAGCGCGCCGAGAGCGAGCAGGATCCCGACCCCGGAGAGCGGGACGGTCTCGGCATCGCGCCACGAGATCATCACCGCGCACGCCAGCGCCAGGTGCGCGGAGATCACGAGGATGACGCGGACTCCCGCCGCGGAGACGCCGAGGGCTCCGGTCCGCAGGAGCGCGGCGACCGCGACGACCGACACCGCGAGGACGACGACCGCCCACGGGAGGGGCAGCAGCGGTCCGCACCCCACGACCAGCACCGCGACCACCGCGAGACACAGCGAGATGCGCGCGGTGGCCAGGGCGAGCGGGCGGATGCCGTCGCGTCGGCGCGCCAGTGCGCTGAACCCCGCGAGGCCGGCCGCGAGGGCCAGCAGGCCGAAGGGGACGCTCCACCCCGGCATCCCGAGGACGGAGCCGCCGGACCCTCCGCGGAGGAAGTCCCCCACCGTGGCGACCCCGGTCATGGCGGCCGGGGCGAGCACGAGGAGGGTCGGCCCGGCGAGGACGGCGAGCGCGCCGCCGGCGACGACTCCCCGGGGCACCGCGCGCGGAAGCGGGACGACGGCGCCCACGAGGACCAGCGCGAGGGCCGCGGCGGCGGGGACGATCGCGAACACCCACGAGCTGCCGGCGGGCCACGCTGTCATTCCGGCGTAGGCGGCGACGATCACCGCGACGGAGCCCACCGCGCCGACGCCGAACGCCCACACCCTCGACAGGAGGCGCCTCGCCGCGACCACGGCGTGCAGGGCGACGAGAGCGAGGAGCGCGCTCACGGTCAGCAGATACTGCACGCCGTCGAACGCCTCGACGCGCCAGACGAGCATGAGGGCCACGACGGCCGCGCCGAGCTGCACGACGGTGAGCGTGATCCGCTCGACCTTCGGGACGGGGATCGCCTCGACGATCGCGGTGCCGGCGGCAGCGACGCCGATCGCGCCGAGCGCACCCGTGAGTCCGGTGCCGCCCGCGGTGCCGAGCATTGCGGGGACGAGCGCCAGCGCGAGTGCACCGGTCCACTGCCAGATGCGGATGCCGCGACGGCCGCCGGCCCGCAGCATCACGGCACCGGCGGCGACGGTCGCGACCGCGGCGGTGAGCCACGGGTCGATGCCCGGCGCCGCGAGCTGGGCGATCGCGTGGATGTCGAGCGCCCCGAACACCAGGCCGAGGCCGCCGACGGCCTCGGCGGAGAAGCGCAGTCCGCGGCGGGACAGCATCCACGCGCCTCCCAGGAACACCACCGTGACGAGTCCGACGATCACGCTGCGCAGCGCGCGGTCCGCGAGATCCGGATTGAAGTAGGTGAACACGATCGCGGCGACCGCGAAGAGCGCCGCGCCCGCCGTGGCGAGCACCGACTGCAGCGTCGCGCTCCCCTGCGGGTCGCCCTCGACGGCGTTCCTGCCGGAGGACGCGGGCGGGGAGGGCGG
>NZ_LWCU01000033.1 GCF_001650405.1 Microbacterium sp. H83 | reverse complement strand
ACACCTCACCCGGCGACGCTTCCTCGCCCTCGGCGCCACCGCCGCCGCGGTTGGAGCTCTGGCCGCCTGCACCCCCACCCCCGCCTGGGTCAGCCCGACGGGAGCGGCCGTCGACCGCACCGAACGGGGCCGTGGCGGCACCGGCCGCGTGGTCACCGCGACGCTGACGGCGGCGGCGGCGACCCTCGATCTGGCAGGAACACCCGCGTCCACGTTCTCCTACGGCAGCATCCCCGGGCCTGTCCTGCGCGTCCAGGCAGGAGACACCCTGCAGGCCACCCTGCGCAACACCCTCCCCGTCGACACGTCCGTGCACTGGCACGGCCTGGCACTCCGCAACGACATGGACGGCGTCCCCCCACTCACCCAGACCGCGACCCGCCCCGGCGAGTCGTTCCAATACGAGTTCATCGCCCCCGACCCCGGTACGCACTGGTTCCACCCGCACGTCGGCGCCCAGCTGGACACCGGCCTATACGGGGTGCTCATCGTCGAAGACCCGAATGAGCCGCTGCGCTACGACGACGAATGGGTCATCGTCCTCGACGACTGGCTGGACGGGGTCACCGCCACCCCCGACGCGGTGCTCGAGCAGCTGCGAGAAGGAATGGGCGACATGGGCGGGCACGGCGACATGTTCATGCGGATGGGGAACATGCTGATGGGCGCCGACTCCGACCTACTCGGCGGCGACGCCGGCGACGTGTACTACCCGCACTACCTGATCAACGGCAAACCCGCCGCCGACCCCGCCCAATTCACCGGCACGCCCGGCACGCGGGTACGGATCCGGCTGATCAACGCCGGCGGCGACACCGCGTTCCGCGTCGCCATCGGCGGGCACCGGCTGACCGTCACCCACACCGACGGGTTCCCCGTCGACCCGGTCGCTGCCGATAGCGTCCTGGTGGGAATGGGGGAACGCTACGACGTGATCGTCACCCTGGGCGACGGTGCGTTCCCCCTGGTGGCGGAGGCCGAAGGCAAGCGGGAACGCGGCTTCGCCATCATCCGCACCGGCAGCGGACAGGCGCCCACCCCGGACGCGGACATCGCCGAACTGGGCGAAGGCCGCGTCGTCGCGGTGGCGAGCATGCTCTTCGCCGCACCCGAGGTCACCCTCGACCGTCGTGACGTGGACCGCACCCTCGACCTCACCCTCACCGGCAGCATGGCCAATTACGACTGGGGGTTCAACGGCACCCAGTTCGACATGCACAACCCGTTGCGCGGCGCGCACGCACTGGTCGCGGGGGAACGGGTGCGGCTGCGGGTGACGAACGACACCGACATGTGGCACCCCTTCCACCTGCACGGCCACACCTATCAGCACGCCGGTGGCGGCCCCCGCAAAGACACCTCCATCGTGCTGCCGAACCAAACCCTCGACCTCGAGTTCGACGCCGACAACCCCGGCCAATGGATGACCCACTGCCACAACATCTACCACGGCGAAGCCGGGATGATGACCGTGCTCGCCTACCGCCCCTGAGCACCAGCAGTCCAGGGAATACACGCCACACCCCACCTGTTGTCATACCCGTACGGGGTATAGCCTGGAGGGGTTCGGACGCAGACAAACGAGGCAGCGACGACGGCTGCCGCCCCGGACCCACATCACGGAGAGCAACGGATATGAGCCACGACCATCACCACGAAGCACCCGCCGGCACCCCCGCCGATGACATCGTCACCTGCCCGGTGATGCCCGGCAGCACCGTCAGCAAGAGCACCGCGGAAGCCCAAGGCCTCTACCGGGACTACGACGGGCAGCGGTACTGGTTCTGCTGCTCCGCCTGCGGCCCCCTCTTCGACGCCGACCCCGCCAAGTACGCCACGGCCGCCTAACCGACCACAGGCCGGGGATACCGGTCACCAGCCCCCACATTCGCGAGACGCAAGGAGCAACATTGTCACCCCAGAAGGTCCTCATCCTGGGAGCCGGCGCCGCCGGCGCGGCCGCGGCGCGCGTTCTTCACGGTTCCGGCACGGTGAGCGTCACCCTCGTCGACCGCACCGGACAGGCCCCGTACAACCGCACCCTGGTCAACAAGGGGGTCGCGATCGGGCTGCTCACCCCGGAACAGGTCGTCACCCCCGGGGTGGAGGTCATCAGTGACACCGCGGTCGAGGTCGACCCACAGGGAAAGACCGTGCGGCTCGCATCCGGCCGGATCGAACCGTACGACGCGCTCCTCCTCGCCACCGGCAGCACCCCCCGCTTGCTGCCGGACACGCTGCCCGGCCTGACCGCCGCCACGGAGGCAGGACGGGTCACCACCCTGCACTCCCTGGAAGACGCGGTCGCCGTCCGCGACCTCCTGGGCACGCTTGGCCGCCCCGCGCAGATCGTCATCTCCGGTGCCGGTCTGGTCGCGGCCGAGACCGCCACGCTGCTCCGCGACCGTGGACATCAGGTCACCCTCCTCGCCCGCGCGACCACCCCCGGGGTCAGCGTGTTCGGCGCCGGCGCCGCGGAGCGCCTCGCCGCCGCGCACCGGGAGCACGTGGACGTCGCGTTCGGCCGCACCCTCACCGCCGTCACTGACACCGGCACACAGCTCGAGCTCGCCTTGGACGACACCACACAGCTGACGGCGGATCTGCTGATCATCGCCCACGGAACCACCCCGACCGGCCCCGCCCCTTGGGAAGACGGGGTCATCGTGGACGGGAAGCTGCGCACCGCCACCCCCGGCGTCTACAGCGCCGGCGGGGTCGCCGCACACTATGACACCACCCTGGGCGCCTGGCGCATCGATCACTGGTCGGACGCGGCCGCGCAGGGTGAACATGCCGCACGCACCATGCTCGCCGACCTCGGCGCCGGCACCCACCCGGGCGACTACCAGCCCCGCGCCCCCTTCACGGCAACCGTGCACGGCATGATGGTCGCCGGTGCCGGGATCACCGGGGGTCACACCTCCGCACGCATCGACACTACCGACCCGCTCCTGGTCGTCCACGAGCATGACGGTGTCCCCGTCGGGGTGCTCGGGCTGGACGCCGTGCCCGCGGTGTTCGGGTGGATGCCGAACCTTCATACTCCTGCCGCGACCGATCCGCAGGACCTCGCCTCCGCGGGAACCGCGACGGCAGACTCACACCAACGCTAGGCACAGGGAAGTGAACCGATGACTGACCCGCACGCACACCACACCGACCACCCCACCGGCAAGGCCGCCACCGCCACCGGGGGAGACACCCGCCACGGCGACCACACCCCCGAGCCGCCCACCCAGCACGACACCCACACCGGCCACGGCACGCAGGCCAGCCACGGGGACCACGCAGGTCACGATGGTGGTGGCCACGGCGGCGGGCACGGTGGGCACGGGGATCACGTCGGCCAGTTCCGGCGACTGTTCTGGATCAACCTGATCATCGCCGTCCCGGTCGTGGCGTTCTCCCCGATGTTCGCGATGATCCTCGGCTACACCGTCCCCGACTGGGCACTGTTCATCGCCCCCGTCCTCGGCACCGTCATGTACGCGTGGGGCGGGTGGCCGTTCCTGACCGGTGCGGTCAGCGAACTCCGCTCCCGCAAACCCGGCATGATGCTGCTGATCGGTCTGGCCATCACGGTCGCGTTCTTCGCGTCCTGGGGCGCCACCCTGGGCCTGCTGCACCACGAGCTGGAGTTCTGGTGGGAGCTGGCGCTGCTGATCGTGATCATGCTGCTCGGTCACTGGATCGAGATGCGCTCCCTCGCCCAGACCAGCTCCGCGCTGGACACCCTCGCGGCGCTGCTCCCGGATGAGGCAGAGCGCGTCGAAGGGGACCAGATCGTCAAGGTCTCACCCGCCGACCTGCAGGTCGGGGACGTGGTGGTGGTCCGCCCCGGCGGCAGCGTCCCCGCCGACGGGAAGATCGTCGACGGCCGCGCCGACATGGACGAGTCCATGGTCACCGGTGAATCCCGCCCCGTCGCCCGCGGCACTGGCGACCCCGTTACCGCGGGCACCGTCGCCACAGACTCCGGCCTTCGCGTGGAGGTCACCGCCACGGGGGATGAGACCACCCTCGCGGGTATTCAGCGGCTGGTCACGGAGGCACAGAACTCGTCCTCTCGGGCGCAGCGGATCGCCGACAAGGCGGCGGCGCTGCTGTTCTGGTTCGCGCTGGGCGCCGCCGCGATCACCGCGGTGGTGTGGACTGTCGTCGGCAATCCCGATGCGGCGGTCGTGCGCACCATCACCGTGCTGGTCATCGCCTGCCCGCACGCGCTGGGCCTGGCGATCCCGCTGGTGGTGTCCATCGCCACTGAGCGCGCCGCCCGTGGCGGGGTGTTGGTGAAGGACCGGCTCGCGCTCGAGAGCATGCGCACCGTCGACACCGTGCTGTTCGACAAGACCGGCACCCTCACCAAGGGCGAGCCCACCGTCTCCGCCGTGGAACCGGTCGGTGACCTGGACGCTGACCAGGTGCTCGCGATCGCCGCGGCGGCCGAGGCCGACAGTGAGCACCCGCTCGCTAGGGCCATCGTTCGCGCCGCGAAGGACAAGAACCTGACCCTGCCGAAGGCGACCGGGTTTTCCTCTTCCCCGGCGGTCGGTGTCACCGCGACCGTCGACGGTGCGGAGATCCGTGTCGGCGGTCCCCGTCTGCTCGAGGACGTCGGTGCCAGCGAGGTCGACACGGCGGACGCGTGGCGTAGCGAGGGCGCGATCATCCTGCACGTGACCCGGGACGGAAAAGTCATCGGCGGGCTCAAGCTCGCCGACGAGATCCGCCCCGAGTCCCGTGAAGCCGTCGATGCCCTGCACAAGCTGGGTGTCCAGGTGGTCATGATCACCGGCGACGCCGAAGCCGTCGCGAACGCCGTCGGCGCCGAGCTGGGCATCGACCGGGTCTTCGCGCACGTGCGCCCGGAGGACAAGTCCAGCAAGGTCGCCGAGCTGCAGAAGGAGGGCCGCAAGGTCGCGATGGTGGGCGACGGCGTCAACGACGCCCCCGCCCTCGCGCAGGCCGACGTCGGCATCGCGATCGGCGCCGGCACCGACGTCGCGATCGCGTCCGCCGGGGTCATCCTCGCGAGCTCCGACCCGCGCAGTGTGCTGTCGGTGATCCAGCTGTCGCGTGCGGCGTACCGGAAGATGAAGCAGAATCTGTGGTGGGCTGCCGGGTACAACCTGATCTCCGTGCCGCTCGCCGCCGGCGTGCTCGCCCCCATCGGGTTCGTCCTGCCGATGTCGATCGGTGCGATCCTGATGTCCCTGTCCACCGTCGTGGTCGCCCTGAACGCGCAGCTGCTGCGCCGCATCGACCTCAGCCCCGAAGCCAGCACCCGCGCAGCGCTGGACAGCTAAACCCGAAGGAACCCGGCCATGACCACACCCGCACCCGACACCGCTCACGCCCCCCACGGGTACATCACCGACAAAGACCGATACCTGAACCGGCTCAAGCGGATCGAAGGTCAAGCGCGGGGCATCTCGAAGATGGTCGATGAAGAGAAGTACTGCATCGACATCCTCACCCAGATCAGCGCTCTGACCAGCGCCCTGCAGGCCGTGGCCGTCGGGCTGCTTGACGACCACCTGAAACACTGCGTGCTCGACGCGGCGCGCATGGAGGGTGACCAGGCGGAGCAGAAGATCAAGGAAGCCAGCGACGCGATCGCCCGTCTGGTCCGGTCCTAACCGGACCAGACGGGCGATCCCACGCTGCTGCGTCCACGTCCCCGGTAAGGGGACACTCGGTGCCTTGGCCGAGCGGTCAGGCAACGGCCTGCAAAGCCGTCTAGACGGGTTCGACTCCCGTAGGCACCTCGCATACGGCCCGTCGCGTGCCCGGCGGGCTATCCGGGCAGAATCGTGATGCCGCTGGTCTCGTCGACGATCACGATGCGGCCCGCGGCGTCCATACCGACCGCCTGCACCCGGCCGTCCACGCGACCTGCCGGCTCCCAGCTCGCGGCACCGGCTCCGGTCACCCAAATCTGCCCATCGGTGCCGACACCGACCACCTGAGTCCGGTCGGCCGCAGCCCCCAACGTGTACAGCAGCGGCGCTTCGGGCCACGCCGCGAAGGACGCACCGCCGTCCGTGCTGATCTGCACACCCTCTTCGGTGGCCGCGATCACCCGTCCGCGACCGTCGACGGCGAGACTGGCCGCTACCAGATCCGCACCGGTAGGTTCCCAGGTCAGCCCGGCGTCGTCGCTGCGGATCACGTCGCTGACGTCCGTGGCGATGGCGTACACCGTGTCATCGGCGCCGGCGGCGAGGGCGTGGAAGTCTTTCTCCCCACCGAACACCACCGACTCCCAACTCACCCCTGCGTCGGTGCTGCGCATCACGCCCAGGTTCGGTGCCCCCCACTCGGCGGGGCTTCCGGGGCCGGGGTGACCGGACGCGATCAGTGTCTGCGAAGTGGCGGTGAGTCCCATCGCGTCGAAGCTGTCCGTGCTGACCCGGCCACCCCACTCCCCGGTGTCGGTGACCTCGTAGATGCCTTCATGCGTTCCCAGGAGAAGCTGGTCAGTGTCCGGGGCGACGACCACCGCGTGGACATGGCTCGGTACCCCGGTGCGCCCGTCCCCAGCCGGCGGCGACGTCGGAGTGTCCGCGCACCCCGCCAGCATCAGGAGGGCGGAAGCAGCGGCGCCCGCCGCCAGTGTCTTCGTATGGACGTGCATACGCGTACCTCCGCGTTCGAAGAGTGGGGGCACCGCGCATGGCAGCGGCGCCCCCACTCGACGGATCGGGCTCAGAGCTGGCCGAGCAGATCCTGCATGGTCTCGATCTCCGCGGACTGTGTATCGACCACGGCTTGCGCGAGCGCCAACGCGTCCGCGTTCTTCCCGTTGGCGAGTTCGGTCTCGGCCATCTCGATCGCCCCCTGGTGGTGGGCGATCATCTGCTCCAGGAACAGGGGTGCCGCCTCGGCCCCGGACGCCGACTCCAGCGCCGCCATGTCCTCGTCAGACATCATCCCGCCGCCGTGCTCCATCTCACCCATGTCCATGTCGTCACTGGACACGCCCCACTCGGCGAGCCATCCCTGCATCGTCTCGATCTCCGGCTGCTGGGCGTCCTTGATCTGCTGAGCCAGATCCAGCACCCGCTGATCAACGTCGCTCTTGGCGAGGATCATGTCGCTCATCTCGACGGCCTGCTCGTGATGCGGGATCATCATCATCGCGAACATCGAATCCGCCATGTTGAAGTCCGCCTCCGCCGATTCCGACGGGGCCGACGACGACCCACCATGATCCATTCCAGGCATGCTGCCTCCGTTGTCCGCGCAGCCGGCCAGGAACAGCACCGCTGCCAGCGGTACGGCCGCGACCGCTGCCAAACGCATCTTCTTGTTCATCATCAGTCCTCTCAAACACTCGTGAAACCCGCGTACGGGCAATGAACCTCACCCCCGCCCCAGAGGGCAGGGACAGTGCGTGTCACGTTCGGCTGATCGACAGCTCCAGGAGTGAGGGAGGCCGGTCCGGGGCCGGCCGGCACCGCGTCACCGGCGGACGCAATGCATGCCGCTCCCACACAGACGACCATGCGGCGCGGGGGACCAGCAGCACGAGGGCGGCTGCCAGCAACGCCAGCACGCACATCATCATCAGAACGTCATGGCCCCCGCTCGGGCTGCACGACGCGCACGCCTCCGCATCCTCATCGCCGGTCGCGGGCGCCGACGAGTGGTGAGGTGCCCCGCCCGGCATCTCGACATTCTCCGAGGTCGTAGGGGCGGTGTGTCCCGAGGAGATCGTGTGCATCCCCATCAACCCGACGATGACCGCTGCAGCGAAGCACACGGCAACCAGCCACCGCACCGGGTGCGGCAGCCGCAGGCGCAACGCGGACAGGCCGATCATCCCGTCCAGCCTACCGTCCGTACCATACCCCCGCACCGTAACCCAAGGGGGTCGCCGGCATCCGGAACAGCGACGTAACGTAACCCCCTCACCGATTCAAAGGAGAAGGCCGTGACCGTCACCGCCCAAATGTTCGACACCCACCCCCGAGCCAACGACATCGCCAACCGAGACGCGCTCCTGGCCTGTATCGACGCGTGCCTCGAGTGCGGCCAGGCTTGTACGACCTGCGCCGACGCCTGTCTCAGCGAGGAGATGGTCGCCGATCTGACCACCTGCATCCGTCTGAACCAGGATTGCGCCGACCTCTGCGACACCACCGCGCGCCTGCTCTCTCGCCACACCGGCACGGACACCACCGTGCTTCGTGCCGCGCTGGAGGCGTTGCGCGCAGCGTGCGCCGCATGCGCCGCCGAGTGCGACACCCACGCGGACATGCACGAGCACTGCCGGGTCTGCGCCGACGCCTGCCGCCGCTGTGAACAGGCCTGCACTAACCTGCTCGCGACGCTCTGACACCCTTCCTCCGCCGACCGCTACCGCGGCGCTGGGGGGCCCGGCTCAGCGGTGGCGGACAAGGGCTGGCTCGTCCTCGGTGAGGTGCGCGGTCTCGATCTGGAAGGTCGAGTGCTGAATCGACACCGGGAAGTGACCGGCCACGCATTCGCGTACCTCGTGCAACACCTCCGCGGCATGCCCGTCGGTGAAGCACTCATCCTCGACCACCACATGCGCGGTCAGGGTGGGCAGGCCAGTGGCGACCGTCGATGCGTGCAGGTCGTGCACGTCGGTGACGTGTTCGAGCTCAAGGATGTGCCGGCGTACCTCGTCCAAGTCGAGCCCGGCAGGGGTGAACTCCATGAGCACCCGGGTGGTGTCGCGCATCAAAATGATCGCGCGCGGCACGATCAGTCCCGCGATCAGGAGCCCTGCAATCGCGTCGGCCTGCTGGAACCCGGTCGTGGCGATCACAATCGCGGCCACGATCACCCCGAGCGAGCCGAGTGCATCGTTGATCACCTCCAGGAACGCTGCCCGCATATTGAAGTTCGCGCCGCGGCTCGAGGAGAGGATCACGATCGCGATCACATTCGCCGCGAGGCCGACGATGCCGAACACGAGCATCTCTCCCGCGGCGACCTCCGGCGGCTCGAACAGGCGTCGGATACCTTCGACGGCGGCGTAAGTGCCCACCACCAGCAGCAGTGCGGCCTGCCCGAGTGCGGCGATCACCTCGATGCGTCGGAATCCCCAGGTCCGCTTCGGATTAGCCGGCCGCAGCATCAGCGTCGCCGCGATCAGCGCGACCAGCAGACCGGACGCGTCGGTGATCGCGTGTGCGGTGTCCGTCAGCAGCGCCAGGCTGCCGGTGACGATGGAACCGATCGCCTGCGCGATCACGATCGTCGCCGTCAGGCCGAACGCGATCCACAGTCGTGCTCGGTGATCCCCGGGCGCTCCTGCCTCGGTAGTCGGTGCACCGTGGTTGTGACCCGCACCCATGTCCCACTCCTTACTTGGTCAGTGACCAATTTCCTTGATCGGTGACCAAGATACTACAGTGTTGGTCACTGACCAAGCTCGGAGGAGAGACCTGTGGCCGACCGACTATCCCGCCGCGACGTCATCCACGCCGCCTTGGCCCTGCTCGATCGCGGCGGGGCGGACGCCATCACCCTCCGTGGGATCGCCCGACATCTCGACGTTCACCTCAACTCGGTGTCGCTGCAGGTGGGGAGCAAAGCGCGCCTCTTCGACCTGATGGCAGACGCCATTCTCGGCGAGCTCTCCTTCGACGACCTCCCACACCCGCCGATCGACCGGGTCAAAGAGATCTTCCGCCGCTACCGCCAGGTCCTTCTGAACCACCGCGACGGCGCACATCTCGTCTCGGGTACGAGGGTCTCCGAAACCAACACCCTGCGGCTAGGGGAGGCGGTGATTGCCGCGCTGCTCGATGCCGGCGTCGACCCCGACCTCGCCGTCACCACCTTCTGGAGCCTCAACTACCTCGTGGTCGGACTCGTCCACGAAGAACAGACCACCCCCGAGGACGGCGCCCACCGCTTCGAGCAGGAACTCGCCGCACATTCGTTCCCCGCACTCACCAGCGTCCGCGATCTCTTCCTCGACGACAACGCCGCCGCACACCTTGAATTCGGCATGGACGCGCTCCTGCACCGCGCCCGCCACCTCGACTGAGCATCATCGTCAGCGGCGAGCCATCCCTCCATATGGAAGAATCTGCGTATGAATGCAGATAACGTGACATGCGGCCGCGACCCCGACAGCCTCTACGTAGAGCTCGCCGTCGAGGTCTTCGCGATGCTCGCTGACGCCACCCGCGTGCGGATCATCCTCGCGCTCGAGGGAGCCGGGGAGTTGTCCGTGAACCACATCGCCGACATCGTCGACAAGTCACCCGCCGCCGTCTCCCAGCATCTCGCCAAGCTGCGCCTGGCCCGTATGGTCACCACCCGACAAGACGGCACCCGCGTGTTCTACGCCCTCGCCGACGAACACGCGCGCCAGCTGGTCACGGACGCGATCTTCCAAGCCGAGCACTCCCTCGGTGGCGCCGCCCCGCACCACCACGCCGGAGCCGACGCCAGCCGCCCTGTGGCGCCATGATCACCGTCTTACGCAACGGCACCTACCGGGCGCTGTTCTTCGCCCAGGTCATCGCCCTTGTCGGCACCGGCCTGCTCACCGTTGCCCTCGGACTGCTCGCGTTCGAGATCGCCGGAGATGCCGCCGGATCGGTGCTCGGCACCGCGTTGACGATCAAGATGGTCGCCTACGTCGGCGTCGCACCCCTGGTTGCAGCGCTCGTGGACAGGCTCCCCAAGAAGGCCGTTCTGGTCGGCGCCGACGCCGTTCGACTCGCGATCGCGTTCACCCTGCCCTTCGTCCAGGACACCTGGCAGATCTACGTGCTCGTGTTCGTGCTGCAGTCCGCGTCCGCGACCTTCACCCCCGCCTTCCAATCACTCATCCCGAGCGTGCTGCCCGACCCCCAGCAGTACACTCGTGCCCTCGCGCTGTCACGCCTCGCCTACGATCTCGACTCGATCCTCAGCCCCGTCATCGCCGCAGCCCTACTTGCCGTGATCAGCTACAACAACCTGTTCGTGGGCACCGCCGTCGGCTTCGCCGCCTCCGCCACCCTCGTCCTCATCGCCCGCCTTCCCGCACACGTACCCGATGCGTCCACCGGCACGTTCTGGGAGCGGCTGCCAACCGGGCTGCGCGTGTTCGCCCGCACGCCCAGCCTCCGCTTCCTGATGGCCGCCAACGTGGTCGTCGCGGCCGGCACCGCTATCGTCCTGGTCAACTCCGTCGTCTACACCAGAGGCGTGTTCGACCTGGATGACACCGCCCTCGCCCTCGCCCTCGGCGCGTATGGGGTCGGTTCCCTGATCATTGCCCTCAACGTCCCGTGGATCGTCGACCGCATCGGTGTCTTGTGCGCCATGAGCATCGGTGCCTGGACGCTTGTTTCGGGTCTGATCGCGGCCATCGCGATGACGATTATCGCCACGACCACGGGAGAGGGCTGGTGGATGCTGCTTGCCACCTGGGCGTTGCTCGGTGCCAGTACCTCGCTGATTAACACCCCTTCGTCACGGCTTCTAGCCGACGCGTCCACCCCCGCTAACCGCAACCTGGTATACACCGCACAATTCGCACTTTCGCACGGCTGCTTTCTGGTTAGCTACCCGATCGCGGGCTGGCTCGGTGTCATTGGACTGCCCATCGCGGCTAGCGCGCTGCTCGGATTCGCCATCGTCGGCGTTACCGCCTTGGCTGTGCTGTACAAACCAGCAGGTACCGTCGTCACCACTCTGTAAACGATGAGCTGCGAGCACATGTTTCTGGCGGGTGTCGTCAGCTCGAACCGCGATGGACAACTCGAGGAGTAGACACACGCGTTGGACGCGGACACTTTAGCCGCGATTCCTCGGTCTCGTCGAGTCGTCGTGGACATCTCTGAGCGGTTCCTACACGGGGGGTGGACACGGGAGCGCCCCGCCGGATCGTCTCGGCGGGGCGCTCGGGTGCAGCGTTATCGCGCCGTCCACCACCGCGGGCGCGCGGGACCGGCCGTCGGGATTGCACCGGTGAGGGCGTCCGGAGTCAGTGGACGGGCCTGCCCGATCGTGAGCGGCACGGCCTGTTGCAGGTGCGCCTGCCGCTCCTTACTGTCCTCCCACCGGATGAGGTCATGGGGGGAAGCGAACGTGATCTCGACGACAACCTGGCGCCGGTGCCGTTCCGAGACTCGGACCTTCGACTCCCGGTAGGGCCGCGTCCGTTTGAGTGGTGGTCTTTCGCTTCGTTGCGATGATCAGCTGTCGTTAGTTTAGGCGGCGGTGATCTCGGGGAGTATCACCGCCTCGTCGATGGTGGGGGTGGTCGCGGTGAGCTCGGTCATGGAGGCTTCGGAGAAGTAGCGGCGGTCGGCGGCTTCCCATTCGTCGTGTTGCTCGACGAGGACGGAGCCGGCCAGGCGGAGCAGGGCGGCGTTGTTCGGGAACACGCCAACGACGTCGGTGCGGCGCTTGATCTCCCGATTGAGGCGTTCCAGCGGGTTCGTGGACCGCGGAGCAGGGCGGCGTTGTTCGGGAACACGCCAACGACGTCGGTGCGGCGCTTGATCTCCCGATTGAGGCGTTCCAGCGGGTTCGTGGACC
>NZ_LWCU01000032.1 GCF_001650405.1 Microbacterium sp. H83 | reverse complement strand
GGGCAAGCGGCTGCGCCGCTGGCCTCGGGCAGCCGGCAAGCCGGCCGCGGGTCCGGGTTCTGGTCATGGCAGAGGAACCCTCGGGGCCCTCGCTGCGCTCGGTTCGCGGTGGTCGGCGCGGCGGCGAATGATGCCCGAGGGGCAGCCGGAATCGGCGAGTGGTGGTGTGCTTGCTCAGCGGTGGAGGACGGCAGCGTTGATGCGCTCGAGGGCGCGGTCGACCGGCGTCCAGGGGCGCACGATCTCGTCGACGGCCTCCTGGGTGAGCCCGATGCTCTCCATCTGCCAGGTGATGCAGAGACGCCCGTCCTCGAGGTACATCGGCCGACCATCGTCCCAGCTTGAGTAGATCCCGATCGCTCTCGTGGCATCTCGTGCTCGCATGCGGACGTCGGTCTCGACGACCTCTACGACCACCGCGCCGGGGGCGCACCAGGAGACGTCATGGCCGGCAAAGTCGGGGTCTTCCTCTACGGCTCCGATCGGCTGGATCCGGTAGAGGGTGCCACGGGAGGTCAGAGCGCCCGATGGTGTGATGACCTCGGTTTGGAATGCGTAGGCGCGGGCGAAGTCCTGGTTGGTGGAGAAGTAGACGCGATCGGTGCGGGAGACGATGCCGAGCTCAGGGCGATCGCGTGGCGTGTAGGCGATCGGTATGCGCGCTGCAGCTGCGTCGGTCGGGCTGAGCAGCTGGGATCCGACCTGGATCCCAGGGAACCCGCCGTGCCAGTAGGTCGGTTCGGTTGTCATGGTGTGGCGTTGCCGAGTTCTGCGGCCGCGGTGTTGGCGTTGCGGTTGCCGCTGATGAGCTCGAGGGTTCGCAGGCGTCCGAGAGCGTTGGCGAACCCGCCTCCGCTCGCGGTGTATCCGGCCCGCTCGGCGATCTCCTCGTTGGTCAGCGAGGCGGGCCATGCGTCGACGAGGGTGGAGAGGATGGCGCGTTCGGCTTTGCCGAGGCGGGAGAGCCAGTAATCCACGAGCTGCGGGCCGGTGGGGAGCGGATCGTATGAGCCGAGAGCGTCGACGCCTTCGGCGGTGATTTCGAGGGCGTCCCTACCGCCGACGATGCGGCCGGAGCTGCGTAGCTTCCCGAGGGCGTTGGCGAATCCGCCTCCCTTGCTGCTGTACCCGGTGAGGAGAGCGACCTGGGTGCTGCTTCGGGTGCCGTGGGTGGCGAGCGCGGTCAAGATGGCACGTTCGGCCTTCCCTAGCCCCGATGAGGTCGTGGTGGATTCCTGCGGGGTGCGGGGCGCAGCGGGAGGAGCAGAGGCTGCCGGAGCGGCGGGAGTCGGTGCCGGCGTCATCGTGGGGGCCACAGCTGAGCGAGCGGGTGCCGGCGCCGCGGCGGCTGTCTGGATCCGCTCGAGCTCGGTGGTGGCGTGGGCGATCTTCTCGCCGGCGTCGGTGAGGAGTCCCTGCGCGTGCTCGAGCAGTGCCTGGGCCCGGTCGAGACGCTCGCGATCGTCTTCGGTCAGCGTGGGCACTTCGACGCGGATCTCTACAGGGGTGGTCGTGGCAGTCGTGGACAGCTGCGCCCGCAGTCGCGAGATCTCCGCGCGCAGCGCGGCGGGGTTCTCGGCTGCGGCCTTCTCGATCGTGGCGGTGATCGCGGCGCCGAGCTCGTCCAGGTCGATCGCCGCGCGGGCCTCGGGGACGAGCCGGGCGACCTGGCCGACCTTGGGCGTTGCGGATGAGTCGAAGGTCTCACGCGCTCGGACGTCGACGAGCTCGAGGATCTCGAGCCAGGAGGGTGACCACACCCACGCCCGCCCGGTGGGGAGGCTGGCGAGGGTCTTCTTGACTTGTGCGGCCTGGTCCTGGTCGGCGTGGAGGCGCACCCACTCGTCGATCGCGGCGACGTCGCGCGGGCCGGTGAGCCCGTGGGCGATGAGGACTTCGATCTGGGTGAGCACGTCCTTGTTGAGCACGGCGGGACGCTGCGTGACGAGCGTCGTCCCCAGTCCGCGGGCGCGGCCGCGGCGGACGAAGTCTTCCATTGCTCCCAGCAGCGGAGCGCCCTCGGCTCGAGGGTTCTGTGGGGCGAGCTCGTCTGCCTCGTCGAACACGACGTGCAGGGGGCTGCGGTTTCGGTGGTAGAGCTCGGTCACGAAGGCGGTGAGGAATCGGCGGGCGGCGGCCTTGGAGAGCAGGGATGTGTCGATGACTGCGGAGATCCGCCGGTCGACGATGACTTCGGCGATGACGCGGCCGGAGCTCTCCTCGAGGGGCACGTCTGCGTGGGAGCCGCCGAAGACGACGACGGGCAGGCCTGGTCCGTCGCCGGAGCTGTTGGAGCGCAGTCCCCACCACACGCCGACCGTGTCGACGACGCAGACAGGAACGCCGAGCTTGACGAATTCCTCGACGATGACGCCGGCGGTGTTGGTCTTGCCCTTGCCGCGCCGGCCGAGGATCGCGATCGCCTCGGTGGCGAGGTCGACCGGAAGCGACAGGTCGGCTCCGAGGCGGATCGGAGTCGCGTCGACCAAAGGGTCGGTCGTGGATGCCGGCGCCGTCACGAGGGATCCCGGGTGGTCTTGCGGATGCTGGTGCGCGCCCGCTTCCGGTAGGACTTGATCGGCTTGCGGGGTGCGTCGTCGAGGAACGCCTTGCCGGCGCCACTGGCGAGCTTGGTGTTCCGCAGCTGCACGCGGTAGGGGTAGACGTCCTCGAGGATCTCGCTGCGGGCGGCGATTGCTGCCCAGTAGCTCGGGAAGGTGGAGATCTCGACGATCTGTCCGCCGGCGGCGAGTCGCCTGGTGGCGTCACGATCGCGGTCGGTTCGCGCCATCCGCAGGGTCTGTACGGGCATGTCTTTGATCTTGATCACGGCCAGATCCCACGGCTCGAGGTAGCCCTTGTACCCCCAGAGCGCCGTAGCGTTCTCGGGCTCCTCGGCGATCTTCTTCACGGCGCCGCGGGCGTAGACGAGATCCTTCCGCTCCTGGTCGAAGGCGCCCTGTGGGGGGCGGACGAGAGCGATGACGCGAGAGAACCGAGTCGGTGGGACGCCGTTGCGGATCCAACGGCGGATCGTGCCTTCTGAGACGCCGAGCGCCTGGGCGGCGGTACCCGCGTCGACGTGGCCGAGGCGGTTGTAGCTGCTGAGCGCTGCCGCCAACACCCGGCCGAGCTTGCGAGCGCCCCATGCGTCTTCGAGGGCCTGGACGTCCGCGCTCTCGGGCGTGAACCACAGCGGTGCCGTGGCATCCTCGGGCGGTGCGGTAGTGTCCATGATGCTCGAAGCCCAATCAGTGAATGTGACATTCACAGTCTAGCGGCGTGCCGGCGCTGCCGTCCATCACCGGGGCCTACTTCTTGGGCTTGCTGGCGCGACGCTCGGCGGCAGCGGCGACCGCGGCTTCGGTCGCTCCCTTGCGGTGCGTGGTGGCCTTCCGGGGCGCGCTCTCGGGGCGGTTGGCGTTCAGTCGAGAGGGAGCCTTGCTCTCTGCGATCCGCTGCGCGATGAAGGCGTCGGCCTCTTCCTTGATGAAGAGCGGGCTCCGCGAGGTCTCTGGGGCGACGGACTTGGGGAAGCCCTCTTTGCGCTGGCTGCCCTTCGCGGTCGCGTAGACCCGGACGGTCTGGGGTGTGACGTTGAGCTTCTCGGCGATGTAGGCGTAATCGACGAGCTCGGGCATGTTGGCCATCCGAGATAGTCCTTTCGTTCTGTGTCTGCTCGAGCCACGCCGGATAATAGCGTGACATTCACTTACGTCATGGTAGTCAGGCGGAGCGGCTCGAAGCCACCGGCGCGCCTGCTCCTGTGCGAGCTAAGCGACGTCGACGCCGCGGTGCCGGAGGACGTGGCCGACGAACTCGGATCCGGTCTGGGCGTAGAGGTCGCGCAGCGCCGGCGTGGAGACAGAGTCGCGGGGCGTGCGGGGAAGCTCGAGCTGGTCGAAGAGAGCGAGCTGCAGCTGACGTCGGCTGCGCAGATTGAGCTCGCGACCGAGCGCAGCGAATGCGTTCTCTGCGTGGGTGGTCGGGGCTGCGGTGGTGACGGTCATGGTGTGGATCCTTCGCCTGCTGGTCGGTTGTCGGTGGGGCGCGGTATGCGGGGCGACGCCGGTATCAGCGCCACTCGACGCCCTTGATGCCGTGGAACTGCCAGCCGTCGACGTAGCGGGAGTCGTATAGACCGGTGAGGAAGTCTGTGGCGCCGGCATCGCCGCCTCGAGTCCACGCCTCGTAGAGCTGCTGCTGCTCGAATGGTGACATGTCGAGGTTGCTGTAGCGCTCGGAGACGTACTTCTTGTCGTTGGGGTCGGATGAGGGGCCTTGCAGCGCGTTGACGCGGATGGTGCGGGGTCGGGTGGGTAGCTGGGCCTGGACGCGCTTGGCGAGCTGACCGCGGCCGCGCTGAGTGGTGACGGACTGGCGGACGCGCTTGGTGATCTCCTTCGAGATCTCGGCACGCGGGTTTGCCGCGCCTCGCGCCCAGCGCTGCACGGTGCGCTGGGAGACGCCGAGCTTGTCGGCGGCGAGCTTGGTGGCGATCGGGAAGCGGTCGCTCTTGCCGGGGAAAAGGAACTTGAGCATGGCGCGGGTGTCGGGGTGCTCGGCACCGTAGTCGGGGATCTTCTGTCCGGTGAGGCCCTCGAAGATCGCCTTCATCTGCCGGGCCTGGGCCTGCTTGCTTAGTGCCATCAGATCAACTCATCCAGGTGCTTCTTGCCCTTGTAGGAGCCCTCGCCCGTGAGGAACTGGGCGTGATGCTCGAGGGTGTCGGTTCCCTCGTACTTGTACTGGCCGAGCCCGCGGCCGAACCACTTGGGGTCGCCGGGCCAGGCGTCGGCAGCCTCGATCGTGTCGCTGGTGTAGACGACGGTGTCCTTCTCGATCGCGACCGGCCACCGGCCGGATGTCTCGGCGTTGCGGAGGACGCGGCGGATGATGTTGGCGCGGGACTTCGCGACGATCATGTCGTGGCGGTGCGGTGCCCAGACGGCGAGCGTGTCGTGGTCGCCGCGGAAGTCCAGCATGCCGATCGCCGCGGCGTACATGATCTTGAGCAGGTCGCGTGCGGCACGGTCGTCAGGATCGGCGGTGTCGAGGGCGGTGCGGGCGTCGCGGACGCGCTTGTACCAGGACTCGAAGACCTTGCCGTGCTGGTCCCACAGCCATGCCTCGTGGATCTCGACGTCGATGTCCATCTCGGCGGCGAGCTCGAGGGTGGGGGTGGTCACCCAGATCTGGGAGCCGATGAAGCCTTCGCGGACGATGCCGCTCGGAGCGAAGATGTTGGGAATCTGCCAGCTGCCGGACTCGGGCACGGTGATCAGCCAGTAGCCCGGCTTGTTCGTGGCCTTGGTGAACTGCAGCGGGCCGGCGTAGTGGGTGGGGGCGCCGATACCGACGTCGGTGCTGGCGGCGGCAAGGTAGGAGCCGCCACGGTCGAAGCCGTGTACCCACTGGTGCTCGAGCTCGGCGCCGACGAGGCGTCGCTGCCAGTTGTAGTCGCCCTCGGCCATCATCTGGTCCTTGATGGTGGTGGGCTTGTCCTGGGGGTAGTAGATCTCGTCGCGCTTGTCCCGGGGCAGCAGCGCGGTCATGAGCTTGGTGCCGGTGGTGCCGGCGCTGCTGCGGTAGGGGAACTTGAGTGCCGCGGTGAACTTCCCCAGTCGGCGAGCGATGGTGGCCGGGTCCGGGTCGCCGTCGAGGATCGTGCCGACGAAGGCGTAGTTCTGGGCGGCGAGGAGGGTGATGTGCGCTCCGACGCTGCGGTCATCCTCCCGCCAGACGTCGATGCTGCCGGCCATGGATCCGTCGCCGGTGAGCGTGAAGCCGGCCTCGGTCGCCTTCGTGATGAACGGGTGCCCCTTGGTGGCATCGCGCAGCATCTTGGGGAAGTCGGAGTCGGTGCCATCGGGCAGGGTGTCCAGCGGGAGGCCCAGAGCGAGGGCGGCGTCCGTGGTGAGGTAGATCTGGCCGCGCTCGGTCTTGCGAGCACCGTTGGTGCCCTGGTTGATGCGGGTGCCGAGGTTGATGTCGGTAGCGAGGCGGGCGAGCTGGCCGGCGTGCTCGAGCTGACCGTTGATGCGGATGAGCTCACCGTTGGAGAGCCAGAGCCCGTCCGTGTGCAGCACGCCCAGCGGAGCTCGGAAGGTCTCGTCGCGGGCGGCTGCCGGTGCGGGCGTTGTCGCGGCGCTGTTGCTTCCCACGGGTGCGGTGGCAGCAGGAGCCGGCGCCGCCGGTGCGGGTGCGGTCGGTGCGGCCGCGGGGTCTTCTACCGGGATCTCGGGTGCGTCAGGGTTGGGGAAGTCGGTGGGGCCTTCGTCGTCGAACAGTGCCGGGAAGCCGCCCTCGGGTGCGTCTCCCCCATCACGGCCCTCGTCGACGGGACCGTTGTCGTCCGGGTTCTGGCCAAGCAGAGCCCACAGCGGGATGTCCCACACGCGCTGCTGCATGGTGCGCCCGATGCGGCGGTTGACGCTGCGCTTACCGGCGGCGTCGGTGACGAGCCAGCCGTGCGACTGCAGTGAGGAGGCAAGAGAGACCTTCGTCTCGCTGAATGCCTCGTCGGCACGCTGCGACATCTGGTTGGCGACGCTGATGACGGTGGTTGGAAGCAGGTAGAGGCGATCGCCGTTGATGATGCCGATGCGCTGTCCGTTGGGGCGCCACTGGGGGTGCATGCCGGTGGACTGGTCGACCCAGCCGAGGGCTGCGGCGTCGTCGGGGACCGCCCCGTCGATGCCCGACAGGTGGGCGTTGCCGTTGGCGATCGCCTCGCGCAGGTACTCCATGAGCTGCTCGGCGGGATCCGAGGCCGAGGAGTCCTGCAGGCTGATCGCTTCGGCGATCCCGTCGCGGGCCCAGCTGTAGAAGTCCTTGGCTTCGTCGGCGGTGATGACGTCGAGGTCGCGGAGCATCATCAGCATGATCACGATGCCGCGGTCGAGGGTGACGGCGGACTGCACGAGGCGATCGTGGAGACCGTTGTGACCGCTCTGGCGGGGGATGCGGTTGCGCCAGTAGGTCTGCGTGCACAGGCGGTGGTCGACGTCCTCTTCGGCCTGGGTGAAGTCCTCGACGAGCTGGTCGCGCCGTCCGGCGACCCACTGCACGAGGGCGGCACCGATCGTTGCGCGGGCGTAGCGGTTGTGGCGTGACTCGAGGCGTCCGAAGATCTCACCGCCGTCCTTGACGGTGGCCGGGTCTAGGGGCAGGTTGACGATGCGCGAGTCCGCGGATCCCTGAGCGGAGAGTTCGCCGGACGTGATGATGCTGGCGACGATCGGGCGGTCTGCCTCGGCTCCCCCGCGCTGCTTGCCGCGCAGGCGCCCGATGCCGTTGAACACGGTGCGGCCGAGAGCGCTGATGCGCCGGATGGCGCCCTTCGCGTCGCCGTCCGGGGCGAAGTCGTCGACGATGACGGGCATGTGGCTGATCGAGCTCAGAGTGCGCTGCAGGCCGATCGTCGTGGCACCGCCGGCGGCACCGGAGATCAGGCCCTTGGTCATGTAGGTCAGGTTGGGGGCGAAGTACTGCACGGCGAGACGGCTGTGCGAGCTCTTGTACGACGCGAACCCGCCCACCAGGTGCAGGATGATCGGTCCCGGCATCACCGGAGCGGTCCAGGCGTGGCCGAGCAGCGGGGCGACGACGCGAGCGGGAAGCTCAGACTCGCGCAGCGAGATCGTGCCGTCGATCCATGCCTGGCGGAGAGCGTCGCGGTCGGTGGTCGGCTCGGGCATGGCGTAGATCTCGGAGGTCTTCTCGACATCGACCTCGACGTCGACGGCGCCGCCCTTGGCGATCGCGCCGGCGGCGTGCACGAAGTACGGCCCAGTCTCGGCGTCACGCCACCCGACCGTGGTGTGCACGATGCTGTGGTCACTCGGCGGCGAGATCGAGCTCATCGCGTCCCAGGCCTGGTCGCGGCCGCGGCGGCTCTGCGACTCGAGGAATCCCGGCCACGGCAGAGCGGTCGACCACGAGCCGTCACGGATCTGGTCTTCCGTGTACTTGAGGGTCTTCGTCTCGGTCTTGATCTGACCGGTCTCGGGGTCGCGCACCGGGTAGCCGCGCTCGTTGAGAACCCACCGGAAGAACTGGATGACATACAGATGCGGGGGGCGTGCGATCTCGGAGTCGGTGCCGTCGTCCTCGATCGCGACGCTCTGCACCTGAGCCCAGCCGCGCATGACCCTGTAGTACTTCTCGGTGAAGCCCTGGCCGTCGTCGGCGGGAACGTACTTCACGAGCACCGTCTGACCGTTGACGACGGCGTAGTCGGTGCCGTGAATGTGGGGGCGCTTCTCCGGGCGCTGCTCCTCGTCGCCGTTGCCGAAGAACACGCCGCCGCCTCCACCGCCGGCGCCGGGGTTGATGGGAGGAGCGGGGGTGGTCTCGACGACCTCGGCGGGTTCGGTGGTGTCGACGTCGGGGCGCAGCAGGGTGAGAGCGCTGGCGACGGCCTGCGGGACGTCGAGTCCGGCGGTGATGTACGTGTCGCGGGCGATGCGGGCGCCCTCGGCGAGTAGCGCCTTGTACTCGGTGAGGGCGTCGCGGCCGCGGGGAGCGAGGGGGGCGTCGTCGAGATCGGGGTCGATCGCCTTCACTCGCTCGAGGCGGTTGAGGGACTCGCGAGCCCACGCCTCGGCGTGCTGCTCGGATGTGCCGCGGTCCTGCTGGGTCTGCTCGAGCTGCGCGGTCGCTTCCTTGAGGCAGACGGCGATGCTGGTACGGCCGTTGACGAGCTTGTCGGCCTCGGACGCTGCGACCAGGGCGCGGGCGTCGTCGACGGAGATCTCGACGAGGCTGTCGACGGTGCCGCCGGCATCCATGTGGTCGGTGAAGTCCGCCTTGCGGTCGTCGAGGTTCGGCAGCAGGATCCGGGCGGGGATTCCGAGCTCTGCCAGCTGCGCGCCGACCGCAGCTGCGCGCTGCGCGCCGGCGGCGTCGTTGTCTACGACGAGGTTGACGCGGCTGCCGCGGAACTGCTCGAGCAGCTCGGCGGGGAACGCCGTGGCGCCGCCGGCGTTGGTGGTCGCGGCCAGGCCTTCGTCGATGGCGCTGTCGGCATCCTTCTCCCCCTCAAGCAGCCAGACGTCGGCGCCGGCGGCGACCGCGGCGCGGATGGCTGCGAGGTTGTAGAGCAGGGGGGCGAAGGTGGCCGGCTTGCGCTTGACCCAGCGTCCGTTGGCGCCGCGGTAGCTCTGCGTGAATCGCTTGTGCCGCTTCCCGTCGACGGTGGTCTCTTCGCGGTGTACTCGCTGCTGGACGACGCCGTTGTCGTCGACGTACTCGTAGACCTTGACCTGGGTCCAGGTGGCACCGGTCAGGTCGGGTGTCGCCGGGGCGAGCTCGTCCTGGGTGAGTCGCGGCGGGAGGGAGGGGCGCTTCGGTCGGGGGGTGTTCGTCCGGGAGCGGCGATCGGCCGGGAGCGGAGCGTCGAACAGGTCGCTGACTGTGAGACCGAGAGCACCGCACACGTCGTGGAGGTTGAACGCCTCACCGCACCCGAAGCAGTGCATCATCACCTTGCCGGCGACGGAGTCGTACCGGACGCTCAGCGAGGGTTGGGCATCCCCGTGCACCGGGCACAGAGCCTTGAACTGATTGCCGCGGCGGGCGGGCTTCCAGCCGCCCCGGTCGAGGGCCTCCCAGACACGGTCGAGCGAGGTCATAACCGTCGTCGCCGGCGTGTACTCGAGCGTCATCGCTGCAGCACACCTCCCCGGCGCGCGCAGCGGAGCCTAGCGTGTGCGGCAGATCGCCGTGCACCAACGCTAGACATCCGCAATAAAGCGGCTACAATCATGCTCATACCCGGATTCTGAATAAGGGTTTCGCGATACGAGGTCTCTTGCCGGAGACCAAGACTCAGCACACTTCACCCCCGCAGGTTTGCCGACCAGCGGGGGTCGTGCTTTTTATGCCGACTTAGGCATGTCAAGCATGTCCAACTCCTGTTCTGTCGCTCGAGCGGCGCGTTCGCGCTCTGCCTTGTCGAGTTCGTCCTTGACGTAGTCGGGGATTTCGAGCCCGGCTTGCTGGGAGACAGCCAGCGCGAGCCAGCTGCTGAGGTTGAGTCCGGCGTCCTTGGCGATGCGCTCGAGGATCGGGTCGTAGTCCTTCGGATACCGCACAGTCCTGACGGCTCGAGGGCCGTATGAACGGCGTCCCGGCTTGTTCGCTGATGCTGGCATGTCCCCGTTCTAGCATGAAGCTGATTCAGAATCACGGATTGCGTCCGTGTGCTGGGCGTGTCGGTCTTATCTCCCATGCCAGGTATAGGCCCACCCACCGACGCTTCGCGGACATGCGGTCCCGAGAAAAGTTTGGGATGCCGCTGTTACACCTTCGGGCTCCTCGCGCGCGTACGCATGTGCGATGTGCCCCTTTGAAAAGGTGTAACAGGTGGTGCGGTCCCGAAAAAACCCAGATCAACCATCCAAAATGGCTCACCACCTTTGAAATCGAAGGTGGTGGGCACACAAGAAAATCCCAGGTCAGACGCTGTTACATCTTTTCGCAAAGGTGGTGAGATTTGCGTCTGAGGTAGGGCAAAAGTGTTACGTACCGGCCAGGTGTAGCGGGAGGCAGACGTGATCAGCTGGCTCGGATGTGTCGAAGGCGTGGCCGACGCGCGCGCCACGGCGGTGCGTTGGCGGGCCAGGTTCGGGCTTGGCTGCTTGTGGGTGCGGCGTGTCGAGCTATCCGAGGATGCTCTTGGAGATCCGCCAGACGCGGACGGATCGACCCTCGATGCGCATGGGGATGGTGCCGGTGTCGGTGGTGAGAAGGCGTGTGCGGCGCAGGGCGCCCGCGATGGCTCGGATGCTCAGGGTCTCGTTGCCGTGGGCTGCTCTGATGAACGAGAGTGCCTCTGCGGGGCGCAGGTAGATGTGGTGCTCGTCGATGCGCCCGATGGGCCACCCAGCTGTCTCGTTGGGGGCCTGCGTGAGTTGGCCACCGAGCTCGAGCAGATACCGGAGGGCAGAGCGGACGGCCCAGGTGATCTGATCGTCCGGGTGGAGCCAGGTTGTGGCGGGTGTGGCCGGGATCTCGAGGGAGAGCGCGCGGAGAATCTCGTCGCCGGCGTACAGGGCGGCGCCGAGTCGGCGTAGGTTGTCCAGCTCGCGGTGCCCGGCGATGCTGAGTGCTCTGTCGTCCACGTCGACGTCGCCGGCTTGCTGGTGGAGGTAGCTGGCGACGTATCGTCGGCCGGCGATCGCGGGCTCGCTGGAAACGGCTTTGAGCACGCGAAGGCTTCGCGGCCGCGCTGGAAGTTCGATCGTGATGATCCGGCTGGCGCTGAGCTCACTGATCGGCTGGTCACCGGTGGCCACGAAGATCGACGGCTCGTGCAGGCGCGAGTGGAAGGCCGCGTAGGTCTCCCCCTCGAGCTGGTCGAACATGCCCGGGCGAGCTCGTGAGCTCGCGGGTGCTGCGTCGTCGACGATGAGGGGCGCGCCGGGCTGCACAGCTTGCTTGATGCCGCTCACTGATGCTCGGGCGATCGGGGGTCGAGGGAGCTCGCCAGCCAGATCCCCGATCGCGCGGGCGAGGGTGCTCTTCCCGGAGCGAGGGCCACCGATGATGAAGACGGGGACGGGAAGCGATGCGATGTGAGAGAACGCGATCGCCCGCAGGAGTCGGTCGACGTGATGGGGGAACGCTTCGCGCAGCGGGTCGATCCCTGCGGCCCAGGCGCTTCGTGCGTGGGCCGCAGGGATGATGTCGCTGGCTGGGGTGCTCATGATCCGGTGTCGCTGTCGGTGCGGATGACGATGAGCTCGTGGCCCTCGGGGATCTGCGCGTAGAGCTGCTCGCGTGCCTGCTCGTAGGTGTCGGCCTCGACGGTGATGCGTTCCGTCGCGGTGCTGCGGATGGTTCCGATGAGGCGCATGTGCGGACCTTAGTGGTGGGGTGCGACGTCAGCTGGCCTGCAGGTGCCGCTCCACGTACTCGTCGAGGGCGGCACGGACGACGTCGGAGTCGTGCTTCATGCCCAGCTGGGCGCGGAGTCGGTCGACGTCCTGTTTGCGGTTCGCGGTGACGCGCACGCGCAGCGTCGGCGAGGATCCTGCTCCGGCTGCAGCGCCGCCGACGCGCGGCCGGCCTCCGACTGCGCGCTGGACGGCCTTGGCGTTGCCCAGCGCTCCGAGGAGCAGCTGCTGCCCGACCGCGGCCGCGTCGGCGCCGTGAGCGCTCTCCCCCGGCGTCGACGTTCCGGTGGGTTGTTCCTCGAGCGCTGCGAGGGCCGCGTAGCGCTCCTGGTCCTTCTTGCTGAGGGTCATCCGATCTCCTCCTCCATCTGCTGGCGGTAGTAGCTGCCGAGCGGCATGACGTGGTAGACCACGAAATCCCCGCTGGGCTTGAGTTCAATGAGCACTTCGATCAGCCGATCGGTTTGTGCGTGTTGGGGGCCGACGAAGACCCGTCGCTTGTTGCGGGAGTCGCCGTCGTTGACCTTGACTCGTTCGCTCGTGTAGATCGCGTTCTGCATGGCGTACAGCGCGTCGCCATGAGGGATCGAGTGCTTGTCCGCTGACTTCGGCCACTCGATTCCCATATCGGTATTGTGCCACAAAACAATGTGCGAGGCGAGCGGCCTGTGGATGATCCTGGATGCTGTCGGGGGCGCGGCGGGATAGCGTCTGCGGATGGACGACGACCTGGTCGCTGGGGCGCAGCCGTCCTGCTGTGGTGTCGTGATGCGGGACCGCCCGGGCGGCTACGGATGCCCTGTCTGCGGTTGTGTGGTGCGGCTCCCCGCGGTCGCTACTCCCCCGGCTTTCGCCGGCGCGAGCATCCATGGCGGGTAGGGGCGTGCTCGTTGAGCTCAGCCGATCGGCTGGATCAGTGTGGGGTCTCTGGGGTCGGCGGTGCGGCTGTTGTTGACGCGCCGGTCGACCCCATGGGTGCGTATCGTCGCGGCGATCGCGCTCGAGCTGGCGTCGAGTTCGTCGAGCAGCTCGAGGCGGTTGCTCTTGGACGCGGCCGCGTCTCCGTCGACGGTGAGCGAGGAGGGGTTGAGCCAGTCGTCCCATAGGTCGCGTGTGAGGAACGCCGGCATCCGGTCGTGAATTTCGCCGGAGGCGTCGCGGGCCTCTCGGGTCACGACGACGAATACCCGTCGACGATCGCCGTCGATCTCGGTTGTCCAGGTCAGGCCGGCGGCGGCGAGGAGTGCGTCATCCTCGGAGTGGATGAAGTGCGGCTGCTTGTCGCCCTTCTCGCCCGTCCACTCGTAGTAGCCGATCATGGGCACGATGCAGCGGGCGTTGGAGAACGCTCCGACCCAGAATCCGGTGGGGAGCTTCTCGATGCGGGCGTTGATGATCGGCGCCCCCTTGGGTCGATTCGGGGGCTTCGGCCAGTCCCAGCGCGCCAGGGTGACCTCTCGCTCGATGGTTCCCTCGGTGTCTTGCCACTCGCGGACGATCGGCGCATTGACGGTGGGCGCGATCGAGTAGGCGGGGCGCCAGTCCTGCGGCCGGCCACCCTGTGCGACGAACTCCGCCACCAGCTGGTCGGTCTTGTCGGTGGAGAGCAGTATTTCGGGAGGCAGTATTCGCACCACGGCTTGGTGGGCTCCATGTTGACCAGGTGATGATCGTGTCCGCCGGTTACGCCTGCTCGGGCAATGCTCGGATCGCCCGTTCGATCTGGGACGTGGTTGGTGCCCCAGCGAACCCGTTCTCCGTTGTGTAGACGCGGCACGCAAGTGCCTGTACAGGAGATGTCGGGAATAGGTCGACGCCGTCGGCCAGGAGCGTGGGCGATCCTCCGAACCCGAGGCTTGCCGCTTCGGCCTCGGTGTGGATCGTCACCAGCTCGACGGCGACGCCCCCGAGCCCGAGAGCGTCGAGCGCCGCGCGTGCGTTGGCTTCGGCGATGTCCGTGTTGGGGTGGGCCGCCCCCTTCATTCGGTCCGGTCGCTGTGCGAGTCGTCGGTTTCCAGTTGATGGGTGCATTGCCGAGCGTAGTCGACCGGTGCGAGGTATCCGAGCGATGAGTGCCGGCGGTCATGGTTGTACTCGGTCTTCCAGTCGCCGATCACGACCTGGGCGTGCAGCAGCGAGTAGAAGCTGTTGATGTTCAGGCACTCGTCGCGGAGCCTGCTGTTGAACGACTCGACGTACCCGTTGTGCCAGGGCGAGCCGGGCGGAATGTAGGACAGGCCGGTGCGGGTGCCGGCCCAGTCG
>NZ_LWCU01000031.1 GCF_001650405.1 Microbacterium sp. H83 | reverse complement strand
AGGTGGGGGCTGTTGGGGTGGGGGTCGAGGTGGCCGTGGGGGTCGGAGCCTCGGCAGAGGGCGTCGCGGACGCGGTGGACGTGGGTGCCGGCGCAGCGCCGGGTGCTGTGGCGCATCCGGAGGCGCCGAGGACGACAACCATCGCGGCGGCGCTCGCGAGCACGCGGGAGACGAAGTGGGGACTCATGTCTCCGAAGGTAGCGTGTGGAGTCGGTCTCTCTCGGGAGCGGCGCCGCAGTGGCGAGCGCGTGTTCGTCCGAGGCGGGGTGCGGATTGCTGCTCGTGCATCGAGCGCGGCCGTCCGGTGGTGCGGAAGGGCCCCGACAGGATGACCTGTCGGGGCCCTTCTCGGCTGTCCGTCGTGCGGATCAGACGCCGAAGTACAGCTCGTACTCGAACGGGTGCGGACGCTGCGCCATGGGCAGGATCTCGTTCTCGTACTTGTAGGAGATCCAGGTCTCGATGAGCTCCTCGGTGAAGACGCCGCCCTCGAGGAGGAACTGGTGGTCGGCCTTCAGCGCCTCGAGCGAGTCCAGCAGGGAGTTCGGCACCTGCGGGATGTTCTTGGCCTCCTCGGGCGGCAGCTCGTAGAGGTCCTTGTCGACGGGCTCGTGCGGCTCGATGCGGTTCTTGATGCCGTCGAGTCCGGCCATGAGCTGCGCCGCGAAGGCGAGGTACGGGTTACCCGACGCGTCAGGCGCGCGGAACTCGATGCGCTTGGCCTTCGGGTTCGAGCCCGTGATCGGGATGCGGATCGCCGCCGAGCGGTTGCCGGCCGAGTAGACCAGGTTGACCGGCGCCTCGAAGCCCTTGACCAGGCGGTGGTAGCTGTTCAGGGTCGGGTTCGTGAACGCGAGCAGCGCCGGCGCGTGCGCGAGGATGCCGCCGATGTACCAGCGGGCGATGTCGCTCAGCTGACCGTAGCCGGCCTCGTCGTAGAACAGCGGCTTGCCGTCGTTCCAGAGCGACTGGTGCGTGTGCATGCCCGAGCCGTTGTCGCCGTAGAGCGGCTTGGGCATGAAGGTCGCGACCTTGCCCCACTGCTCCGCCGTGTTCTTGACGATGTACTTGAACTTCAGGATGTCGTCCGCCGAGTGCACCATGGTGTCGAAGCGGTAGTTGATCTCCTGCTGGCCCGCGGTGCCGACCTCGTGGTGCGAGCGCTCGAGGATGAACCCGGCGTCGATCAGCTTGAGGGTGATGTCGTCGCGCAGGTCGGCGGTCTTGTCGACCGGGCTGACGGGGAAGTAGCCGCCCTTGTACGGGGTCTTGTTGGCGAGGTTCCCGCCCTCCTCCTCGCGGCCGGTGTTCCACGCGGCCTCCTCGGAGTCGACCTTGTAGAAGCTCTCGCCCGACGTGACGGAGTAGCGCACGTCGTCGAAGATGTAGAACTCCGCCTCGGGGGCGAAGAAGGCCGTGTCGGCGATGCCGGTGGAGGCGAGGTACTTCTCCGCCTTCTTGGCGACCTGGCGCGGGTCCTTCGAGTAGATCTCGCCGGTGCGCGGGTTGTAGATGTCGAAGACCATGACGAGCGTGCTGGCCTCGCGGAACGGGTCCATGTACGCGGTCGTCACGTCGGGGATGAGCTGCATGTCGGACTCGTGGATGCTCGCGAAGCCGCGGATCGAGGAGCCGTCGAACAGCTGACCGTCCGTGAAGAAGTCTTCGTCGACCGTGGCCGCGGGGATGTTGAAGTGCTGCTGCACACCCGGGAGATCGGTGAAGCGGATGTCAAGGAACTTGACGTCGTTCTCCTTGATGTAGGCGAGCACCTCGGACGAATCTGTGAACATTACGACTCCTGGATTGCGGATCGACGGCTTACGGCCATTCTGCACAGTACGGGCGGAGCGTTACCCGGGAGTATCCGCTTTGTTTCCGGCATGTTACGCGCCGGTAGGCTGGATGTGTGACGGATGCTGTGAACACGTACCCCGGAGAGAGACTCGGACTGCCGCGATCGGGGACCGGCAGCATCGCCCGTCCCGGACGACGCATCGGCGCCCTCGTCATCGACTATCTCGCCGCCACGATCATCGCGACCGCCTTCCTCGGCTACGACCAGTTCGCCCTGCCGTCGGAGGCGGGGATCACGATGTTCGGGCCCATGGCGGTGTTCGCCCTGCTGCAGATCCTCTTCATCCCGACCGCGGGCGGCAGCCCCGGGCATCGCATCCTCGGCATGCGGGTCGTCCGTCTCGACGGCGGATGGGTCGGGCTCTGGCGGCCGGTCGTGCGAACGCTCCTGCTCGTGGTCGTGATCCCCGCCGTGATCTGGGATGCCGATCAGCGCGGACTCCACGACAAGGTGACGGGCCTGGCGCTGATCCGCGCCTAAGGGGTCAGTCCCTGCCGCGGTTGCGTCGTCGCGCCTCGCGCGGAGCGCGTCCGCCGACGAATGACCGGGCGGGATCGACCAGGTAGCCCTGACGCAGCGCTTCGCGTCCGATGAGCATCCGGAACCCCATCTCGTCGCGATTGCTCAGCGTGACCTCGGCGAGCACCTCGCGGTCGTGCAGACGGATCAGCATCTCGACGACGAAGCGCTCCTGCGCGTGCCCGGACGAGCTCCGCACCGCGCGACGATCATGGACCGGCGACTCGACCACGACCGCATCCTCCTGACTGTCCTGCCAGGGCTTCACGCGGAACCGGACCCACGACACGCCGTCACGCTCGAACTCGCGGATGTCGAACGCGTGCAGCGACGACGTGCGTGCTCCGGTGTCGATCTTGGCCTTGAGCCAGTCGACGCCGAGATCGGGCAGGCTCACCCATTCTCGCCACCCGATAAGAGTGTTTGAATGGGGTGTCTTGTTCACCCGACCATCCTGGCAGGAAATCCCCCGTGAAGATCGCAGTGCTCTCCCGTGCGCCGCAGGCGTACTCCACCCAGCGGCTCCGAGCGGCCGCGCTGCAGCGCGGCCACAACGTCAAGGTGCTGAACACGCTGCGGTTCGCGATCGACCTCACCTCCGAGGATCCCGATCTGCACTACCGCGGCAGGCAGCTGAGCGACTACGACGCGATCCTGCCCCGCATCGGCAACTCGATCACCTACTTCGGCACCGCGGTGGTGCGTCAGTTCGAGCAGATGGACGTGTACACGCCGAACACGGCCAACGGCATCTCGAGCGCCCGTGACAAGCTCCGTGCGAACCAGATCCTGTCCCGTCACAACATCGCGATGCCCCCGACGGCGTTCGTCCGCAATCGCGCCGATGTCCGCCCTGCCATCGAGCGGGTCGGCGGCGCGCCGGTCGTCATCAAGCTGCTCGAGGGCACCCAGGGGATCGGCGTGATCCTCGCGCCGCAGGTCAAGGTGGCCGAGGCCATCATCGAGACACTCCACTCGACCAAGCAGAACGTCCTGATCCAGAAGTTCATCTCCGAGAGCCGAGGGCGCGACATCCGCGCGCTGGTGGTCGGCGACCGGGTCGTGGCGGCCATGCGCCGTTCGGCCGCCGGCGATGAGTTCCGCTCGAACGTGCACCGCGGAGGATCCGTCGAGGCCATCGAGCTCGACCCCGTGTACGAGCGCGCCGCCGTGCGGTCGGCCCAGATCATGGGGCTCCGGGTGGCAGGAGTCGACATGCTCGAGGGCGACGACGGACCGCTCGTGATGGAGGTGAACTCCTCGCCGGGCCTGCAGGGGATCGAGACGGCCACGAAACTTGATGTCGCCGGCGCGATCATCGACTACATCGCCGGCCAGGTCGCGTTCCCCGAGATCGACGTCCGGCAGCGCCTCACGGTCTCGACGGGCTACGGCGTCGCCGAGCTCATGGTGCACGGTGCGGTCGACCTCGTGGGCAAGACGCTCGGCGAGGCCGGGCTCTGGGAGCGCGACATCACCGTCCTGACGCTCCACCGTGGCGTCTCGGTGATCCCGAACCCGCGGAAGCACGTCGTGCTCGAAGCCGACGATCGACTGTTCTGCTTCGGCAAGCTCGACGAGATGCGTTCGATGGTGCCGGAGCGCCGGCGACGTCGTGCCAAGGTGCGTCGTCTGCCGCGACAGCCGCTCTCCGAGTGACGCATCCGCCGCGACCATGAAGCGCGGCCGCCCTCCGAGGAGGACGGCCGCGCTTCGTGCGTGCGGGGAGCGGTGCTCAGCGCGGTCGCTGTGCGCGGACCTTCGTCGGGTCGATGCCCTTCGGGATCGGGAGCGACGAGAGCGACTGTGACACGGAGTCGATGCGGCGGATGACGGCGCCCATCGTCGCCTTGTCGATCGCCTTCGGGAGCTTCTTGATGGTCTTCGCGAGATCCTTGATCGCGACGTCGTCGTCGCCGTGACCCACGTACAGCACCGTCACGGGCACGCCGTGGGCGACGCGGGCGGCCTTGCTGCGCTCGTCGTTGACCAGGCGGGTCAGACGTCCGCGGGCGCCCTCGCCGACGACGACCACGCCGCCGCGGCCGACCGTGCGGTACACGGCGTCCTGCGTCTTCGGGTTGATGCCCACCGGCGTCTCGGAGGCCTGCCAGTTCCGGCCGAGGCTCGTGCTGAGCACGTGCCCGGTGGCACCCGCCATCCCGTCGATCTTCTGGTACATCGCCGAGGTCGACAGGCGCGTCATGAGGAACATGGCAGCGAGCACACCCAGCATGAGACCCGAGATGCCCCAGAGCACGAGCGTCCACACCTGGAACGGCGGGATCAGGTAGCCCACGATGAGCCCGATGAGCACACCGACCACGAGGAGCGCGATCTGCGCCCAGGGGAGCCAGGGATAGACCTCTCGCGTGAACCGGAAGAGGGACTTGATCTGGGAGAAGAACCCGGGGCGCTTCTCGGGTGCGGGCTTTGCCATGTCATAAGAATACCGACTGGCGCGCGCCTCCATGACGCCGTTCGCGTCGGGCGGATCGCTCGCCGGCACTCGTCCTCCACCCCGGCGGATTCATCGGGTGCACGTCCACAGCGGGCGCTTTCGTGTCGATCGCCGCGGTCGATGCGGTGACATGGAGGCATGACGGGGAGTGAGGAGCCGGGCGGCTCGCTGTTGCCGGGGGCGCATCGCGTGATCAGGGTGCTGGATGCCGGCGAGGGTCCGTACTCCGGCACCCTCGTCACCGACGGCGGCGCGGTCGTGGTGCTGACGGACGCGGCGGCGATCAGCGGGTGGGCGGGGTGGCAGCATGCGGGCGACGAGCACGTCGCGGGTCCGCTCGATCTGGTGCGCCGCCGAGACGGGCATGACGTGCTGCTCCCGTGGTGCACGGAGCCGCTGTCGCTGTTCCTGGGGCGGCGCCTGGCGGACGGACCGCGATTGTCGGCGGGGGAGGTGAGCACGCTCGTGGGCAGCATCCTGCGCGGCCTCGACGAGCTCGCGCGCGGACAGGGCGACGGCGTCGTCGAGGGCGACTGGTGGCTGACCGACGACGGGCGCCCGCTGTTCGCGATCGGCAGGGGCGGGATCGCGCGCGAGCGGAGCGCGCGCGTCGTCGACAGGCTGCACGGAGGGTGCGACGACCGGACGCTCGGTCGACTGCTCGCGACGATCCGGGAGGGCCTCATGGCAGCGGATACCCGTCCGGGCATGCCGCGCCGCCAGCTCGAGCTGTGGGAGTCCGAGCTCTTCGCCATCGCTGCACCGCGCCCGCTGGATCGGGAGACGCACGGCCCGGCGCGGGTGCGCGACATCGAGATGGTGCGGAACCTGCGCACCGGGTCGCTCGAGTCCCGTCGAACCCATCGAGCGGCGGCCGGGACGACCGATCGTGCTGCTCGCGGCGTGCTTCCGGACGTGGTTGCCGCGGCCGCCCGTCGGACGCGCGAACTGCGACGGTCGTTCGGACAGCGGTGGCGGACACTGCTGTCGTCGGCAGGACGAGCGGACTCCGCCGGTCAGGGCGGCGCGACCCCAGACGCCTCGCGGCCTGCGGCAGACAGGGCGAGCGCGGCGGGAGCGCCCTCGCGCCGGCGACGCCTCGTCGTGGCAGGGGCCGCGGCGGTGGTCGTCCTCTACGCAGGTCTGCTGTGGCCGGGAGACGCGACGGGTGAGTCCGCGGACGGCGCCGGTGCGCCCGTGTCCGCTCCGACACCGGCACCGACGTCGAGCCGGCAGGCGGGGGGCCGGGAGGAGTCCGGCGCGGAGGAGGAGGCATCGGATGCCGAGGTCGGCAGTCGAGGTCCGACTGCGGATGCCGAGAAGGTCTCGTCATCCGACGATCCGGTCGTCGCGACGCACGCGCTGCTCTCGACGATCGGTGCGTGCGCGACGGCCGGAGACACCGAGTGCGCGGGCGCCGTGGCCGACGGATCGACAGGAGTCGTCGACACGGTGGCCGCTTTCTCGGACGCGGTGGGTCCCGAGGCGCCCTCCCTCGCGCTCGTCGACGAGTACGGCGACGTCGCGGTCATCCGCGCGACATCGGGGGCTGCCGGTGCAGAGGTCTCCGGTGCCGCGCAGATGCTCGTCGTCATCCGCGTGGCAGACGAATGGCTGGTCCGCGACGCCTACGACGTCGCGGACCAGCCAGAGTGAGGATGCGGGTCAGGCTCCGAGCTGCGCGGCGAACTGCGCCGACTCGAGCCGCGCCTTGACCGCGCCGAGGAACCGGGCGGCGTCCGCCCCGTCGATGATGCGGTGGTCGTACGAGAGCGCGAGGTACACGTACGAGCGGACGGCGATCGCATCCGCGCCGCCGACCCTCACCAGACCGGGACGCTTCACGACGGTGCCGGTGCCGAGGATGGCGGACTGGGGCAGGAACACGACGGGAGTGTCGAACAGCGCGCCGCGCGACCCGGTGTTGGTCAGCGTGAAGGTGCCGCCGGCGAGCTCGTCCGGCTTCAGCTTGTTGTCGCGCGTACGTGCCGCGAGGTCGGCGATCTCGTGCGCGATCTCGGCGATGTTCTTCGACGCGGCGTCGCGCAGCACCGGGGTGAGCAGCCCGCGCTCGGTGTCGACCGCGATCGAGACGTTCTCGGTCTCGGGGTAGACGATCTGCTCGCCGTCGACGGTCGCGTTGACGATCGGGAAGGCGCGCAGGGCCTCGGCCGCCGCAAGAGCGAAGAACGGCAGGAACGACAGCTTGTCGCCCGTCTTCTCGAGGAAGGACCCCTTCACGCTGTCGCGGTACTCGGCGAGCGCCGTGACATCGACCTCGACCACCGTGGTGAGCTGAGCGGTCTGCTGCATCGACTCCACGGCGCGCTTGGCGAGGACCTTGCGCAGTCGCGACATCGGCTGCGTGGTGCCGCGCAGCGGGGAAACTTCGAGGGGAGCGGGCGCGGCCGGAGCGGCAGCCGCGGCCGGAGCGGACTTCGCAGTCTCGGCCGCCTTGAGGACGTCCTCCTTGCGGATGCGACCGCCCACGCCGGTGCCGGTGACACTGGACAGATCGACGCCCTGCTGCGAGGCCAGGCGGCGCACGAGCGGCGTCACGTACAGGTTGTCGCTCTCGGTCGGGAGGGCGAGCTTCTGCTCTGCGGGCGCGGCGGCGGGGGCCGAGGAAGCAGGAGCGGCAGGAGCGCCGCCCGTCGCCTGCTCGGGTGCGGCCTCGGCGGGAGCGGCGACGGGGGCCTCTGCGGCCGGGCGTGCGGCGGGCTCGTCGACGGGCGTCTCGGAGACCGAGGCCTTCGCCTCGGGCGCCTCAGCGGGAGTCGGCTGGGCGGCGGGAGCGGGCGCCTCGGCGGCGGGAGCCGACGGGGCAGCGCCCGAGCCGACACGAGCCAGCACGGCGCCGACGGCGACGGTCTCGTCCTCGGCGGCCACGATCTCCTGCAGCACGCCGGCGACCGGGGAGGGGATCTCGGTGTCGACCTTGTCGGTCGAGATCTCGAGGAGCGCCTCGTCGACCTCGACGCTGTCGCCGACCTGCTTGAGCCAGCGGGTGACGGTTCCCTCGGTCACGCTCTCGCCGAGCTCGGGGAGGACGATGTCCTTCGCGTCGCCTGCGGGGGCCTCGGCCTGTGCCGGAGCGGCCTCCGCCTGTGCGGGAGCGGGCTCCTCAGCCGGAGCGGCGGGCGCGGCCTCCTCAGCGGCGGGAGCCGCCTGCTCGGCGGCGGGCTCCGCCGCGGCCGGGGCGTCCGCAGCGGGTGCGGGGCTGCTGCCGTCGCCGATGCGTGCGAGCAGGGCGCCGACCTCGACGGTCTCGTCCTCGGCGACGAGGATCTCCTCGATCACGCCGGTGACGGGGGAGGGGATCTCGGTGTCGACCTTGTCGGTCGAGATCTCGAGCAGGCCCTCATCCGCCTGGACGGTGTCTCCCACCTGCTTGAGCCAGCGGGTGACCGTACCCTCTGTGACGCTCTCGCCGAGAGGGGGGAGGACGACGGATGTGCTCATGACTGAGTCTCCTTCAAGAAGTTAAATGACGCGTGACTAGCTTAGTGAACTGTGCACCGGTTGGTGTTCAGAGGGCGTGGAGTGGCTTTCCGGCGAGCGCGAGGAACGCTTCGCCGAGCGCCTCGCTCTGCGTGGGGTGCGCGTGGATGAGGGGGGCGATGTCCTCGGGGTGGGCCTCCCACGCCACGGCGAGCTGGCCCTCGGTGATGAGCTCGCCGACGCGGTCGCCCAGCAGATGCACGCCGAGCACGGGTCCGTCCTTCAGCCGCACGACCTTGACGAGGCCGCCGGTGCCGATGATCTCGCTCTTGCCGTTGCCCGCGAGGTTGTACTCGTAGGCCACGACGGCATCAGCGCCGTGAGCCGCGACGGCCGCCTCTTCGGAGACGCCCACGGACGCCACCTCGGGGCTCGAGTAGGTCACCTTCGGGATCTGCGCGTCGGGCACGTTCACGGGCGAGAGCCCGGCGATGCGCTCCGCGACCGCGATGCCCTGCTGGAAGCCGCGGTGGGCGAGCTGGAGGCCGGGGGTGATGTCGCCCACCGCCCAGAGGCCGTCGACGCCGGTGCGGAGGTCATCGTCGACCGTGACGAAGCCGCGGTCCAGGCGCACGCCTGCCTCCTCGAGGCCGAGGTCGGCGGTGACGGGGCCGCGGCCGACGGCGACCAGCAGGTAGTCGGCCGTGAACGTCTTCCCGTCTTCGAGGGTGACGGTGACCGAGCTGTCGTCCTGCGTCGCGGTCTGGAACCGCACTCCGAGGGAGTACTGGATGCCGCGGCGGCGGAACGCGCGCTCGAGGCCCTTGCTCATCGCGACGTCCTCGTTCGGAACGAGGTGCGGCAGCGCCTCGATGATCGTCACCTCGGCGCCGAAGGAGCGCCAGACGCTCGCGAACTCGACGCCGATGACGCCGCCGCCGAGGACCAGCACGCGGTCGGGGATGACATCGAGCGACAGCGCCTGCTCGCTGGTGAGGATGCGGCCGCCGATGTCGAGACCCGGCAGGGTGCGGCTGTAGGAGCCCGTCGCCAGGACCACGTCGGCACCGACGTAGCGGTCCTCGCCGACGCTGATCGAGCGGTCGGGGTTCAACCGGCCGGTGCCGGTGACGGTGGTGATGCCACGAGCCTTGACGAGGCCCTCGAGTCCCTTGTACTTCTTCGCGACGATGCCCTCGCGGTAATCGCGCACGCCCGCGGGATCGATCCGCTCCAGCGTCGCCGTGATGCCGACGTGCGCGGCGTCGCGGACGTGCTCTGCGACCTCGGCCGCGTGCAGCAGCGCCTTCGTCGGAATGCAGCCGCGGTGCAGGCAGGTGCCCCCGACCTTGTCCTTCTCGATGAGGGCGACGGACTTGCCGAGCTCGCTCGCCCGGAGTGCGGCCGCGTATCCGCCGCTGCCGCCGCCCAGGACGACGATGTCGAAGGTGTGGGTTGTCATGTGTCTATGCCTCCGTGTGGGATGCTGCGGCGAAGGCGATGATCGATCGGACCATCGCTCCGGTGGGGCCCTTGTCGGTGAAGCCGTACGGAGCCCCGTTGTGCTCGCCGGATCCGGCGATGTCGAGGTGCACCCAGGGGATGCGCGGCGCGTCGTCCCCCTCGCCGACGCGGCCGATGAAGCGCCGCAGGAAGAGGCCCGCGTACGACGCCCCTCCCATGCGATCGCTCATGTTGGCGTTCTGCAGGTCGGCGATGGGGGAGTCGAGGGAGTCCTCCATGTAGTCGGGCAGGGGCATGTGCCACGCCAGCTCGTCCGCGGCATCCGCGGCGGAGAGGAACTCGGTGACGGCGTCGTCATCGCCGAACACCCCGGTGTGCCGGTGGCCGAGCGCCATCACGATGGCTCCCGTGAGGGTGGCGACGTCGATGATCACGTCGGGGTTCTCGCGACTCGCCGCGACCAGCCCGTCCGCCATGACCAGTCGGCCCTCGGCGTCGGTGTTCGGCACCTCGACGGTGGTCCCGTCGAGGATGCGGATCACGTCGCCCGGTCGCAGAGCGCGGCCTGACGGCATGTTGTCGGTGATGCACAGCCACGCGGTCACGCGCACAGGGAGGCCGAGGGCGGCGATCGCCCGGACGGCGGCGAGGCTCGTGGCCGCGCCGGCCATGTCGAACTTCATGCCCACCATCGAGGCTGCGGGCTTCAGCGAGAGCCCGCCGGTGTCGAAGGTGATGCCCTTGCCGACCAGGGCGATGTGCCGCGAGGCGTTCTCGGGCGCGTACTCGAGGCGCACCAGGCGCGCCGGACGATCGGAACCCTGCGCGACGCCCAGGATGCCGCCGAATCCCTGGGCGGCGAGCTCCTTCTCGTCGAGGATCTGCACGGCGACGTCGAGGCCCTCGACGCTGTCGGCGGCGCTCTGCGCCAGCTGTGCGGGGCTCTGCCATTCGGCCGGCACGAAGACGAGGTCCTTGACCAGCGCGACGGCCTCGCCGACGGCGGTGGCCCGCTCCAGTGCCGCGTCGTCGAGCTCCGCGTGCAGGACGACGGCGGAGGCGCGGGGCTTGCCCTTCTCGCTGCGGTAGCCCTCGAACCGGTAGCCGCCGAGCACGGCGCCTTCGGCGGCGGCGTCGGCGAAGCCCTCGAGGCCCGGCGCCAGGGCGACGGCCACCGTGTCGAACCCGGTGAGCGACCGCAGCGCGGTTCCGACAGCCGCACGCACCGCGAGCGCATCCGGCGTTCGTCCGACGCCGACGACGGCGAACGGCAGGGCGGTGACCTGGGGCGCGTAGACCCGGGTGAAGGCGGAGGAGGATCCGGTGAATCCGATTCCTGCGAGGGAGTCCGCGAGTCCGGGGTGGCCCGACAGCGACTCGGTGGAGTCGGAGATGTCGGGGATGACGAGCACTGCGGCGTCTGCAGCGCTTCCGGGGAACTGATCTGTGGTGCGCGACAGCGCGGGAAGCGTCATGCCTCCATCCTAGGGAGCGCGACGGGAACGCACGCCGACGCGCTGTTCGCTCTCAGCATGACCGCCGTCGCCCCCGCGTCGGACCGTGCTCGTAGCATGGACACATGCCCTTCTCCGGAGACATCCATGAACGTGTGGCGAATGCCCCGGCCGTTCCGCGCGGTCTGCCGCTGGTCCTGCTGCTGACAGGATTCACCGACGCGGGCAACGCGGTCTCCGGGCTCATCGAGCACCTCCGCGAGACGACGGATCCGCAGCCGGTCGAGATCTTCGACAACGACGTCCTCCTCGACTACCGCGCGCGCCGCCCCGTGGTGTCGTTCGACCAGGACCACCTGACGGAGTTCCGTCCCTCACGGCTCGAGCTCTCGCTCGCCACCGATGCCCTGGGGCAGAGGTTCCTCCTGCTCGCGGGCTACGAGCCCGACTTCGTCTGGAACGAGTTCGCGCGGACCGTGCTCGACCTCGCGACGGAGTTCGAGGTGTCGAGCCTCACCTGGGTGCACTCGATCGCGATGCCGGTACCGCACACGCGGCCGATCGGCACCACCGTCAGCGGCAACCGGCGCGACCTCACCGTGGCGCACTCCGTCTGGCGCCCCCGCACGCAGGTCCCCGCCACGGCGGGCCACCTGCTCGAGTACCGCTTCGCGGAGCGCGGCGATCGCGTCGCGGGCTTCGTCCTGCTGGTCCCGCACTACCTCGCCGAGACGGAGAACCCCGACGCGGTGATCACCGCAGCCCAGCGGCTGATGGCGGCGACCGGACTCGTGCTGATGCTCGACGAGGTCCAGGAACGGCGCGAGGACTACATCGCGCGCGTCGACGAGCAGGTGATCGGCAACGACGAGCTCCAGCAGATGGTGCACGGGCTCGAGCGCCGGTACGACGCGTACATGGCGGGGCGCGACCCGGAGGACGGCTCCTACGATGAGGGCGGCTTCAACGAGCGCGATCTCCCGAGCGCCGACGAGCTAGCCGCCGAGCTGGAGCGCTACCTCGCCTCGCGGCCGAGCGGCGACGAGGACAAGCCCGGTCGAGGCTGATCCGGAGGCCTCGCCGGTCGCCGCGACGGGAAGTTCGACGGAATGCGCTCGCATCCCCTCACGTGTGCGATACTAGGAGTCTGACCCGTTGTCAATCGATCTTTTCGAAGATCAGACTTGACAAGGGTCTTACTAGTGTCCGAAATGTCCCGGGGTCGCCAGCGGCCCCGTGAAAGGCGAAACGTGACTCCTGCCACGACCAAGAACACCCGGACGAAGAAGACTGCCGAAGCTCCCGAGGTCGACGCCCCGGCGGAGGAGGCAGCTGAGAAGCCGGCCCCCAAGACCGCGGCGCAGCGCGCCGCTGCCAAGCGCGCCCCGGCGAAGAAGAAGAAGTCGGACGACATCGTCGAAGAGGACGAGGCCCCCGTCGCCGAGACCGCGGAGGAGGAGGACGAGGAGTCCAAGCCGAAGTTCACCGAGCCCCTTCCGACCGGTGCGATCGTCATCTCGTCCAACGACGACGAGGACGTCCCCGTCTACTCCACCCAGATCACCGGAGCGACGGCCGACCCCGTCAAGGACTACCTCAAGCAGATCGGAAAGGTCGCGCTGCTGAACGCGGCCGAAGAGGTCGAGCTCGCCATGCGCATCGAGGCCGGTTTGTTCGCCGAGGAGAAGCTCTCCGCGATGAGCGCCGCCGAGAAGGCCGGCCAGCTCGGGCTCGACCTGCAGTGGGTCGCCCGCGACGGCCAGCGTGCCAAGAGCCACCTGCTCGGCGCGAACCTGCGTCTCGTGGTCTCGCTCGCCAAGCGCTACACCGGCCGCGGCATGCAGTTCCTGGATCTCATCCAGGAGGGCAACCTCGGTCTGATCCGCGCCGTCGAGAAGTTCGACTACACCAAGGGCTTCAAGTTCTCGACCTACGCCACCTGGTGGATCCGTCAGGCGATCACCCGCGCGATGGCCGACCAGGCACGCACCATCCGCATCCCGGTGCACATGGTCGAGGTCATCAACAAGCTCGCCCGCGTCCAGCGCCAGATGCTGCAGGACCTGGGCCGCGAGCCCACCCCCGAGGAGCTCAGCCGCGAGCTGGACATGACGCCGGAGAAGGTCGTCGAGGTCCAGAAGTACGGGCGCGAGCCCATCTCGCTGCACACCCCTCTCGGTGAGGACGGCGACAGCGAGTTCGGCGACCTGATCGAGGACACCGAGGCCGTCGTCCCCGCAGACGCGGTCGGCTTCACGATGCTGCAGCGTCAGCTCGAGCAGCTCCTCGACTCCCTGTCCGAGCGCGAGGCCGGCGTGATCCGCATGCGGTTCGGACTCGGAGACGGTCAGCCGAAGACGCTCGACCAGATCGGCGACACGTTCGGTGTGACGCGCGAGCGCATCCGCCAGATCGAATCGAAGACCATGGCGAAGCTGCGCCACCCGAGCCGTTCGCAGTCGCTGCGGGACTACCTCGAGTGATGCAGGCGAATGACGGCAAGGCGCTCGAGGCGAGCGTCGACGGCACGAGCTATGCGCGCATCCCGCTGAAGACGCGGGTCGTCATGCCGGACGACGACCTCGACGCGATCATCACCGAGTACGCGAAGGACGCGGTGCAGCCGGGCGACCTGCTGTTCGTGACCGAGAAGATCGTCGCGATCACGCAGGGTCGCTCGTACCGTCTCGACGAGATCACGCCGCGCCCGCTCGCGCGCTTCCTGTCGCGGTACGTCGTGCGCACGTCGTACGGCATCGGACTCGGTATGCCCGAGACGATGGAGATGGCGCTGCGCGAGTGCGGCACCCTGCGGATCCTGTTCGCGGCAGGGGTCTCCGTCATCACCAAGGCGTTCGGTCGTCGGGGCGACTTCTACCGGATCGCGGGCGACAAGGCCCGTGCGATCGACGGCCCCACCAAGAACACGATCCCGCCCTACAACCAGGCGGTCGTGCTGGGGCCGAAGAACCCGCGAGAGGTCGCGCAGCACCTGCAGAAGCTGGTCGGCCGTGACGTCGATGTGGCCGTGGTCGACATCAACGACATCGGCGGCAACATCCTGGGATCGACGCTCGACAGGGCCGGAGAGCGCCGTCTCGTCGAGATCCTCCGCGACAATCCGCTCGGGCAGGCGACCCAGTCGACGCCCATGGGGATCGTCCGCGCGATCTGAGTCGCCGGTCGGCTCGAGACGACGACGAAGGGCCCGGATGCGATGCATCCGGGCCCTTCGTCGTACGCGCGCGGCGTGTCAGAAGCCGATGGCGGCCTGGTAGCGCGGCTTGTGGCCCGTGCGGATGCCGGTCACGCTGGGCTTGTTCTCGTACACGCCCGCGCCCCAGTTGCCCTCGACGAGCACAGGCCCGTCGGGGGTGACGACGATGTCCCAGCCGACGTACTGGACCTGGGGGACGACCCTGGCGGCCTGGTCGACGAACGCCTTGACCTCATCGATCATCGGCAGCCGGAAGTCTGCGATCGGGAAGCCGGAGTCCGGGTGCGTGACGTGCACGTGCCCGTGGGAGTCGTATCCGGAGCCCACCGAGTGCCCGTCCTCGTCGAGCATCGTGTAGAAGCCGCCGAAGCTCATCTGATCGCTCACGGCGCCGCGGCCGAACTTCTGCGCCATCGCGAGGATGTGGGTCTTCTCCCCGTCGAAGAACGCCGTCACGCGGGTCGTGTTGACGGTTCCCGGGCAGACGGCGGCCAGGTCGGCGTGCTGACGGATGACCTCCTCGACCAGCACCTGCTTCTTCGAGAGGAGCTCGGCGTGGAAGGCATCCCAGTCGGTGACGTCGGCGGCGTGGTACCGGTGCACGCCTGTGCCCGCCTGACCGTGGGTCTCCTTGACGACGATCGTCCCCTGCCGCTCCGTGAAGGCGCGCAGCTCGTCGGCGTTGCCGTCGACGATGAGCATCCACTCCCGCTTGAGGAGCGCGTCGAAGCGGACGTTGAACTCCGCCTTGTCGTGGAACAGATGGCGGTAGTCGGGGTGGTCGTACTGCTGGGAGATCTGGTTCGACACCGGGTGGGTCATGTACGTGTCGCGCTCGGCCTTCGAGAGGATCGCGAAGTCGTAGTCGATGTAGTCCTGGAAGCCGACGTTGTGCCGTCCTGCCGACCAGAGCATGTCGACGACCACGAGAGGGACGGCCTTGCCGTGCTGGGAGGAGGCTTCTCTGGCCCTCTCCATCACCGAGGCGACGTCGAGGCGACGGGCGCGGTCCAGCAGGTAGCGGACGCGGGGCGCGAGGGAAAAGCGTGACATGGATCTCCAGGGTCGGCGGTATCCACAAGTCTACGGGGGAGGGCCGGGGCATCCTGGGAGGGCGGAGCTAGGGTGGAGGGGTGTGTGACTCGACTTCCAGCTCTCTTCCGCACGCCATGATCTCCCGCTCCGCCCTGGCGTCGGCCGCGACCGAGGCCGCGTCCCACGGCGGTCGGATGGCGGACCTGCGTCGCGACGCCTGGGGTCATGGGATCGTCGGGGTCGCGCACGCCGTGATCGCGGCGGGCGCCGCGGCGGTGCTCGTCGATTCGGATGCCGAGGTCCAGACCCTGGCTCTCGAGGGCATCCAGGCCGAGACGCACGGAACCGCCGACATCGACGCGCAGCTGCTCTACGGCCTGCCCGACGCGGAGGGCGTGCTGCGCACCCGTCCGGTGATGCGGCTGACCGGACGCGTGCTGTCGTTGAAGCCGCTGAAGGCCGGAGACGCCGTCTCCTACGGCTATACGCACCGGGCGTCGACCGACACCACGGCCGTGCTCGTGACCGGCGGCTACGCGCAGGGCATCGTCCGTGCGCTCGGCAACAGGGCTCGGGTGGAGCTGGACGGCGCCATGCGACCGATCATCGGGCGCGTCGCCATGGATGTCTGCATGGTCGACACGGAGGGGCAGTCGGCGGTGGCGCCGGGTGCCGAGGTGACGTACTTCGGCGGCTTCTACACGATGCTCGACGAGGACGGGCACTCGGTGGGCTCCGGATACGACTCCCACGGGCACGTGCACGTCACGCACCCGGACTCCGGCTTCCCGATCGCAGACTTCCGGCTGCCGATGATCGATGAGGTCAAGGC
>NZ_LWCU01000030.1 GCF_001650405.1 Microbacterium sp. H83 | reverse complement strand
CCCCCTCGCGGCGCGCGACCCCTGTCGTATGCATGCTCGATGAGCTGCTGCATGCCGAGATCGCCCCATTCGGCATGCACACCGATTCTCGGCATGCACACGCAAGCGAAGGAAGGACGAACCGGTTCAGGTCGGGGTTCGGGTCCGGGTTCGGGTCCGTATCCGGGTCCGGATTTGGGTTCGGGTTGCAGGCGAGACCAGGGCCGGCACGTCCGCTCTCGCCCCCTCGCGGCGCGCGACCCCTGTCGTATGCATGCTCGATGAGCTGCTGCATGCCGAGATCGCCCCATTCGGCATGCACACCGATTCTCGGCATGCACACGCAAGCGCAGGAGCGAGGGAGCGAGCGAGGACACGCGAGCGCGCGAGGGAAAAACGGTCAGGGTTCGAGGCCGGATCGCCGGCGAGACCATCGACCCAGATCACGACAACGGGCCCGCCCCCACACGGATGCCGTGCAGGAGTCGGGCCCGATGAACGGAGCGGATGCGGTCAGGCGACCTGGTCGCCGCGCAGCGCGGCCAGCTCGCGGCCGTAGGTGCGAGCATCCGTCTCGGCGTTCTCCTTGAGCTCGCGCGCGGTGTCGGCGAAGGCGTCGAGGGCCGGGTTCACGCCGACCAGGGTGAAGGGCCGCTCGACGACGCGGAGGTCGAGGCCCCAGACGTCCTCGAGCACGCGGCGGAGCCAGCCGGTGGAGTGGTCCCAGCCCTCCTTGGGAGTGCCGGGGGCGTAGTTGCCGCCGAGCACGGTCACGAGCGTGGCCGGCTTGCCGCGAAGCGCCGTGCCCTGCGGGTCGATGCGCGAGTCGGTGTAGGCCAGGTCGAACCAGGTCTTGAAGTGCTGCGAGACGCCGTAGTTGTAGAGCGGCACGGCGAAGAGCAGCGCGTCGGCGCCGATGAGCTCGTCGGCGAAGGTCGTGGCGAGGGCCCGCGCCTCGTTCTGCGCGGGGGTGCGCTGCGCCTCGTCGACGAAGCCGCCGGTGACGGCATCCGCCCAGGCGGTGGCGGGCACCGGGTCGGCCGCGAGGTCGCGGCGCGTCACGGTGGAGTCGGGGTGGGACGCGGTCCACTCGGCCTCGACGAGGTCGGCGAGCGAGCGGCTGGCGGACGACGCGGGCAGGATGCTGGCATCCAGACGGAACAGGGACATGACCGACCTTTCGTTTTTCGTAGTCACTCTGTTTTTCTTAGCGACTCGTGTAAACCTAGCACAGGTAGGATGGGGGCATGGCCGAGGTCGACGAAGAGAGTCATGTGTGCGACGCCGCCGTCACACTGGCCTTCAGCGTGCTCGGCAAGCGCTGGAACGGCATGATCGTGTCGACCCTCGGCGGCGGACCGTCTACCTTCGTGTCGCTGCGTCGGGCGGTCTCCGGCATCAGCGACACCGTGCTCTCCGACCGGCTCGCCGAGCTGGCGGATGCCGGACTCGTCGCCCGCACGGTCGACGCCGGGCCGCCGGTCACGGTGTCGTATGCGCTCACCGACAGCGGCAGGGGTCTGGTGCCGATCCTCGGCCAGCTGGGGACCTGGGCGTCCGAGAACCTCGAGGTCAGGGCGCGGTAGCCGACGGCATCCGAAGCCCGTTCACGTTCGCGCGTCGACGCCCGTCACTTCGGGGGCCGACACACCGGACGCAGGACGCGAGACGGCGACATGTCCGACGCGTGGCGCGTCGGCCCCCGGAGTGAACCGGCTACCCGCACCCCGCCCCGGGGTCACCAGGGGCTGGGCTCGTAGTCCTTCAGGAAGACGCCCTGGATGTCCTCGCCGGCCTCGCCGCGCACGATCGGGTCGTACACGCGCGCTGCTCCGTCGACGAGATCGAGCGGGGCGTGGAAGCCCTCCTCGGCCAGACGCACCTTCGTGTAGTGCGGGCGCTCGTCGGTGATCCAGCCGGTGTCGACCGCGGTCATCAGGATGCCGTCGGTCTCGAGCATCTCGCCCGCGCTCGTGCGCGTGAGCATGTTGAGCGCGGCCTTCGCCATGTTCGTGTGCGGATGCCCCGGCCCCTTGTACCGGCGCGAGAACTGCCCCTCCATCGCCGAGACGTTCACGACGTACTTGCGGCGCGACGACGACGCGGCCATCGATGCGCGCAGTCGACTGATGAGCAGGAACGGCGCGGTCGTGTTCGCGAGCTGCACCTCGAGCATCTCGAGAGGATCGACCTGGTCGACCGACTGCACCCAGCTGTTGACGCGGTTGACGTCCGGCACCAGTCCGCCGGCATCGATCGCGGTGCCGTCGGCGTGCTTCTCGAGCGACGACGATCCGGGGGCCATCGCGAGCCGCGCGAGGTCCTCGGCGGTCAGCGCCTGGCCGCCCTGCTCGGCGACCGTGCCGCCGAGGGCCGCGACCGACAGCAGTGGATGCGCGTCGACCGACGCCTGCAGGGCCTGCGGATGCGGGTCGGCGGTGTGCCCGAACGTCTCCATCTCGGGCAGCGGACCGTCGGGAAGCGGCTGCAGCTCGGCATCCGCCAGCAGGGAGTATGCACCCGGCGAGCGCCGCACGGTCTGCGCGGCGTTGTTGATGAGGATGTCGAGAGGTCCCTGTGCGGCGACGGAGTCGGCGAGGCCGATCACCTGGGCGGGGTCACGCAGATCGATGCCGACCACGCGCAGGCGGTGCAGCCAGTCCGACGCGTCGGGGAGAGCCGAGAAGCGGCGCACCGCATCGCGGGGGAAGCGGGTCGTGATCGTCGTGTGGGCGCCGTCGCGCAGCAGCCGCAGCGCGATGTGCATGCCGATCTTGGCGCGGCCTCCGGTGAGCAGCGCGCGCTTGCCGGTGAGGTCGGTGCGGGCGTTGCGCTTGCCGTGGCTGAAGCGCGCGCAGCTCGGGCAGAGCTGGTGATAGAACGCGTCGACGAGCGTGTAGGGCTGCTTGCAGATGTAGCAGTTGCGGGGCTTCAGCAGCTCGCCGGCGATCGGGGCGCCGACGACGCTGGAGGCGAGGTCGTTGCCACGGGTCTCGTCGTCGATGCGGTCAGGGGCGCCGGTCGCGGTGCGGGCGACGACGGCCTTGTCGGCCTCTGCGATCGCGTCGCGGATCTCCTTGCGGCGCACGCGCTTGACGTCCTTGAACATCGCGGCGGTCGCGTGGCGCACGGCGATGAAGTCGGGATGCTGGTTGTCGACCCTGTGCAGCTCGGACAGCACGCGGAGCGTCGTGGCGAGGTCGTCGGGGTCGATGCCCGGGCCGAGGTCGGGAGCGGCATCGGGGGCGTCGGTCATTGGGCCGATTTTACGCGAGGAACCTGGGGGTTCCGGCGGGGCGGTCCGGTCGCCGCTCGGCGCGTGGGCGTGCACGTCTCAGCATCGTCGCGCTGTCGGCGAGAGGCGGCACTCGGGATGGCGCCGGTGCACACCGGGAACGTCACGGAATCTGCTGAAATGTGCACGCGTGGAGGCGGAGAATGTCCGTATGAGCGCCTCCGATCCGCACATGCTGGGCCCCGGTCTGCTGCCGACGCCCTTCACCGCCGATGAGATCCGCGACGCGACCGGGCGAGGCACGACGATCCGCCTGCGCGTCGACCGGCCCGACGGCACGCACGCATTCCGCGTGAACAGATTCAGCGAGACGGATGCCGAGGGCGCGACGCTCGAGCGCTGGGACGCCGACTCCCCCGGTGACGTGACGTCGGGCCGCGTGACCTGGGTCGAGCTGCAGCGGCACGCGGCGTTCGAGGTCGGCACGACCTCGGTGTCGCCGGAGCGGCTCACCCTCGACCTCGGCGAGGTCGACTGCCTGCGGTACGACACGATCGACAGCACCTTCTGGTTCTCGCTCGGCCACCCGGGGCAGCCGGTGCGATGGGAGTCGGGCGGGTTCCGCACGACGGTGACGGCGATCGAGAAGGACTGACGACGCGACCAGGTCGACCCCTGCCCCGCGCGACCGCGATGGGAGGACTTCTCTGTGATGGGCGGAACCCTGTCCATGGTCCGTCCGCCCGATGGGGAGTTCTCCGCCCGACACCGTGCGCGAAAGCAGGCCGACCGCCCCTCACCGTGACGGGCGGACTTCTCCATCTCGGGCGGACTCCCACCCGGCATCCGTCCGCCCAACGGGGAGCTCTCCGCCCGAGGCGGTGCCGTCGACGCGATGCTCCGACCTGATCCGACGTGCTCGCCGACGCCCCGCATCCGCTCGCCGCGACGTCGGACCCCCGGCGTAGGGTCTGAGCATGAGCAGCCACACCCCCCTTCACGGAGTCGTCCCTTCCTACCTGCTCGCGCGCCTCGCCGAGTCGGGCCGCTACCCGCGTGCCGCCGCCGCCGCGCGCCAGACCCTGACGGCGGGCCGCCCTCCGTTCCGAGCGCGCATCGACCTGTCGATCGACGAGAACGGCGACCTCGTGGCCCAGCTCTCCGATGCGCCGAACCGCACGATCAGCGACGCCGGCAACACGCAGGACCTCCCGGGAGCCGTGGTCCGGAGCGAAGACGACGCCCCCGTCGCAGATGCCTCCGTCAACGAGGCCTTCGACGGCCTCGGCGCCACCTTCGAACTCCTCCTCACCGCGTTCGGCCGCAACTCGCTCGACGACGCCGGCGCCCCGCTCGACGCCACCGTCCACTACGGCGTCGACTACGACAACGCGTTCTGGGACGGCGAGCGCATGGTCTTCGGCGACGGCGACGGCGAGGTGTTCACGGGCTTCACCCGCTCGACCACCGTCATCGGGCACGAGCTCGCGCACGGGGTGGTCCAGCACACCGCGAACCTCGAGTACCAGGGTCAGCCCGGAGCGCTCAACGAGTCGGTCGCCGACGTGTTCGGTGCGCTGACCGAGCAGTATCTCCTCGGCCAGAACGCCGCCGACGCGACCTGGCTGATCGGAGCGGAGATCTTCACGGATGCCGTCGAAGGCGTCGCCCTGCGGTCGATGATCGAGCCCGGCACCGCCTATGACGACGACGAGCTCGGCAAGGACCCGCAGCCCGCGCACATGCGGGACTTCGTCCGCACGACCGAGGACAACGGCGGCGTGCACATCAACTCCGGCATCCCGAATCGGGCGTTCGCGGTCTTCGCGATCGACCTCGGCGGCAACGCGTGGGAGACGGCCGGAACGGTCTGGTACCGCGCCCTGACGGGGGGCCTGTCGAGTACCGCCACCTTCACGGAGTTCGCCGACGCCACCGTGGCGGCCGCGACCGAGGTGGACGAGGCCACCGCCGCAGCCGCTCGACGCGCGTGGACGACCGTGGGAGTCTATGAGGATGAGCGAGAGCGCACCTCAGACTGACGACAGGGTGGTCGTCGCCGTGGTGAGGTCGGGCGGCATCGCCGGCATCCGTCGTCAGTGGCGGGTCGAACCGGAGCCCGCCGAGACCTCCGAGTGGATCGCCATGATCGACAACTGCCCGTGGGATGCCGATGCGGGTGCCGACGCCGGTGCCGACCGGTTCGTCTGGCTGATCCGCGCCCGGACGCCGTCGGAACGCCGCGAGCGGGAACTGCCGGATTCTGCGCTGGACGGTCCGTGGCGCGACCTGGTCGACGCGGTCCGCGCCGCAGCCTCCGCCTGACGCCCGAAGGGCCCGAAGGGCCGGATCACTGCGCGGCGAGCATCCGGCATCCGGCATCCGGCATCCGATCAATCGCGTGTGAATACTCCCGCGTGGCGCTCGTGCGGGGTCAGACTGGATGCATGGGTCTGTTCCAGCACCGTCCGGAAGAACAAGAGAACCAGTGGAAGCTGCCGTCCGAGCCGCTCGAGCGCTCGGAGTCCGAGGTGCTCGAGACGTCGCCGACGGTCGATCCGCTGTCGCTCGGCATGGGCCTCGAGTCCGGAGGTTCCGTGACCTCGATCGTGTTCCCGGTGGCGCCGCCGCCTCCTGCGGCGCGATCGGTCGAGAACCGCGAGCCCGACGACGGCGACGGCGACGACAGCACCGACGACATCAGCGTCGACTGACCGGCGCAGCGCTGTCGTCCGCCCCGGCTACGGTGGGGGGATGACGATCACCGCCGCCGCAGACGGCTCCGCCCTGGGCAATCCCGGCCCGAACGGCTGGGCCTGGTACATCGACGACGCGAACTGGGCCGCCGGCGGATCACCGCACGGCACCAACAACCAGGGCGAGCTGCAGGCCGTGCTCGAGCTGCTGCGGGCGACGGCGGGCATCTCCGAGAAGCTGCTGATCGAATGCGACAGCCGCTACGTGATCGACTCGGTGACCAAGTGGATGCCGGGGTGGAAGCGCAAGGGCTGGCGCAAGTCCGACGGCGGGCCGGTGCTCAACCGCGAGCTGCTCGAAGGCATCGACGAGGCCATCCGCGGGCGCGACGTCGAGTTCTCCTGGGTCAAGGGCCACGCGGGCCACCCGCTCAACGAGGCGGCCGACGAGCGCGCGAACGCCGCAGCCAAGGCCTACCAGGCGAAGCAGGAGCCGCGCCGAGGGCCGGGTTTCACGCTCGCGACGGATGCCGGTGCCGCCGCCGCGGGATCCGCCGCGATCGCCGCGGGTGCCGGATCGACGGGTTCGGGTTCCGCGACCGTCGACGGCTGGATCGACACCGACGATGCCGCGTGGGCTGATGCGGTCGAGGCGGACGCGGTGCGCAGCGGTGCGGACGACGGCTGGTCCGCGGGATCAGGGGCGAACAGCGCCCATGCGTCGGCCGCCGCGACCGCGGGCTCCCCGGCATCCGCGGCGACCGTCGCCGAACCGCTCTGGGCGGAGGCCTCCGACCTGTTCGAGGGTCTCGACGACGAACCGGCATCCGATCCGGTCGAGCTGCGGGTGACGCTCTCGGGTGACGAGCACGCGCGCCTCGCCGACCGTGCGAAGGCTCAGGGCATCTCGCTCGAAGAGGCTCTGCGTCGGCTCATCTGACCGCCGCGTACACTCGCACCATGTCGAACACCGCACGCATGATCGGTCGTCTCTTTCTCGGTTCGTCGCTCGTCTTCGCGGGTATCTCGCACCTGACCTTCGCTCGTGACGAGTTCCGGGCGCAGGTGCCGGAGTCGGTGCCCCTCGATCCGGACACGACCGTTCTCGCATCCGGCGTCGCCGAGGTCGCGCTGGGTTCGGCGCTCCTCTTCGCCCACGGACACCGCCGCACGGTCGGCGTGATCGCGGCGCTGTTCTTCATCGCCGTCTTCCCCGGCAACGTCGCGCAGTGGATGCATCACCGCGACGGCTTCGGCCTCGACACCGACATGAAGCGCTTCGTCCGGCTGTTCTTCCAGCCCGTGCTCGTGGCGCTCGCGCTCTGGTCGACGCGTCCCGCACGCCGCTGACGGGGCCCGCCGGCGTCCGCCACCCCGCCGCGCCGCAGGTCACCTCGTCCTCCGGTTCACGATTCAGCATGAATGCCGTCGAACAGGCCGGATTCGGCTGATCTCACCCCCGGGCGGGCCGTTCGTGCTGAATCGTGCCCGCCGCGACGGAAGGCCTGAACGGAACGCGGGGCGTCAGACCGCGAGCAGCTCCCGTTCCAGCCGCTCGTACGACGCCTCCATGCCGTCGGCCATGCCGGTGGCGAGGATCATGTCGCGCGTCTCCTTGTCGGGGTACTCGACGTAGAGGGTGATGAGCGTCGCGCCGTCCTCTTCGTAGAGGTTGAGGTCGTTGAGCGTCTCGACCGGCATCCCGATCATCCGCTCCGTCTGCACCGACCGGCGCGGAGCGTCGATGAGCAGCGCCTCGCCCTCGAAGCCGAACGGCTCGCCCTCGGTGTCGCCGACCGGCGCCCAGCGGGTGCGGTAGGTCTGCCCGACCTCGGTCGCGACGGTGCACTCGGTCATCTCCCAGCCGTCCGGTCCGAGCAGCCACTGCTTCATGAGCTCGGGCTCGTTGTGCGCGCGCCACACCAGCTCGCGCGGACCCTCGACGAGACGGGTGATCCGCACGTGGGTGTCGTCCAGCAGGGTGACCTGCGTGCCTTTGCCCTGGGCGTAGTCCCGGAGGTCCTGGAGAACGGCGTCGAGCTGGCTCATCGCGAGCGTGATGCCCTCGACCTGACCCATCTCGACGACCTGCTCGAGCGCCTCGACCGAGTCGAAGTGGCTCGTGGTCACCATGCGGGTGCCGTCGGCCGTCGACTCGAACGCGAAGGACATGCGCTGCGCCGGGAATCCGTCGAGCGGCTGGCCGTTCTCGTCGGCGAACGAGTCGAGGACCTCGAAGCTCTTCGGCGCGTCGATGGAGAGGAACTCCCATGACCCCGACGAGGTCTCGCCGCGTGGACCGTTCATCGTGTAGGTCGCGCGGCCGCCGACCGTGTGGTCGAAGGAGGTGAAGGTGGCCGGCCATCCGGGAGGTCCCCAGAAGCGCTCGAGCTGACGCGGATCGCTGTACGCGCTCCAGACGCGTTCGATCGGCGCCGCGAAATCGGCGACGACGGTCATGGTGAGGGTGTCCGCATCGGTGCGGACGTCAGTGACGGGCATGTCAGTCTCCTTCTTCGTTTCGTGTGGTGTCGGTGTCGGAGGTGGTGCGCTCGGATGCCGCCGGCTCGGCCAGCAGTTCGTCGAGCCGGGCGATGCGCGACCGCCACAGCTCTTCGTATCGGGCGAGGAGCGCCCTGGCGCGGGCGATCATCTCGGGGTTCGCGCGGACGAGCCGCTCGCGTCCCTCGGCGCGCTTGACGATGAGGTCGGCCGCTTCGAGCACCGCGACATGCTTCTGCACGGCAGCGAACGACATCTCGTATTCGGAGGCGAGGGTCGAGACGGACTGCTCCCGTTCGATCGTCCGGCGCAGGATGTCGCGCCGGGTCGACGCCGCCAGTGCGTGGAACACACGGTCGATCTCCGCTTCGCTCAGTTGTCGTTGTGCAACCATTTGGTTGTACGTTATGCCTGGGCGAGAACCCTGTCAAGCGATTCATTGTGACTTGCGGCTTTAGATCGGACTAGATGCTTTACATCGGACTACCCGAGGCCGAGCCGGACTGAGTCCGATCTAAAGCAGAGTGCTGGGGGCCGCCTCCCTTCGGAGTGGCAATGAAGCCAGCTGCGGTCGCGAGGAAAGTCAGATCGTCAGGCCGACTCATGCAGGACGACGGTCAAAACGCGCGCACATCCAGACCCCGAATACGGATGGTTGGCGGTCGGCAGAACCTGCGCCGAAACCCATACACCACCCGTTTCGGCGCCCTAACGTTTCGGCAGGGGGTTACGGCGGGGCGACGCTCGGCGTGTCGCACTTCCCCAGCACCACCACGGGTGCCCGGCCGCAAACGATCGTTTTCGGTGGTAGCCCGGGCACGACATCAACAGCGAAGTCGAGGATGATTGAGTCGTGGAGATTGAGCTGCTTTATATCGCCGGTTGCCCCAGCTGGGTTGAGGCTGGCCGTCGTGTTTCTGAGGCGCTACGAGAAACAGGCCACGACGAATCGGAGGTTCACTACCGACTCATCCGGACGGAGGAGGACGCGGGCGCAGTCTCGTTCGCGGGCTCCCCCACGATCACCCTGGATGGCAACGATCTCTTTCCGGGGTCGGGGCGAAGCAATGACCTCGCCTGCCGTATTTACAGCACCCCTGCTGGGCTGGCCGGGATGCCAACGGTTGAACAGATTCGAGAGGCGCTCTCCGCTCATGGCGACTGACGAGGACGTTGCGTGCACGTGCTGCGGGCGACATCTGCCACGCAAGAAGCTGCACGCACTCGGAGACGATCGCGCTTTCATCTGTCGACGATGCGGCTGGTGGGTGGCTCTGCGCCTACATCGCGACCGCCCGCCTGCCTAAGCGTGAACTCACTCAACGGCTGCCCACGGCGATCGCGCCGATGTAGAGGGCGAGTTGATGGGTGTCCCACCACCGCACAACGGATCTCACTCGGTGCTCTCATCCCCGGCGCGGATCATGAAAACTGCTCCGGTGATCGCTGCGGCGAAGATTACGATGTCGGCGATGTTGCCGATGAACCAGTTTCCGTAGGCGAGGAAGTCCACGACGTGACCACGGGCGAATCCGGGGTCCCGGAAAAGGCGGTCGCCTGCGTGTGAGGCGGAAGCGCCGCCGAGCGCGCCGATGACGATCGCCCATCTCACGCGTTGCACTCGGAACGCGAACACGATCGCTGTGACCGTGGCGGCGACAGCGAGCAGCGCGAACACCCAGGTGAAGCCTTCCCCGAAGGAGAATGCCGCTCCGGGGTTGTAGGCGAGCTGCAAACCCAGCAGGTCACCGATCAGCGGGATGCGCTCACGGTCGGTGAGGGTCGCTTCGGCCCACACCTTGGTTCCCTGATCGATCAGCACGACGACCACGGCGATCAAGAGCGCTCCACCAGTGAGCTGCCGCCGCCGGGTCGACGACAGCTTGCGCGCAGCGGGCGGATGAGCCTCTGACTGGGAGGAGGTCATGCGAGCACCTCGATCAGACGGACGATGACCCCAGATTCGATCAGGATGAACAGGCCCAGGCCGATGAACACGGCCGGTACGAGCCAGTGCTCGACGCGCTCCAGCCCCTCGGTAACAGCCTTGTTGGTGCCGATCAGCCGGCCGGCCGCGCACCAGACCGCGACGAGGATCAGGAATACGACGATCATGATCGCGACGTCGCTGGGGGCGCTGGTGCGGAAGATCGGCGTGTAGAGGGAGATGTTGTCGGCCCCGTTGGCGATCGTGATCCCTGCGACGCCCCATAGTCCGACCGCGGTGATCTTGGAGTCGTCATCATCGTCATCGCTGTTACGGCGCAGGCCGCGAATGAGCGTCCAGATGCCGATGCCGAGCGGGATCAGACCCAGGAAACCGACCCATTCGTCCGGAACGATGGTGAGACCGAGAGCGGCGATCACGCTGATCACGACGAGGGTGATGAACCCGAGATACTGGCCCGCGACGATCTGCCACGGCCGGGGCTTCCCTCGACTGGAAGCCAGGAACAGCACGGTGAGCACGACAATGTCGTCGATGTTGGTTGCCGCGAACAGGCCGATCGCTGAACCGATAGTTGCGAGCATCAGCTTTCCAGTCGTGGCGTGCGGGTGCGTGCGGCGCGCAGACCGTTGAGGATCACGATGACCTCCGCGACCTCGTGGACCAGGACGACGGCCGCGAGCCCCAGGACGCCGAAGAGCGCGAGCGGGAGCAGTGCAGTGATGATCAGCAGCGACAGGATGATGTTCTGGTTGATGATCCGTCGACCGCGGCGGGCGTGATCGAACGCTCGCGGGATGAGGCGCAGATCATGGCCGGTGAAGGCCACGTCGGCGGATTCGATTGCCGCGTCGGAGCCGGTGGCGCCCATCGCGATACCGATGTCTGCGCCAGCGAGGGCCGGTGCGTCGTTGATTCCGTCGCCGATCATCGCGACCGGCCCCGCCTTTGACAGCTCGCCGATCGCGGTTGCCTTATCCTCGGGACGCAGTTCCGCGCGCACGTTGCTGATCCCGGCCTGCGCGGCCAGTGCACGAGCGGTGCGGGCGTTGTCTCCGGTGAGCATCGTCACGCCGACGCCTTGGTTGGTGAGCGTCCGGACTACCTCGGGGACTTCAGGGCGCAGTTCGTCGCGGACGCCGATCGCGGCGACGGGGGTTCCATCGCGGTGGACGATCACGACGGTCATGCCCTGCTCCTCCAACTCCGCGACCTGCTTCCCGAGGTCGCCCGCGTCCAGCCAGCGAGGACTGCCGACGGTGATTCTCGATCCGCCGACAGTGCCGTCGATGCCGTGCCCGGCCTGCTCGGTCACATCTGCAGCTGCCGGTGTGCCCGGGGCCGCGGCGGTGATCGCAGAGGCAAGGGGATGCGTGCTGTGCTGCTCCAGTGCGGCCGCCCAGGCCAGCGCCTGTGTCTCGGTCACGCCGTTCGCAGTGAGCACCGCGGTGACCGCAGGTTCGTTGCGGGTGAGGGTGCCGGTCTTGTCGACCGCGACGTGGCGGACCGTGCCGAAGCGCTCGAAGACGGCGCCGGACTTGATGATCACGCCGAACTTGCTTGCTGCGCCGATCGCGGCGACGACCGTCAGCGGCACCGAGATCGCCAGCGCACACGGAGAAGCGGCGACCAGCACGACAAGCGCGCGGGTGATCCACACCTCTGGATCGCCCAGCAGCGACCCGATGATCGCGACGAGCGCTGCGAGGATCAGAACGCCGGGTACGAGCGGGCGGGCGATCCTGTCCGCGAGACGTGCACGCTCGCCCTTCTCGGTCTGCGCCTTCTCGACCAGCTCCACGATCGTGGTGAGCGAGTTGTCGGTGCCCGCAGCGGTCGTTTCGACCTCCAGCGCGCCGGCGCTGTTGATCGCACCGGCCGACACCGCATCGCCGGGCTCGACCTCGACGGGGATCGACTCCCCGGTGATCGCCGAGGTGTCCAGGCTGGAGCGGCCAGAACGGACGATCCCGTCGGTTGCGATCCGCTCGCCGGGACGGACCACCATGACCTGGCCGACCGTCAGCTCTCTCGCGGGCACCTGCGCAGAGACGCCGTTCTGCAGCACGGTCGCTGTCTCCGGCACGAGCTTCAGCAGCGCCCTCAGCCCGCCCCGGGCACGGTCCATCGCCTTGTCCTCGAGCGCCTCAGCAATCGAGTACAAGAACGCCAGAGCCGCAGCCTCCTCCACGTAGCCGAGGATGACCGCGCCGATCGCGCTGATCGTCATCAGCAGCCCGATACCGAGCTTGCCCTTGAACAGTTTCCGGATCGCGCCGGGCGTGAACGTCGACGCACCGAGGAGCAGACCGGCCCAGAACAACACCAGCGCCGGGATCTCGAGGCCGGACCATTCAAGGATCAGACCGGCCAGGAATGCGACACCGGAGAAGACCGGCACCATAATCCCACGGTCCCTCCACCAGGGCCGCACAACCTCTTCGGTCTCATCCTCCGCCGCAGTGGCAGGCTGGGCAGGCTCGTGCTCGCAGCCACACGCCGCGCTCACGCGTCCGCCCCCGTCCCACAGCAGCCAGCCACCGTGCACGCAGAGTCCACGCACGGCGCGTGCTCATCGACCGCCAGCGTCACGTCCACGAGCGCGACGAGCGCAGCCGTAAGATGCGGGTCGGCGATCTCGTAACGAGTCTGGCGACCCTCCGGCTCGGCAACGACAATCCCGCAGTCACGCAGGCAGGTGAGATGGTTCGACACGTTCGAACGCGTCAGCTCCAGCTCACGAGAGAGCACAGCCGGGTAGCTCGGTCCACCGAGCAGAGACATTAGGATTCGGGAACGCGTGGGATCGGCCATGGCCCGGCCGAGCCGGTTCATGACATCGAGGCGTGAGGAAATAGTCAGCACACACTGAACTATACAGTGATTGATGACCTATTGGAACGGCTTCACCCCAGGCGACATCTCTGGGGCCTGGGTGTAAGTACATCCGGCTCACACCCCACCGAATACGCCTACCGAAACCCGCTTACGGCGCACGTTTCTGGCATTCGATCTGGTGTGCCTTCACTCACCGCGCCGCAAACGATCGTTTTCGGCAGCTCTCGCGTAAGGCTGAGGCGTAAGGTTGCCTGGTCGACCCGGACCCTGTCGACGGCGGTGATCCGGTCCGCTCGTCATGAGCGCGGTAGCCGGTCCACTCGTCGCAAGGGTGGTGCCGACGCCCCACTAATCGTCGAGACGGTCGAGAATCTCATTCATCTGGTCGATCTCTTCCTGCTGTGACGAGATGATCTGCTCACAGAGATCTTGGATCTCCGGGTCGCTGATGTCTGATTGCTCACACACCAGAATCGCTCGAGAGTGATGCGGGATCATGGAACGGAGGAACTGGTCGTTACCGACGAACGCTTCCGAGCGTCCCATGAAGAAGGCGACAAGGAAAAGCGCGGCGAAACCTACGAGCAAGCTGATGTTCGCGGCCTTGTTCGGGAACATCTTCCACATGACGATGACCATGATGATGCCCATGGGGAAGACCATCATCAGTGCCATGTAGAGGTTGCTGATGTTGAGGAAGAGATCGTCCAGGACGTTGATCATCGCAAACGTGAGGAAGTACATCACAACGAAGCTGAGCGATAGCGAGACGGCGAGCTTAAGGTAGCTCGACATCCCGCCCTGATTCTTCCCCTGGGAGTGGCCGGCCGGCGGGCGTGAACCGTTGTCGGCGTGCTGGCTTGTCATAGCGACTCCAGCAGTGCAACGCACGCCTGTTCGCAGCGTCGGCATGCCTCAGCGCAGATCGTGCAGTGTTCGTGCATGGTGTGCTGTTTACATTCGTTAGCACAGCTCAGGCACGCCGCTCGGCAAGCTTCGAGCGCGGCACGGGTGACGCTGGCGTCGTGCCCGGTGCGACGGGAGAGGATCCGGGCGGTGGTTATGCAAAGGTCTGCACAGTCCTGGTTCGCGCGAATGCACTTGATTAGGTCAGCAACCGTGTCCTCGCTGAGGCAAGCGTCGGCACATGCGGTGCAGGCTTGCGCGCACGCGAGACACGCGTCGATGCAGTCGACGAGCTTCTTCTGATCAATTCCGCCCAGATCTTTCGGATACGTGCTGAGCATTTCTTCGGTGACGGTCATGAGAGAACTCCTTTCGTGAGCCACGAAAGTACGCTCGCATCGCCCGCGCACTGAGGCCCTTGAATACCCCGCTGGGGTCTGGTAACCCGGTATTGATAAGCCGCCGCGCTGCGCAGATCAGCCTGTGAGCTGAACAGAGTCGGCGACCACGTTCGCCTAGCGGGAATAGAAGCGAAAACATTGAGTTACATACCCCCAGGGGGTATGCTCGAGGCATGAACGGGTACGACGGAAGCAAGGACGACCTGCGCAAGCGGTTGAATCGCGTCGAAGGCCAGGTGCGGGGGATCTCCCGGATGGTTGATGAGGACAAGTACTGCATCGACATCCTTACGCAGGTCTCTGCGGCGACGAAGGCCCTGGAGACGGTGGCGTTGTCGTTGCTGAGCGATCATCTGAGTCACTGCGTCGCTCAGGCAAGTGCTGAGGGTGGCGACTTCGCAGCGGAGAAGGTTCGTGAGGCCAACGAAGCCATCGCCCGCCTGGTTCGTTCATGACCACACGTCTGTTTAGTAAAGGAGAACACCATGACTGATCGCATCGAGCTGAGACTGACGGATGCGAACGCTGGTTGCGCATGCTGCGCTGCCCCATCGAACACAGAGACAGCCGTCCACGACGATTCTGCGGTCACATCGGAGGTGCTCGTCGACGGGATGACATGCTCGCATTGCGCATCGAGCGTCAGTGAGGAGCTGGGCGCTGTCGACGGTGTCGAGTCCGTCACCGTGGATCTCAACGCGGGTGGCACCTCCCGGGTGACCATCCGCAGCACCGCCCCGGTTGACCCCGCCGCTGTGAAGGCTGCGGTGGAGGAGGCCGGCTACGCTCTCGCGACCAGCCAGCCCTGAGTTGCATCTTTCGGCGTCCGGCTTACCCCGGGCGCACCTGAGCAAGGAGTCTCCGATGAGCCAGCACGACGAACACACCGATCACACCGCGCACCGCAACCACACGGCGGCGGCAACGACGGAGCACGACCATGGGGCGATGAGCCACGATCACGCTGCACCGCACGAAGACACCGGGCACGGCGGCCACGAAGATCACGCCGGTCACGGCGGGCATGGCGGCCACGGGGATCATGTGGGGCAGTTCCGGCGCCTGTTCTGGATCATGCTGCTCCTCGCCGTGCCGGTGGTCGGATTCTCGACGATGTTCTCGATGATCCTGGGGTACCCGCTGCCGGACGCGGCGTGGGTCGCGTGGGTGTCACCGGCTCTCGGAACGGTGATGTACGTGTGGGGCGGTGCCCCGTTCCTGACCGGTGCGGTCGGTGAACTTCGTGCCCGCAAACCGGGGATGATGCTGCTGATCGCCCTCGCGATCACCGTGGCGTTCCTCGCCTCCTGGGGGGCGAGCATCGGGCTGCTGCACCACGAGCTGGATTTCTGGTGGGAGCTGGCGCTGCTGATCGTGATCATGCTGCTCGGCCACTGGATCGAGATGCGTTCCCTCGCCCAGACGACGTCGGCGTTGGATTCCCTCGCCGCATTGCTGCCCGACGAGGCGGAGAAGGTCGACGGAGACACCACTGTCACCGTCGCACCGGCTGATCTGCAGGTCGGAGACGTGGTGGTGGTGCGTCCGGGCGGGCGGGTCCCCGCGGATGGGCGGATCGTGCAGGGTTCGGCCAGCATGGACGAGTCGATGATCACCGGAGAGTCTCGGCCGGTGCGCCGCAGCGATGGTGACCCGGTAATCGCTGGAACCGTAGCCACCGATTCCGGGGTGCGGGTAGAGATCACCGCCATTGGTGAAGACACCGCACTCGCGGGCATCCAGAAACTGGTCACGGAGGCGCAGAGTTCATCGTCGCGGGCGCAACGACTCGCGGATAAGGCAGCGGGGTGGCTGTTCTGGTTCGCGCTCGGCGCTGCCGCGATCACCGCGATTGTGTGGACTCTCGTCGGCCAGCCCGAGGCAGCCGTGATCCGCACCATCACCGTGCTGGTCATCGCCTGCCCGCACGCGCTGGGTCTCGCGATCCCACTGGTCGTGTCGATAGCGACCGAACGCGCCGCCCGTGGAGGTGTGCTGATCAAGGATCGTCTCGCCCTGGAGAGCATGCGCACCGTCGACACGATCCTGTTCGACAAGACCGGCACGCTCACCAAGGGCACCCCCGCCGTGACCGCGATCGATCCCGTCACAGGGGCCGACGCCGATCAGCTGCTCGCGTGGGCGGCGGCCGCGGAAGCGGACTCCGAGCACCCCCTCGCCCGTGCGATCGTCAACGCAGCGAAAGAGAAGAACCTCACCGTTCCGCGATCGACCGATTTTGAATCCTCCCCCGCCGTGGGGGTGCGTGCCCGTGTCGACGGACACGTCGTGCAGGTCGGCGGCCCGTACATGCTCGAGCAAGAACACGCCGTTGAGCTGCCGGTTGCCGACGAGTGGCGCGGTGAGGGTGCGATCATCCTCCACGTGCTCGTTGACGGTCAGGTGACGGGCGCGCTGCGCCTGGCGGATGAGATCCGGTCCGAGTCGCGTCACGCGGTCGATGCGCTCCACGAACGGGGCGTGCAGGTGGTGATGATCACCGGTGACGCCGATGCGGTCGCCGCGTCCGTCGCCGGCGAGCTGGGTATCGACCGGTACTTCGCCGGGGTCCGTCCGGAGGACAAGGCCTCCAAGGTGAAAGAACTGCAACACGAAGGCCGCAAGGTCGCGATGGTCGGTGACGGCGTGAACGACGCCCCCGCCCTCGCCCAGGCGGACGTGGGGATTGCGATCGGTGCCGGAACGGACGTCGCGATTGCCTCAGCGGGTGTCATCCTCGCCAGCGACGACCCTCGATCGGTGATCTCCGTGATTGAGCTGTCGCGGGCGAGTTACCGGAAGATGAAACAGAACCTCTGGTGGGCCGCCGGGTACAACCTGCTCTCCGTCCCCCTCGCGGCCGGTGTGCTCGCCCCCGTCGGATTCGTGTTGCCGATGTCCGTCGGTGCGGTGCTGATGTCACTGTCCACGATCGTTGTCGCGCTGAATGCGCAGTTGCTGCGACGGCTGAACCTCAGCCCGGACGCCGTCGTCGACAAGTAGGCGTCAGGGGCGGCGGCGACGTACCCTGGAAGAAAGGGAGGTGGGACAGTGTTGATGACGATCGCACGGCGCGTGCAAGACCAGCGCACCCTCACCCGCACCCTCCTGACCGTCGTCGCCGTCGCCTTTTCCGTGATCTTCGGGCTTCTGGCGATGCACTCGATGAACACGCACACCATGCCCTCCGGGCACAGTGAGACCATCGCCGTCGCACCCGCGCATGCCGACGCTCACCCCGCGCACGCCTCAGGCGACGCCGCAGCGGTGGTCGAGGCGGGGTGCGCCACGTGTTCTGACGATCACGGCATGGCGTGGATGGCCTGCGTTCTCGCGCTCCTCATTGTCGTCGTGCTGCTCGCCCGGCCGTCCGCCTGGTGGCGAGCCGTCGCGCACTCCCTGGGAACGCCCGTGTCCCGCCTACACCTCCGGGATGCGCTGCATCCGCTGCGGCCTCCGTCTCTCACCGTTCTCTGCATCAGTCGCACGTGATGGCAGGCGCGCCCGCCTTCTGCGGGTAACGCCCTTGCCCAGCCTCTCTCGCTGGGCACCCTCATCGACTTTTGGAGAACCCATCATGAAGACCCGTTTTGCGGCGACCGCCGCACTCACCCTCGCCGCAGTGCTTGGACTCGCCGGCTGCGCCGGTAACACCTCGGGCGGCGGCGACATGCCCGGTATGAACCACGAAAGCAGCAGCTCCGCCCCGGCCTCCGCGGACGCCAATGACGCCGACATCATGTTCGCCAGCATGATGAAGGAGCACCACGCCCAGGCCATCGACATGTCCGACATGCTTCTCAGCAAGGAGGGCGTCGACGAACGTGTCGTCGCCCTTGCGGAAGAGATCAAGGCCGCGCAGGAGCCCGAAATCCAGAAGATGGACCAGTGGCTCGAAGAGTGGGGCGCTGACACTTCCGACATGGAGGGAATGGATCACGGCGGCGGCATGATGTCCGAAGAGGACATGCAGGCTCTCGAGGACGCCACCGGTGCGGACGCCAGCCGCCTGTTCCTCGAGCAGATGATTCAGCACCACGAGGGTGCCGTCGAGATGGCCCAAGAAGAGGTCGACAACGGCCAGAACAGCGACGCGATCGCTCTGGCCGAGACGATCATCGAGGCGCAGACCACGGAGATCGCCACGATGAAAGACCTCCTCGACACACTCTGATCTACCTTCGGGGGTGCGGCGCTCGCCCGCACCCCCGAACTGGCCTTCTCGCAGTAACCCACGCCACCGCGCTGGTGCCATGTCGCGACTCTCATTCGCGTACCGCTCGCGCACCTGCATGCATTTCTTCACGTCGGAGTCTCATGAACCGCCACTCGCCCCTACCCGCTTTCGCGATCGCTCTCGCAGCCGTCGCCCTCACCGGCTGCGCCGTGCCGCAGGCCTCCGGCACCAACGCGGTCCCCCCCGTTATCCAACACATTCACGGTGTTGCCGCTGACCCCCGCGGTGAGGACCTCTTCATAGCCACCCACGGAGGACTCTTCACCCTCACGCCCGAGGGTGCGATCACCGGCCCCATCGGAGGCCACGACTTCGACGCGATGGGCTTCACCGTCCTCGACGACGCCCTCTTCGCATCCGGTCACCCGGGCACACAGACACCCGCAGAGCTCGGCTCCCCGAACCTAGGTGTCATTCGTAGTGACGACTTCGGCGAATCGTGGTCACCGATCGCCCTCACTGGCAGTACGGACTTCCATGTCCTCACCGCCGGACCAGACGGCACTCTCTACGGGATCGCCTCCGATGGCGTCGATCTGCTCATCAGCACTGACGACGGTCTCGAATGGACCCGCGGCGCAACACTTGCCGCGGCAGACCTCGCCGCCACCGGCGACGGTCTCTACGCCGCCGCGGAAGAAGGACTGCTCCTCAGCACCGACAACGGCGCCACCTTCACCCCCGTCGCCGACGCCCCGCTGCTCTACACACTCGACGCCAAACCCAATGGCTCGCTCGCAGGAGTCGGAACCGATGGCGCCCTCTGGTCACAGAACACCGAAGGAACATGGCAACGCCTCGACGCGCTTCAAGGGGCCGCTCAGGCCTTCACCGCGATCGATGACGAACGCTTCATCGTTGTCGACGACCGCGGCATCGTCCAGATCACAGCCGACGACACAACCATCCTCGCCCCCGCCAGGTAGAGAACGCCACCACCAGAACGGCCACCCATGGTCCCCCGCCGCAATCCCTTCCGACGCATATCCGTCTTCATCGCGTGCGCCACAGTCCTCGCCCTGCTTCTCGCCCTTGCGAGCTTCTACCTCATCGGAGCCATATTCAGATGACCCGCCACCTGCACCCAGCTCGGCACCGTCCACGAGCACACGTTCCCACGCGCACCAGCCACATGTCCCCACAGCGGCGTCACGATCGCCTCGTACGTATCGGGGCCTTCCTTCTCCTGGCCGCCGTCGCACTGATCGCAACTCATCTCCTCATCGACACAACCGTTCCAGACCAACGGTCACTCTGGGCATACACGCTCGGAAGCTACGAAACAGCGTTCATCCTCGCGATCGTCGGACTGGCGCTCGTGCTGCGTGAACCCCCGGGAGGCGCGGATGAATCTCAATGACTACTGGACCAACGCCTTTTGGTCCGTCATCCCCACGATCGCCGTCGTCGCAGCATTCTGGTTCGTCCTGCGGTCCATCATCAGAGCCGACCGCAACGAACGAAAAGCACACGCCAAGATCGAGCAACAACTCCGCGCGGAACGAAACCATCCTCGCCAACTCGCATCGGCGGACGACGAGCGAGACCCGCTACCTGAACGCCGGAAACGTCTGCCGAAAGCAGATACCGGCGAACGTTAACGGCGGGCGCACGATGACGGGCGACGCGAAATCGCCGGAAACGATCGTTTTCGGCGGGTCGTCTGCTGCACGCTCCCTCCTGCTGTGCTCACTCGCGTCTTCAGCGGGAGATTTTGGAAAGCGGAGATGGGTCCGAGGCCTCGCTTGCGGCACCACCAGTAGAACCGAATGCGAAACCACGCCGCAAACGATCGTGTACGGCGGGCGGCACCGAACCGTGAGGTTGCTCAACATTTTCTTGCGAGAGGCGAGGGGAAGTCTGCAATGTCGGACATATGAGGGATCGTGGTGACTATGAGCTGACCAGGATCGTGAGGGAACGCTATGACCGGTAACGACGAGCCCGAAGGGCATTCGTCCCCCGATCGCGTTCCTACTCTCATCGCGTGGGCAACGGATCAGGCCTGGCTGGCCGAGGCAGACCGCGATCGCGCCGAGGAACGTTTCGACCGGCTCGCTGGAGACCGCGAACTCGCGACCGCACTCCAGGCCAGCGGATACCGTGGCCGGAACTACGATCTGTTCGCGAATGAGATCGCGAAGTACGGGTGGGCTGTCATCCGCGGGTGGATCTACAAAGGGCAGATTCGTGGCGAGGTGAAGCGAAAAGGCTTCGGCGCACTGGAGCCTGAGCCCCGCCCGGGCTCGATGATCGAAGAGGCCGAGAGCCTGGCGGATGAGACGATCGTGCTCGCCCTCACCGCGTTCCGAGACAAGGTGCTCGTCCCGGGCAAGTGGGACCCCGCCAAGGGAGCTTTGGACTGACCCCGTCTTGTAGGTCCAGTCGTTGTGTGAGTCGTCCTGTCGCCCGAGGGTTCGGGCAGGGAGACTGGTCAGATCATGACGAACAGCAGGAAGCGTCACACCCCGGAGCAGGTCGTCCGAAAGCTCGGGCAGGCCGACAGGATGCTCGCCGACGGCGCGGACGTCGCCGCGGTGTGTCGGGAGCTCGGCGTGTCCGAGCAGACGTACTACCGGTGGCGGAACCAGTACGGCGGCCTGAAGGCCGACGACGCGAAGCGTCTCAAGGAGCTCGAGAAGCAGAACGCCACTCT
>NZ_LWCU01000029.1 GCF_001650405.1 Microbacterium sp. H83 | reverse complement strand
CACCGCCCCCTCCTCCCGCCCTCGATCTCATGCACGACGAGCACGGCGACGTCCCCGGCTGGGTTCTGGTGACCCTGATGACGGCGGGTCTACCGGTACTAACTGTCTAGGGGTATTGTTGCGGCATGGTTGCTCGCTCATCCCGCTACTCACCCTCTGATTTCGACGCGCTCGGACCTGAGACATGCGTGCTGTACCTGCGTATCTCGCAGGACCGCACGGGGGAGCAGCTCGGCGTCGAGCGCCAAGAGAAGGACTGTAGGGCGCTGGCGAAGCAGCTGGGGCTGCAGGTGACGCGCGTCTACCGAGATAACGACATCTCAGCGACGAGCGGGAAGGAGCGGCCTCAGTTCGAAGCGATGCTGCGGGCTCGGCCGGAGGTCATCATCGCGTGGCATCAGGATCGCCTGTTGCGCCTCACGAGCGATCTCGAGAAGGTGATCAAGCTCGAGACTCCGGTCTACATGGTGACGGCTGGGTCGCTGGATCTGTCGACCCCGGCCGGGCGCGCGGTCGCTCGAACCGTGGCGGCCTGGTCGCAGTACGAGGGTGAGCAGAAGGCGCTGCGGCAGCAGTCCGCGAACGTGCAGCGCGCCGAGCGCGGACATTGGCAGTTTTCGCGCCGCCCGTACGGCTATGAGCGGCGCGATGGGCGTGTGGAGATCGTGGAGGCTGAGGCCAAGGTCATTCGTGAGCTGTACCGGCGTTACATCGCGGGAGAGAGCTATTACGCGCTCGCCGCGGATCTCAACGAGCGAGGCGTTCGCACTCTCGGGGGAGCGGAGTGGAACATGAGTCTCGTTCGCGGCCTGCTGCGCAACGTGCGGTATGCCGGCATCGTAGAGAGCAAGGGTAGACGTTACGACGTGCCGCCATCCTGGACCCCGATCATCGACGAGCGCACGTGGAGTGACTACCTATCGACGCGCGACGGCCGCACACGCGAGGGCACGTGGTCACGCTCCACGAAGCACCTGCTTAGCGGCCTGCTGATCTGCGGCGTGTGTGGCGGGCGGATGCTCGCCCGGCCGGATCGCGGACGCCAGGTGTACGCATGCACGGACAATTGGTGCGTGTCGCTGGGCGCGGATGAGATCGAGCGTTTCGTGGAGTCGCTGGTTCTCGGCCGGCTGGCTGACAAGAAGGTGATCGCAGCGCTGCGCCACGTGCCGGATACGGCGCCGGTTCAGGCTGAGATCGCTGCGTTGCGCAAGCGCCGCGAGGACATCACTGACTTGCTGGCAGACGGCATCCTCGATCGGCGCCGTGCGCGTGTGCAAGCGACGGAACTAACCCAGCGGATTGACGACCTCGCTGGCCGCCTTGCGGTGATGCGTCGCGAGTCGCCTTTGACGGATCTGGCGCTTGCCCGTGCTGTGCCGTCACGCTGGCGGAAACTGAGCGTCCTGGATAAGCGTCGAGTGATCGAAGAGATCGGCCTCCGCGTGGCGGTCGACAAAGGCCGACCAGGGCGCCGCCAGCTCGACGCCGATGGGCAGCCCTTGCTCGACGTGAGGCGCATTCGCACGGACTGGATTGACGTCGACTCCGAAGTGCAACCTATGTCACAATTGTCGTAGCTGACCTGGGATTTATCGCATTGACACTCAAGCGGTAAGCCCTCTAAGCTCTAACTAACACGAGGCGTATCGAGGTAGCTCGACGCCCGGCTCACGACCGGGGCGCTGACGAAAGGCACCCGTCGCCCGCATCTCCGGAAGACGGGAGCCTGGCGCACCCGCTCGGGGCGTCACGACTCCCATCGGAGCCTTTCGTGAGTGACACACTGCCCGTTCTTGCCGGCCGAGCCGGCGCCGCGAAGCGATATCACGGCGCGGGTTCGACCGCGGCTATCCAGGCTGCGCAGACCCTCGCCACGGCGCTCATAGAGGCGGACATTCAGCGCCGACTCGCTTCGGCGCCTCCACTGACTGACGAGCAGGCCGAGCGCCTTGCTGAGCTTCTCCGCGGCGGCGGGCGACGATGACTGATGCAATGGCCGAGTTCCGGCGCGCACGTTCTCGTATCCAGTCTCAGCGCGATCAGGCGCGTCAACGTGAGTGGCCCGATGCTGCGCCGTTGAAACGGCCGGAAGGCACTGACGAAGAGCTGCGACAGGTCGATGACGGGCACCTGCTGTGAACGTCGAGCATCAGGTGCTCGGCTGCATCCTGCGTGCCAACAAGAGCTACGGCCCGGCGCGCGAGATCGTCACCGGCGACGATTTCGAGAACCCGACTCTCGGCGCCATCTTCGACGCGATCGGCCGGCATTTGGCCGCAGGCGGAAGAGTCGATGCTTACACGCTCGAGAATTACTTTCCGGCGTGGGAGATCCGAAATGTAGGAGCGGATGAGCCCTGGCGCTGGATCGATGCCGGCGAGTACCCAGAGGCGGTAACTGAGGCCGCGATGGTTGTCCGCGCGGGCGCATTGCGTCGTCGCGGGCGGGATGCGCTCACCACGGCGCTCGAGGATCTGCGCGATACCGGTCGCGAACCGAGCCAGGTGCTCCAACAGGCTGCTGAGACGCTAACAGCGGCGCTCACTCCGGCCGACAAAAGCGAGGACGCCGACGGATCGTGGGCACCACTCGACGTTGCCGAGATCGTCGCTGGCCTCGCTGCCGGGGAGCTGCAGTCTTCGGTGCCGGAGATCTTCAGGCGCGACGACGGAAGTGCTCTGTTCTACGCCGGGAAAGTGAATGGCGTTCACGGAGAATCCGGCAGCGGGAAGAGTTGGACGGCGCTATTCGCTGCAGCACAGGTGCTGGCTGCGGACGGCGTGGTCATCTATGTAGATATGGAGGACTCACCTGCTGATCTGCTCGCGAGGCTGCTGGCGCTCGGCGTGGCGCCTCATGTGATCACCGAGCGTTTCCGTTACGTGCAGCCGGCAACAGTGTTCCAGAGTGGCTCTCGGCCGTTTCTGCGCATGGCGGCAAGTGCTTCTCTGGTGGTCATCGACTCTACGGGCGAGTCATTGTCGATCGAGGGCGCGAACCCGAACGCCGATGAGGATATCGCCGCGTGGTTCCGCAACGTGCCCAAGTGCATCGCGAAGCGCGGTCCAGCCGTGTTGGTGCTGGACCACATGCCGAAATCCTCAGAGTCGGATCTATGGCCGATCGGCTCTCAGCGTAAGCGCGCGGCGATCGATGGAGCGCAGTACCTGCAGGAGGTGATGGTGCCGTTCAGCCGGGAAAGGGCGGGCGCTGCGCGGCTCGTGTGTGCGAAGGATCGCCACGGCACCTACGCTCGCGCACAGCGCGTCGCAGAGCTGCATGTGACACCGAATGAAGGCGCCGTGGACCTGACGCTGAAAGCGCCGTTAGCCAGCAGCGATGCCTCCGCAGGATTCCAGCCGACCGCGTATATGGAGAAGGTCTCGGCGGAGCTTTCGGGAGCCGCCGGCCCGCTTACATATCGGGGCATCCTCGAACGCGTCGGGGGCAAGAAGGAGTACGTGCGGCGGGCCGTCGATGAGTTGATCAGAGCCGGCTACCTGAGCATCAAGCGCGGGCCACGTAATTCGATGGAGCACACGCTGGTAAAGCCCTTCTACGCCGGGGAACACTCAGCCCCTGAAACGGCCCGAACCGGCAGTGTGACTGTTCCCGTTCCTAAGGAGGGGGAACGGGGAACAGTCAAACTCACCGTGCCCCGGGAACAGTGGGGAACGGTAGGGGAGCAGTCGAAGGTTGGCGGAATCTCATGAGCGCAACAAGCTCGAGGGGCGCGGCCGCTGCCGGCTGGGAGACGACAGCCGGCCGTAACATCTCGGAACTCTCCGAACGACGAATGCCAGGCGGTATCAGCATCTGGTCGCTCGGGTCGATCACCTGCATCATCGAGTCGCTCAGCGAGGATGCCCCGGCGTTCTATGTCGCGATCATCCGACAGCGCGTCTGGGCGAACCTCAGCGGGCGCTGCCCGGCGTGCGATGCCGTCGCCGACGTGCGCACCGCCGGCCGCGGCGTCATGCAGCACGAAGAGCGCTGCAGCGTCGGGTATCCGCCGGCCGGGATGGCGTGCTACATCGACCCGTCCAGCACTGCGTACCTGCGTGCTGTCTCCACCGGTATCTCCACGAAAGGAAACACGAGATGACCCGCCACACCCGAGGCCGGCCGGAGTCGCCGTCGCCCGCACCCGATCCCAACGAACCGCGTGCCGAGACCGTTCGGGTCATCGAGGGCTGGCGGGCGGCAGACCTAGCCGCACCGGCCAGTGTGCCCGTCGAGGAGGTCGTCTCCATCCTCAACGACGCAGTCCGCAACGGCACGGTCGTGCGGCTCGAATGCGGCGGCGAGACGCTCTACACAAGCGGACGCATCGTACGGCGGGGGGACGAGCGATGAACCGCGCACGTGGTCGGAAGAAGTATCGGCCGGCGACGGTCAAGACGCCCGTGGCAGTGCCTCAGGCCGGAGCCCGTACCCACCTAGTGGGGTGGTCATTCGAGAAACTCGCCGCCGAGACGGGCATTGATCGTGTGCAGGCGTTCCGCGTTCTCGAGCGTGGCGTCCGCGAAGGAAGCATCGTGCGACTCGAGTGCGGCGGCAAGACGCTGTACGCGCGACTTGGCGGCGGACTCATTGAAGAACTACCCGAACCACGACACGAGAAAGCGGACGCCACACCATGAGCGAGACAGACGAAGAGAAGGAAGACGCGATGGTCCTCAAAGGGCTGCGAGCCAGGCTCGCTGAGATCAACGAACGCGAGGCGCGGCTACCTCGCGCACTCTGCCGCGTGTGCGGCGGGGTCGTCCCGAAGGGGAAAGGGACGATCCTGCCTGAACCGGTCTGGCAGGGTCCACGGCGCACTGACTCTCAGATCATCGACCGGGAGCGGGCGAAACTCGATCTCCCTCCGTTCCACTCGTGGAGGCGATCGCACGCTGCCTGCGCGGGTGGTCCCGAACGCACCGTACGTGTGCTCACAGGCATGGACGTGAGTGCAACTGTCGCGGCAGGGGCTCTGTCGCAGCTGCTCCCGCGCAAACTTGCCGCGTTCGCGACATGCCCGGACCCAGACATAGCGAACGCGCGGTTCCGCGAGCCAACGCAGAAGCCCTGGAGCCACGTGTCGAAGGCCGATCAGGCAGCGCTCGAGGCGGCAGTTCGGACGACGCACGACCCGAGCGCGCCTCGGCGGTGCCGTCAAGGCGCGTGTGCCTGGTGTGGAGTCTCCAGGAGCCTCTCCTGGCATGGATCATCTGAGGCGTGGTCAGACGGCACCAGCGCACCCCTCTGTGCAGACTGCTACCCCGTCTGGCGCAAACGTGGCGCCTCGGACGACCGAAACGACCGGCGCGCCAATGCGCTCGAAGCGCTCTCGGGCGCTGCTTGGTTTCCGATGACGGGCCAGGGCATTCGCTGCTATGTCGACATCGCGGGCGATGACCACACCGGCACCCCCGGCCGCTGGGAGTATGCACCTGAGCCGCTGGCCGCGCTGCGCGAGTCCGCGCGTATAGCGCACCCGGAATCGCTGCCGGGGGAGATCCGCGACGAGTACCGGGAGAAGCACCGCGCCGCGCTGCGGGAAACCCGGCAGCGTCTACGTGAGATCGAACGTGATCAGCTGGCAGCCGCCGCGCGGGCAGAGTCCGAAGCGGCAAAGCGCGCAGGTTGGCTCTTGGAGGTTTGAATGGGAGAGCGCGGGTAGTGCGACGACGCTATCCGCGCTCGCCGGCGTCATCGACCGCGAGAACCTCAAGTTCGAGAACCTCAGGCTCCTCAACCTGTACATGGCCGCTGCGCGCAAGCATCTGCTGCACAAGCTGCTCGAGCTGTGACTCGGCCGGCGTGATTTCGTACCGAGCGGGCGCGTCGAGGCCATCGAGTGCCGATGCGCGCTGCGCGACGGCTACTCCCGCTCGGATCGCACCTGGGCGGCCCGCCTCAGCGTCGCGTGCGGCGATACCCCACAGGTGCTCCATGCGTTCACGCCAGACCGTGCGAGTCTCGTCGACGTCCGGCTCGGGCAGTTTGCCCACGAATCGGCGCACGGCACGGATCGCGTTCGCGTCATTCGCGAAGCCGACAGCCTCCGCGATTTCCGCCCAGGTCCTGCCGAGGACGCGGAGGTGCCACGCCTGCGCCGCTCGTTGCATTGCGTCAGCTCTGGCGCCCATTGTGTGCTCCAACCTGTCCGATACTTGTCATCAAGATACCTCAGGGGGGTACTGAATCAAGTCTGCGAGGCGCCCGTGCGTACTTCCGGGAGGGTGGCGCGGCCGCTCGAGAGTCACCATCGTGTCGCTTGTGTCCCCGGAGAGGCGTTTCCACTCCCGTTCGGCGTCTGGATCGCCGGTGCGCATCATTCGAGTGAAAGCGTCTAGCTGTGCACGCATGTGGCCGAAGTAGGTCTTGAAGGAGTCGGCCAGGCCAGTGTCTCCGTCGTCGAGGATCTGGCAGCCGCGGACGGTGAACTCGATGACATCCCAAAGCATGTGCTGGATGTCGCGCCATCCATCGTCGACCCAAATCGCGAGGGCGATCGGCACGTCTTCTACGTCTAGTGGTCGAATGACGTCGACGGACCGACACTCGACGAACTCGACACGTTGAGCAACCTGGGGGAGCGGCTCAACCCAATCGAGCCAGTATTCGCGCGTTTCGTGCAGGGGCGGTTCGATGTGCTCGAACACCATGACGAACTCTGGGTCCGGGATGGTTGCAAGCTGGAGCGGTGTGCGGTGCTTGTCGTCGTTGTGGATCTTCTGAAACCACGTGATTACCGGGTCGCCGGTGGCGAACGGCTGCATGGCGCGCAACGCGTCTCGCTGTGACTGTTCGAGCGCCATCATGTGCGGCTTCTGGATCGCCTTGTCCCACTGGCTCTGAGTCTCTGCAATGGGGAAGTAGACGCCTCGCTCTTGTGACTCAGTAAGCGGCGGCGATGCGGCAGCCGTTGAGGCTGTGAACATCGCGATATCGAGAAGCGAGCGGGCACGCCCGAGTATGTCTCGCAACTTCTCAGTCATCTCATCCGGGATCAGTTCACCCCGAACGCCGAACCGGTAAACGATTCTGTGGTCGCCGTCCCTCACCGGTACACCTCGGACGGCGACGTTCTCGCGGTGGTGCTTTCCCGCCTCACCGATGAAGTCGAACGATTCTTGGATGAAGTATCCGAGACGCTTCGACCAGACTGGTCGTTCGGTTTCCGCCGCCATGTGGCGAGCCTACTGGTTGCCCGCAGCTGAAGCAGAGGCGCAACGAAGCTTCACTTATCGCGCAAGGCGCGAATGGGGCTCTCAACGCGGCGAGTTAGCCGAGGACGGGTCCGGGGGCGGGAAGCGGGATGAACATGGACTCGGACCCGATCACATCGTGGTCCAGCTGCACTCGCCAGGAGTACGAATGCCCGGGCGCGAGCGGCAATCCGTTCGCGAAGTTGATCGCGAACTGGGCGACGCTTGGAAGTGCTCCGCTTGGAATCGTTACGCCGGGTGCTGCAGGGGGCGGGAACTCGACGTTCTGAGAAATTCTCATTGCCTGCCCCTCGCCCATGGGTCCGGGGAGCATCACCGGTTGCCCGGAAGCGTCGACGAGCAGTATCTCGACCGCTGGCTGATCCGTCGTCGGCATTGCGCTAATCAGACGGACGTACAGCGCGAAGGGGGTCGTGACTCCCTGCTGGGGGTCGAAACCGAGCAGCGCGATGCCGGCACCGATCAGATTCGCTTTCCCTCCACCATCGATGTTGACGTAGTCCGCAAGAGTGATGGACGCGCGGATGCTATTCGTTGGCATCAGGCCGCCCTTGCTGGTGCCGCAACTCCGACACGAGTTCCTGACGCTTGCGGGGGAGTGGTCGCCACGTGCGACGAACGATAGAACGAATCGAACCCGGTAGGCACGACTGCGTCGACCACGGCTGTGCCGGTCGCAGCTCGCACCCACCCCGACGGCTCCGAGGACCAATCGACGTCGAGGACGATCCGAGGTCCACCCCCGGGAATCTCGACGACACGCGCAAAATGCTCCATGTTCTCGCCGGGCTGATAAGCGACGACGACCTCGCCAACAGTCAGTTCTTCGGTCGCTCGACGTGTCGAAGCGACGACGTAGCCGTTGGATCGTCGGTTGAAGTCAACGCGGATCCTAGGTGCGAAGCTCATTGGGCATTCTCCTTCGCCGGATTGGGAATCGGGTCGTCGAAGCAATCGATGAACCGATTAACCTCGACCATAGTGGGATCATCTGGGAAAAGTACATGAAAGTGCGACTCGGCCTGACCGTCGGAAGTGTCATGTTCAAGCTCGAAACCTGCGTCACGAAGCCGCTTTGAGGTAGTCAGGCGAACTTTTCCGTGTCGGACGTCTGCTCCTAGACACACATCGCGGACGCATGCAGCCAGACTCTTATGCTCGGCGGGTGTCCCTACCCAGACCGAAAGCACGGGGCCTTCTCCGAGGTCGCTCGAGTCCTCCAAGGCCTCGAGCAGGGCCTCGGGGTCCGCGAGTATGCCGCCGCGGATTACGACGTCGTCATCTCCGGAAACTCGCATCATCAGAAGACTAGCGCGGCCTGACCATCGACGGATGAATTGGCCGCCACCCTCTTGGAGAGGTGTGACTCGCGCGGGCGATGCCTCGGGAGTCCAGCGCTTGTTTCGGTAGCGAGCGAGCCGTCGAGTGGGGAGGTCAGCCGGCAGAGACCTTCCGCGCGAGCCACCATTCGCCCTCCAGCACTCTCGCGCCACTCACGCGCTAAGACTAGGGCTGAATCGACATAGCCCGATGCGACAGAGGGTCGCACACCCGCCAGGACGGATAGCGTCCATCTCCGGCCTCCGAGAACGAAACGGGAGGGGTATGGGGGTGGCCTCGCATCTCCGGATTGATGCGGGGTAACGGGGTAATACCCCCAAATAGTTAGTGCGGGGCTCGTCGTGCTCATCTGGGCCGTGGCCGGACCAGCGCTGAGCTCGCTGTTCGAGCAGGCGATCCAGCGGGTCTCCGGCCTGTGATCGGGCGACGGCGGCGTGATGTCGCGATCGGGTGAGGGCGAGCGAGGATCGAGCCCCGTCGAGTTCCTGCTCGTCGGCACCCTGCTCACCCTCCTCACCCTGGGCGTGCTGCAGCTGGCGCTCGTCGTCTACGTGCGCACCGTCGTCCACGACGCGGCGGTCGAGGGCGCCTACCACGCCGCCCTCGCCGACACGAGCCTGGAGGAGGGGGCTCACCGCACCGAGCAGGTGATCGACGCGGCGGTGGGGGAGAGCTACTCGGACGATGTGACGATCACGCGTTCCGGCTCCCTCGGCCACTCCACAGTGATCGTCCGCGTCCGCACGACGCTTCCCGTGATCGGGCTGCTCGGCGTGCCTCGCGCGATCCAGGTCGAGGCGCAGGCGCCGGAGGAGAGCTTCGATGACGGATGACGACGGATCCGCGGCTCTCGAGTTCATCACCGTCGGCGTGATCCTGCTGGTGCCGCTGGTGTACCTCATCATCGCGCTCGGGGCAATCCAGGAGCAGGTGCTCGGGGTCGAGGCGGCCGCGCGCCACACCCTGCGGGCGGTGGCGCTCGCTCCGGACGCCGCCGCCGCGGCATCCGCGAGTGACGCGGTGATCGAGAGCGTGCTGGCCGAATACGGCGTGGACGCCGAGACCGCGGAGGTCTCGGTGACCTGCGCACCCCTCGACGCCCCGTGCCCGGCACCGGGCGCGCTCGTGACGCTCACGGTCTCCGCGCGGGTCCGCCTGCCGCTGATCCCGAGCATCGTCGGACTCGACCAGGCGGCCGCGATCGGGATAGAGGGCGAGGCGGTGCAGAAGATGTCGCGCCTGTGGGGGACCGGATGACCGCCGCCGGGTACGGAGGAGACGAGGAGGGGAGCGTGCTGCTCCTCACCCTCGGCTACGCCGTGCTCGCGATCGCCCTGATCCTCCTGTGCACCTGCGCCACCGATCTGTACATCGCCCAGAAGCGCCTCGACGCGGTGGCGGATGCCGCTGCGCTCGCCGGAGCGGACGGCTTCGTGCTCGCGGTCGACGGCGACGACGTGCGGGCTGCGCTCACCGATGCGGGTGTCAGAGAGCAGGCCTCCGTCGTGGTGGCCGCGATGTCCCGCGAGGGGGTCCTCGTCTCAGCGACCGCGCCCGAGGGCGTCTCCGCCCGCGTCACGGTCGCGGCGGACTGGCATCCGCCGATCGTGTCGGTGTTCGTCCCGGACGGCATCCGGCTCGAGGCGACGGGCACGAGTCGCACGGCGCTGCGCTGACGGCTCATGTCGAGGCCGCCCCGCCCTCAGTGATCGCGCAGGCGCGCGCGCAGGGCTTGGACCCGCTCGGCGAAGCGCGCCGGCACGTCCGGGGGCAGGTCGTCGACCGGCCACCAGCGCACATCCTCGGACTCGTCGCTGACGGTCATGTCCGCGGCATCCGGTGCGATGATCGCGATGCCCACGTCCAGGTGCGAGCGGCACGAGCCGAACGCCGACGAGAGCGGGTGGTGGTCGAGGTCGTACACGTCGGCGTCGTGCGCCTCGGCGACCTCCAGCCCCGTCTCCTCGCGGAGCTCGCGCAGCGCCGCCGCTGTGATCGAGGCGTCGTCCGGCTCGAGGTGGCCTCCCGGCTGCACCCAGAACCGACCCTTGCGGTGGAACACGAGCACCAGGCGCTCGAGCGTCGGATCGAACACGAACGCCGAGGCGGTCGCGTGCGCGGGGCCGGACTCGCGACTCACCGGACCCTCCGCGTCGCCGAAGAACCGCGCGAAGTCCGCGCGCACCTCTCGATCCGGGGCGGACTCGACCGGATACGCCGCCACCAGCCGATGCATGTCCGCACCGAGCACCGACGTCATCGTGTCCCGCCCTCGGCGCGGGGCACGAAGCGGGGTATCCAGCGCAGGAACCCCGCGGCGCCGACCAGTCCGAGCAGGCCCATGGCGGCGGCGGCGATCGGCAGCGACGCGAGAGCGACGATGCCCGACACGAGCAGCGGGGCGAGCGCGCCGCCGGCATCCGTCAGCGTCCGCCACGAGCCGAGGAAGGCCGCGGGCTCCCGCTTGGGTGCGACGTCGGCGCCGAGAGTGAGCAGGATGCCGCTGGAGAGGCCGTTCCCGACGCCCAGCACCGCGGCGAACATGCCGAACCACAGCACCGCGACGTCGAGGTCGTGTGTGAGCGACAGGGCGACGAAACCGGCGCCCATCAGCAGCATCGCGGGCATCGCCGCCCACAGTCGACCGAAGCGGTCCATGACCTGCCCGCTGGCGTAGAAGAGGGCGAAGTCGATCGCGCCCGAGACGCCGACCACGAGGGCGATCGTCGATGCGTCCAGCCCGAGGGACAGGCCCCACAGGGGGAGGACGACCTGACGGGCCGATCGGACGGCGGACAGCGAGGCCGCGGCGAGGCCGAGCCGGCCGAGCACCGCGCGCTGCACCCACATGGTGCGGAAGATGCCCGCGCGCTCGACAGTGGGGATAGCGCCGCTGACGGGCTCGCCCGAGTCGTCCGCGAGCGACGCCGTGCGCACCGCGGTGGTCGGTGCGATCGTCTTCTCGGGGTCGGGCCCGAACAGCACGAGAAGCACCATCACGACGAGGCAGCCGAGGAAGAACCAGATCGCGGCGGCCTCGGATCCGAAGAGCTGCAGCAGCCCGGCGGCAACGAACGGGCCGATGAAGATGCCCAGGCGGAAGCTGCCGCCGAGCAGCGACAGGGCGCGGGCGCGGAAGGCGACGGGGACGCGCGTGGTCATGAACGCATGGCGGGCCAGTCCGAACGCCGCGGCGCAGAAGCCGAGGAGGAACACGGATGCCGCGAGCACCGCGAGCGACGGGGCGAAGACCATCCCGATGCCGGCCGCGATCGCGATCGTGCCCGCGATCACCATCGTGAACCGCTCGCCGATGCGCGCCACCGCCCATCCTGCCGGGAGGTTGCCGCAGAGCTGTCCGACGACGAGGGCGGAGGCCACGAGGGCCGCGAAGGCGACGTCGGCACCCATCGCAGAGGCGATGACCGGGATCAGCGGGATGACCGCGCCCTCGCCGAGCGAGAAGAGCACGGTGGGGAGGTACACCATCGGTCCGAAGCGTCTCAGGACCGTGGATGCACTGCTCACCCGATTCACGCTACTCCCGATCACGGTCGTTCCCGCCCGTGCAGGCGGCACGTTAGGCTGGACGCGACATGCTCGAACTCGATCTCTCCGCAGACATCCAGGCACTCCGCGTCACCTATGGTGACATCCGCGAGGTCGTCGATGTCGATGCGCTCCGCTCCGACATCGCCCGACTCAGTGAAGAGGCCGGCGCACCGGACCTCTGGGATGACACCGAGCGCGCCCAGAAGGTCACCAGCGCGCTGAGCCACCGGCAGTCGGCTCTCGCGCGCATCGAGGGCATCGGTCGCCGTCTCGACGACCTCGAGGTGCTCGTCGACCTCGCGAACGAGATGGGCGACGAGGACTCCGCGGTCGAAGCGCGCAACGAGCTCGCCGCGCTGACCGAGATCATCAACCAGCTCGAGGTGCAGACGCTCCTCGACGGCGAGTACGACGAGCGCTCCGCGATCATCACTATCCGCTCGGGCGCCGGCGGTGACGACGCCACCGACTTCGCCGAGATGCTCATGCGCATGTATCTGCGCTGGGCAGAGCAGCACAAGTACCCGGTGAAGGTCATGGACACCTCGTACGCCGAGGGCGCCGGCATCAAGTCCACCACCTTCGAGGTCGACGCCCCCTATGCGTTCGGCACGCTCTCGGTCGAGGCGGGAACCCACCGCCTGGCCCGCATCAGCCCGTTCGGCTCGGCCGACAAGCGCCAGACGTCGTTCGCCGCGGTCGAGGTCATCCCGCTCATGGAGGAGGCGACCGAGGTCGACATCCCCGAGAGCGACATCCGCGTCGACGTGTTCCGCTCGTCCGGCCCCGGTGGGCAGTCGGTCAACACGACCGACTCGGCCGTGCGCCTCACGCACCTCCCGACCGGCATCGTCGTCTCGATGCAGAACGAGAAGTCGCAGATCCAGAACCGCGCCGCCGCCATGCGCGTGCTCCAGACCCGTCTTCTGCTGCTGCAGAAGGAGGAGGAGGCCGCGAAGAAGAAGGAGCTGGCCGGTACGATCACCGCCAGCTGGGGCGACCAGATGCGCTCGTACTTCCTCTACGGGCAGCAGCTCGTGAAGGATCTCCGCACGGGCCACGAGTCGGGCAACCCCATGGCCGTGTTCGACGGCGACCTCGACGGGTTCATCTCGGCCGGCATCCGGTGGCGGAAGCGCAAGGACCAGGACTGAGCCCGCTCGTCCGACGGCGCACCCGCGCGGGTCGGACCTGAGCTCCCGTCAGCGGGCGGCTCCTTCGAGCGTGCCGGTCACCTCGTCGTAGCTGAACGCGATGCACTGGATGGCGCGGTCGTCCAGGCGGTTCCACGACGCCTGTGTCGGCACGAACCAGTACATGTCGAGCTCGGACTCCGCGTAGGGGCGGCCGACGAACTCGCCGAAGGCGCTCTCGCATCGCTCCGTGGCCGCGGACTGCAGCGCATCGTCGCCGGGGAACTCGCCGTCCGGCACGTCGAAGATCAGGTACACCTCGTCGGTGTGCGGCTGATCGCACGGGACGATCGGGAGCTCGTACACCTCCTCATCCCATTCGATGAACGGAAGGCACTGACCCACCTCCAGCTCCGCGAAGGTGACCATCTCGGTCCCCTCGGCGGGAGTCTCCGCCGGCGAGGGGACGGGAGCCGGCTCATCCGAGGGGCGCGGACCGGGGGTCGAGACGGGCGCGGGATCCTCCGACGCGTCCGGCCCGTCGGTCGACCCGATCGTCAGGAGCAGGACGGCGACCGCGAGGACTCCGCCGAGCACGCCGAGCGCGACTCCTGCGATTCCCGGCCACTTGCGCCCCGGCAGGAAGATCGAGACGAGGGATGTCACGAGGCCGAGTCCGAGCAGGATCCACCCGATCAGCGCGACGGGCGGGATGCAGGACAGGACGACGCCGAGCGCGGTGACCGAGAGCCCGATGATCCCGAGCACCGGCGTCTTCGACCGCCGGGTCTCGTTCGCAGGCGCCGATCCGGGCGGGAGCTGGGCATTCCACGGCGCGCCGGCTGCGGGCTGTCCGTTCCAGGCGGCGTCGGCTGCGAGCTGCCCGTTCCAGGCGGTGCCGGTGGCGGCCTGTCCGTTCCAGGCGGTGCCGGTGGCGGCCTGTCCGTTCCCGGCAGGGCCGGCCGACGCCGACGTCGACGGGGGGACGCTGCCCTGCCCGGGCAGGACGTACGGAGGTGCGAAGCTCTCGCCGGCGGGCGATCCGGCTCCGCCGGAGGCGAGCGTCGGGTCGTGCGGCTGCGCGGTCTGCGGAACGTCGTGCGCGGGTTCCTGCACGGGCTGCGCGGGAGGACGCGAGGTGACCGTGTGCTCGGTCCAGGCGGAGCCGTCCCACCACCTCTGCGTTCCCGAGCCGTCGTCGTACCAACCCGCGGGAATCGTCATGCGCCGTGCCTCCGTGCTCGAGCGGGCTCAGCCGGCCGTCGGCGTGACCGAGACGCGGGCCGACTCCTGGAGCAGCTCGTTGAGGAAGAGCACCGTGTACGACGAGCTCTGTGGGACGTCGAAGGTGAGGGTGCCGCTGACCGTCTGCCCCGCCGTGATCTGCTCGCTGAGGATGCCGTCGACGAAGTCGTATTCGCCCTCGGTGCCCTCCGCCGTCTCGATCCCCATGAACAGGGGGCTGACCGAGGAGGTGCCGTCGATCCCCGTGAAGGTCGCCTCGAGCACGACGTAGCCGCCGTTGGTGCTCGGCACCCCGCTGCCGTCGTCGGTGGTCCACGTGGCGTTGGTGATGGTGACCTCGGCGGTGCCGCCCATCTGCTGCACGATGACCGGCTCGCCGAGCGTGCCCTCGGCGACCTCGCCGCCCGTGGTGCCGTCGTCGGTGGTGCCGTCATCCGTCGTGCCGTCGTCGGTCCCGGTGTCGCTGCTGGGCGGCGCCGTCGGCAGATCGCGCACCGCCTCGGCGACACTCGCGGTGAGGAACAGGATCGCCATGACGACCGCGATGATCGTGCCGACCACCGACAGGATGAGTCCTGCGACTCCCGGCCACTTCTTCCCCCGCAGGAACAGCGATATCAGGGAGACGATGAACCCGGCCGCCAGGAGGAGCCACCCGAAGACGGCGGTGGCGGGGATGCACGACAGGATCGTGCCGAGCGCGGCGACGCCCAGACCGACGAGCCCGACGATCGACAGCCGACCCGGCGCGGAGGGCGCGGGTGACGGAGCAGCGGGGTATCCCGCCGGCGCACCGTAGCCGGGCGCTGCAGCATAGGCGCCCGCGGGGTAGCCCTGGGGCGCGGATGCTCCGGGGTAGGACGGTGCCGCAGCGGCGTAGGGCGGCGTGGAGCCGGGGTAGGACGGCGCCGCGCCCGGATATGCGGGCGGCGCGTCGGCGAAGGCATCGGCTGCAGGAGGCAAGGACGACGCGGAGTTCTGAGACGGTGCCGCGCCGGACGTCGGCGACTGCCAGCTCGCAGCGGGGTCCGCGGTCGGGGCGTCCGTCGGGGTGTCCGTCGTCGTGTCGGTCGTCGCGTCCGTCGAGGAGTCGATCGGAGTCGACGCAGCGTCCGAGGTGGGGGCGGCGAAGGATCCGCCAGGGCCCTCGCTCTCCGGCGTCCCCGTGGCGGGCGGCTCCTGATCGGCGCTCGGCGTCTCGCGCTCGGCCTCCTGACCGCTCCACGTGGCGCCGGCCTCGACCGTCGCCACCGACTCGAGCGAGTCCGAGGTGGCGGCGTCTGCGGCGGTGTGATCGCTCGCGTCGGCGGTGGACTCCGTCTCGGAGCCGGGCGTCGGAGCGAAGTGCTCCGTCCACTGCGCTCCGTCCCACCAGCGCAGTCGACCCGAACCGTCGTCGTACCAGCCAGCAGGCGTCGTCATCGCATCCCCCTCGGAGTCGTCGTCCGTGCCTCCGGCGCGGATCGCACCTCCATGTATAGCAGTGCGTGTCGACACGGACGTGGCGTGCGGGGTGTCGCTCGCGGGCAGGGGATTCGCCGCGCTTAGGCTCGAAACGCCATGATTCGGTTCGAGAACGTCACGAAACGCTATCGCGGGACCGCCAGGCCCGCTCTGTCCGGCGTCGACTTCGAGGTGCAGCGCGGAGAATTCGTGTTCCTCGTCGGCGCCTCCGGGTCGGGGAAGTCGTCGTGTCTGCGACTGATCCTCCGCGAGGACGTCCCCACGACCGGTCGCGTCGCGGTCCTCGGCCGCGACCTGCGATCGCTCGCGAACCGCAAGGTGCCGTACTTCCGGCGCCACATCGGATCCGTGTTCCAGGACTTCCGCCTGCTCCCCTCCAAGACCGTCTACCAGAACGTCGCCTTCACCCTGCAGGTGACCGGGTCCTCGCGCGGCTTCATCCAGCAGGCGGTTCCCGAGGCCCTCGCGCTCGTCGGGCTGGAGGGGAAGCAGAAGCGGATGCCGCACGAGCTCTCCGGCGGCGAGCAGCAGCGCGTCGCCATCGCCCGCGCTCTCGTCAACCGCCCCCAGGTGCTCCTGGCCGACGAGCCGACCGGAAACCTCGATCCCGCCACCTCGGTCGACATCATGCAGCTGCTCGCGCGTATCAACGCCGGCGGGACGACCGTGCTGATGGCGACCCACGAGGCGGCCTTCGTCGACCAGATGCAGCGCCGCGTGATCGAGCTCCGCGACGGCGAGATGGTGCGCGACGAGGTGCACGGCGGGTACGGCGACACCTCGAACATCCCGCGCCTCGTGCCGGAGGAGGTCAGGGGAGCAGCCGCGGCCGCAGCCCTGACGGCCGTGCAGGAGGTGCAGCGGCAGACCGCCGACCTGTCCGTGGTGCGTGCAGCCCTCGCCGAGGAGCTCAGTGCGCAGCGCAAGGCCGCGGCATCCGCTCCGGACGCCGTGCCCACGGCATCGGAGACTCCGGAGGCTCAGGCCGCTCCCATCGAGCCCCGTGTCGAGGAGAACCCGATCGAGGCGCCCGCCGCCGTCGGCCCGCGCACGCATCCGATCGTCCTGCCCAGGGTGGACGTCGCGGAGCTCGGAGTCGCCGACAGGCTCGGGCTCTCGGACGACGCGGAGGAAGTGGGACCGACGTCATGAGGATCGGACTCATCCTCGCCGAAGCCCTCGGCGGCCTGCGGCGCAACATCTCGATGGTCATCTCGGTCGTGCTCGTCACCTTCGTCTCGCTCACCTTCGTCGGCGCGGCGATCCTGATGCAGGCGCAGATCGGCACGATGCGCGGCTACTGGACCGAGCGCGCGCAGGTCGCCGTCTACATGTGCTCAGACATCTCGGAGTCGCCGACGTGTGTCGACGGCGGCGCGACCGAGGACCAGGTGAACGCGGTGCGCGGACAGCTGGAGGGGGAGGCGCTGGCGCCCCTCATCAGCGAGCTCACGTTCGACACCAAGGAGGACACGTACGCCAAGCTCGTCGAACAGCTCGGCGAGGACCAGGCGAGCGTGATCTCGCCCGAGCAGGCGTTCGAGGTCTTCTTCGTGACGATGAAGGACCCGGGGCAGTCGCAGGTCATCGCCGAGGCGTTCAACGGCGTGGCGGGCGTGGAGCAGGTGCAGGATCAGCTGCAGTACCTCGAGCCCCTCTTCTCGGCGCTGACCGTGGCGACCTACATCGCGGTCGGCATCGCCGCGCTCATGCTCATCGCTGCGATCCTGCTGATCGGCACGACCATCCGCCTGTCCGCGTACGCGCGTCGCAAGGAGATCGGCATCATGCGTCTCGTCGGCGCATCGAACCGGTTCATCCAGACGCCGTTCGTGCTCGAGGGCGTGTTCGCCGCCTTCCTCGGCTCGGTGCTCGCGAGCGCGGCCGTGGTCGCCGGGCTGCACTTCGGCGTCGAGGGCTACCTGCGCGGGCGGGTCCCGTTCATCACGACGTGGGTGACGATGCAGGATGCGGCGCTCGTGGTGCCCGTGCTCATCGGCATCGGCGTGGTGCTGGCGGCTCTGTCCGCGGGCTTCGCGATCCGTCGCTGGCTGCGGACCTGAGCGCGGTCGCGGTATAGACTGACAGGCTGCCGTGCGCCCGACCGAGGGCGGGGACATCACGCGATGCGGATCAGGAGAGAATCATGCCCAGGGAACGCGGGGAGAAGGTCATCGCGACCAATCGTCGCGCACGTCACGACTACACCATCGAGAAGTCGTACGAGGCGGGGATGGTGCTGACCGGCACCGAGGTGAAGTCGCTGCGTCAGGGGCGGGCGAACCTCAGCGACGGGTACGCGTTCGTCAAGGGGAACGAGGTGTTCCTCGACTCCGTGCACATCCCGGAGTACTCGCAGGGGCACTGGACGAACCACTCCGCGAAGCGCATCCGCAAGCTGCTGCTGCACCGCGAGGAGATCGCCAAGCTGCAGCACGCGGTCTCGGCCGGCGGCTACACGCTGATCCCGCTCAAGCTCTACTTCTCCGACGGCCGCGCCAAGGTCGAGATCGCGCTCGCGAAGGGCAAGAAGGAGTACGACAAGCGGCAGACCCTGCGCGAGCGTCAGGACACCCGCGAGGCGGAGCGCGCCATGCGCCTGCGCAATCGCGTCGGGGAGTGATCAGCGGGCGGGCGTGTAGCCGAAGACGCGGCCCAGGAAGGCGAGCTCCCGCTCGAGCGCGTCGGTGATCGTCTCCGCCGCGCGGAAGCCGTGGCCCTCGTCCGGGTAGAGCACGTACTCGTGGTCCACGCCGCTCGCCTCGAGGGCGTCGCGGATCGCCTCAGACTGCGCCGGCGGCACCACGCGGTCCTCGCCGCCCTGCATCAGGAGGACGGGCACGCGGATGCTGTCGGCATGCGTCAGCGGGGAGCGGTCGAGGTAGAGCTCCTCGGCCTCGGGCAGCGGGCCCACCAGGCCGTCGATGTAGTGCGCCTCGAAGTCGTGCGAGTGCGCGGCGAGCATGCGGAGGTCCGCCACCCCGTACCGACTGATGCCCGCGGCGAAGATCCCGCCCCGCACCAGCGCCGAGAGCACGGTCCAGCCCCCCGCCGAGCCGCCGCGTATCGCGATGCGCCCCGGGTCGGCGAGCCCGGCCTCCGCGAGCCCCCGGGCGGCGGCGATGACGTCGTCGACGTCGACGACGCCCCACTCCCCGTCGAGACGCTCGCGGTAGGCGCGGCCGTAGCCGGTCGACCCGCCGTAGTTGACATCGAGGACCCCGATGCCGCGGCTCGTCCAGAAGGCGATCGCGGTCGAGGCCGCGCCCGTCACGTGCGCGGTGGGGCCGCCGTGCACCAGCACGAGGTACGGCGGGAGGTCGTCGGCCGGCGCGGAGACCTCGGGGTGTGCCGGCGGATAGGCGAACGCGTGCACCGGGCCGTGAGCGCCGTCCACGACGATCGGCGTCGCCGCTCGCAGCCACGCCGCGTCCGAGGACTCACCGCCCGCGACGACTGTCGTCTCGTCGGTGTCGACGTCCACGCACCACAATCCGGACGCGGTGGTCGATCCGCTGCCGGAGAGCAGCACGCGGGTCCCTGACGCGTCGTCGACGCTGATGTGCCCATCGGCGGCGAGCTCGAGCGGACGCGCGCTCCCCGCCGGATCGATGACCACCACCTCGTCCCGTCCGTTGGTGCGCACCGCGACCACGCGGCCGTCGTCGAGGAGCCCGAACCAGCGGTTGCCGAGCACCCACAGGCCGTAGCCCGTGTCGGCGTCGACCTCGTCGAGACGATCGGGCTCCCCGACGGCGTGCAGGCCGTCGTCGAGCCGCTGTCGGTGCAGCGCCCAGCGCCCGGACGGATCGTCGGCGTAGACCAGCTCATCGGGGGCGAGCCATTCCGGCTGCAGCGCCGCTCGGGTCGGCAGGATGGTGGTGTCTCGGCCGTCGGCGACGGCGACCGCCGCGCTCTGCCAGGGCATCCGGTGTCCGTCCCACTGCACCCAGGCGATGCGGGAACCGTCGGGGGAGAGGGCGGGATGGGCGTAGAACCCCTCGCCCTCGACGATCACGCGCACGGCGTCGGGATCGTCGGCCGCCGAGCCGTCCAGCGGGACCTCGACGAGGCCGCGCAGGTGGGGGGAGACGGTGAGGTCCTCCCGCACGGCGAGCAGGCGGCCGTGCTGCAGACGGAGTCCGCCGTGCGCGGGCCCCGCGGGCGTCAGCGGCTCGGGAGCCTCTGCGCCGCGGAGCAGACGGTGTATCCGCTGGTCGCGGCCGTCGACGAAGTACAGGGTGCCGTCGGCATCCGCCGCCCAAGCACCGCCCCCGTACTCGTGCACCCGCGAACGAGCGCTCCACGGAGCCGGGAGGATCTGCGCACCCGACGAGCTGCGCACCGTGACCCGCCCGCCCTCGGCGGGGACCGACTCGCCCCACCAGATCTCGTCGCCGACGAAGGCCGCTCCGTCGATCCGAGGAGACGACGCGGCGACGGACGCGGGGGAGAAGGGCGACGGCCAGGTGCCGTAGGGCGAGGACATGCCTCGAGCCTACGGCGATCCGTCGCGCCGCAGGGGGCCGATGGGACCGGGCGGGGTCAGACCGCCCGGAGGACCGCGACGACCTTGCCCAGCACCACGGACTCGTCGCCGAGGATGGGTTCGAAGGCCGAGTTCCGCGGCAGCAGCCAGGTGTGGCCGTCACGTCGCCGGAGCACCTTGACCGTCGCCTCGCCATCGAGCATCGCCGCGACGATCTCGCCGTTCTCGGCACTGTGCTGGGAGCGCACGACGACCCAGTCCCCGTCGCAGATCGCGGCATCGATCATCGACTCGCCGGACACCTTCAGCATGAACAGGTCGCCCTTGCCGACGAGCTGACGGGGAAGGGGGAAGATCTCCTCGACCTGCTGGTCGGCCGTGATCGGCACGCCTGCCGCGATCCGCCCCACGAGCGGCACCAGGGCGGCGTCCCCCACCGGAGTGGCGACGTCGGCGGGGTTCTCGGCGCTCGCGCCGGGGAGGTCGATGAGCACCTCCATAGCGCGCGTCTTGCCCGGGTCGCGACGGAGGTAGCCGCTGAGCTCGAGCTGGCCGAGCTGATGGGTGACGCTGGACAGCGACTTCAGGCCCACCGCGTCGCCGATCTCGCGCATGCTCGGCGGATAGCCGTGGCGGCTGATGGACGACTGGATGACCTCGAGGATCGCCATCTGCTTGGGGCTCAGGCTCTTGCGACGGCGGGTGCGCGGCGCCTCGGACTCGGGGGCGGAGATGTCGCTCATGGTGCTCCTCAGGTGTGCAGATCCGGCGTCTCGGTTCGAATGTCGGAGGCCCGTGGTGGGGTGTTCGTATCGAAACCGTATCCGAGAAGAGCGCCGATGGGGAATATCTGTTCGAGCGTGTCGGCTTCTTTCCCGGTGCAGGTTTCGAAGAAGTCTTGACAGATGTTCGAATTCGAAGATACCTTCGGAACGTAGCTTCGCATCCCCGGCTCCCGGCCGAGCTGCGGATGCGAACGCTACGCCACCTTCACCGCCTCGAGCGGGAGATGCAGAGGAGCACGACATGAGCACCATCACCTTCAGCAACGCAGCAGTCATCACGGCACGCCCCGCGACGCGGCTCCGTCTGACGGCGCGTGGTCGTCGCGTGGTGCTCGCCGTGGCTGCCGTGCCGCTCGCCGTCGGAATCGCGCTGGCCGCGCTCAGCGGCGGCAGCGCCATGGCCTCCAACCAGCAGTCCACCGTCGCGAGCTTCGAGACCGTGACGGTCATGCCGGGCGACACCCTGTGGTCGATCGCCGAGAGCGTCGCCCCCGCGGCGGACCCGCGCGACGTCATCGGAGAGATCACGCGGCTGAACCTCCTGCAGGGCGGCGCGCTGCAGATCGGCCAGGAGCTGGCCATCCCGGCGCAGTTCTCGGAGTGACCGCCTTCTGCCTCGGTCTGGGAGAGAGTGCACCCCGCGCGGCCTACCATGGGAAGGGTGACTGCTTCACTCGCTGACCTGCCGCTTCGCGACGACCTGCGCGGGCTCACCCCGTACGGTGCTCCGCAGGCGCCGCTGCCCATCGCTCTCAATGTCAACGAGAACACGCATCCCATCCCGGATGCCGTCGCGAGTGACATCCTCGACGACATCGCGGTCGCCTTGCGCGACGTGAACCGCTATCCCGACCGCGAGTTCACCACCCTGCGGGAGGGCTTCGCCGAGTACCTCGGCCACGGTCTGACCGCGGAGCAGATCTGGGCGGGCAACGGCTCGAACGAGGTTCTGCAGCACATCATGCAGGCGTTCGGCGGACCGGGCCGCACCGCATTCAGCTTCGCGCCGACGTATTCCATGTATCCGCTGATCGCCCAGGGGACGGGAGCGCGGTGGACCAGCGCACCGCGCCAGCCGGACTACACGATCACTCCCGACGACGCGGCCGCCCAGGTCGCCGACGCGGACCCGGACGTCATCCTCCTGTGCGCCCCGAACAACCCCACCGGGACGCCGCTCGACCTCGACGTGGTCAGCGCCGTCTACGAGGCGTCCCGTGGCATCGTGATCGTCGACGAGGCCTATCAGGAGTTCGCCCCGCGCGACGCGGACTCGGCGCTCACGCTCCTCGAGGGGCGGCCGCGCCTCGCGGTCTCGCGCACCATGAGCAAGGCGTTCGCCTTCGCCGGCGCCCGGGTCGGCTACCTCGCGGCGGACCCGGCCTTCATCGACGCGCTGCGCCTCGTGCGGCTGCCGTACCATCTCAGCGCGCTCACCCAGGCGGCCGCCATCGCCGCGCTGCGCAACGCCGACGTGATGCTGGGCATGGTGCAGGAGATCATCGAGCAGCGCGACCGCATCTCCGCGACTCTCGAGGCCCTCGGATACACGCCGCACGCCTCCGCCGCCAACTTCGTCCTCTTCGGCGGAGTCGCCGACCCGAAGCGCGTGTGGCAGGAGCTGTACGACCGCGGCGTGCTGATCCGCGACGTCGGCATCCCCCACCACCTCCGCGTCACCGCGGGCACCGAGGCCGAGACCACCGCGTTCCTCGACGCCCTCGCCTCGATAGGATCGGCTTCATGAGCAGCACCGTCCAGACCCCGCGCACCGCCTCTCGTGTGCGCAGCACGTCGGAGTCCACCGTCGAGCTCGAGCTGAACCTCGACGGCACCGGTGCGAGCCGGATCGACACGTCGGTGCCGTTCTTCGATCACATGCTCACGGCCTTCGCGAAGCACTCGCTCACCGATCTCACCGTTCGCGCCTCGGGCGACACGCACATCGACGCGCACCACACCGTCGAGGACGTCTCCATCGTGCTCGGTCAGGCGATCCGCGAGGCGCTGGGCGACAAGTCCGGCATCTCCCGCTACGGCGACGCCCTCGTCCCCCTCGACGAGGCGCTGGCGCAGGCCGTCGTCGACATCTCCGGTCGTCCGTATCTCGTGCACACGGGGGAGCCCGCAGGGTTCGAGCACCACCTCATCGGCGGTCACTTCACCGGCTCGCTGGTGCGGCACGCGTTCGAGGCGATCACCTTCAACGCCGGTCTCACGGTGCACGTGCGCGTGCTCGGCGGGCGCGACCCCCACCACATCGCCGAGGCGGAGTTCAAGGCCTTCGCCCGGGCTTTCCGTGAGGCGAAGTCCCTCGACCCCTTGGTCGACGGCATCCCCTCGACGAAGGGCGCGCTGTGAGTCGCACGCCCACCGTCGCCGTCTTCGACTACGAGTCCGGAAACGTCCACTCGGCGGTCAAGGCGCTCGTGGCCGCCGGCGCGGATGCCGTGCTCACACGCGACCGCACGGCGGCGCTCGAGGCGGACGGCCTCCTGGTGCCCGGCGTCGGCGCGTTCCAGGCGGTGCGCGATGCACTGTACGCGCACGGCGGCGACGAGATCATCGATCGTCGTCTCGCCGGCGGACGCCCCGTGCTCGGAATCTGCGTCGGCATGCAGGTGCTTTTCGAGCGCGGCGTCGAGCGCGGTCTCGACGCCGACGGACTCGGCGAGTGGCCGGGCGCCGTCACCGAGCTCAACGCGCCGGTTCTCCCGCACATGGGCTGGAACACGGTGGAGCCCGGACCCGACTCGGTGCTGTTCAAGGGCATCGAGCGGGAGCGCTTCTACTTCGTGCACTCGTACGCCGCGCAGTCGTGGGAGCTCGACGTCATCCCGCCGTTCCCGCAGCCCGTCCTCACCTGGAGCACCTACGGCGACCCGTTCCTGGCCGCTGTCGAGAACGGGCCGCTGTCGGCGACCCAGTTCCACCCCGAGAAGTCGGGCGAAGCCGGCATCCAGCTGCTCCGCAACTGGGTGTCCAGCCTCCGCGACTGACGACCCGCCGCGCGGCGGCGACCCTCGGTCTCAGAAGCCTCGGGCGACCGCGGCGGCGGCGGAGAGCCAGGCGCGCTGAGTCGGCGCGGCGAGCGTGCGCAGTCTCAGGTGCCCGTCGACCATCTCGCGGTCGAACGGGATGCGCACCACCTCGCGGGCGAGCGACCGGTAGCCGGAGACCACGTCGGTGACGTCGGCCGCGGTCGCCTTCGGATCGGCCTGACTGACCACGACCACCGACTCGCGCGCGAGGCGCGCCGACCGCTCGTCCCGATCCTCGAGCGCCTCGAGCAGGAGCGCTCCGGCCTCCGCATGGTCGTCCCGCGTGGTGGTCGCGACGACGATCTGGTCGGCGAGGTCGATCATCCTCAGCCACATGGGGTCGGATTCGTCGTTCCCCGAGTCGATGATGATCAGCCGGTAGAACTTCGCGGCCACCGCGTGGATCGCGTCGACGTCGCTCGGACTGAGGCGGTTCTCGTGCGCGAGTCGGATCGGCTTCGACCGCAGCACGTCGTACTTCTCCTGCGGCTGGTGGTGGACGAAATGCGCGAGATCGGCCGACTGCCCGTGCGCGCCGAGCAGTCGCTGGGTCTGCGGGAGGAGTTCAAGCAGCGTGCGGTCGTGCGCCCCGGTCTCCGTGCGCCAGCCGAGGGTGCCGCGCGTCTGGTTGTTGTCCCACGCGAGCACTCCCGCGCCGCCGTACTGCGCGAACACGGCCGAGAGCAGAACCGTCGCGGGAGTCTTGCCCGCGCCGCCCTTGCCGTTGACCACGGCGACCGTGCGCGGACCGGGCCAGTGCCGACTGACCGCGTGCTCGTCGTCGCGCACCGCGCGCTCCTTCGCATCCGGGCCGAGGGAGAACCCCACGCGATTGAGCAGTCCACGTCCGCCCCGGCGAGCGGGCTCCTCCCGTGGCTCCTGCTGCAGGAATGACCGACGTTCGACGCCGTCCTCGCGCTCTCGGCGGCGCGGGAGTGCTCGCGTGGGACAACAACCAGACGCGCGGCACCCTCGGCTGGCGCACG
>NZ_LWCU01000028.1 GCF_001650405.1 Microbacterium sp. H83 | reverse complement strand
GAACCGACGCCTCCGACGACGAGGCGTCCCGACGCGAGCCGAACCCCGCGCAGGACGTGCCGGGTGTCGTCGCTCCGCCCAGCGCTCCGCCCGTGCAGCCGTCGGTCACGCCTCAGGCGACGCCGACGCCCACGCCCACGCCTCCCCCCGCGACCACCCGGCCGGTGACGGTCTCGTGGATCCTGCCGGACCCCGCCCTGGTGCCGACGCCGATCACGGGAACGGGCACACCTCAGGGCGACGTGATCGTCCTCGACGAGGTCGGCCGCACCGTCGCCACCGCCGAGGTGGGGGAGGACGGTCGGTTCTCCGTACTGCCCGATCCCGACGCGCTGCACCAGGGGATGTCGGTCTCGATCCGACACATCGCGCCGACGGGCGAGGTGACCGCGAGCGCGGCGGTGGGTCCCGTCGTCTTCGCGACGCCCTCACTCGCCGGCGGGCTCCCGGAGCGCTTCGTCAGCCGCACGGACGCCGACGGCGACGGCGAGGAGGACGACGTCGAACTGGCGATCGAGGGCGTGGCCGGAGCATCCGTCTCGATGTCCCTCGGCCGCGCCGGCGAAGGACGGATCGTGCTCGACGACGGCATCGGCGTCGTGCGGATGCTCGATGTGAGCCCGGGTCTGCGGATCCTGGACCTCCGCTACATCGACCAGGACTCCGGTGCGCAGGGCCTCGTCGTCTCGGAGCCGCTCATCGTGAGGCCGTGACGCCCGCGGCGCCCGGCGCGCCGGACCGTCGCTCCAGGTGAGAAGCTAGAAGGATGAGTTCTTCGAGCGCAGCCCAGGCGACCGCCCGTCCGAGCGACGGCCCGGCGGGGGATCGCGCGTTGAGCGAAGCCGAGGTCCTGAGGCTCCGCGCGGACTTCCCGATCCTGCAGACCGAGGTGAACGGGCATCCGCTGTCCTATCTCGACTCGGGTGCGACGTCGCAGCGTCCCTTCGCCGTGCTCGACGCGGAGCGCTCGTTCGCGTCGACGCTCAACGCGGCCGTCCACCGCGGCGCCCACACGCTGGCCGCCGAGGCGACGGAGGTCTTCGAGGACGCCCGCGCCGCGGTCGCACGCTTCATCGGCGCGGACGAGGGCGAGATCGTGTGGACGTCGAATGCGACGGAGGCGATCAACCTCGTCGCGTACTCGCTGTCGAACGCGTCCCTGGGGCGCGGGGGCGCGCCGGCGGAGCGCCTGCGCCTCGGCGCGGGCGACGAGATCGTCACCACGGAGATGGAACATCACGCCAACCTCATCCCATGGCAGGAGCTCGCGGCTCGCACGGGAGCCACCCTGCGCGTGATCCCCCTCGACGACGACGGCGCCCTGCGTCTCGACGTCGCCGCCGACCTCATCGGGCCGCGCACCCGGCTGATCGCGGTCACGCACGTGTCGAACGTCCTCGGAGTCGTGAATCCCGTCGAGGCGATCGTGGGCCTGGCGCGCGCGGCGGGCGCTCTCGTGCTGCTCGACGCGTGCCAGTCGGCGCCCCACCTGCCGCTCGACGTCCGCGCGCTCGACGTGGACTTCGCGGTGCTCTCCGGGCACAAGATGCTCGGCCCGACGGGGATCGGCGCGCTCTACGGCCGTCGTGAGCTGCTCGAGGCGATGCCGCCCTTCCTGACCGGCGGATCGATGATCACGACCGTCACCACGACCGAGGCGGAGTACCTGCCCCCGCCCCAGCGCTTCGAAGCGGGCACCCAGCGGGTCTCGCAGGCCGTCGCGCTCGCCGCCGCCGTCGACTACCTGACCGCGGTCGGGATGCCGCGCATCGCCGCGCACGAGGCGGCGCTCGGCCGTCGTCTGGTGGACGGCCTGCAGGGCGTCGACGGGGTGCGGGTGCTCGGCGCCGGGATCGACCTGCCGCGCGTGGGGCTGGCGAGCGTCGACGTGGAGGGCATCCACTCGCATGACCTCGGGCAGTTCCTCGACGACCGCGGCATCGCGGTGCGCGTCGGCCACCACTGCGCCCAGCCGCTGCATCGACGTCTCGGCGTCACCTCGTCGACACGGGCGAGCACCTATCTCTACACGACCGAGGCGGAGGTCGACGCCCTCATCGAGGGCGTCTCGGCCGCCATCGACTTCTTCCGGAGGGGCGCATGAGCGATCTGCAGAACCTGTACCAGGAGCTCATCCTCGACCACTCCCGCACTCCGCACGGCTTCGGTCTCCGCCCGGAGATCGTGGCGCAGTCGCACCAGGTGAATCCGACGTGCGGCGACGAGGTCACCCTGCAGGTGCACCGCGCCGAGGACGGCACGATCGAGGCGATCGCGTGGGAGGGGCACGGATGCGCGATCTCGCAGGCGTCGGCATCGCTGCTGGCCGAGCTCGCCGAGGGACTCACGGTCGAGGAGCTCGAGGTCAGGATCGACGTGTTCCGGGAGGCGATGCGCTCCCGCGGCAGGATCGAGCCCGACGAGGAGCTGCTGGGCGATGTCGCGGCGCTCGGCGGGGTGTCCCGCTACGTCGCCCGCGTGAAGTGCGCCATGCTCGCCTGGGTCGCGGCAGAGGACGCCCTGCACAAGGGCTGATCCGATCGCGCGCCCGGGCCCCGGCTGCGGCGGGTACCGCGACGCGGGATCGGCGCGGAGCGGGCAGGATGGACGCATGCCCGTTCGACTGTCGCCGCTCGCCGAGGATCGCTTCGACTCGTGGCGGGAGGCGACGCGCGCACGTCTCATCGCGCTGCGGCAGGAATCGGGGATGCTGATGGGCGACGAGGCCGTCGCCCAGACCGATGCCGTGCTCGACCTGCTGCTCGCGGACGGCTTCGCGACCGAGACCTCGACCATCCTGGCGATCAGCGACGGCGACGACGAGATCGGCACGATCTGGCTCGCGGCGAACGACGGCATCCTGTTCGTCATCGATCTCTCCGTGACGCGCATGCCAGAGCCCCGTCAGTACGACGAGCTGCTCGAGGCGCTCGTCGCGTCGGCGCGGGACCACGGTGCCGATCGACTGAGCGTCTCGCTCTACACGCCCGACGCCGAGGGCCGGGCGTTCGTCGACGGGCGAGGGTTCACGTGCGCGTCGATCCAGATGCTCCTCGCCCCGCTGCCCGAGCGCGACGAGGAGTCCCGGCTCGTCGTCGAGCCGATGACCGCGGAGCGGTTCCCCGCCTTCGCCGCGGCCTCCGAGGCGGCGTTCGCCGAGGATCTCGTGGCCTCGGGGAGATACACCGCCGACGATGCCCGCGCCGAGTCGCAACGCCAGATGGCGCTCGAGCTCCCCGACGGCGTCGACTCGCCCGGGCAGCAGCTCTTCACGGCGTCGGTCGACGGCGCCGAGGTCGGCATCCTCTGGCTCGGCGTGCGGACGCGCGCCGGGAGTCCGCACGTGTTCATCCTCGACATCGAGGTGGGTCCGGACCACCGTCGGCGCGGCTACGGCAGGGGGATCATGCTCGCGGCCGAGCGCGAGGCGCGGCGGCTGGGGGCGGATTCGATCGGGCTGCACGTGTTCGGGTTCAACGCCGGCGCGATCCGCCTGTACGAGGGACTCGGCTTCCGTCGCACCGAGGAGCGCTTCCTGCTCTCCCTGTGACGCGGCGTGACATCAGGGGGAATAGGCACGGTGGTCGCGTGTTGACGCCAGCATGACAACTCTCGGAATCATCGGTGCAGGACACATCGGCAGCCAGGTCGCTCGTGTGGCGATCGCGAACGGCTATGACGTGGTGATCGCCAACTCGCGCGGGCCCGAGACGCTCGCCGACCTCGTGGCGGAGCTCGGACCGCGAGCGTCGGCGGCGACGGCGGCCGACGCCGCGGCTGCAGGGGACGCGGTCGTCGTCACGGTGCCCCTGGGCAGGATCGACGAGCTCCCCGTCGAGCAGCTCGCGGGGAAGATCGTGCTCGACACGAACAACTACTACTTCGAGCGCGACGGGCACATCGAGGCTCTCGACAAGGGCGAGACCACGACCTCGGAGCTGCTGCAGAAGGTGCTCCCGACCTCGCGGATCGCCAAGGCGTTCAACCACATCTTCGCGGCGGACATCACCACCGACGGCTCTCCGGCGGGCACCCCCGACCGCAGGGCCCTCGCCACGGCCGGCGACGACGCCGAGGCGGTCGAGTTCGTCACCCGGTTCTACGACCAGGCCGGATTCGACACCGTCAACGTCGGGCCCCTGAGCGAATCGTGGCGCGTCGAGCGCGACCGCCCCGCGTACGTGGTGCGGCAGAACGCCGCCGAGCTCGAGGAGAACCTCGCGATCGCGAACCGGCTCCCGTGATCGCGCCGAGGGGTGCGGATGCCGCTGACCCCGATGCATGCGGGGCGGTGGGATACCAAACTTGTCGTGACAGGCGCCGGATGAGAGAATCCCGATATGGCGGGGGTGGGGACTGCCGGCGAACTCGAGTCGGTGAGGGTGACGCGCATTCTGCGTGACGACATCATCCTCGGCCGCCGCGCGCCCGGGTCGCGCCTGGTCGAGCGCGACATCGCCGCCGAGCTGAACGTCTCCCGGCTCCCCGTGCGCGAGGCGATCCGCACGCTGGTCGGTGAGGGAGTGGTCGTCGCGCGTCCGCGCACCTGGGCCGTCGTCCGGGAGTTCACGCAGCAGGACATCCAGGACTTCGGGGAGGTCCGCGAGGCGATCGAGACCCTGATCTTCGTCTTCGCCGCCGAGCGGCACTCGGCGGACGGCATCGGCCGGCTGCGGGCCGCCTACGAGCGTGAGCACGCGGCCGCCGTCGCAGGCGACGTCGAGGCCGCCCGGATGGCCGCCGGGGAGTTCCATGAGATCTCCGCCGAGCTGGCGGGCAACGAGATGCTCGGTGAGCTGATCGGCGTCTTCGTCACCCGGCTGCGCTGGCTCTTCGGTCAGCACGACGATCTGGTCGCGATGGCCGAGGAGCACCGCGCGATCCTCGAGGCGGTCAGCGAGCGGGACATCGCGACGCTCCGCTGGCTGATCCCCCGACACCTCGCGAGCGGTCAGGCCGCTGCGGCGCGGCGGCTCGCGCGGGCGCCGGGCGCGTTCTGAGATCGGATGCCTGCGGGAATAGTCGCCCCGGGTGTACCGTTGTGATCGAAAGATACCCCTAGGGGGTATCGGAACCGATTGCTCGACTCGAGAGGAACATCATGACCACCACCTCCTACGCCGTCACCGGGATGACCTGCGGGCACTGCGAGGGTGCCGTGCGCTCCGAGGTCGCGAAGCTCCCCGGGGTCTCGAGCATCGAGGTCAGCGCCGCGTCGGGGTCGCTGCTCGTGACCGCGGACGCCGAGATCGACGACGCCGCGGTGTTGGCCGCCGTCGACGAGGCCGGATACAGCGCAGAGCGCGCGTGAGTCGATCATGACGTTGACGGCCACTCCGTACGATCTCGAGATCGAGGGCATGACCTGCGCGTCCTGCGCGGCCCGCATCGAGAAGCGCCTCAACCGCATGGAGGGGGTCTCGGCGTCCGTCAACTACGCCACGGAGAAGGCTCATGTCGAGGTCGCGCCGGGGCTGGATGTCGACGACCTCATCGCCGAGGTCGCGCGCACCGGGTACAGCGCGGCGCTGCCGCGCACGGAGACGCCCGACCGCACCGATCCCGCCTATCGGCTGCTCCGGCTGCGGCTGATCGTCGCGGTCGCCCTCGCCGTCCCCGTCATCGCCCTCGCCATGGCGGAGCCCCTGCAGTTCCCGGGATGGCAGTGGGCGTCGCTGATCCTCGCCACGCCGGTGGTCACCTGGGCCGCATGGCCGTTCCACCGCGCGACGGTGCTCAATGCCCGACACCGGGCGGTCACCATGGACACCCTGATCTCGGTCGGGGTCTCCGCCGCGTACCTGTGGTCCCTGTACGCGCTGTTCTTCGGCACCGCGGGCATGTGGGGCATGACCCATCCGTTCCGGTTCGCGATCGAGCGCGGCGACGGGCTCGGCAGCATCTACCTCGAGGTCGCGGCCGGCGTGACGATGTTCCTCCTCCTCGGGCGGTTCCTCGAGCAGCGGTCGAAGCGACGCGCCGGCGCCGCGCTGCGCGCCCTCGGGCAGCTCGGCGCCAAGGACGTCGCGATCGTGCGGGACGGCAGGGAGGAGCGGGTGCCGCTCGACCGCCTGGTCGTCGGCGACGTGTTCGTCGTCCGCCCGGGAGAGAAGATCGCGACCGACGGCGTGGTGGCGGACGGCGCGTCGGCCGTCGACGCCTCGATGCTCACGGGCGAATCCGTCCCGGTCGAGGTGCGGCCGGGAGACGCGGTGATCGGTGCGACCGTCAACGTGGGCGGTCGGCTGCGGGTGACCGCGACGCGCATCGGCGCGGACACGCAGCTCGCCCGCATGGCCGCGATGGTCGAGGAGGCGCAGTCCGGCAAGGCCGACGCCCAGCGCCTCGCCGACCGGCTCTCCTCGGTCTTCGTGCCCCTCGTCTTCGTCGCCGCCGCCGTCACCCTCGTCGCGTGGCTGCTGGCGGGCGGAGGGACGGCCGCGGCGTTCACGGCAGCCGTCGCGGTGCTGATCATCGCGTGCCCCTGTGCGCTCGGACTCGCCACGCCCATGGCTCTGCTCGTCGGCACGGGTCGCGGAGCGCAGCTCGGGGTGCTGATCAAGGGCCCCGAGGTGCTCGAGTCCACCCGCCGCGTCGACACGATCGTGCTGGACAAGACCGGGACGGTCACCTCGGGACGGATGACCCTGATCGACATCACGCCGGCTGCGGACGAGGATCCGATGGAGGTCCTGCGGCTCGCGGCCGCCGTCGAGGACGCCTCGGAGCACCCCATCGCGCAGGCCGTCGTGCGAGGCGCCACCGAGCGGATCGGCGAGTTGCCGACCGCGACGGATTTCCGGAGCATCCGTGGTCGCGGGGTGACCGGCGTCGTCGACTCCCACGCCGTGATCGCGGGCCGACCCTCGCTCCTCGCGGAGTGGGGGCTGCACCTCGACTCCGCCCTCGCCGCCGCGTTCGAGGCGGCGGAGAACGACGGCCGCACCGCGGTCGCGGTGGCGTGGGACGGTCGCGTCCGCGGCATCCTCGTCGTGGCGGACCAGGTGCGGGCGGGCAGCGCCGAGGCGATCGCCGCCCTGCGAGGCCTCGGCCTCCGTCCTGTTCTGCTCACGGGCGACAACGAGCGCGCCGCACTGCAGGTCGCAGAGGGTGTCGGCATCGACCGCGTGCGAGCGGGAGTCCTGCCCGAGGGCAAGGTCGCCGAGATCGTCGCTCTGCAGGGGGAGGGACGGGTGGTCGCGATGGTGGGCGACGGCGTGAACGACGCCGCGGCTCTCGCGCAAACCGACCTTGGCATCGCCATGGGCTCGGGCACCGATGCGGCGATCGAGGCATCGGACCTGACGCTGGTCCGTGCCGACCTCTGGGGCGCGGTCGACGCCATCCGACTGGCACGCCGGACCCTGGGCACCATCAGGGGGAACCTGTTCTGGGCGCTCGCCTACAACGTCGCGGCCATCCCGCTCGCGGCTCTCGGCCTGCTCAATCCCATGCTCGCGGGCGCCGCGATGGCGTTCTCCAGTGTCTTCGTGGTGCTCAACAGCCTCCGCCTCCGCCGGTTCCGCAGCGCGGCGCCGGCCCTGCGGAGCTAGAAGGCGGCGCCCGGCAGGGATATATTGGCCCTACGGAATCGTTCCGGAAAAGCGTTCTGTTCTGGGGAGCGATATGCGGGGCGTCGCTGTGGTCACCGGGGGGCTGCTGTTGATCGGCGGAGCGGTGCTCGTCGTGGTCGCGGATCAGCAGCGCGTCGACGCCCTCGCCGAGGCCAGGGCCGCCGTCGTCGAGGTGCAGGAGACACTCGACGCGACGCGGGTCGCGAACTACGCGCTGGCTGAGGAGCTGACGGCGCTGCGCACCCGGATCGCGGAACAGGATGCGCAGCTCTCGGACGCCACGGGGTTCCTGCCGTGAGGTGCATTCCGTGATCCGAAGGGTCCTGTCGGTGGCCGTCGTCGCCGCCTTGCTGCTCGCCGCCGGCGCCGTCAGCCGCGCCGCGGCGCTGGACGCCGAACGAGCGACGGTGATCGCCGAGCTGCGCGCGCTCACCGACTCCGCCCGCACCGCGCAGATGCGCACCGATCACCTGCAGGGCGCGGTGGAGATCGCCGAATCCGAGTCCGCCGACCGGGCCGCCGTCCTCGAGATGCGCCCCGCGTTCCTCACCGAGATCTCAGCCCTCAGCTCAGCGATCTCGGCCGCCGACGGGAAGGTCGACGTGTCGACCCATCGGGCGTCGGCCCTCGCCGTGCAGCAGACCGTGCTCGCGGAGCGCAGCGACCCCGCCGTGGTGGCGAACGCGACGGCCACCGTCCACGCCCTCACCGCCAAGATCGGTGAGGACGTCGCGGGTTGGCAGGCGCGACAGGCCGTCGGCCCCGGAGGGCCGGCTTGGAGCTCGAGCGGACCGGACGGCTACGCCAGGGTGCGTGCTGCTCTCGACCGGGTCGGCGGCGGATCGGTGGGGCTCTACGAATCGTCGTCGTGCGCCGGCGGCACCGCCCCCGCCTGCGCCAACAGCAGCGGCTACATCAAGTACCGGGCCGACATCGCCGGCTGGAGCGCCGACCGCCTCAACTGGGCGATGGCGCACGAGCTCGCCCACATCTATCAGTTCCAGGTCTGGGGTTCCCTCAACGCCTCGGCGGCCTACGACAGCATGTTCGGCGGCGATCCGGAGTTCCTGGCGAACTGCATGGCGGTCGTGCGCGGGTACCCGGGATCGGTCGGCTGCAGCGGCGATCAGCAGACCTGGGCGTCCGGGATCTGGGTGGGCGCGGTGCGCTGACGGCCTCCGGCGGGTGCCGCGCGTCGCCCGCCCGCTCAGCCGTGCAGTCCGTCGCGCAGCTCGCGGGTGAGCTCGGCGAGGTACTCCGGCGGTCCGGCCTCGGCGAACCACAGCCACAGCTCGGCGGCGTGGATCGCATCCCAGGCATGCACGACCGCGGGGTCGGCGCCGTAAGCGGCGATCAGCGCGTCGGACGAGCGGGGGTCCTTGCGTCCGGCTCCCCAGGCGGCGCGGGACAGCTCGCGGATCGGATCGCCGATGTGCGCCGCCTCCCAGTCGACGACCGCCGTGATCCGCCCCTCGACGGAGAGGAGGTTGCCGTCGGTCCAGTCGCCGTGGCAGAAGGCGAGGCCGGATGCTGGGGGGACCGTGAGCCGCAGGGCGGGTCCGCCCGCAGCGTGGTAGCGCTCGACGATCGCCGCGTCGTCGGGGGCAGGGAGCAGTCCGTCAGGGAGCTCCGACTCGTGCAGTCGGCGCAGCAGCGGCGCGGAGGCGCGCAGGCCCGCGAGACGCGTCTGCCGGTCGACGTCGTCCAGTCGCACGCCGGGCATCTCGGTCATGACGATCACCCCGGGCGTCTCGTCGACCAGCTCGGGGGTGGGCAGGTCGACGTGCGCGAGGGCCTGGAGCGCCCGCACCTCGTTGTCGTGCCTGGCCGGGTCGGTCATCCGCTTCTCGACGAGACGGCGCCCTTCCGCCTCGACGCGCCGGACCGCGCCGACCGCCCCCTGCCGCATCACGCCCTCCCCGCTGTCGTCGCTCATGCGGGAGTCGTGGTGTCGACGGCCTCGCGCAGCGCCCGCCTCAGCGCACGCCAGTACGACGACGGGGCGAGGCGCACGAGGACGTCGATGAGCCGCGCCTCCCGTCCGACCATCGTGCGGGCTCGGCGCCGCTCGGTCGCGTGGACGATCCGTGCCGCGGCCTCTGCGGGCTCGGTGTGGTACATCGCCGCCTGCGCGGATGCCGCGCGCGCGGCGACGGCGGGGTCGATCGCCGCCGCATAGCGGCCGTGCAGGATGATGCCCGTGCGCACGCCTGCGGGATAGACGGCGCCGACGGTCACCGTCGACCCCTCGAGCTCGTGGCGCAGTGCCTCCGAGAAGCCGCGCACGGCGAACTTGCTCACGGAGTACGGGATCCGTCCGGCGGGCGCGGCGAGGGCATAGACGCTGGCCAGGTGGGTGATATGGGCGGCGGGTGCGGCGCGCAGCGCGGGCAGCAGCGCCTTGGTGATCGACACCGTGCCCCAGAGGTTGACGTCGGCGAGCCAGCGCATCTCCTCCATGGTGAGCTGGTCGATCGTGCCGAGCATCGACGATCCGGCGCACGTGATGAGGGCGTTCGGTCGGCGATGCGCCGCGACGATGTCGTCGGCCGCCGCGAAGACGGCCTCGTCGTGGCGCAGGTCGACCATGTGCGTCGTGACGAGCGCGCCGGGTGCGGTCGACGCGAGCTCCGTGGCGAGCTCCGCGAGCGCGGCGGCGTTGTGATCGACCAGTGCGAGGTGCGCGCCGCGAGAGGCCAGGAGTCGCGCGATGTCGGCGCCCATACCGCTCGCCGCTCCCGTGATGACGGTCGTGCTGCCGGTCAGGACGAGACGCGCCATGGCTCCTCCTCCCGGCGCTCGCGGGGAGCGCCGCCGATCCCGTCCGGGTCGCCTCGACCCGATTCCGACCCATTCTGACCCAGTGGATGTCGGAGGGGAACCGGTACCCTCGAAGGAGGGAGGTCGTGGTGGGACGAACTGCGGATGCCGTCGCCGAAGGTGTGGCCATCGCGACCGCTGCTGCGCGCCTCGCGGTGAAGAACCACATCCTCATCGGCACCATCGCCGAGGGCGGGATCTTCGACACGGGCAAGTACGTGGCCGACGCACGGGAGGCCCTGCGCGCGATGGCGGAGGAGTCAGAAGAGGTCGAGCGCAACCTGACCGAGCTCCGCAAGCGCGCACGAGGGCGCCACTCCGACCCCTCCGGCACCCACGACTACCGCGACCGGGATGTGCGCAACCTGCGCCGCCGTGCCAAGCAGTCGCATGGCGTCGCCACGAAGCTGCGCGAGCTGATGGAGGACGACGCGGCGCTGCGGGCGATGGTCGAAGAGGCTCGCGAGGCCGCCTGGGCCGATGTGCGTCACAATCTCGATCGGCGCCTGCGCGTGGAGGGCATGCGACCCGATCAGGACCCGGACTACGACCGGATGCGCGAGGCGCGGATGCAGGCGCTCCGCCTCGTCGACCTCCAGGCGCTGTCGTCGCTGCAGCGCGCGAAGGCCAAGCGCCGGAAGCGGCAGAAGGAGTCCGATCGGGCCTCGTGACCCGCTCGATTCGCATTCAGGTGGCGACTGTTATAGGCTGTTCCACGGCCCGCTGAGCGGTCCAGGAGCGCCCGTAGCTCAATGGATAGAGCATCTGACTACGGATCAGAAGGTTAGGGGTTCGAGTCCCTTCGGGCGCACACCACAGGAGATCCCCGTCGCGAGAGCGGCGGGGATCTTCTCTTTTCCCCCGTCGATGCGTCCGCTCTAGTCGAGCAGACTCGTGATCGCGGGATCGCGGCGGGCGACCTCGGCCGCGGTGGCGACGATCACGCGGCGCATGGCGGCGACCGCGACCGCAGGCGTCACGTCCGCCCGATGCGCGAGGCTCACGGTGCGCCTCATCATCGGATGCGTCAGGCGCACCGACCGCAGCGCCGGCTGGTCGAGGAGCACCATGGCGGGGACGACGGCGACCCCGACTCCGCGCTCGACGAAGCGCAGCAGGGCGTCCATCTCGGCGCCCTCGAGCACGTGATTCGGGGTCAGTCCGACGGAGCGGAACGCGGCATCCGTCGTCGCTCGCAGCTCGTAGGTCTCGTCGAGGGCGATCAGCGGCAGCGTCGCGAGATGCTCGAGGCCGATCGCGGGCGTCACCGCCACCGGGGGAGCGGAGGCGGCGGACACGACGACGAGCTCTTCGGTGAGCAGCGGCATCCGCGCCAGGCTGAAGCCCGAGGGCGGCGGTCCGTCCGACTCGGTGATGAGGGCGATGTCGACGGCGCCGACGGCGAGCTGCTCGACGAGCAGTCGGGAGCCGCTCTCGTCGAGGTGCAGATCGACCCCGGGATGCTCGGCGTGGAACGTGCTGATGGCCTCGGCCACCAGGCTGATGCAGAGGGTCGGCGGCGCGCCGAGACGAACCCGACCGCGCCGGAGCCCGGCGAGCTCGCTCATCTCCTCCCGGATCGAGTCGGCTTCGGCGAGCATCCGCTGCGCGCGCGGGAGCAGCGCCTCGCCGGCCGCGGTCAACGCGATGTGCCCGCGGGCGCGATGGAAGAGCTCGGCCCCGAGCTCGCGCTCCAGCGTCGAGATCTGACGGCTCAGCGACGGCTGGGCGAGGTGCAGATGCTCGGATGCGCGGGTGAAGTGACCGAGCCGGGCGACCTCGACGAATCCTCGGAGCTGCTCCAGATTCATACCGGCACTCTATCGAAACGAGTAGAACTATGCATTGGACGTGCTTAGGACGGCCTAACTAGCGTGGATCGCATGAGTACACGCGAACGTCAGATCTCCACCACCGTGCTGGTCATCGGCACCGGAGGATCCGGGCTGCGCGCCGCGATCGAGGTCGCCGAGCACGGTGTCGACGTCCTCGCCGTCGGCAAGCGCCCCCGTCAGGATGCCCACACCTCCCTCGCCGCCGGCGGCATCAACGCCGCGCTCGGCACCATGGACGAGGCCGACACCTGGCAGCAGCATGCCGCCGACACGATCAAGGAGAGCTATCTGCTCGCCAACCCGCACACGGTCGAGATCGTGACGCAGGGCGCGGAGCGCGGCATCCGCGATCTCGAGCGCTGGGGCATGGACTTCGCGCGCGAGGACGACGGCCGCATCTCGCAGCGCTTCTTCGGCGCGCACACCTTCCGGCGCACCGCGTTCGCCGGCGACTACACGGGGCTCGAGATCCAGCGCACCCTCGTCGCGAAGGCCGAGCAGCTCGAGGTCCCGATCCTCGACCACGTGTACATCACGCGGCTGCTCGTGCGCGACAACGTCGTGTTCGGCGCGTACGGCTTCGACCAGGCCGACGGCACGCGCTACCTCATCCACGCGGACGCCGTGATCCTCGCCGCGGGCGGACACAACCGGATCTGGCGACGCACGTCGTCCCGCCGCGATGAGAACACCGGAGACTCGTTCCGGCTCGCGGTGGATGCAGGGGCCCGACTGCGCGACCCCGAGCTCGTGCAGTTCCACCCGTCCGGCATCATCGAGCCGGAGAACGTCGCGGGCACCCTCATCTCCGAGGCCGCGCGCGGCGAGGGCGGCATCCTGCGCAACGCGCTCGGCGAGCGGTTCATGTCGAAGTACGACCCGGAGCGCATGGAGCTGTCGACCCGTGACCGGGTGGCTCTCGCGGCCTACACCGAGATCGCCGAGGGCCGTGGCACCGAGAACGGAGGCGTCTGGCTCGACGTCTCGCACCTGCCGCGCGAGACGATCATGACGCGCCTGCCCCGGGTCTATCAGACGATGATGGAGCTGCAGATGCTCGACATCACGACGGAGCCGATCGAGATCGCCCCCACGGCGCACTACTCGATGGGAGGCGTGTGGGTGCGGCCGGACGACCACCAGACCGATGTCGAAGGGCTGTACGCGATCGGCGAGGCATCGAGCGGCCTGCACGGCGCCAACCGGCTCGGCGGCAACTCGCTCATCGAGCTGCTCGTCTACGGCCGTATCGTCGGCCAGGCCGCGATGGCGCACGCTGCAGGGCTCGACGCGCAGCGCCGATCGGCGGATGCCGTGGCCACGGCGCGCGCCGAGATCGACGACCTGCTCGCGGCGGACGGGCGCGAGAACGTCCGGGCGCTGCAGCGCGCGATCCGCAACACGATGACCCAGCACGCGGGAGTCGTGCGCTCCGAGGAGGGTCTGCGGGCGGGGCTCGCCGACCTCGACATGATCGAGGGGCGGATGGAGGACATCGGCATCCACCCCGACATCGCCGGGTTCCAGGACCTCGCCCACGCCTTCGACCTGAAGGCATCGGCGCTCGCGGCCCGCGCGACGCTCGAAGCCGCGCTCGAGCGGCGGGAGACCAGGGGGTGCCACAACCGCAGCGACTACCCCGACACCGACCCCACTCTGCAGGTCAACCTCGTCTGGTCGCCCACGGCGGGTGTCACGCACGAGTCGATCCCCGAGATCCCGGCCGAGATCGCGGAGCTCATGCGCGAGGTCGATACGGAGGGCAAGCTCGTCGAATAGCACGCAGCCGTCTCCTCCCCCCGCACGGCCGTGCGCCGATCGCCGTCAGCGCGACGACGGTGCGGGGGGAGTGAGACCGGGACGGCGGAGCGGTGTAGGAGTCGCTCAGTCGCCCTCGTCGGTCTCCGGGCCGTCGATGACCCCGATCCCGACCGCCTCATGGTCGGGTTCGGGGTCGTTGCGCGCCGGGGCCTTGGGCTCCTCCGACGGCTCCTTCTCGGTGCTCGGCTCCTCCAGCTCCTCGGTGCTGGGCACCTCGCTGGGATCGGCGTCCTCGGGGGAGTCGGCCTCGGACGGCTTCTCCGCCTCGCCGTCCGTCGCGTTCTCGCCCCCTCCCGCCGCCTCGTCGCTTCCGTCGTCGCCGCCCTGGGCCGGGGTCTCCACGGTCGGCCCGGTGGCGGTGAACTCGCCGGGGACGCCCGACGACGGAGTCGGCGTCGGAGTCTTCGCCTCGGCGTCGAGGTGCGCTGCCGGGTCCTGCTCGGGTGTGCTGGTGCTCATGATCATCCCTTTCGCATGGGTGGACGGCTCTCAGGATGCCGCGGTCGGACCTCGCCGGGAAGGGGCTTGACGCCCGCCCGCGCGAGGCCGGACTGCTCCGCCCAGGACGTACCCTGGAGAGGTGACAGCGTACGTCTCGGCCTTCGACCTCTTCTCCATCGGAGTGGGACCCTCGAGCTCCCACACGGTCGGGCCGATGCGGGCGGCGCTCGATTTCGCCCGGCGTCTCCGCTCATCGGGTCGGCTCACGGAGGTCGCCCGCCTCGAGTGCTCCCTGTACGGATCGCTCGGCGCCACGGGCATCGGGCACGGGACCCCGGATGCCGTGGTCGCGGGGCTTCGGGGGCTCGCGCCCGAGACCTGCGATCCCGCGCGGGTGCGCGCCGCCTGGACCGAGTTCCCCGCGGGGGCGACGCTTCTCGTCGACGGTGTGCACGAGGTCGCCTTCTCGAAGGAGGACATCGTGTTCGCGCCGCGCACCCGTCTGCCCGGCCACCCGAACGCGCTCACGCTGATCGCCCACGATGCCGAGGGCGGCGTCGTCGCAGATGAGACCTACTACTCGGTCGGCGGCGGGTTCATCCGGCGCGACGGCGAGGAGACCGCGATCGCGCCGGCGGCGCTGCCCTACTCCTACGCCGACGCCGCATCGCTGATCGCGCTGTGCGACGAGCATGGCCTCTCGATCGCCGAGCTCGCGCGACTCAACGAGACCGCGCTGCGCGGCGAGCAGGAGGTCGCCGCCGGACTCGACGCGATCTGGGACGCGATGGCGGCGTGCGTCGATGCGGGGCTCCACTCGGAGGGCGTGCTCCCTGGCATCCTCAAGGTGAAGCGGCGTGCCGGGGCGATCCGCGCCCAGCTCGAGGCCGCCGAAGCCGACGGCCATCGCGAGCTTCCGGGCGAATGGCTCGGCGCCTTCGCGCTCGCCGTGAACGAGGAGAACGCCGCGGGCGGTCGGGTCGTGACGGCTCCGACGAACGGTGCCGCCGGCATCCTCCCCGCCGTCGCGATGTACTGGTGGCGTTTCCTCGCCGACTCGGGGCTGGGCGCGGGGAACGCCGTGACGCCCTACGGCGAGCTGGTCGGCAGCGCGCTGCTCGGATTCGGCGCGGAGGCCTCGCTCGTCGCGGTCGGCGCGATCGACGATCCCGCCGTCGTCGCCGAGGCCAATCGGCGCCGCGGCATCCGTCGCTTCCTGCTCACCGCGACGGCGCTGGGCTCGCTGTTCAAGGCGAACGCGTCGATCTCGGGAGCGGAGGGCGGCTGCCAGGCCGAGGTCGGCTCCGCGTGCGCGATGGCCGCCGGCGGACTCACGGCGGTGATGGGTGGGACCAATCGGCAGATCGAGAACGCCGCCGAGATCGCGATGGAGCATCATCTCGGGCTCACGTGCGACCCCATCGGCGGCCTCGTGCAGATCCCGTGCATCGAGCGGAACGCCATCGCGGCGTCGACCGCGGTGACCGCCACCCGACTCGCGCTCCGCGGCGACGGCACCCACTACGTGTCGCTGGACGCGGTCGTCGAGACCATGCGGCAGACGGGCATGGACATGTCGACGAAGTACAAGGAGACGAGCGAGGGCGGGCTCGCGGTCAACGTCATCGAGTGCTGACCCGCGCGCTCGCATCTGCAGGTCGAAAGGACAGGTGCATGCCGGATCCGTCGATCTCGGCATGCAGATGTGCGCCGGGCATGCAGGTGAGTCGGCGGAAGGCGCGTGAGTCGCCCTATGTCGGCGGTGACGCGTAGCGTCGGAGCATGGAGTCGATCTGGGCGCCGGGCAGTCGCGGGCGACGCGAGCAGCCGATCGTGGCCGTGCGGGCCCGCGACGATGCACCGGAACCCGGACCGCAGTGGCCGGCCAGCATCCCGGCGGTCGCCCAGGTGCTCCGCGACGGGATCGATCTCTCGCCCGGAGTCACGTTTCTCGTCGGCGAGAACGGCAGCGGCAAGTCGACCGTCGTCGAGGGCATCGCGATCGCGTACGGCCTCTCGCCCGAGGGCGGTTCCCGCAACGCCATGCACCGCACGCGACCGTCGGAGTCGCCGCTGTCGGAATGGCTGCGGCTGCAGCGCGGTGTGGGGTCCAGCCGGTGGGGATTCTTCCTCCGCGCCGAGACGATGCACTCGTTCTACACGTACCTCGAGGAGAACCCCTCGGCCCGCGGCGACGTCGCCTTCCATGAGATGAGCCACGGCGAGTCGTTCCTCGCGCTGCTCGACACCCGTTTCGACGAGCCCGGCTTCTACTGCCTCGACGAACCCGAGGCCGCGCTGTCGTTCCAGTCGACCCTCGCGCTCATCGCCGTGCTGCAGCGCATCGTCGACGACGGCGGCCAGGTGCTCTGCGCCACGCATTCGCCGGTGCTCGCCGCGTTGCCGGGAGCCCGCATCCTCGAGGTCGGAGAGTGGGGCATCCGCCCGGCGGAGTGGGGCGACCTCGAACTCGTGAACCACTGGCGGTCCTTCCTGCAGGACCCGCCGCGCTACCTGCGGCACCTCCTCGACTGAGCACGGACGCGCCGGCCCTCGACCGGCCGGGGTCCGCGGCCGGTGGGCGGCGCAGAACGGCGGCGCATCGTAGGCTGGCGACATGAGCGAGCAGCGAGCGCCCCGACGACGCGGACGTCCGCGCGGCGGCTCGGACTCGCGGGTGCGCATCATCTCCGCGGCCGTCGACGAGTTCGGGGAACAGGGGTACGACGGCTCCACGATCCGCTCGATCGCCGCCCGCGCCGACGTCGACTCCGCGCTCGTCCACCACTACTTCGGCACCAAGGCGGATCTGTTCGCGGAGGCGGTGGGGATCCCGCTGCGCCCCGATGTCGACGTTCCCGGGATCATCGCGGGGCCGCGCGACGACGTGGGCGCACGGCTGGTCAGGTACGTCCTCGAGGCGTTCGAGCAGCCGGACATCCGTCGCCGGGGCGTCATGCTCCTCCGGACCGCGATCGGCAGCCGGGCGACGACGCCGCTGCTCGCCGGCTTCCTCTCCCGCGAGCTCATCGGGAGGATCGCGAGAGAGCTCGGCGTCGACGATGCCGAGCTCCGGGCGACGCTCGTCGCCTCGCAGATCGCGGGGCTGCTGCTCACGCGCTACGTGCTGAAGCTCGGGCCCATGGCCGCGGCATCCGTCGATGACATCGTCACCCGAGTCGGGCCGACGGTCCAGCGGTACCTCTTCGAGTAGCCCCCCGGGCCACCGTCCCTCCAGTCCCTCGTCCTCCACCCGGGCACGGCTTCGGATGCCGTGGGCGACTCGCCGGCATCCGCCGTCCGCGTCCCGCGTGTCGCCGCCCGATCGCCGAAGCCGTGCACGCGCCATTGACCGCGGTCGCCCGGGAGCGCATAATTCATCGCATGATGAATAACTCGGCGGTCGAGGTCACCGACCTCAGGGTCCGACGCGGAACGGTCGAGGTCTTCGACGGTGTCGACCTCGCGATCCCGAGAGGGCAGATCACGGGTCTGCTCGGACCCTCGGGATGCGGCAAGACCACCCTCATGCGGGCGCTCGTCGGGGTGCAGCGCATCGCCGGCGGCACCGTCATCGTGCTGGGTGAACCGGCCGGATCGCGGCAGCTGCGCCGACGGGTGGCCTATGGCACCCAGGGCGCCGCCGTCTACGGAGATCTCACCGTCAGGCAGAACCTGTCATACCTGGCCTCCGTGCTCGGCGCGCCGAAGAGCGATGTCGACCGCGTGCTCGACGAGGTCGGGCTCCGAGACCAGGCGGGGCAGCTCGCCGACTCGGTGAGCGGAGGACAGGTGACACGGGTCTCGCTCGCGATGGCGTTGGTCGGCTCCCCGGAGCTCATCGTCCTCGATGAGCCGACGGTCGGCCTCGACCCGGTGCTGCGCGTCGAGCTGTGGACGCTCTTCCGAGGGCTCGCGGAACGCGGCGTGACGATGATCGTGTCGAGTCACGTCATGGACGAGGCGCAGCGCTGCGACCGATTGCTGCTCATGCGCTCGGGGCGGATCATCGCCGACACGACCCCGGCCGCCCTGCTCGCCGATACGAACACGACGGATGCCGAGGCCGCGTTCCTCGCACTCATCGAGCGGGACACCCGAGCCCGGGCCGAGGGGACCTCGGACGGGGTGCGACGCCGGACGCGGCGCGACCGACGGGAGGGGTCGCGGTGAACGGGCGGCGGATGCTGGCGACCGGCGGCCGCGTCCTCAGCCAGCTGCGGCACGACCCGCGGTCGATCGCGCTGATGCTCATCGCGCCGAGCCTGCTGGTCGGCCTGTTCGCGTGGCTGTTCAGTGATCAGGACGGGGTCTTCGACCAGTTCGGCGGAGCGATCCTCGCGCTCTTCCCGTTCATCGTGATGTTCCTCATCACGTCGATCACGACCTTGCGGGAGCGGCGTTCGGGCACTCTCGAGCGGCTGATGACGACTCCGCTCGCCAAGGCCGACTTCATCCTGGGCTATGCCCTCGCGTTCGGACTCATGGCACTGCTGCAGGCGGTCATCACGGTCTCGTTCGCCGTCGGCGTCTGCGGACTCGAGGTCGAGGGCGAGCTCTGGCAGCTCGGTCTCGTCGCTGTGGTCGACGCGCTGCTCGGCACCGCGCTCGGTCTCCTCGCGAGCGCGTTCGCGCAGACCGAGTTCCAGGCCGTGCAGTTCATGCCGCTGCTGGTCTTCCCGCAGATCATCCTGGGTGGTCTGTTCATGCCGCGGGATCAGATGCCGGATGTGCTGCATGCGATCTCGGACTGGCTGCCGCTGAGCTATGCGATCGACACGATCAACGCCGTGACCGCGGGCGAGGGAGGGGAGGATGTCTTCGGCCCCCTGATGGTGGTCGTCGCCTTCGGGGTCGGCGCGCTCATCCTCGCCTCCGCGACCCTCCGCAGGAGGACGGCGTAGGCACGCATCGTCTCCATCTGTTCGATCGGCGATTATCTAGCTAAGCTAGAAGTCGTGGAACGATACGAACGTCTGCGCTGGATCGGACTGGTCTTCATCAGCATCGCCGTCTCGCTGATCATCGTGGACTCGACGATCGTGAACGTCGCGATCCCCGAGATCGTCGACGATCTCGGCATCACCTCGACCGAGGTGCAGTGGGTGCAGGAGGCGTACACCCTGGTGTTCGCCGCGCTGCTGCTCGTGTTCGGCAGCCTCGCCGACCGTTTCGGACGCCGACGGCTCCTGATCATCGGTGTGGTCGTCTTCGCCGCGTCCTCGGTGCTCGCATCGCTGTCCTCCGACGGGGGCACCCTCATCCTCGCCCGCCTGGCTCAGGGCGTCGGCGGCGCGATGATCCTGCCGACGACCCTCTCCACCATCAACGCGACCTTCCGCGGACGAGAGCGCGGGATCGCCTTCGCCGTCTGGGGGTCGACGATCGGCGGGATGGCCGCGGTCGGGCCTCTGCTCGGCGGGTGGCTGACGACCGAGTTCTCCTGGCGCTGGGCGTTCGGCATCAACATCCCGCTCGGCGTGATCATCATCGCGGGAGTGCTGCTGACCGTCGCCGAGACGCGCAGCGACCGCACGGAGCGCATCGACGTCGTCGGCGCCGTGCTGTCGGTCGTGACGATGGGCGCTCTCGTGTTCGGCCTGATCGAGGGGCGCACCTACGGCTGGTGGTCCGTCGACCAGCGTCCGCGGATCGGCGACGCGGAGTGGCCGCTCGATCTCTCGCCGATCCCGTTCGCCTTCGCGCTCGCCCTCGTGGCGCTGATCGCCTTCGTCCTCTGGGGCCTGCGCCGGCAGCGCGCGGGGCGGTCGACGCTGCTGGCGCTGCGCCTGTTCGGCATCCCGTCGTTCCGCAACGGCAACATCGCGGCGGCCGTCGTCGCCCTCGGCGAGTTCGGCATCATCCTCGCGCTCCCGCTGTGGCTGCAGTTCGTGCTCGGTTTCGAGGCGGTGCAGACCGGCCTCCTGCTGCTCGCACTCGCCGGCGGGTCCTTCCTCGCCAGCGGTGTCGCCGGGGCGGCGAGCGGCAGGATCGCCCCGGTCTGGATCGTCCGTGCCGGGCTGATCGCCGAGATCATCGGGGTCGCCGGCGTGGGTCTCGTGATCGCGCCCGACGCCGACTGGGGGCCGCTCATCCCGTTCCTCTTCGTCTACGGCCTGGGCGTCGGGCTGGCCACCGCCCAGCTCACCGGAGTGGTGCTCGCCGACGTCCCGGTCGCCGACAGCGGGTCCGCCTCCGGCACGCAGTCGACCTCCCGTCAGCTGGGTGCCGCCCCGGGCGTGGCGATCCTCGGGACGGTGCTCTTCAGCACGACGGCCGGGGTCCTGTCCGCCTCGCTCGACGATCGCGGACTCCCCGCCGGCCAGCGGGACCAGGTGGTGTCCGCGGTGGTCGACAGCGCGGGCGCCGCGATCGCCGGACTGGAGACCGGCCCCGAGACGGCCGACATCGCGGGCGACGCCCGGGCGGCGTTCTCCGACGGCACGAGGTATGCGGCGTGGACGGCCGCCGGCTTCCTGGCGATCGGCCTGCTGTCGACGGCGACGCTGGGGGCCTCGAGCGCGCGCGCGGGGCGCGGCAGGAAGGACTGACACCGCGCCGCCCGGGTCAGCGGGCGGCGCGGTTCTTCGTGTGTCGGGTCGGCACGGCCGCCCAGGGATCCTCGGGCCACGGATGCTTGGGGTACCGGCCCCGCATCTCCGCCCGCACCTGCGCGTAGGGCCCCGACCAGAAGGAGGCGAGGTCGTCGGTGACGGCGAGTGGCCGGCCGGCCGGGGAGAGCAGGTGGAAGAGCACCGGAACGCGGCCGTCGACCAGGCGAGGGGTGTCGGCCCACCCGAAGCACTCCTGCAGCTTGACGGCGACGACCGGCCGCGCCGCAGGATCGTCGTGCGGTGGATGATCGATGCGGATCCGCGAGCCGCTGGGCACCTCGAGCCGCTCGGGAGCGAGCTCGTCGAACCTCGTCGCCTCGGGCCACGGCAGCAGGCGGCGCAGAGCCGTCGCGAGGTCGAGGCGTGCAGCCGGGGTGCCGCTCGCCAGCGCGTCGAGCTCCGGCGCGAGCCATGCGTCGGGATCGGCCAGCAGCCCGGCATCCGAGACGTCCGGCCAGGGCTCCCCGAGCTCGCGGTGCAGAAGAGCGAGTCGCCGGCGCAGCGCGTCCGCGGCGGCCGACCAGGTGAACAGGCCGAGCCCCTCGCGCGGGAGTGCCCGACGCACGGCATCCCGGCTCTCCTGGGCGGATGCGCGCACGGGGGCGGACGATCGCAGGATCGCCCCCAGACGACGTTCACGGCGAGCCTGCACGCGACCGCCGACGAGATCCGCTTCGACCCGGTCGGTGAGGAGGTGGCCGGCCGCGCGCTCCATCTGCGCCTCCGAGAGCGCCGCCGCCGAGCGGACGATCGCGCCCGAGCCGGCAGTCGCACGTCCCGAGGCGCGTGACACATCGGCGACCGCGATCCACGGCGCGCCGGAGAGGGGACCTTGCACGGCCGCTCGGGTTCCGGACGCCAGGAGGAACGTCGCGCCCTCGGGGCCGCTCTCCACCCGCCTCGCTATCCGCTCGGGGAAGGCGAGCGCGATGACGAGACCCGTGCCCTCCAGATCGGGGCGGATGCCGGGCGTCGGCTCGACCATGCGCTCGAGCCGGCGAGCGTCGCTGCGCCAGCGGCGGGAATCCGGCGTGCCGCCGCCGCGCAGGGTCACGATGGCCCGCGCCGCGTCGACCTCCGAGACACGCAGGTCGCCGGCGAGCAGAGCGACGATCTCGGCGGCCAGCCCCGCACCGACCACCGGGCTACCGTCGCGCAGCGCCCGCGCGAGACGTGGATCGGTCGGGAAGCGGGCGAGGGCGCGTCCCTCCGCGGTCGCGCGGCCGTCGGCGTCGACCGCACCGAGGCCGCGCAGCACCCGGACCGCATCCGCGAGGTGATCGGCGGGCAGCGGATCGATCATCCGCAGGCCGGCGGCGCCGGGTGCGCCCCAGCAGGCGAGCAGAAGGGCGGCGTCGACCAGGTCGGCCACGGCGATCTCGGCGACCGGTCGCGCCGGCGCCGCCGCATAGGTGCGCTCGTCGACGCAGCGGATCACGGACCCTGGACCCTGACGAGTCGCTCGCCCCGCCCTCTGCACGCACGACGACCGCGGGGCGGCGGCGGTGACGAGTCCGGTCATCCCGCGGCCGGTGTCGAGCCGCGGATGCCGAGCGAGACAGGTGTCCACGACGAGCCGCACCCCTGGCACCGTGAGCGATGACTCCGCGAGCGAGGTGGTGACGACGATGCGGGCGGGGTCGTGCGCCTCGCGGCCGCGGATCACGGCATCCTGCTCGGCTGGCGGCATCTGTCCGTGCAGCTCCCGCACGTCGAAGGCGGAGGTCGCGGCGCGGATGCGGCGGGCGATCTCCGACACCTCTCGGACGCCCGGCGCGAAGACGAGCACATCGGCCCCCGGGTCGCGACGGACGAGCTCCTCCGTGGCGTCCGTCGCGGTGCGGGCGACGTGATCCAGGAACGCCCAGGTCACTCCGCGCTCGTCGAGACGCGGCACGGGGCTCGGCGCCCAGCGCTCGGTGAGGGGGAACGCGGGGACGTCGTGGGCGACGACGGGCGCAGGGGAGTCGTCGGTGCCGATGACGGACGCGATGCGCTCGGCGTCCAGCGTGGCGGACATCGCGACGACCACGAGGTCGTCCCGCAGCTCGCGCACCTCCGAGAGCAGCCCGACGAGCAGGTCGGTCTCGAGGGCGCGTTCGTGCACCTCGTCGATGACGACGCCGTCCACGCCGTCGAGCGCCGGATCATCCAGCATCCGCCGCAGCAGCACCCCCGCCGTCACGAACTCGACGCGGGTGTCCTGGCCGACCGCGCGCTCGCCGCGGACCGTGAACCCGACACGTGCGCCGAGGGGGGATCCGTCGAGCTCGGCGAGCCGCCGGGCGGCTGCGCGGGCCGCGACCCGTCGCGGTTGGGTCACGATCACGCGGCCGGGCAGGCGCGAGGCGAGCAGCGGCGGAACGAGCGTGGTCTTGCCGGTACCGGGCGGGGCGCTCACGACGACCGAGGAGCTGTCGTCGAGCGCGGCCGTCACGTCGTCGAGGGCCGCCGCGAACGAGAGCCCCGCGCCGATCGCGGCGAGGTCGAAGGCGGCGGACGTCATCGTCCCAGTCTGCCCGCTCGGGCGTGCGGCGTTCACAACTCCGGAGATCGGAGCGACGTCCGCGCAAGAAAGGCCCCCGTGCTCGGATCGGCGCCGGATCTCCGGACGTGTGAACGGCGGAATGCGTGTGGACGGCGGAAGGCGGGGAACCGCCGGAGCGGGCCGGGCGCAGGGCCGCGCACGCCGGGCCGGGCGTAGAACAGCGGATGCCGCGACCGGGTCGGCCGCGGCATCCGCTGTCGTGTGTCCTATTCCGCTGCGGGAGCGGCCGCGGGAGGCGGCGGAGGAGTGGTCGGCTTCGGCTGACGCTGCACCGGCGCGGCGCCCGCCGACGCGGCGGCGACGCCCTCTCCGATGCCGCGGCCGACGGCCTGGCCCTGGATGATCGACGCGAGGTCGAGTCCCGTGGCCGAGCTGACGCTGTCGAACACCGACTTGAGAGCCTTCGCGCTGTCGGCGCCGACGACGTTGGACGCGCCGTCGTCGCTCGAGCCGCCGATGATCGACACGCTGCCGATCGCCGCGTATCCCTTGGCGAACTCGGCCATGATCGACGGAAGCGTCTCGAGCACGCGCTGCGAGAGGAACGCGTCCTGGTTCGACGCGATGGCCTTCGCCTCGGCCTCGACCGCGGCGGCACGCGCCTCACCCTCGGCGCGGATCGCGTCGGCCTCGGCGCTGGCCCGCAGACGACGAGCCTCGGACTCGGCTTCGGCCTGGGCGCGCAGAGCGTCCGCCTCACCGGTCGCCCGGGCGATCGCCGCCGCCGCCTCACCGTCGGCCTTCGCCTTGTCGGCCTGCGCCTGCTGCTCGGCGATGCGGGTGCGGGCCTCGGCCTGCTTGACCTGCTCGATCGCCGCCGCCTCGGCGGCGCGCTCGCGCGTGTACAGCTCCGCCTGCGCACGGGTCTCCGCCTCGTACCGCTGCGCGTCGGCGACGCGCTTGACGTCGGCATCCAGCTGGGCCTGCCGGTTCTCGGCCTGCTGCTGCAGCACGGCCTGCTGCGCCTGCTCGCGGGCCAGGTTCTCGGCCTGCTCCGCTTCGGCGCGCGCGCGGCCGATGCCGGCGTTCGCGTTCGCGGTGTTGGTGTCGAGGGCCGTCTGCTCGACCAGGTTGGCTTCCTGGTTGGCGATGTTCTTCTGGTTGATCGCGCGGTCGGCGTTCGTCTGAGAGATCTCGGCCTGCTGTCGCTTCGCCTGGATCTCGGGGGCTCCCAGCGAGCCGATGTAGCCGACCTTGTCGGTGATGCCCTTGATCTGGAAGGAGTCCAGGATCAGACCCTGCTCGGCGAGCTCCTGCGAGACGTCGGCGGCGATCTGGTCGGAGAACTTCTTGCGCTCGCGCATGAGCTCGACCACCGACAGGGTCGCCACGATGCCGCGGAGCGCACCCTCGAGCTGCTCGGTGGTGAACTGCTCGATCGCCTTGTCCTGCGATGCGAAGCGCTCGGCCGCGCGGCGGACGTACAGCGGGTCGGAGCCGATCTTCACGATGGCGACGCCGTCGACGTTGAGCGTGACGCTGTCGAGCGACTGCGCCTCGGCGTTGAGCGACACCTGACGGGAGCGCAGCGAGATGATCTCGTGGCGCTGCGTGATCGGGTTGACGAGCGACTTGCCGTTCACGATCACCGTGACGGGAGACTCCTCGGTCTCGCCTCGGGTCGTGCCGTCCTCGGCGACGACGGTGCGCTGCACCTTCTGCTTGCGTCCCGAGATGACGAGCGCCTCGTCGGCCCTGGCGACCTTGATCCAGCTGCGCGCGAACAGCAGCAGGATCAGCAGCAGGACGACGACCGCGACGACCGCGATCCCGACGATGACGAGGATGCCGACGATTCCGGCGAACTCCATGAATGACCTCCCTGGTTCCCCCCGAGGGGGTGGTCTGCGACTCCGGCGCGATGATGCCGGAATTCGGTTCCACCCTGCCAGAAAACCGGCGGGGCCGTCGGGCGGATCCCCCGTCGGGGCGAGGCCGGTGCCCCGGGCGGCACACGGTGCCGCGAATCGCACACGCGGCGGGGCGGAAACGGATGCCGGTGCGAGGCGACGTGTGCGATCCGGGGCATGCACGCCGAACGCAGAGGAGCCGTGGGGGAGGAGCCGTGGGGGATGAGCCGTGGGGGATGAGCCAGCCGCGGGCGTCCGGGGTCAGCGGTTGCGCAGCTTCTCGGTCAGATCGCGGAGGGCCTTGAGTTCGTCGTCCTCGAGGCGCGACATGCGTGCGGCGATCGAGCGGCCGTGCACGGTGGCGACGCTGCGGAACGCCCGGGCCCCGGCATCCGTCGCCCGGATCAGAGCGCCACGACCGTCGTCGGGGTCGGGGCACTTCGAGACGAGTCCTCGGGTGACCATGCGGTCGACGAGGCGCGAGACGCTCGGCTGGCTGATCAGCATGTTCGACGTGACGTCGCGGAGCCGCGCGGACATGTCAGGAGACCGCGTGACGGTGAGCAGCACGTCGTACTCCGCCTGCGCGAGATCGCCCTCGTCGAAGTCGGCGTTCATCTCGGTGAACAGCTCGTGCTGAGCACGGAACAGGCTCTCCCAGGCTTCGAGGGCGAGCTTGCGATCGGTCATGGAGAACAGCGTACTGGCAACAGTAAAGGGCCGGTCGGAGAGGCTCCCGACCGGCCCTTGTCCCTTGCACCAAGAGTGTCCTGCAATCACATGAGGTGGATGCCACAGCAAACATTCACCGTGCGATCACTCTATAACGGCGAGGTAACGAATGCAACGGTTTGGTCACGGAATTCTCCATGACCTCGGATGCCGTGCTGCGGCCGGTCCGCGCGAACCGGGTCGACCGGGACGGTCATCGCTCCCGACGGCAGCGGTGACATACGCTTCGAGGGTCGCTAGATGTGGAGGAGACCATGAACGCCGTGACCTCGAAGCCCTCGGTGCTGTTCGTCTGCGTCCACAACGCGGGTCGCTCGCAGATGGCCGCGGGCTTCCTGCGAGACATCGCCGGTGACCGCATCGAGGTCCGGTCGGCAGGATCGATGCCCGCCGACCGGATCAACCCCGTCGCGGTCGAGGCGATGCGCGAGGTCGGCATCGACATCACCGCGGAGCAGCCGAAGGTGCTCACGCCCGAGGACGTGCAGGCGTCGGATGTCGTGATTACGATGGGGTGCGGGGACGCCTGCCCGTTCTTCCCCGGCACACGCTACGAGGACTGGGAGCTCGACGACCCGGCCGGCCAGGGGATCGACGCGGTGCGTCCGATCCGCGACGACATCCGAGGGCGCATCGAGCGACTGGTATCCGGACTGCTCTGAGGTGAGACGGCGGGTGACGCCAATGCCGTCATGCCGATATGCCGGGCGCTAGGGTCGAGGAATGGGAATGCTGTACTACGGCGTGGCGGAGGATCCGATCCACATCGAGGACCGCGCGCTCGCCCATCTCAAGGTGGCGATCGCGACGAAGCTCCGTCGGCAGGAGAGCTTCACGCTGTCGTGGAAGCATCCCGAGGGGAGTCCACAGGGACGTTCGACCATCTGGCTGCACCCCTCCATCCCGCTGCGCTTCGTCTTCGACGAGCCGGAGACGCCGGAGCTCAACCCGCGCTGGATCCAGGATCTGATGATGAACGCCAGCTCGTCCGGCGGCATCGGCCTGGTCGACGAGGTCGTCGACGCGCCGGCGCCGCCGGCCGCCCTCGAGGGCTGAGGATCGCGCGCGCCTCACGCTTCCCGCGAGTCGGACGCCCCGCCGCCGCGCATCGAGTGCCGGCATATCGCAGCTGTATACCGGAGTGCACGTAATCCGACCTCTCTTTTCTGATCTCTTAGATGAGCCGCGACTGGGCGCGGCGATGATCGGACTGGGGAAGACGATGACTGGGGACCTGCACCTGGAGCGTGCTCGCACGCGGATGTCGAGCACGACGACGGCGAGCGCGCCCGTGCGCGTCGCACCGCCCGCACGGGCGGTGATCGCCGCGGCGCTCGGAGTGCTCGCGATGCTGATCGGCGTCTGGGGGGCGGTGACGCCGGCCTCGGCCGCGCCGACCGTGACGTATCCGGGAGCCATCAGCGGACTCCTGCTCGAGAGCGACGGCGGCGGGCCCCTGGGAGAGGGCGAGATCGTCCGCATCAGCGGCGACTGGTCGGTTCCGGCCGGCGCGGTGAGCGGCGAGACCTTCGGCATGACTCTTCCTGCCGAGTTCGCCCGCTCGAAGGCAGGGGTGTTCGAGATCACCGACCCGAAGACGGGTGTCGTGATGGCGGACTGCACCGTGGCGGCGGGTCCGGGGCCGGACGTCGTCTGCACCCTCACGGACGCTGTGAACGGGCTCGAGGAGGTGCGCGGCACATTCTGGATGCAGTCGCGAGCGTCCGTGGTGACCGACAGCGAGACCGTGACCTTCGACCTCGGCACGACGGTCGTCGTCGTCGATCTCCCGGGTGGGGGCGGGATCATCCCCGCAGACCTCGAGGAGGACGCGGCGCCCTACAAGTACGGCGGATCGGCGACGGGCGACGGCCGCCTCGTCTGGGGCGTCGGGATCCCGAGCGGCTTCGTCTCCGACGGGAGCTTCGAGGTCGCGGACGCCCTCGACGGTGCGCTCTCCGGGCATCGCTACACGGGCGAGCTGAAGCTCAACCAGAGACCCGTCGTCGACGGCATGCTCACGGGCGAATGGACCGCGGTCGATCCCACGATGTACCAGGTGGTCTTCGCCGCCGACGGGCACTCCTTCGAGTTCGCGGCGTCGGGGCTCCCTGCGGGCGGGTTCGCATACGAGCTCATCTACTACACGCAGGCCGAGGGCGTCGCGCAGGCCGGCGACGTGTTCGGCAACCGCGCGGTGGTCGAGACCGTCGAGACGTCGGCGACGTACACCGTCACCGAGACCGGGGGCGGAGAGGGCAACGGCGTCTCCTACGCCCGGTTCTCGATCGTCAAGGCGCTGACCGGGACGCAGGCGCCGATCGCGCGAGACGCGGTGTACACCGTCGAGTACTCGATCAAGGGCTCGGAGGCACCGGCGATTCGCATGACGGTGCCGCTCGGGACACCCGTGCTCAGCACGCGCGCACCGGTGGGATCCACGTTCGTGATCGAGGAGATCGATCTCCCGGTCATCGACGGCGTGACATGGGGTCGCTGGACGATCTCGGGCGACGGCGTGACCGCTGCCGCGGACGGCACCTACGAGGTGACGCCGGCCTCGTCGGCCGCCGTCGCGCTGACGCTCACCAACACCGCGAACCCGACGCCGGTGACCCCGACCCCAACGCCGACCCCGGTGATCCCGACCCCGACGCCCGCGGCGCCGACTCCGACGCCGACCCCGGTGATCCCGACCCCGACGCCCGCGGCGCCGACTCCG
>NZ_LWCU01000027.1 GCF_001650405.1 Microbacterium sp. H83 | reverse complement strand
CGCCAGCGTTCATCCTGAGCCAGGATCAAACTCTCCGTAAAAAAGAAATGCATACCCCATCGGGAAAACGATGACGCAGCGAGTTTGATGCTGACCAAAGAGATATTCATTGCTGACTATCCGTTGCCAACCCCCCACAAAGAGGAGCTGGTCTTTGATCCAAAGGAATCTCATCCAGCCGAAGCTGAATCGAGGTTATTTGGCATTTGACAAGTGCACGCTGTTGAGTTCTCAAGGATCGGATGCTCCCCCGACCCAGTCATCACAACCAGGCCCGAAGGGCAACTTCTCTATCTTAGCCACCCTGACTCGCTTGTCAAATCGGCGCGCTGCGCGGATCTTTGGATCCGCTGCGCAGCCGGTGACAGCCGCAGAAGGGGTGGATCTCCCATCCTAGACGCAGGCGTCTGTTCTCACAAGTGAGAGGAGGAGGGAGGTGGTTCTCCGCTTGAGGGGGGTGAGGCTCTCGGCCTCTCCGCTTCCCTGTGGGGCGAACAAGTAATAAGTTACGTGGGTTCCGGGCTTCTGGCAAATCGGCACCGCACCCCCGGGCGTGTCGCCCCGAGGCATGCGCGACGATTGTCCCGGTCAGATCGCGAAACGCCCGGCGCCGCACGCCAGGAGTACGATCTGACCGTGTCAACGCCGCCCCTCCGCTCGCCGTCCGCGGCGCTCTTCCACCGCGTCGTCACGGAGCTCGGCGTCGCGCCGGAGCGGATGATCGAGAATCGCCGCCCTCCGTATCCGGTGCCTCTGCCATCGCGTCTCGCCACGGCGGATCTCGCCTGGGCGAGCGTCGATGCGGTCACTGCCCTCGCGGGCATCCGCCGCTCCCCCGACCCGGATCGGATCGCCCTCGCGTATCGGAGCGACCGTGTGCTGAGCATCGACGGAGCGGCTCCGGGTGTGTGGTCGCCCTCTTCGGGCTTCTGGCGTGCGGGCGACGGCTGGATCCGCACCCACGGCAACTACCCGCACCACGCCGCGGCCCTCCTCCGCGGTCTGGGGCTGTCCGCGGGCGCCGGTGTCGACGAGATCCGCGCCGTGGTGGGCACGCAGAGCGCGGGCGACAGCATCCGAGGGATCGTTGCGGCCGGCGGACTCGCCGTCGCAGTCCGCCCGGAGGACCCCGACCTCGATCGCCGTCTGCGCGAGAGCCCCCTGCTCGAGGTGACGCGTCTCGAACCGACGAAGCGTTCGTCCGGACCGCCACGAGCTCTCGGCCACCTCCCGCTCACGGGTGTGCGCGTGCTGGACCTCACCCGGGTGATCGCCGGTCCGGTGTGCACCCGAACGCTCGCGCTGCTCGGCGCCGACGTCCTCCGAGTCGATCCGCCACACCTCGCCGAACCCGCATGGCAGCACCTCGACACCGGTCACGGGAAGCGCTCGACCATCCTCGACGCGCGCTCCCCCCGCTTCGCGGCGCTCCTCGCAGAGGCCGACGTCGTCGTGCTCGGCTATCGCCCGGCATCCCTCGACGGTCTCGGCCTCTCCCCTGCGCGCCTCGCCGAACAGCATCCCGGTCTCGTGATCGCACAGCTCAGCGCGTGGGGTCTGGATCACCCCCGGCGCGCCGGGTTCGACAGCCTCGTCCAGGCGGAGTCCGGAATCGCCCTGGCGGAATCGACCGACGGCACCACCCCCGCGGCGCTCCCCGCCCAGGCGCTCGACCACAGCGCGGGCTACCTCCTCGCGGCATCCGTGCTCGCGCTCGTCGAGCGGCGTCGGCGCGAGGGCGGCAGCTGGTGGGTGCGCACCTCGCTCCGGCGCATCGCCGCCGAACTGCTCGGCATGCCGCGGCATGCCGCCCGTTCACCGGAACGGGCGTTCGACGACACCGCCCACACCGCGCGATTCCGCGTCGACGGTCAGGACGTCACGACGGCGAGGCCTGCGGTTCCCGGGCTCGAGTTCAGCCCGCCTCGACCGTGGGACGCGGATCACCCGGAGTGGTGACGACCGAGAACCGAGCGAAGAGCGGCACCGCCAGGCAGAGCAGGATCGTGAGCGCGCCCCACACCGCCGAGGCCGCCGGGAGCATGCGGTACGCCAGGTGCTGGACGGTGAACTCGTCATCGAAGGGACCGTATGCGACGTAGCCGATGATGCTCGCGGTGATCAGGATGGCGGGCAGGGACAGCCACCATGCGACGCGGACCGCCGCCGCCACGACACGGACCACGGATGCTTGAGGCCGGGTTCGCCGGAGTCGGAGCAGCGCCCAGATCGCGAGTACGAGCAGACCGACGATGGTCGACCCGTGCTGCAGCCATTTGAAACCGGTGAGGGGTCCCCACATCTCGTCGAGCGCGGGAAGGACGTCGACCCCCCAACGGCCCTCGTGAGTGAGAAGATCCCAGGCGATATGGGACACGACCCCGAGCACCAGCGACGCTGCCAGCCACACGAGGAACAGCCGTCGCCCGGACCCCGCTCCGACCGCGGACGCGAGGGCCGTCCGCCCGGACTCGGACCACTCGATCGGAAGCCGGCGTGCGATCGGGAGCGGCGTGAGCTCGGCGACCGCCGGGCGCAGCACCACCCTCCAGACCAGGAACAGCCCGAATGCGACGAGCGCGGTCACGGCGACGGCGCTGAACCGGTGGGTGAACGCGTACGACAGTCCGAAGCCGCGAAGGAACAGCGGAAGATCCGGCGTCATCGCACCGATGGCGATCGCCGACGGCACGAGCGGAGTGCGGATGAACGGCAGCGCGACGACCGCATGACTCGGCGTGAACGGCATCCCGGGCTCCTGTCGATCTGCGTGACGCCGGACGACCGCGCGACGACGACCGGAGATGAGCCCGAGGCGCCGCCGCGCGGGAAGTCAGGCGATGAAGATGCCGGCGAGGGTCTTCTTCCCGCGCCGCAGCACGGAGACGCCGCCGGGCAGGGAGCCCTCGATCACGGCCGTTTCGTCGTCGACACGGGCGCCGTCGAGAGAGACCCCGCCCTGGGCGATCGCGCGGCGCGCTTCCGACAGGCTCGAGACGAGTCCCGTCGCGACGAGGGCCTCGACGACCGCCGAACCCGGAGCGACCGTGGCGTGCGGCAGCTCCTCGAGCGCCGTCCGCAGGGTCGACGAGTCGAGAGCGGTCAGATCGCCCTGACCGAAGAGAGCCTCGGATGCCGCGATCACGGCGGCCGCCGCATCGAGGCCGTGCACCGTGGCGACGACCTCGAGCGCGAGTCGCTTCTGCGCGGCACGACGGAACGGCTCCGTCTCGACGAGGGCCGCGTACTCCTCGATCTCGGCGCGGCTCAGGAAGGTGAAGACCTTGAGCCGGTCGATCACGTCCGCGTCGGCCGTGCTCAGCCAGAACTGGTACATCCGGTACGGACTGCACATCTCGGCATCCAGCCAGATCGCATTGCCCTCGCTCTTGCCGAACTTCGTGCCGTCGCTGTTCGTGATCAGCGGCGTGCCGATCGCGTGCACCGAGACGCCCTCGACGCGGTGGATGAGATCCGTGCCGCTCGTGAGGTTGCCCCATTGGTCGGAGCCGCCGGTCTGCAGCACGCAGTCGTACTGGCGGTACAGCTCGAGGTAGTCCATGCCCTGCAGGATCTGGTAGCTGAACTCGGTGTAGCTGATACCCGCGTCGGAGTTCAGACGCGCGGCGACGGCATCCTTCTTCAGCATGGTGCCGACGCGGTAGTGCTTGCCGATCTCGCGCAGGAAGTCGATCGCCGACAGGGGTGCCGTCCAATCGAGGTTGTTCACGAGTCGCGCGGCGTTGTCGCCGTCGAAGCTGAGGTAGCGCTCGACCTGCGCTCGCAGGCGTCCCACCCACTCTCCTACCGTCTCCGGGGTGTTGAGCGTGCGCTCGGCCGTGGGCCGCGGGTCGCCGATGAGGCCGGTCGAGCCGCCGACCAGGCCGAGCGGCCTGTGTCCGGCGAGCTGGATGCGACGCAGCGTCAGAAGCTGAACGAGGTTGCCGAGGTGCAGACTAGGAGCAGTCGGGTCGAATCCGCAGTAATACGTGATCGGGTCCCCGGCGAGAAGGGCGCGGAGCGCCTCCTGGTCAGTGGACACGTGGACGAGCCCGCGCCACAGGAGTTCGTCCCACACGTTCTCGAACGTGGGGTCGATCGCCGGGGTCGCGGTCGTCAGAGCGGATTCAGACACGCGCTCCAGGCTATCAGCGCCCGTCGCCCCGACATGCCCGCCGTGATCGGCGGGTGTGATCAGCTGTGCGTCGCCCACCAGATGAGGAAGGCGCCACCCAGACCGATCACCCAGCTCACCAGGCTGCCGACGAGGAAGTACTCGGCGCGGGCGCCGGTCTCGCCGTCGCGGGAGATCTCGGGGAACCGCACGATGCCCTTCGCCGCCAGCATCGCGGCGAGGATCGGATACGCCGCCGCGAGCGTGAGGATCAGCACGAGGATGCGCTCGAGCGGACCGATCAGGCGTCCGCCCTTGAATCCGGCCCTCGGGTCGCGCGGGGCCGCGGCCGCCGTCAGCGGCAGGGCCGGGTCGGGGCGCGTCGCGTCGGTGCCGGAGGCGGCATCGCCGCGTGCGTCGGTCGTCACCGGATCGGCTTCGGCGCCCGCGGCAGTGCTCGCCGCGGCGTCGGGCTCGGCTCTCGCCGCCGGATCGGACTCGGTGCTCACCGTCGCGTCGGCGTGCGCGCGCGACACCTCGATCGGACGCCAGGTGTGCTCGCCGTCGAGCGCCGCGCGGACGACGAGGTTGCCGGATTCGAGCAGGAAGACCGCGGTGCCGAGTGCGAGCATCGCCAGATCGAACGAGACGTCGCCGAAGGGCGACCTCAGGTTCCAGACCGAGCCGATGAGGCCGGCATCCTCGCGCGGCCCGATCCAGACGACCGCTCCGACGCTGATCGCGGCGAGGAGCACCGCGGGCCAGAACCCGAGTGGCGCAGGGCGGTCGGCGGGCATGCTCCACACCCAGAGCGCGCCGATCAGCAGCGCGGCGAACATCGGCAGGAGCGCGTCGCCGACGCTGCCGAGCAGGAGGAGGACGATCGCGATGGTCAGGTAGCCGACCCAGCGTCGGGGCGCGAACTGGCGCACGAGGTCGGCCGCGCCGACGGCGAGAAGTGCGAGACCGGCGGCGATCACGAGCGCTCCTCCCGTCGGAGCGCCGCGACGCCTTCGATGATCGCCGCGCTCCCCGCATTGCGCAGCGACTTCGAGACGCTCGGCTGGGTGATGCCCTCCTCCGCGGCGAGCTCGAGCTGCGATCGGCCGATCAGCCGCCCGTAGGTCAGCCGACGTTCGCGCTCGCTCATCGCGCTCACCAGCTCGTCGCGGACGAGGAGGTAGGCGTTCGAGGCGGCGATCGTGCTCTCCATGACCTCATCCTGCCCGGGGGCTCCGACAATCCAGGTACGCGTGCGCGGTACGGCGCGTCCCTCCCGTGCATGCACGGTCTCGATGGCCGCCCGCGCGGCATACCACCCTGGCCCGTCGGCGAGCTCGGTGTGCACCGAGGGGACGGAACGGACCTCTCCGACGCCGATGCCGAAGCGGAACGCGAGTCCGTCGGGCAGACGCAACTGGATCATGAGGAGGGATACCAGCGCTGACTCGAGCTCGCGGTACACACCCTGCTGCTCATCGCCGACGGTGGGTGTCAGCGGCTGTTCTGCGAGGGGGACGTCCTGCTCGACGGCGGCGATGGTCTCGTCGAGCGTCCGCTGCGCGGCGGATCGGTCGTCGAGCTTCCGCGACCCCATGATGTCGGCGATGACGGCGATGGCCATGACATAACCGTAACACGAATATCTAGAAGTTATGCCCCATTTGGTTATAGCCTGAGAACATGCCTGAATCGGACATCTCCTGGAGCCACGGTACCTGGACTCACTCCCCTGCCGCGCAGACCGTCATCCCCGCTGCCGGCGCGTCGCACCTCGACGTGTCCGCGCGGGAGGGCAGCGACGCCTGGCGCCACACCGCATACGACTTCGTCCACGATACCGAGCACGCCCTCGTCGCACCGCTGGCCGTGGGAGAGGCGATGGAGGTCTCCTTCCGCGCACCCTGGGACGGACAGTTCGACCAGGCCGGAGTCTTCGTCCGCATCGACGACGAGCACTGGATCAAGGCCGGGATCGAATACGCCGACGGCCACCTCGGCCTCGGCGCTGTCGTGACGGCGATCCGCTCGGACTGGTCGGTCGGATGGGTCGACGACTGGAACGACAGCGAGATCACGATCCGCGTCAGCCGATGGGCGGATGCCGTCATCGTGCGCGCGCGTGCCGACGACGGCGACTGGCGCCTGGTGCGGGTCGCTCCGTTCGACGGCGATGCCGCAGCATCCGCCGGGCCCTTCCTCGCGGCCCCGACGCGAGACGGACTCGTCGTGCGCTTCACGCGATGGACCCGATCCGCAGCCGACACCGACCTCCACTGATCGGCTGACCCCGTCGCGGCCGATCCGGTTCCCATCCTGTCGCCCGGTCCCGTCCTGTCCCCGTCCCGTCCTGTCCCTGTCCCGTCCTGTCCCTGTCCCCGGCGCGGACGGATGCCGGATGACCGGACGGATCACGGACGTTCTGACCCCGATCGTCCGTGATCCGTCCGACCCTCCGTGATCCGTCGGAGCTCGACCGCCCCTGCACGAGACCGGACCGCTGTCCGTTCTCCACGGATCACGTCTTTCGACCCCGCGCTCGATCACCCGCTGCAGCACCGTGGACGGATGCTCACTCCGAAAGACACGATCATCCGGCTCGGTGGCGTCGCGCGAGGGTCTCACCTGCAGCGCCTCGGATTCTCTCGACAGGCGCTGAGCGAGTGCGTGCGGAAGGGGTCCATCCTGCGGCTGCGCCCTGGGGTGTTCGCGGTCGCGCCCGTCCCAGCCGCCCTGCGCGAGGCGGCCGCGCACGGCGGCGCGCTGACCTGCGCGAGCGCTCTTCGTGCGCGTGGCGTCTGGGTGCTGCCGGCCGACACAGGACCACACGTGTGGCTCGCACCTTCGCAGCATCCGCTCGCACACCCGGACTGCCGATGCGTCACCCACTACTACCGAGGCGCTCCGCCGATCCTCACGGTTCCGATCGAGACGGCGCTCGTGCATCTGCTCCGATGCTCCGGCGACGAGGCGTTCTTCGCCGCCTTCGAATCCGCGTGGAAGCTCCGGCTGCTGTCGGCGAAGAGCAGAGCACGGATCAGGGCGGCACTTCCTCGACGAGCGCGGTGGCTCGTCGACCTCGCGCGTCCGGACGCCGACAGCGGCCTCGAGTCGCTGCTGCGACTGCGGCTGCACGTCCTCGGAATCCACTTGGAATGCCAGGTGGTCATCGCCGACGTGGGCCGCGTCGACTTCGTCATCGCCGGACGACTCATCATCGAAGCGGACGGCCGGGAGAATCATGAGGGCGGGAATCGCCATCGAGACCTCATGAGGGATGCAGCGGCCTCACGTCGCGGGTACGAGACGCTCCGATTCGACTACGCACAGATCGTCCACGACTGGCCCACCGTCCAGTCCGCCGTGCTCGCCGCCCTCGAGCGGCACCGGTGATGACCGGACGGATGCCGGATGACCGGACGGATGCCGGACGTTCTGACCTCGATCGTCCGTGATCCGTCCACCCCTCCGTGATCCGTCCGTTCCCGTCCGGACAGGTCGGAGATCCGGGCAGGTCGGGAACCGGGACGGGGCTACAGACCGAGGGCGTGCGCGGCGGCCTGAGCCCGGGCGACGAGCTCGGCCCGCTGCTCGGCGACGCGCACGGGAGCTGTGCCGCCGACCCCGGTGCGGGATGCCACGGAACCCTCGATGCTGAGGACCTCGCGCACCTCCGGCACGAGGTGCGGCGACACCGAGAGCAGCAGCTCGTCCGATGCGTCCTCGAGGCCGATCCCCTGCTCCTCGCAGGCCCGCACGAGCGCGCCCGAGATCTCGTGCGCGTCGCGGAACGGCACGCGGCGCTTGACGAGCCACTCGGCCACGTCCGTCGCGAGCGAGAAGCCCTGGGGGGCGAGCGCGGCCATCCGCTCGGTGTCGAACCGGAGTGTCGCGATCATGCCCGCGAATGCCGGCAGCACCACCTCCAGCGTCTGCACCGAGTCGAAGACCGGCTCCTTGTCCTCCTGCAGGTCGCGGTTGTATGCGAGAGGAAGGCCCTTGAGCGTCGCGAGCAGGCCGGACAGGTTGCCGATCAGGCGGCCGGACTTGCCCCGGGCGAGCTCCGCGATGTCGGGATTCTTCTTCTGCGGCATGATGCTCGAGCCCGTCGAGTATCCGTCGTGAAGCGTCACGAAGCCGAACTCGCGGGTGTTCCAGAGGATGATCTCCTCGCTCAGGCGCGAGAGGTCCACTCCCGTCATCGCGGCGATGAAGGCGAACTCCGCCACGACGTCCCTGGCGGCCGTGCCGTCGAGGGAGTTCTCCGCCGGACGGTCGAGGCCGAGTTCCGACGCGACGAGCCCCGGGTCGAGACCCAGCGTCGATCCCGCCAGCGCTCCCCCGCCGTAGGGCGAGACGCCCGCGCGGCGGCGCCAGTCGACGAGGCGCTCGAGCTCGCGCACCAGCGGCCAGCCGTGCGCCTGCAGGTGATGGGCCAGCAGCACCGGCTGCGCATGCTGCAGGTGGGTGCGACCGGGCAGGATCGCCTCGGGGTGCGCCTCGGCCTGTGCGACGAGGGCGTCGATCACGCGCAGCAGATCGCGGGCGATCACGCGTGCATGGTCGATCAGATACATCCGCACGAGCGTCGCGATCTGGTCGTTGCGGCTGCGTCCGGCGCGGAGTCGACCTCCGAGCTCAGGGCCGAGCTCCGCGATGAGGGCCTGCTCGAGTGCACCGTGCACGTCCTCGTCCGACGGGACCGGCTTCAGGCTGCCGTCAGAGATCCTGCGCGCCACGGCGTCCAGCCCGGCGTGCATCCGCTCCGCCTCGTCGGGCTCCAGGTACCCGGCCGCGGCGAGCGCCGTCGCGTGCGCGTGCGAGCCCGCGATGTCGTAGGGCGCGAGCACCCAGTCGAAGTGCGTCGATCGACTCAGCTCGACCAGTTCGGCGGAGGGACCGCTCGCGAACCGCGCTCCCCACAGCGCGCCTTCGTTGGTGCCGTCGTTCTTCGAACCGGTCATCACGCGTCCTTCTTGCCGAGCAGCCACACGAGCAGGGCCTTCTGCGCGTGGAGACGGTTCTCCGCCTCATCCCAGACGACGCTCTGCGGGCCGTCGATCACCTCGGAGTCGACCTCGTATCCGCGGTCGGCGGGGAGGCAGTGGATGAAGACCGCCGCGGGGTCGGCGATCGCCATCGTCTCGGAGGTCACCTTGTAGCCGCCGAGGTCACGGATGCGGGCGAGCTTCTCCTCCTCCTTGCCCATCGACACCCAGGTGTCGGTGACGATGACGTCGGCGCCGGCCGCCGCCTCGACGGGGTCGGTGAGGAGGGTGATGGACCCGCCGGTCTCGGCGGCGCGACGATCCGCCGCCTCGACCACGTCGGCGCGCGGTGCATAGTGCTCCGGCGAGGCGATCCGCACGTGCATCCCTGCGGTGACGCCGGCGAGCGCGTAGGAGTGGGCCATGTTGCTCTGCCCGTCGCCGAAGAACGTCAGGGTGAGGCCCTTCAGCTCTCCCTTGTGCTCGCGGATGGTGAGCAGGTCGGCGAGCAGCTGGCACGGGTGGAAGTCGTCGGACAGCGCGTTGACCACCGGAACCGTCGTGCCGGCGGCCATCTCCTCGAGTCCAGCCTGGGCATAGGTGCGCCAGACGATCGCGGCGACCTGCCGCTCGAGCACGCGCGCCGTGTCGGACGGCGTCTCCTTGCCGCCGAGCTGGCTGTTGGCGGTCGAGATGATGAGGGGCGATCCGCCGAGGTCGGCGATCCCCACCGCGAACGAGACGCGGGTGCGGGTCGACGACTTGTCGAAGATGACGGCGACCGTCTGCGGCCCGGCGAGGGCCTTGCTGGCCCAGCGGTCCTTCTTCAGCTCGAGGGCGAGATCGAGGATCTCCGCCTGCTCTGCAGGGGTCAGGTCGTCGTCACGCAGGAGGTGGCGGGTCACAGGTCGGCCTTTCCGGAGGAGGTGAGGGATGCCGAGACGTCGGCGAGAGCGGCGGTGAAGAGCTCACGGAACTCGGCGAGCTCCGTGTCGCCGATGGTGAGCGCGGGCGCGATGCGCACGGTCTCGGGGTTGGCGGCGTTGACGATGAGTCCGCGTTCCTGGGCGGCCGCGACGACGTCGCCGGCGACGGGTGCGCCGAGCGCGACGCCGATGAGGAGTCCCCGTCCGCGGACCCCCGTCACCAGCGGAGACCGGATCCCGAGGATGATCTCGCGGAGCTCGTCTCCGCGACGCGCGGCGTTCTCGACGAGCCCCGCGTTCTCGATCTCCGCGAGGACGGCGTCGGCCACGGCCGTGGCCAGCGGGTTGCCGCCGAACGTCGATCCGTGCGAGCCGGGGGTGAACAGGTCGCTGGCGGCGCCGTACGTCACGAGCGCCCCGATCGGGAACCCGCCGCCGATGCCCTTCGCGAGCGTGATCGCGTCGGGGGTGATCCCCTCGTGGCTGAAGCCGAACCAGGCGCCGGTGCGCCCCGCCCCGGTCTGGATCTCGTCGACGATGAGCAGTGCACCGTGCGCCAGGGTGAGCGAGCGCGCGGCCTGGAGGTATCCCTCCGGCAGCTCGACGACGCCGGCCTCTCCCTGGATGGGCTCCACGATGACGGCCGCCACGCGGTCGTCGATCGCGTCTTCGAGCGCCTCGACCGTGGCGGGGATGTGCTCCACGCCGCCGGGCATCGGCTCGAAGGGGGCGCGCATCGACTCCTTGGCGGTGAGGGCGAGCGACCCCATCGTGCGTCCGTGGAAGCCGTTCTCGAGCGCGAGGATGCGCGGCTTCTCGGTGCCGCCGTGCAGACGTGCGAGCTTGAACGCCGCCTCGTTCGCCTCGGCGCCGGAGTTCGAGAAGAAGACGCGTCCGTCGATGCCGGCGCCGGCGAGGCGCTTGAGCCGTGCGGCGAGCGCGAGCTGCGACGGCGTGGCGAAGTAGTTCGAGACGTGGGCGAGGGTCGCGGCCTGGGTGGACACGGCCTCCACGAACACCGGATGCGCGTGGCCGAGCGAGGTCACCGCGATGCCGGCGAGGAAGTCGAGGTGGCGCGTGCCCTCCGAGTCCCACAGGTACGATCCCTCGCCGCGGGTGAGGAGCGCGAGACGGCGTCCCGCGTTGAGGATCAGATCGCTCTCCGCGTCGTCCTGCCAGTTGCTCATGCCTTCGTCCCTGCGCTTCCCAAGACCACTTCTGTTCCGATTCCCTTGCTGGTGAAGAGTTCGACGAGCACCGAATGCGGCACCCGTCCGTCGATGATCGCGGCGGCGTCGACGCCGCCCTCGACCGCGTCGAGGCATGCCCGCATCTTCGGGATCATCCCCGATTCGAGTGCGGGCAGCATCTCGATGAGGTCCTCCGAGGTGAGGTGCGAGACGAGCGAGTCGCGATTCGGCCAGTCGGCGTACAGCCCCGGCACGTCCGTGAGGATCACGAGCTTGCGCGCACCCAGGGCGATGGCCAGGGCGGCGGCGGCGGCGTCCGCGTTGACGTTGAGCGACTGCCCCGGGTGATCCAGGTCGGGTGCGATGCTCGAGACCACCGGCACACGCCCCGCGGCGAGGTGGTCGAGCACGGGCGTCGGATCGACCTCGACGACGTCTCCGACACGTCCGAGGTCGATCTCCTCGCCGTCGACGACGACCCCGCGGCGACGACCGCCGAAGAGACCCGCGTCCTCGCCGCTCAGGCCTGTCGCGATCGGACCGTGCGAGTTGATCTTCGACACGAGCTGGGGGTTCACCTGACCGGTGAGCACCATGCGGACGACGCTGATCGCCTCGGTGTTGGTGACGCGGTAGCCGCCCTTGAACTCGCTCGGGATCTCGAGGCGCTGCAGCATGTCCGAGATCTGCGGGCCACCGCCGTGCACGACGACCGGCTGCACGCCCACGTACCGCAGATACGCGATGTCCTGCGCGAACGCCTCCTGCAGCTCGTCGGAGACCATGGCGTTGCCGCCGTACTTCACGACGACGATCTGGTCGCGGAACCGCTTGAGCCACGGCAGCGACTCGATCAGCGTCTCCGCCTTGACAGCGGCGACGTCGGGGGTGGTGTCCTGGATGTCGGTCATGAGGCGTAGGCGCTGTTCTCGTGGACGTAGTCGTGCGTCAGGTCGTTCGTCAGCACGGTCGCGGTGGCCTCGCCCACCTTGAGATCGATGACGAGGTGCGTTGCCCGCGGCGTGAGATCGACCTCTTCGCGCGGACGATCGGGACCGCCTTCGCTGCACACCCGCACGCCGTTCATCCACACGTCCACGTCGTAGGGGTCGAACTGCGCGCCGGTGGTGCCGATCGCGGCCAGCACACGGCCCCAGTTCGGGTCGTTGCCGAAGATCGCAGCCTTGAAGAGGTTGTTGCGGGCGACGGAGCGGCCCACCTCCACGGCTTCGCCCTCGGATGCCGCATGCCGGACCTCGATCGTGATGTCGTGGCTCGCGCCCTCGGCGTCCCCCTGCAGCTTCACCGCGAGCTCCTGGCACAGCTCGCGCAGCGCGGCGCCGAAGTCGTCGAGATCGGGGACGACCTCCGACGCCCCGTTGGCGAGCAGGGTGACCTGGTCGTTCGTCGACATGCAGCCGTCGGAGTCCAGACGGTCGAAGGTGGTGCCCGTGGCTGCGCGCAGGGCGGCATCGGCCTCGAGGGGCTCGAGCACGGCATCCGTCGTGATGACGACGAGCATCGTCGCGAGGCCGGGAGCGAGCATGCCCGCGCCCTTCGCCATGCCGCCGATCGTCCATCCGTCGCGCGAGACGACAGCGGTCTTCGAGACGCTGTCGGTCGTCATGATCGCCTCGGCCGCGACGGCGCCTCCGTCGGTCGACAGCTCGCCGATCGCCTGCTCGGTGCCGGCGAGGACCTTGCCCCGGAACACCTCGTCGCCGACCCCGATCAGCCCGGTCGAGCACACGAGCACGTCACCGGCGCTGACGCCCAGCAGCTCGGCGGCCTTTTCGGCGGTCTGGTGCGTCGTCTGGAATCCGAACGACCCGGTGAAGCAGTTGGCGCCGCCGGAGTTCAGCACGACCGCCTCGACGACGCGGTCGGCGACGGCCTGCTGCGACCAGATGATGGGGTTCGCCTTGGCGCGGTTGCTCGTGAAGACGGCGGCGCCGACCTTGCGCGGGCCGCGGTTGACGACCACGGCGACATCGGGCTTGCCGGTCGACTTGAGACCGGCGGCGACTCCGGCCGCCTCGAATCCTGCGGGGGCGGTGACGCTCATGGCGCGACTCCGTTCAGCGAGAGGGCGCGGGACTCGGGCAGCCCCAGCGCGAGGTTCATGGACTGGATGGCGGCGCCGGCGGTGCCCTTCACGAGGTTGTCGACCGCGGTGACGACCGTGACCCGGCCGGCGGGGCGGTCGATCGCGAGGCCGACCAGCGCGGTGTTCGCGCCGAGGACGTCGGCCGTGCGAGGGAACTCCCCGGCCGGCAGCAGCTGCACGAACGTCTCGTCGCCGTACGCCTGCTCCCACGCCGCGCGGATGTCGGCGTCGCTGGCGTCGCCGACGATCGGGGCGCTCGATGTCGCGAGGATCCCCCGCGACATCGGCACGATCACCGGCGTGAAGGAGATGCGGACGCCGTCGGCGGGGTCGACTCCCTGGCCTGTCGACGGCGCGGCGGCGGCGAGCGCCTGCCTGATCTCGGGGATGTGCCGGTGGGTGCCGCCGACCGCATACGGGTTCGCCGTGCCCAGGATCTCGCTCGCGAGCAGATTCGTCTTGAGGCTCCGTCCCGCTCCGGACGGGCCGACCGCCAGTACCGAGACGATGTCGGCGGGGTCGATCACGCCGGCGGCCACGCCCGGCGCGAGACTCAGGCTCACGGTGGAGGCGTTGCATCCGGGGGCGGCGATGCGCGATGCCCCTCGCAGGACCTCGCGCTGCTTGACGCCGCCGACGAGCAGTTCGGGAACGCCGTAGGCCCACGGCTCGTGGAAGTCCCCGCCGTAGAAGTCGTCCCACGCGCCCTGCGAGGTGAGGCGGTGGTCCGCGCCCGCATCGATCACGAGGGGGGTCGCCCCGAGCGCGTCCGTGTACTGTCCGGACTGTCCGTGCGGGAGCGCGAGGAAGACGATGTCGTGCCCGGCCAGGGTCTCGGGCGTCGTCTCCTGCAGGGTGAGGTGCGCGAGCGACCGCAGGTGCGGCTGCTGCTGGATCAGGGGCTGGCCGGCGTTCGAATGGGCCGTGACGGTCCGGATCTCGATGTCGGGGTGAGCCGCGAGAAGGCGCAGGATCTCGCCGCCCGCGTAGCCGGAGGCGCCGGAGACGGCGACGGAATACGTCATGCTTCTACCTTAACGGTCGGGGTCCTGCGCCGAAGGGCGCCGGAGCGCGTCGGGTCAGGAGGGTGTCGGGCCGGAGGCGGCGACTCGGCGCTCGACCGTCGTGCGGACACGAGAGAGCGCGGGGTCGCCTAGAGTCGGCGGCCGCCGCGGCGTCGGCGCACAGCGATGACGCTCGAAGCGAGCGTCAGAGAAGCGGTGAGGGCCGAGGACATGCCGCGACGATAGCGCGGCCCGCGCGGCCGGTGCAAATCCGGCTCGTCACACAGCGAGGAGACGGAGGAGGGCGATCTCGTCCTCGCGCGTGAGTCCCGCGCGTCTCGGACGCTCGACTCCCCTGGCGTCCTCGTCGGCGACGACCGCGGCGATCGTGTCGTCGAGGGGACGCGGTTCGCTGCCGGCAGCGCGGAAGGACGCGTTCGACCGGCTCATGAAGCCGGCCATCTCAGCGGGCAGCCAGAGGGGCAGCGATCGGTCTCCGGCCCAGTGCCGGACGTCGTGGCCGACGAGCCAGTCGTCGTCCGCGAGCACGAGGTCGCCGCGGTGCCGGGTCGCGCGGCGGATGGCGTCCAGCACATGACCCAGCGGATGCTCGTCACCGACGGCGTTGATCGCGCCGGTGGCCGCTGTGGTCGCGATGAAGTCCGCCAGGTCGTCCACGTCGACGACCTGCACCGAACGCCCCTCCGAGCGCGGAGCGAGCACCGGCTCGTCGCCGGCGCGCAGCAGGGCGGCCGCCCAGTATCCGAAGCGGTCGCTCGGGTCCCCCTCCCCCGCGATCAGACCCGGCCTGACGATGAGCGCCCGCGCGCCGAGGGCGCGGACGGCGTCCTCCGCCGCGACCTTCTGACGCCCGTAGTCGTCGTCGCTGCTCTGCGCGGGCGGATGCCGCGGCGCGGACTCGTCCGCGCCCGCCGTCTCGTCGTCGGAGTAGACCGACACCGAGGACACGAAGGTCCACCGCGCCGCCTGGTCGCCCAGGGCGCGCACGGCCGCCTGCACGTGGTCGGCCCGCGACGAGACGTCGATCACGTGATCCCAGTCGCGGCCGGAGACCAGATCGTAGGCGTCGGGAGCGTCGCGGTCGGCGATCATGAGGCTCGCCCCCTCCGGGGACGGCCGTCCGCCTCTCGCGAGACACAGGACGGTCGCCCCGTCGACGAGGAGCCGCCGGGCGATGCGACCGGACAGCCAGCCCGTGCCCCCGAGGATCAGCACATCTGTCATGCGCTCATGCCATCAGCATTCGCGTCGTGACGGAAGCCCCTTCCGCCGAGAGCGGATGCCCTCTCAGTCGCGGATCGTCGCACCGAAGCGCTCGGCGGCGACCTCGACGCCGGCGAGCTTCGCCTCCGTGGCCTCGGCCGCGGTCAGGGTGCGGTCCTCCGCGCGGAAGCGCAGGGCGAACGTCAGGCTCTTCTCCCCGTCGGGCACGCCCTCGCCGCGGTAGTCGTCGACGAGGCGGGCGGACTCGAGCATGGAGCCCGCGCCCTCCACCAGCGCGGCACGCACCTCGCCCGCCGAGACCTCTGCCGCGACGACGAGCGAGACGTCCTGCGTCGCTGCCGGGAAGGTCGACAGCGACGCGGCGATGGACTGCGCCCCGGCGAGATCGAGGATGCCGTCGAGGTCGAGCTCCACGACCGTCGCCCGGCCGGGGAGATCCGCGGCGGCGGCGACGTCGGGGTGCAGTTCGCCGACGTAGCCGACCTCGACCTCGCCGACGGCGAGCACGCCGGTCCGTCCCGGGTGCAGGGCGGCACGCTGCGACTGGCGCACCTCGATCTCGACGCCGGCCGCGGCGCCGATGACGCGCACCGCGTCCAGCGCCTCGGACAGGCCGGCCGCCTCCGCGGCACGACCGGGCTGGCGCGCCACCACGTTGCCGGTGAGCAGGACCGCCACGTGGTTGTGCTGCGGGGGGATCGACGCGTTCAGCTCGGCGAGCGTCTCATCCGACGGGCGCACGCCCAGCGGGGGGACATCGTCGGTGCCGTAGACGACGCCGGGCTCCGGCAGGAAGACCGTCCCCGTCTCGAACAGGGCGAGATCGGTGAGGCCGCGCGAGATGTTGCGGTGCGCGGTCTGCAGCAGTCCCGGGATCAGCGAACGTCGCAGGAACGGCGCGGACCCGTCGAGCGGGTTCGCCAGGCGGATGCTGGGCAGGTGCTCGCCGGACGCCGATCCGTGGAGGTCGTTCTGCGCCTCGGTCGTGAACGGGAACGACGGGGTCTCCACCAGGCCCGCGGCCGCCAGGGCGTTGGCGACGCGGCGGCGTCCCTGCTGGAAGACGGTGAGACCGCGCCCGGAGGGCGGGGTCGGCAGCACCGAGGGGATGCGGTCGAGACCGTGGATCCGGGCGACCTCCTCGGCCAACGACCACTTGTCGGTGAGATCGGGTCGCCAGGTCGGCGGGATGACCGTCCACCCGGCATCCGTCGCCGTCACCTCGGTGCCGATCCTCGTGAGGGCGTCCTCGATCTCGGCATCGGTGTAGTCCACGCCGATGAGAGCCCGGACGAAGCCGCGCGGCAGCTCGATGTCGGCGACGAAGACCTCGGCGAACAGCGCGCCGCCCTCGTCGGTGAGTGTTCCGCCCGCGAGCTCGACCATGAGGTCGGCGGCGCGGCGGGCCGCCACGAACGGGATGAGCGGGTCCACTCCGCGCTCGAAGCGCTTGGACGCCTCGCTCGGGAGCTTGTGGCGCCGCGCCGTGCGCGCGATCGTCACGGGGTCGAAGGTCGCGGCCTCGATGAGGACGTTCTGCGTCGTCCCGCTCATCTCGGTCGTGCCGCCGCCCATGACGCCCGCCAGACCGATCGGTCCGGAGTCGTCGGTGATGAGCAGGTCCTCGACGTGGAGCGTGCGCTCCTGACCGTCGAGGGTCGTCATCCTCTCGCCGGGCGTGGCGCGGCGCACCGTGATCCCGCCGGCGAGCTTGTCGAGGTCATAGCCGTGCAGGGGCTGGCCGAGCTCGAGCATGACGTAGTTCGTGATGTCGATGAGGATGCCGAGCGAGCGCATGCCGGCCAGCGAGAGACGGGCGATCATCCAGGGCGGCGTGGGCCGCGCCGGGTCCACGCCGCGCACGACGCGGGTGACGAACTCGCTCGCACCGATCCGGCCGCGCACGGGCGCGGTGTCGTCCACGATCGTCGTGTGCCCCGTTCCCGGCTGGAGCTCGGCGAAGTCGCGCTCCGCGGGGTCGCGGAAGTCCGCGCCGGTGGCGTGCGAGTACTCGCGAGCGACGCCGCGCAGCGAGAACGCGTAGCCGCGGTCGGGAGTGACGTTGATCTCCACCGCCACGTCGTCGAGACCCAGCAGGGCGATCGCGTCGGTGCCGACGGGAGCGTCTATCCCGAGGTCGGAGAGCACGAGGATGCCGTTGTGCTCGTCGCCCAGACCGAGCTCGCGTGCCGAGGCGATCATGCCGTCGGAGACGTGTCCGTAGGTCTTGCGGGCGGCGATCGGGAACGGACCGGGCAGCACGGCACCCGGCAGCGTCACGACGACCTTGTCGCCGACGACGAAGTTGTGGGCGCCGCAGACGATGCCTCGCACGCCGCCGTTCGCCTCCCCGACGTCGACCTGGCACCAGTTGATGGTCTTGCCGTTCGACTGGGCCTCGGGCTCGAGCGAGACGACCTGGCCGACGACCACCGGACCGGTGATCTCGAAGCGGTGGACGTCCTCCTCCTCGAACCCGACGGTCACGAGTGCCGCGAGGACGTCCTCCGGAGTGGCATCCGCTGCCACATCGACGTACTCACGCAACCACGAAAGCGGGACGCGCATCACACCACCATCCCGTACTGCTCGCTGAATCGGATATCACCCTCGGCCATGTCGCGCATGTCCTGCACATCGCTGCGGAACATGAGCGCGCGCTCGACGCCCATGCCGAATGCGAATCCGCTGTACACGTCCGGATCGATGCCCGCGGCGCGGAGCACGTTCGGGGCGACCATGCCGCATCCGCCCCACTCGATCCACCGGGCACCGCCCTTGAAGGTCGGGTGCCACAGGTCGAGCTCGGCGGAGGGCTCGGTGAACGGGAAGAAATTGGTGCGGAAGCGCGTCTTCGCCTCCGGCCCGAACAGCTGCCGCGCGACGTGGTCCAGCGTGCCCTTGAGGTGGGCCATCGAGATGCCCTTGTCGATCACGAGGCCCTCGAACTGCGTGAAGACCGGCAGGTGGGTGGCGTCGAACTCGTCGGTGCGGTACACCCGGCCCGGGCACAGCACGTAGATCGGCACCTCGCGGTCGAGCATCGAGCGCACCTGAACGGGGCTCGTGTGCGTGCGCATCACAAGATGACGCGACGTCGGGTCGACGTAGAACGTGTCCTGCTCCTGACGAGCGGGGTGATCCACATCGAAGTTCAGGGCGTCGAAGTTGAACCACTCGTGCTCGAGCTCGGGCCCTTCGGCGATCTCCCACCCCATGCCGACGAAGATGTCGGAGATCTGCTCGCTGAGCAGGGTGAGCGGATGCCGGGCGCCGACGCGCGTGCGAGACGGTACCGCGGTGATGTCCACGCGCTCGGCCTCGAGCCGTGCGGCGACCTCCGCCGCGGCGAGCTCCGACTCCTTGGCCGCCAGCGCCTGGGTGACGCGGCCGCGTCCCTGGCCGACGAGCTTGCCGAACGCCGCCTTGTTCTCGGGTGCGACCTGACGCATCGACGCGTTGAGGACCGCCAGCGGCGATCCGTCTGCGACGTGCGCGGCGCGAGCGGACTTCAGCTCGGCGGTGTCGGCGGCCGCGGCGATGGCTTCGAGGGCCGCCGCGACAGCGGCTTCGACCGCTTCCGGGGTGATTTCGGGAGACTCAGACACGAGAGTCGAGTCTACCGGCGCGCGGTGGCGGGATCAGACCCCGCCCGCGCCCGCGCCGGTGTTGGTCCCGTCGACCTTGCCGGCACCGCGCTGCATCGCGATGAGCTCGGTGTTCGTGCCTTCCTCGTGCTGGCGCGGATCCGGTCCGCCGGCGGGGCCGCCGCCGACCGGCGCGCCGCCGCCGCGCAGCTTGGGCGAGCGGCGCGTGCGGATCTCGATGTAGCGCGCGATGCCCGAGAGGATCAGGCACATGACGATGTAGATGCCGCCGATCACGAACGCGGACTGCAGCACGGGACGCCCCTGCTGCGAGGTCAGCTGCTTCGCGAAGTACAGCAGCTCCGGGTAGGTGATGATGAACCCGAGCGCGGTGTCCTTGAGGGTCACGACGAGTTGCGCGACGATGACCGGGAGCATGGCCCTGATCGCCTGCGGCAGGAGGATGAGGCGCATCACCCCGCTCTTGCGGAGACCGATCGCGAAGCCGGCCTCCTTCTGTCCGCGCGGCAGCGACTCGACGCCGGCGCGCAGCACCTCGGCGAGCACCGAACCGTTGTAGGCCATGAGCGCGAGGACGACGGCCCAGTACGGCTCCATCTTCACGCCGACCACCGGGAGGCCGTAGTAGAGCAGCATCATCAGCACGAGCACCGGGACCGCCCGGAAGATCTCGGTGATGACGGTGACCGGCACGCGCACCCATGCGTGATCGGACAGGCGCCCGATCGCGAGGACGAACCCGAGGATCAGGCTGAGCAGGCCGGCGAGCGCGAAGGCGGCGAGGGTGCGACCGAGGGCGCCGAAGATCTGCGTCCACACGGCGCTGAAGGTGAAGACGTACCACCGGGAGGCGTCGAACTGGCCGGTCTCGTAGAAGCGGTAGCCGATGAACCCGAGCAGCGCGAGCACGACGACGACCGTCGCCACGCCGAGGAGCCGGTTGCGCAGGATGGCCTTCGGCCCGGGGACGTCGTACAGGACGGAAGTCATCGCGCGATCCTCCACTTGTTCTCGAGATAGCGCTGGAGCCAGCTGAGCAGCAGCACGAGGGCGACGAAGATCGCGGCGACCCAGAGCAGGACGACGAGGGCGTTCTCGCCGCGCTCGCTGAGGTAGGAGCGGATCGCGCCGAGCTCGAGCACCGAGAAGCCCGCGGCCACGGTGGTGTTCTTGAGCAGCGCGATGAAGACGCTCATCATGGGCGGGACGACCGAGCGGAACGCCTGCGGCAGGACCACGAGGGTCATCACCTGGCCGAACGGGAGGCCGATCGCTCGCGCGGCCTCCGCCTGCCCGACCGGGACGGTGTTGATCCCGGCGCGCAGCACCTCCGCGACGTAGGTCGCGGTGTAGATGCCGATGGCGAGGATGCCGAGGACGGTGGTGCTGAGCTTCGGCAGCCCGAGCTGCGGGTAGCCGAAGATGAAGAAGAAGAAGACGAGCGTCAGCGGGGTGTTCCGGATGAGGTTCACGTAGACGGTGCCGACGCCGCGCGCGATCGGCACGGGCGAGACTCTCATCGCGCCGACGATGATGCCGATCATGAGGGCGAGGACACCGCCGCCGAAGAAGATCAGCACGGTGTTCCCGAGGGCCTTGCCCCAGAGATCGGTGTTGCCGAAGATGACGTCCACGCCACCCTCCCCTTCAGGTATTCGAGGAGAGGGCGGCTGGATCCAGCCGCCCTCTCGAGTCGATCAGTCGACTGCGGGCTGCGTGACTTCGATGCCCGACGAGCCGAGGTTCGCGTCGAAGATCGCCTGCCAGATGTCGCCGCCGTCCGTGAACAGCGTGTTGATGTGCTCCTGAAGGGCGGTGTCGTCCTTCGCGAGGCCGACACCGTAGCGCTCCTCGGTGAAGGGCTCGCCGACCACCATGAGGTTGTCCGGGTCCTGGGCCGCGTAGCCGATGAGGATGGCCTGGTCGGTGGTGACCGCCTGGACCTCCCCCGACAGCAGCGCCTCGACGCAGGCCGAGTACAGGTCGAACTCCTTGGTCGGCACCTCCGGGTAGTTGGTGCGGATGTTCTGGATCGGCGTCGAACCGGTCGCCGAGCACACCGTCGTGTCGGGGCCGAGGTCGGCCTCGCTCTCGATGTCGCTGTCGGTGCCGACGAGCAGGCCCTGACCGGTGATGAAGTACGGTCCGGCGAAGGCGATCTGCTCCTTGCGCTTGTCCGTGATCGAGTACGTGCCGACGTAGTAGTCGATGTCGCCGTTCACGATCGCCTGCTCGCGGTTCGCGGAGGCGATCGCCTTGAACTCGATCTTGTCCTCGTCGTAGCCCAGCGACGCCGCGATCCAGCGGGCGATGTCGACGTCGAAGCCGGTGCGCTCGTTGGTCGTGACGTCGAGGTAGCCGAGACCGGGCTGGTCCTCCTTGACCCCGATGACGACCTTGTCGCGCTCCTGGATGGCGTCGAATGTGGGGCTGCCCTCGAGCTGGACGTCGCTCGCGACCTCGAACCAGGTCGAGTCCTCGCCGCCCTCATCGCCGCCGGTGCCTCCTCCGGGGTTGGACGGGCTGCCGCTGTTGCAGGCGGTCAGGGCGAGCAGCGCTGCCGCCGCGATCCCGATTCCCGCCAGTGTCCGTGTGCGTCGCATGGTGCGTCTCCTTCGTGTGCTGTGGATGCAGGGTCTGTGGTGTGGGGCGTCAGTGCGTCAGGAGCTTCGACAGGAAGTCCTTGGCGCGATCGCTCTTCGGGTTCGTGAAGAACTCCTCGGGCGTCGCCTCCTCGACGATCTGACCGTCGGCCATGAACACGACGCGGTCGGCCGCCTTGCGGGCGAAGCCCATCTCGTGGGTGACGACGATCATCGTCATGCCCTCCTGGGCGAGCTCGACCATGACGTCGAGCACCTCGTTGATCATCTCGGGGTCGAGCGCGCTGGTGGGCTCGTCGAACAGCATCACCTTCGGATGCATGGCCAGGGCGCGGGCGATGGCGACGCGCTGCTGCTGGCCGCCGGAGAGCTGAGCGGGCAGCTTCGACGCCTGCTTCGCCACGCCGACGCGGTCGAGGAGCGCGAGCGCCTCCTTCTCGGCATCCGCCTTCTTCATCCCACGGACCTTGATCGGGCCGAGCGTGACGTTCTCGAGGATCGTCAGGTGGGCGAACAGGTTGAACGACTGGAAGACCATGCCGACGTCGGCGCGCAGGTTCGCCAGCCCCTTGCCCTCGGCGGGGAGCGCCTTGCCGTCGATGCTGATCGTGCCGCTCGTGATCGTCTCGAGGCGGTTGATCGTGCGGCAGAGGGTGGACTTCCCCGAACCGGACGGACCGATCACGACCACGACCTCGCCGGAGTTCACCGTGAGGTCGATATCCGTGAGCGCCTGGAAGTCGCCGTAGTGCTTCTGAACGTTGTCGACCACGACGAGGGGCTTACCAGAGGTCATCATTTCTCCAAACTAGCCACGTCATTGACGCGGCTCCAGCAGGCGGGTCGACATTTACACGTTCGTAATCACGGGGCCGGGTGGTCTCCGTCGGGCGACGGAATGCCCCACGGTCCGCCCCCGCGAACCGTGGGGGCGCCCCTGCCCCCTCGCTCCTCCCCCAGGCGGAACGCGGCGGCAAGCCTCCGATCGGATCCGATCGCGAGCGGAGACGAAGGGATGACGGAACCTGCACCTGCGGGAAGGCGTCGGCCCTGTGGCATCGGGATTCTCCGTCGAATCGTGCGCGATCGAACCCCAGATTGTCAGAGCCGAGGGGGCGGATGAGAACTTCTTGAGGATTTCTTGAGTCGTCAGTCCCGCTGGTCCCGGTAGTACTCGACGGCCCCGGGATGCAGCGGCACGGGCGCGGTGAAGATGGCCTGCGTCCTGTCGAGCAGCGCGGCGGCGGGTGCCGTGTCGGCGATCCGCGCGCGCGACTCGAACAGCACCGTGAGCACGTCCCTCACGATCGCGTCCGGCGTGCCGGCCGCGGTCACGAGGTAGTTCGGCACCGCCATGGTCGATTCCGACGCCTCGAGCCCGTAGAGGCCCATGGGAAGGTCGGACGGACGGTAGGCGTACGAGTAGCGCTCGTTGACGCGGTTCACCCAGGACTGGGCGACAGGCAGGAGCCGCACCGGGGTCGTCTCCGCGAGTTCCGCGATGCCCGGTGTCGGGATGCCGCCGACCCAGAAGAACCCGTCGATCTCGGATGCCTCCAGCGCGGCGATCGACGCGGCGAGGCCGAGCTGAGGGTCATCCACCGAGGCGACGTCGACGTCGGCCGCGTCCAGGACGCGGGCGGCGATCACCGTGACTCCGGAGTTCTCCGCGCCGAGGGACACCCTCCTTCCCGCGAGCTCGGTGATGTCGTCGATGTCGGAGTCCCGACGGACGACGACGTGCAGATACTCGTCGTAGAGGCGGGCGATGGCGCGCACCGGCAGGGGCTCGGCGAACGCGCCCGCTCCCGCCACCGCATCCGCCGCCGCATCCCCCTGCGCGAAGCCGAGCAGCGCGTCGCCGGCGCTCACCCGGAGGAGGTTGTCCACCGACCCCGCGGACTCGACGGCTGTCATCCGCACGTCGAGGTCCGACGAGAGCTCGGTCGCGAGCCCCGTGCCGTAGGCGTCGTACACGCCGTCGTGTCCACCGCCCGAGATGGCGTAGCGTTCGTTCGCCCAGTCCGCAGCCCGGGGGCTGCAGCCGACGAGCGCCGCCAGGACCACCACCGCCGCCGCGCAGACCGCGCCCGCGCGACGCGACACCGTGACGCGCCTCGTCGTCATGAGTCGCCTCCGACCGGGATGAGAAGGGAGACCTGCAGCCCGCCGCCGTCCCGCGCCTCGACGCTGAGTCGTCCGCCGATCACAGCGAGCAGGTCGGTGGCGATGGCCAGCCCGAGCCCGGACCCCGGAGTGTCGCCGGTCTCGTCGCTGCGCCAGAACCGGTCGGTCGCGAACGCCACCTCCTCGCGAGTCAGACCGGGCCCCTCGTCGCGCACTGCCACACAGCAGAGGTCGTCGACGACGGTCGCCTCGACATCGATCGCCGATCCCGCGGGCGAGTACTTCACGGCGTTGTCGATCACGGCGTCGAGCGCGCTCTCGACGATCGTGCGATCCGTGATGCTCAGCACCGCAGCCCGGCCCGTCGAGCGCAGGAGGATCCCGCGTCGTGCCGCGACCTCCCGCCACGCCTCCACGCGCCTCGTGGCCACCGCGTCGAGATCGACCTCCGCCACGGTCGTCTCCGGCCGCCCTCCGCGCGCCAGTCCCAGCAGCGTCTCGAGGATCCGGACCATGCGTCGCCCTTCCTCGCGGGTCTCCTCGACATCGTCGCGCCACTCCTCGCCGAGGCCGGTCGCCAGGTGCTCGACCCGCAGGAGCAGCGCGTTCAGCGGGTTGCGCAGCTCGTGCGATGCGTTGAGCGCGAACTCCTGTTGCCTGGTCATCACCCGCTCGATCTCATCCGCCATCCCGTTGAACACCCGGGTCATCCGACGGAGCTCCGGAGGGCCCGTGTCCTCCGCGACCCTCGTGTCCATCGCTCCCCGTTCGATCGCGACCATCGCGTCGTCCAGGCGGCGCACGGGAGACAGCACCCAGCGCGACAACTGCAGGATGAGGAGCACGCCGAGGAGGATCGAGACCACGGCGACGACCGACAGCACGATGATCTGCCGAAGCATCTCGGTCCGCGGGGCGGCCACGTCGGCCGAGACCATGACGGCTCCGATGACGTCGCCGTCGTCGAACACCGGCTCCACCAGGGACGAGTCCGCGGCGCTCCAGGGGAACACGGGTGCCGGGGCCTCAGCCCGACGCCCCGAGAGCGCGAGCCCCACCCGCGCCGCCTCCTCCTCGCCGAGCACCCCCACCTCGCGGTCGCCTGACGCCCACACACCTCCCGAGAGGTCGAACACCACGACGTCGATCCCGTACACCTCGCGGAAGCGCTGCGCCTCCGCGTCGATCACCGCGGGGCTCCCCGACCGCAGTGCCTGCCTGGCGCTGGTCACGAAGTACCCGAGGTCGCCGAGCTGCTCGGTGTAGAACGCCTGTTGGATGCTGCGGGTCGCGCTCCACGCCGTGGCACCGCCGAGGCACAGGAGGATCGCCAGGAGGGGCACGAAGAAGACGATGACGAGGCGACGGCGCATGACGGATCAGCCGGCCAGACGGTAGCCGACGCCGCGCACCGTCTCGATGAGGCGCTGCTGCCCCGCCTTCTTCCGGATGGCGCCGACGTGCACCTCGAGGGAATGGCCGAATCCCCGCCAGTCGGTGTTCCACACCTCCCGGATGAGACGCTCCTTCGGCACCGCCACGCCGGGATACCGCGCGAGCATCGCCACGATGTCGAACTCCTTGCGGGTCAGCTCCACCGGCATCCGGTCGATCAGCAGCTGCCGCGCGACGAGGTCGATCTCCACGGCGCCGTCCTGCACTCGCACGCGCGCCTCCGATTCGGGATGGACGGGCCGCGCTCGTCGCGTGACCGCCTCGATGCGGGCGAGGAGCTCGTGCACGTCGTACGGCTTCACGACGAAGTCGTCGGCCCCCGCACGGAGCCCCTTGATGCGCTCGGTGACCTGGTTGCGCGCGGTCACGATGACGATGGGGACGTCGGAGCGTCCGCGGATGCGACGGCAGAGGTCGATGCCGTCGGTGTCGGGCAGGCCGAGATCGAGCAGCACCACCTCGGTGTCGGCTCCGAGCATCGTGAGCGCCGAGGCTCCGTCGGCCGCGCGGACGGTCGCGTAGCCCGACCGCACCAGGAAGGCATCGAGCGCGGCGGCGACGCGCTCGTCATCCTCCACGATCAGAATCCGCATCGACTCCGGTCTCCTTCTCCGCTGACGCAGGGACCAACCTATCAGCGAGGACGGGATGGGGATGCCGCGGCGCCGTGAGCGCCTCCGCGTCAGGACAGCGCGGTCGCGCGCTGGGCGAACGCGCTCTCGTACAGGCACACGCTCGCCGCGGTCGCGAGATTCAGCGACTCCGCACGGCCGAAGATCGGAAGCCGCAGGACCCGGTCGGCGAGACCCAGCGCCTCGTCCTCCAGTCCGTGCGCCTCGTTCCCGAACAGCCAGGCGGTGGGTTCCGCGAGCAGGCCATCGGCGCGCGCCTGCAGGAGGTCGTCGCCCTTGACATCGGCGGCGAGCACGCGGAGTCCCGCGGCATGGGCGCGCTCGACGACCTCGGCGAGGTCGGCGCCGACCGACACCGGCAGGTGGAACAGCGACCCCGTGGTGGCGCGCACGACCTTGGGGTTGTACGGATCCACCGTGCGACCGGTGAGCACGACGGCATCCGCGCCGGCGGCATCCGCGGCCCTGATGATGGTGCCGAGGTTGCCGGGGTCGCGGATCTCCTCGCAGATGGCGACGAGACGAGGAGCGCCGGCGAAGATGTCGCGCACCGACGTCGGAGTCTGCCGCACGACGGCGACGAGTCCCTGCGGGGTGACGGTGTCCGCCATCGCGTTCAGGACGTACTCGGTGACGTATTCGACCTCGACTCCGGCATCCGTCGCCTTCGCGCGGATGTCGGAGTGCCTCTCCCATCCGTTCGGCGTCGCGAAGAGCTCGACGATCGCCTCCGGACTGTAGGTGAGGGCTTCACGCACGGCCTGCGGACCCTCGAGGAGGTACAGGCCGGTCTCGGTTCGCGCGCTGCGCTTGGTCAGCTTCGCGACGGCTCGGACTCGGGGGGAGCGGGGGTTCTCCAGCACGATCACAGTCTAGAGAACCGCAGCCGTTCCCCCGTGCAACGGGCGGTGAACGACAGAGGACGCCCTCCCGAAGGAGAGCGTCCTCTGTGCGACGACGAGCTGCTTACGCAGCCGACTTCGGAGCGTTGACGTCAGAGGGCAGAGCCTTCTTGGCCGTCTCGACCAGCGTCGTGAACGTCGCTGCGTCGTTGATCGCGAGGTCGGCGAGCATGCGACGGTCGACCGTGACACCCGCGAGGCCGAGGCCCTGGATGAAGCGGTTGTACGTGATGCCGTTCTGGCGTGCCGCAGCGTTGATGCGCTGGATCCAGAGACGACGGAAGTCGCCCTTGCGCTTGCGACGGTCCCGGTACGAGTAGACCAGGGAGTGGATGACCTGCTCCTTGGCCTTGCGGTAGAGGCGCGAACGCTGACCGCGGTAGCCGGAGGCGCGCTCGAGGATGACCCGGCGCTTCTTGTGGGCGTTTACTGCCCGCTTGACTCTTGCCATTTTCCTGTGTTCCTATTCTGCGTTCGGGCGCTCAGCGACCGAGAAGCTTCTTCGCGACCTTGAAGTCGGCCTTCGCGAGCACCTGGTCCTGGTTCAGGCGGCGCGTGCGACGGCTCGACTTGTGCTCGAGGTTGTGGCGCATGCCGGCCTGCTGCTTCTTCAGCTTGCCGCTGCCGGTGATCTTGAAGCGCTTCTTAGCACCCGAGTGGGTCTTCTGCTTCGGCATCTTCTCTTCCTTCGTATGGCGCCTTCTCAGGCGACGGTGTCAACCCGCGGTGCGGGAGTCTGGGGGGCGGATCACTCCGCGGCGGCCTCCGCGGGAGCATTCGCGTCGGTCTTGGCGCTGCGCGCGGCCTGCTTGTTCGCGGCGCGCACCGCGTTCTGCTCCTGCTTCGCCTCGGACTTGCTCTTCAGCGGAGCCACGATCATCACCATGTTGCGACCGTCGATGGTCGGGTTCGACTCGACCGTTCCCAGCTCGGCGACGTCCTCGGCGAACTTGCGCAGCAGACGCACACCCTGCTCGGGGCGCGACTGCTCGCGGCCGCGGAACAGGATCATGGCCTTGACCTTGTCTCCGGCCTTGAGGAAGCCCTCGGCGCGCTTGAGCTTCGTCGTGTAGTCGTGCGCCTCGATCTTCAGGCGGAAGCGGACCTCCTTGAGGATGGTGTTCGCCTGGTTGCGGCGAGCTTCCTTCTCCTTCTGGGCGGCTTCGTACTTGAACTTGCCGTAATCCATGATCTTGACCACGGGCGGCTTCGAGTTGGGTGCGACCTCGACGAGGTCGAGGTCGGCTTCCTGCGCAAGGCGCAGCGCCGCCTCGATGCGGACGACGCCGATCTGCTCACCCGCGGGGCCGACGAGGCGGACCTCGGGGACGCGGATGCGCTCATTGGTGCGGGGATCGCTGATGCGGAACTCCTTAGACGATGGGATTCGGCCACCAGGATGCTGTCGGCATCCCGGGCGAAATCGGAGTCGTCCCCCACCCACCGGCGTTCAGATGCCGGCTTCGCACCCTCGCTACCGGACGCATCTGACGACGCGATCCGGCGGAGTGCAAGACCCGGTAGCCTGGAACGGCAAGCGCGGGTGGGAAGTGAATCCTCTTTCGTGCCGGAGCATGACGCTCCGGAGCCCGACAAAGTCTAACAGAAGGCAAGGCGAAGTGACGAACCAGGTACCGGACGAGGCTGCACGCGAGCGCGAAGAGCGCTGGGCACGGCAGGAGGAGGCGGCATCATCCGCCACCCGGGACATCGCCGATGTGCCCGCCGTCGAGGTGATCACGACTGCGGCCGTGCACCTGATGAGCGCCGCGGCCGTCAAGCTCGGCCTCGCCGACGACCCGGATGCGGCGGCCCAGCTCGACCTCGACGAGGCGCGCAAGCTCATCAACGCCCTCGCCGGACTCATCACCGCGGGCGCCCCTGAGATCAGCGACATGCACGCGCGCTCGCTGCGCGACGGGCTCCGTTCCCTCCAGCTCGCGTTCCGGGAAGCCTCCCCCATCCCCGATCCGATCGGCAAGGGTCCGGGCGAGAAGTGGACGGGGCCGGTCAACTAGGCCCTTGCTCGGTCCGCGGCGTTTCGGGCTCCGGGAAGCTCTGCTGAGGAGAAGAGCGGGGACCCTCCCACTTCGTGGGCCCCTCCCGATTCTCCTCAGCAGAGCATCCCTCCGCCCTCTAGTCGCATCCGTCGGGGCCCGCTGACCTCGGCGAGGACGCACGAGGGGTCAGGGGGTGAGGACGAGCGGCGCAGCCGTCGAGGGACCGCCGCACGGACCCGGCGAGTGCGTCCAGTCGACCGTCTCCTCGGACTCCGAGAGAAGGATGCCGGCGCTGTCGTGGACCCGGACCGTGATCTGTTCGGGAGCGGCGAAGCCGAACGAGAAGGTGCCCGCGTCGCCCTGCGCGGGGACCGAGAAGTCCGTCTGCGGCGTCGGCGCCGCACCCGGGGCCGCCGAGCAGCCGGCATCCGAGCACACCTGGACGAACACGTCCGGTCCGTATGCCGACGAGTCGATCGTCAGGGCGTTGTTCCACCCGATCGCCGGGCAGGCGGAGGCGCAACCCGGAAGCAGCAGGGCGCAGACCAGACCGGCCACCGCGATCGCTGCTCTCCGCATGCCGCCACCCTAGCGAAGCCGTCTGCGGCACGCGCGAGAGCCGTCAGGCGGAGCGGCGGAGCTTCACCGTGAGGGAGTCGGCGAGCACCGCGATGCGATCGTCCGCCGCCCAGCGCTGAGCGAGACGCGCGAGCACCGCGTCGAGGACCTCGCGCTCGAGGCCGTCGACGAGCTCGAGGACGACGACGAGCTCGGGACCCCGCAGACGGGCATCCGGATCTCCGGCGGCCACGGCGACGTCGATGACGGCGAGCTCGTGCGCCACACTCTCCTGCAGGGCGCGGAAGACCTCCGGCGACAGGAAGCTGGGCTCCCACGGCTGTCCCTGCGCGATCGCCCAGACAGCGGGCCGGCGGATCACGAACTCGGTCTCCGACGTGGGATCCAGGACGATGAGGTCGGTGTCCTCCGCGGATGCAGCGAGAGCCGCGCGCGTGGCCGCGACCGGGATCGGGCGCGCGGACGCGTCCCACCGCTGCATCGCGTCGACGGACGAGAAGACGGGCTGCACGCGGCGCCCGTCGGGAGCCGCCACGGTCACGATCGAGAGCTCCTGCGTCTTGTCCACCGCCAGGCCGCTCGGCGCGACGCCTTCCTCGCCCTTCTCGGCGATCAGCGGAATCAGCACCCGTGCGCCGCGGAACGCATCGACCACGTCCGCCTGCGACCCCGTTCCCGCTCGGAATCCGAGGAGCGCGGAGAGCAGCGCCGGATCGGCGGATCCGTCGTCGGCCGCGTGCGGATTCGACTCGAAGCTCCGTCCCTCCCAGGGGACGCCTGCGGAGTCGCCGGGCGCGGAGGCTCGGCCGTGCGGATCATGACCCTGGGGGCCGTGATCGCGGGCGCCGTCAGTCTCCGGCGACATCCAGCGCCTCAGCGAGCGTGAAGGCACCGGCGTACAGCGCCTTGCCGACGATCGCGCCCTCGACGCCCAGCGGCACGAGATCACGGAGCGCGGCGATGTCGTCGAGGTTCGAGATGCCCCCGGAGGCGACGACCGGCTTCGGCGTGCGCGAGGTCACCTCGCGCAGGAGCTCGAGGTTCGGGCCCTTGAGGGTTCCGTCCTTGGTGACGTCGGTCACCACGTAGCGGCTGCACCCGGCATCCTCGAGGCGGTCGAGCACCTCCCAGAGATCGCCGCCCTCCTTGGTCCATCCGCGCGCGGCGAGGGTCGTGCCGCGCACATCGAGCCCGACCGCGATCGCCTCGCCGTAGCGCCCGATGACATCCGCCGCCCACTCGGGGTTCTCGAGCGCCGCGGTGCCGAGGTTGATGCGGCTCGCGCCGCTCTCGAGCGCGGCCTCGAGCGTCGCATCGTCGCGGATGCCTCCGGAGAGCTCGACGCTCACGGTGCGGAACTGCTTGATCACCTTGCGGAGGATCGGCGCGTTGCTCCCGCGCCCGAAGGCGGCGTCCAGGTCGACGAGGTGGATCCACTTCGCGCCCTGCGCGACCCACTCCCCTGCGGCGTCGAGCGGGTCGCCGTAGCTGGTCTCGGTGCCGGCCTCGCCCTGGGTGAGACGAACCGCCTTGCCACCGGCCACATCGACGGCCGGGAGCAGGGTGAGAGAGGGGGACTGCGCGAAGTCGTTCATGACGTCCTCAGGTGAGATGGGAGCGCCGATTCATCGGCACGAGAATCGACACTAGCCCGCGTGTCGTCCGGCCTCAAACTGATGACCGCCATGATCGACGGGCACCACGCGGTAGCCTCGAACACACGTACTCGGTTCGTGAGGAGATGGTCGATGATGCGCGATGCGGAACCGCGAGGAGGCGGACCCCTGCGACGGGGCACCCCGACTCCCGCCGAGGGTCCGGACGCCCCCGCGACCGACGAGCGGGCTCGGACCGCTTCCGCCGGGCCGACCCCGCCGGCCCCCGCTCCGTCGCCGGTCGTCCCGGCACCACCGGCTGTGCCCCTCACCCGGGCCGCCGCAGCGGCAGCGGCATCCGCGCCTCGTCCCGTCATCTCGGCGCCGCCGACCCCGCCGACGCCCGATCCGGTCGCGACTCCGGCACCCGCCGCACCGGCGACACCTCCGGTACAGGCCGCACCGGTCGCTCCCGCAGCACCCCCGAAGCCCGCGTCCCCGGTGCCCGGGGCGGCCGAGCCTGCTCCACCACTGCCCGGTTCACCGACATTCGTCGCGCCGGCGTCGACCGGATCCGCGTCGACCGGATCCGCGTCGCCCGAATCCGCGTCGCCCGATCGAGCACCGGCGGTCGCCGCTCCCGGGGGAGCATCCGGCGTCCCCACCGCCGTCCGGCCTCCCGCACCCGATACGGCTCCCGTCCGGGTGCAGACGGCCCCGGCACCGGCTCCCGCTCCCGCTCCTCTGCCCCAGCCCCACCC
>NZ_LWCU01000026.1 GCF_001650405.1 Microbacterium sp. H83 | reverse complement strand
GCGGGGACCGACGGGGTGGAGGGGGCCGTCGGCGCAGCGACGGTGGGTGCTTCCTCGTCCGCGGCCTCGTCGGCGGGGGGCTCCGCGGCAGGAGGCTCGGTCTCGTCGGACTCCGGCGTCGTGTCCGTGTCGTCGTCGTCGACGAGTGTGTCCTTCTGCTCCGTCGACATCGATTCATCCGGACCGACGTCGGCGCTGATGGAGGAGGAATCGCTGTCCCCGGCGCTCGGGAGCGATGCCGCGGGGCTCGCTCCGGCCAGGCCAGGGATGATGGTCGCCGCGGCGACCACTCCCGCGACGACCAGCGCCGCGGAACCCGCGCCGACGAGGGCGCCTACACCGCTCAGGATGCCGCCGCTCGCCGCGCCGGCGGCTCCGCCACCCGTCGCGCCCGCGGACGTCCCGGCTCCGGCACCGCCGGCACCGCCGGTCGCCGTCGCGCCGCCCACGGCGACCGCGCCCTGAGTGATCCCGGAGGGCATGGCGGCCAGGGCGACGATCGGGGCTCCGCCGCCCTGCAGGGTGGCCAGGTATCCCGCCGAGCCGCTCACACCGAGCACGAGCGGCAGGAGGACGAGCGCGAGTCTCTTCGACACGTCCTTCGCCTCAGCGGCGACGATCATGCATCGCGCGCAGTCCTCGAGGTGCTGCTCGAGCCGCCGGTGATCGCGGGTGCTCAGGTTGCCGCGCGAGTAGGCGCCGAGGTGCTCGATGGTCCACTGGCAGTCGGATCCGGGTGCGGCGCTCCGGAGGTGCGCCTGGATCCACGCCTCACGCAGTCCTTCGCGAGCGCGGAACGCGAGCTGGGAGACGGCGCCGGCCTTCATGCCGAGCAGCGTCGCCGCCTCCTGGGGCTTCATCTGCTCGATCTCGGTGTACCAGAGCACCTCCTGCCACCGCGACGGCAGACTGCGGAACGCCTGCGCCGTGAGACTGCGGTCGAGGGCCTCGTTGGCAGCCTGCTCGGTGCTCTCGGGGTCGGCGACCGTGTCGAGCTCGTCGATCGCGGACTCGCGACGGGAGCGGCCCCATGCCGCTGCGGTGTTGCGGATGCTGGTGAAGAGGTAGGCGCGGAACGACCCGTTGGGGCCGCCGCCCTTGATGATCGCCTGATAGATGCGCGTGTACGACTCCTGGACGAGATCGTCCGGGTCGATCGTCGAGGTGATCGACCGCGCGACCGACATGCCGGACGGGTAGTGACGTCTCCAGAGCTCGCCGAAGGCTGCCGCGTCACCCGAGCGGGTGCGCAGGACGAGATCGGCGTCGGCGATCGACGCTTCGTGCGCGGTGCTGTCGTGGTCCACTGTCATCCATCTGTCGCGGGGCGCGGATGCGCCTCCACATGAAGAGACGCGTGAAACCGTTCCTCATCACGCGTCTTCACCATTCTCTCTCTGATCTCTCAGCCTCGCCACCCCGAGATGGGAAGTCGGGCGGCTTTCCCGACGATGTGGAAATCCCCGGTCAGAACGAGTTCACGTCTACCTGCCACCCCGCGATCGAAAAAAGATCTGAGAAGTCGCGTAATGAATCGCGGACCTCGTCGTCTCATCACATAGAGACAGCCATCGAGCTCCACCGGGGGGCGGAGCTCAGGCGCTGGTGCGAGGGGCGAGTGCACCGGTACGGCGGGTCGGGCGCCTCGGGGGAGGAGTTCCCGGCCCGCCGACTCTCGCAACGAGGGGGACCAGTGAAGGGGCCGTCGATCTGGGGACCGGCGGCCCCTCACCTCGTACGAGGACGACCGGAGATCGCAGGGCTGCGCGTCGGTGCGCGCCAGCGGGGTCAGGGTCGGGCGCCTACCCACGTGTGCACCACGCGCAGCTGCGCGTCCAGCAGCACGGCGTCGCCGACGTGTCCGGCAGCGAGGGCGCCGAGCCGGGCGCCGAGTCCGATCGCCCGCGCAGGCGTCTCGGTGAGTGCCCGCACGGCATCCGTCAGTGCGACGCCCGCCGCGATCGCCCTCTGCAGCGCCACGTCCTGCGTGAGCGTCGATCCCGCGATCGACCCCGTCGCATCCGCGCGGGCGATGCCGTCGCGCACCGTCACACTCACGGCGCCGAGGTCGTAGTGGCCGTCGGCGCTGCCGGCGGCCGCCATGGCGTCGGTGATCAGGGCGACGCGGCCGGGGGCGGAGTCGAAGAGCAGCCGGACCACGCGCGGGTCCAGGTGCACGTCATCCGCGATCGCCTCGAGCACGACGCGGTGGTCTGCGGCCGCCGCCAGCACGGGACCCGGCGCGCGGTGATGGATGCCGGGCATGGCGTTGAACGCATGCGTGAGGATCGACGCGCCGGCCTCGAACGCCGCGATCGCCATGGTCGCGTCGGCGCTGGTGTGCCCCACGGCCGCGGCCGCACCCGACTCGACGATGAGGCGGACCGCGTCCAGTCCTCCGGCGAGCTCGGGCGCGATCGTCACCTGCCGCACGGTGCCGCGCCCGGCCTCGAGCAGTCGCGCGACGTCGTCGGGTTCGGGCGTGCGGAGGAGAGCGGGTTCGTGCGCGCCGTGGTGCGCGGGATCGAGGAAGGGCCCCTCCAGGTGCGAGCCGAGGATGTCGGCATCCGTCGTCGTCAGCTCGGCGATGTCGGCGACGCGACGCGCCAGATCATCGAGCGGCGCGGTCACCAGCGACACGACGGCACGCGTCGTCCCGTGATCGCGATGCAGGGCGCGCGCGGTGCGTATCGCGTCCACGCCGTCGTCGAACGACGCCCCGGCGCCGCCGTGTCCGTGGATGTCGACGAAGCCCGGTGTGAGCACGGCGCCGACGCCCGCCTCGGCCGCCGCGTCGACGATGCGATCCGCGTCGGTCCACGTGTCGGCGGTGCCGCGTTCCACGACCGTGCCGTCCTCGATGCGCACCCAGGCGTTCTCGGTCACCGAGCCCTGGTCGACGATCCGGGCGGAGTGGATGACGAGGGATCCCGTCGCGGTGGGATCGGTGCTCATCGCTCGCTCCAGGGGATCTCGTCGGCCGCGTGGAAGTCCACGCCCCCAGCCTTCCACAGCGGTGCCAGGCGACCGAGCCGCTCACGGAAGGACTCCCAGGCTCGCCCCGGCGCCTCTCGCGGCGACCACGCGACCTCCGCCTGGGCGGCAGCCCGAGGGAAGACGAGCTGCTCCACCTCGCCGATCGTCGCCGTCGTCTCGCTCCACAGCGGCGCCTCGATCCCGAGGATCGCGGCGTCGGGCACGTCGAGCACCTCGGTGGGCTCCCACTCGTAGGCCGAGCGCACATCGATGAGGGCCGCCCATGCGAGACCCAGCGGGAAGTCGGCGGTGTACTTCATGTCGAGGTAGGTCCTGTCCGCCGCCGACATGATCAGCGCTCCGCCTCGCTCGACGAAGTGCGCGGCCTCCGCGGCATGCGTGCCCTCGGGGGTCGCCTTGCCCCAGTACTGTCCGATCGTGCCCTCGGCGATACCCGCCGCAGCGCCCACCTCGTGCCAGGCGACGGGGATCTTGCCCTCCTCGAACACGATCGCCGTCGCCCGTTCGACGAAGTGGTCGAAGTCGGCCTGCGGTGTTCCCAGGGACTCGTCGCCGCCTATGTGGATGTACGGCCCCGGTGTCATCTCGGCCAGCTCGCGCACGACGTCGCGCACGAACCCGTAGGTGCGCTCCTCGTGGATGCGGACGCTCGAGTGTCCGACACCCCACCCGAGATACGGCTCGCCGGCGACGGGGAGATCCTGGCCCAGCCGCTCCGACTCCGCGATCAGGCTGTCGTTCAGGACCGGCGCCTCGACGAGCTCGGGGTAGGCGACGCCGATCGCGTGCGTGTGGCCGGGCAGATCGATCTCGGGGATGACGATCATGTGGCGCCGGGCGGCGTGGGCCACGATCTCGCGATAGTCGTCCTTGGTGTAGAAGCCGCCGGGGGCGCCGCCCGCGGCGGTGGACGAGGCCACGTCGGTGAGCTTCGGCCAGGAGTCGATCCGGATCCGCCAGCCCTGGTCGTCGCTGAGGTGCAGGTGCAGGTGGTTGAACTTGAGGGCGCTGATGTGATCGATGAACTTCTTGACCTCGTCGACGCCGAAGAAGTGGCGCGCGACGTCGAGCATGACGCCGCGCCGCGCGAATCGCGGAGCGTCGAAGATCTCGCCGCGCAGCACGCCCCACCCGTCGTCGTCCTGGCGCAGCAGCTGCAGCAGGGTCTGCACGCCGTAGAACAGCCCGGCGTCGTCGCCGCCGACGACCTCGACGGTCTCGTCGACCGTGAGCCGGTACCCCTCGAGCGCCGCGGCTCCGGGGTCGATGCGGAGCAGGATGTCGGCGGAGGCGTCGGTCGTGGGCAGGAGTCGGACTCCGGCGCGCAGGGCGACCGCGTCGATCAGCTGCTCCACCGCCGAAGCCTCGCCGGACACGGTGGTGGCATCGCCGACCGGCATCCGGCCGCCGCCGACGCTGGCGGAGAGGGGGAGAGGGACGAGGGGCATGGAATGGGGAAGGACCATGAACAAAACCTACCCCGCAGGGCTTCGGGAGCACAGGGGCGGATCCGCTATGCTCGTACTCGTCGCGACTGGCGTCTGGGTGGACTACCACCGGGGAGCGACTGACCACGGAATTCGACCGCGCGCCTGGGCCGATAGGTATACCCCTTCGAAATCCGTCGTCAGAGGAGCACGTCATGACCGACCGTTACTTCAACGCCCCGCTCGCCGAGGTCGACCCCGAGATCGCGCAGGTGCTCGACCGCGAGCTGAAGCGCCAGCAGACGTTCCTCGAGATGATCGCATCCGAGAACTTCGTCCCCGTCTCCGTGCTGCAGTCGCAGGGCTCGGTGCTCACGAACAAGTACGCCGAGGGATACCCCGGTCGCCGCTACTACGGCGGCTGCGAAGAGGTCGATGTCGCGGAGGAGCTCGCGATCCAGCGCGCGAAGGACCTCTTCGGCGCCGAGTTCGCCAACGTCCAGCCGCACTCCGGCGCGTCCGCGAACGCCGCGGTGCTGCACGCGATCGCGCGTCCCGGCGACACGCTGCTCGGGCTCTCGCTCGACCAGGGCGGCCACCTCACCCACGGCATGAAGATCAACTTCTCGGGCCGCCTCTACGACATCGTCGCCTACGGCGTGAACCCCGAGACGTCGGTCATCGACATGGACGAGGTGCGCCGTCTCGCGATCGAGCACAAGCCGAAGGTCATCATCGCCGGCTGGTCGGCGTACCCGCGCACGCTCGACTTCGCCGCGTTCCGCGCGATCGCCGACGAGGTCGGCGCGCTGCTGTGGGTCGACATGGCGCACTTCGCCGGACTCGTCGCCGCGGGTCTGCACCCCAACCCGGTGCCGCACGCGCACGTCGTCTCGTCGACCGTGCACAAGACCATCGGCGGTCCGCGCTCCGGCTTCATCCTGACCAACGACGCCGACATCGCGAAGAAGATCAACACGGCCGTCTTCCCCGGGCAGCAGGGCGGTCCGCTCATGCACGTGATCGCTGCCAAGGCCACGGCGTTCAAGCTCGCGGCGACCCCGGAGTTCGCGGAGCGTCAGGGTCGCGTGCTGCGCGGCGCATCGATCATCGCCGAGCGTCTCTCGCAGCATGACGTGAAGGATGCCGGCATCGGCGTCCGCTCCGGCGGCACGGACGTGCACCTGGTGCTCGTCGACCTGCGCGATGCCGAGGTCGACGGCAAGCAGGCGGAGGACCTCCTGCACGACATCCACATCACCGTAAACCGCAATGCCGTGCCGAACGACCCGCGGCCGCCGATGGTCACCTCGGGCCTGCGCATCGGCACCCCGGCCCTCGCGACGCGCGGATTCGGCGATGCCGAGTTCACGGAGGTCGCGGACATCATCGCGCTGGCGCTCATCCCCGGCGCTGACGTCGAGGCGCTGCGTGCCCGTGTCGACGCGCTCGCCGCGGCGTTCCCGCTCTACCCGGACCTGCAGCAGTGACCGCGGCGGTCCTCGACGGCAAGGCGGCGTCGGCCGAGATCAAGGCGGAGCTGACCGAGCGCGTCGCGGCGCTGAAGCAGAAGGGCATCGTTCCCGGCATCGCCACGGTGCTCGTGGGCGCCGACCCGGCATCCCAGCTCTACGTCGGCATGAAGCATCGGCAGTCCGAGGCGATCGGGATGAACTCGATCCAGCGCGAGCTGCCCGCCGACGCCTCGCAGGCCGAGGTCGAGGCGCTGATCGACGAGCTCAACGCCGATCCCGCCTGCCACGGCTACATCGTGCAGCTGCCGCTGCCGAAGCACCTCGACACCGACGCGATCCTCGAGCGCATCGACCCGGCGAAGGATGCCGACGGGCTGCACCCGACCAACCTCGGGCGGCTCGTGCTCAACGTCAACAGGCCGATCCGCACCCCGCTGCCGTGCACGCCGCGGGGGGTCATCGAGCTGCTGCAGCGCAACGGCTACGACCTCTCGGGAAAGCACGTGGTGGTCGTTGGGCGCGGCGTGACGATCGGGCGGCCCATGGGTCTGCTGCTGACCCGCCGCGACATCAACGCCACCGTCACCCAGGTGCACACGGGCACGCCGGACATGTCGCCGTACCTGCGCGAGGCCGACGTCATCGTGGCGGGCGCCGGCGTGAAGCACCTGATCCGCGCCGAGGACGTCAAGCCGGGGGCCGCGGTGCTCGACGTCGGCGTCACGCGCGAGACGCATCCCGAGACGGGCAAGAGCCTGGTCTACGGCGACGTGCATCCCGACGTGGCCGAGGTCGCGGGCTGGGTGTCGCCGAACCCCGGGGGCGTGGGCCCGATGACGGTCGCCCTGCTCATGACCAACGTGGTGGAGGCCGCAGAGCGCCTCGTCTGACCGCAGCCGCACTCTCGAAGAACCGCAGAACGTCGCAGGGAATCCCACGATCCCGTGCGACGTTCTGCTGTTCTGCGGGCGAGCGATCAGCGCGGGCGCGACACGCGGGCGCGCACGGTGTCGTACAGCGTGCCCGCCTTGGCACGCAGCCTGTCGTCGACCCGGTCGTAGATCATCCATCCGAGCAGCAGGAACAGCGGGGGCAGGACGTAGCTCCAGAAACCGGAAGCGCGGACGCCGCTCAACCAGACGACCGCGACCCACAGCACGAGCTCGACGAGGTAGACGAGCACGTACTGGACGACCTTCTCGCCGAGCCGCGTCCGGTCGGCGGCGGACTTCGCGGCCGCCTTTCGGAACGCCGCGGTGAGCAGCGGCTTCAGGAACAGGGCTGCGAGAGTGAGGATCACGGCCGCCCACAGGGCGTGGAAGCCGACGGAGACGCCGGGCGAGAGGATGCCGAGGAGCAGCAGGACGACGACGTCGAACACGTAGAGCGCGGCGAACCGGACGATTCCGTTCTTCATGTCCTCAGAATTCCACAGTTCCGGGTGCGAGCACATCGATCGTCAGGGGGAGGGGAAGGCCCGCTCCACGGCGTCGACGACTCCGGCGTAGACCGCGTCCCAGTCGACGACCTCCGGAGCGACGCCGGCCAGCTCGAGGCTCACGGCCCCGTGCACCTGGGCCCAGACGGTGAGTGCGGCCGACATGACCTCCTCGGTAGGCACGCGGGCGGCGAGGGCGCGCACGAGCGGGGCCATCGCCTCGCTCGTCGTCGCAGCCTCGGGCACGCAGTCCTCCACCGCGATGATCGCGCCCCCGAACATGAGCCGGTACAGCGCGGCGTTGTGGATCGCCCACTCCCGGTACGCGAGTCCGAGCGCGCGGAGGTCGCCGGGCTCGACCTCCGCCTGCGACGCGCCGAACGACGCGAAGCCGTGCTCGATCACCGCCACGAGCAGCTCCGCCTTGCCCCCGAAGAGGGCGTAGACCGCGGACGTCGACGTCCCGGCGTCGTCCGCGACGTCTCGCAGGCTGATGCGCTCCGGGCCCTTCGCGTCGACCATCTCCGCGGTCGCGTCGAGGAGACGCCGGCGCAGGGCGTCGTCGTACCGAGTGGGTCTTGCCATGGGATCGATCGTACCGTAACGTCGTTTCGTAACAGCGTTACACAACCTCGTCTCGAGGAGTCGGCATGGCACAGCAGGTCTTTCCCGGTCGTTTCACCGCCGCCCCGGATCGGGAGGACGTCACGGTCTTCCTCATCGGAATGCGTGCGAATCGCTGGTGGCAGCTCGGGAAGGTCTGGTGGACGGCCAGCAGGATGCCGCCCATGCTGATCCATCTCGCCACGCACCCTGAGGCCGGGATGCTGGGTGCGCACAGCTGGTTCGGGCGCACCACGCTTCTGCTCTCCTATTGGGAGAGTCCCGAGCATCTGCAGCGCTTCGCTGCCGACCGCGAGGCTCCCCACCTGCAGCCCTGGCGCGACTTCATGCGCACGCTGCAAGGGAGCGGGAACGTCGGGGTCTGGCACGAGACGTATCAGGTGCCGGTCGCCGACCTCGAAGCCGTCTACGTCGACATGCCCGCCTTCGGACTCGCCGCGGCGACGACGCACACGCCGATCGGTCCCGGATCGAAGACGGCGCGGCAGCGGCTGGGCCGCTGACTCCGGCGACCGCTCAGCCCTGGGGGTGCAGCGCGCTCTCGATGTGGGCGATGCGCGCCTGATCGTCGAAGCGGAAGGTCGCGGTGCCCGAGGAATCCGAGACGGTGGCTCCCGAGAACGACTCGTCCGTCCAGCTGAGGGTCCAGCCCGCGAGGCGGGCGGCGTCCCAGACGGCGGTCCGAGCGTCGGGCAGGGCGAGGCCCGAGAGGATGCGCGGGAGCGCGATCGCGGCCGCGGCGACCGTGAGCGGGGGGATCGGCGCGTCGAGCAGGAACACCGCGCGGGTGCCGCCGCCGACGGGAGCGATGTACGCGGGCGAGCGGCCGGTGAGCTCGACCGCGACGCCGCCGACGGTGTGCGCCGCCGCGGTCATCCATTCGTCGTCGCCCGTCGCGTCGTCGGGGAAGGGGAGCTCGGGCTCGCTGAGGGCGACGATGCCGTGCGCGGCGCCGTAGTCGCGAAGCTGAGCGGCCACGCCCGCGGGGTCGCCCTGAGGGTGCGCCCATGCCCACAGCAGCGAGCGCGGGCCGGGTGCGAGCGTCGCGACGAGCTGCACGCGGGCGACCAGCTGACGCGTCGGGTCGGCGTTCGACGTGAAGGTGAGGGTTCCGGCGGCCATGTCGGCATCCCAGCGGTTCTCGCCGAGAGCCTCGAGGGCCGTCGCGAGCGCATCCTGACGAAGCGCGGTGAACAGTGCGGCACGATCGGCGAGGGGCTGGAGCGCGGCGAAGGTCATGCCGCCAGTCTGGCCCGGGATGCTATGAATCCGCCAACTCCGCGCCGGGGCCGGCGTCAGTAGCTCGCCCGCGTGCTGTCGTCGGCGGCGGGGATGAATCGTGTCGCGAGGGCCTCGGAGGCGCGAGCGAGCAGCGCGACGTCGGCACCGACGGCGACGAAGTCCGCCCCCGCCGCGATGTACGCGTCAGCGGCGGACGGATCGAAGGCGTTCACCCCGACGGGCCTCCCGGCGGCCGTCACCGCCGCGAACACGGTCTCGACCGCTCGCACGACGTCGGGGTGCGTCTGCTGCCCCAGCAGCCCCATCGATGCGGAGAGGTCCGACGGACCCACGAAGACGGCATCCACACCGTCGACGCCGGCGATCTCCGCGGCGGCCTCGACGCCCGCGGAGGTCTCGATCTGCACGGTGAGCGACGTGTGCCGGGCGGAGTCCCGGAGGTAGTCGTCCACGCGATTCCAGCGCGCGCTGCGAGCCAGCGCACTGCCGACGCCGCGCACCCCCTCGGGCGGGTAGCGCGTCGCGGCGACGGCGGCGCGCGCCTCGTCGGCGGACGACACCATCGGCACGATGATGTTCTGCGCGCCGAGATCGAGCACCTGCTTGATCGCGACGGGGTCGTTGGACGGCACCCGCACGACGGGGGCGATCGGATACGCGGCGACGACCTGCAGCTGCAGCAGAGTGGACTCGAGGGTGTTCGCCGAGTGCTCCATGTCGATGAGCAGCCAGTCCAGCCCGGAGCCGGCGGCGACCTCGGTGACGAGGGCGCTGCCGGAGCAGGCCCACATGCCCACGAGCGGGCGATGCGATCCGGCGAGCCTTTCGCGGAAGGAGGGGCTCAGATGAAGCGGCATGCGATCGTTCCCATCGGTCCGTAGTCGCACAGCACCTCGTCGCCGCGCGACACCCACATCGGGCGTGTGAACGATCCTGCCAGGATGATCTCCCCGGCTTCGAGCCGCGCGCCGTGCTGATGGAACTTGTTGGCGAGCCAGGCGACCCCCGTGGCGGGATGCCCGAGCACTCCGGCCGCGACTCCCGTCTCCTCGATCTCGCCGTTGCGCGAGAGCACCCCCGGCACCCACCGGAGATCGATCTCGTCGGGGCGCTTGCGCACGGCGCCGAGCACCATGGCGCCGTAGGCCGCGTTGTCGCTGATCGTGTCGACGATGGTGCGCCCCTCGAGCTCGATGTGCGAGTTGAGGACCTCGAGCGCGGGGACGGCGTAGTCGATCGCCGAGAGCGCGTCCTCGAGGGTGCAGTCCGGGCCCTCCAGCGGCCGCGCGAGCACGAACGCCAGTTCGACCTCGATGCGCACGTTCGAGAAGTGGGAGGTCGGGATGTCCGCACCGGACTCGTAGACCGTGTCGTCGAACATCACGCCGTAGTCGGGTTCGGTGATGCCCGTCGCCTGCTGCATCGCCTTCGAGGTCAGGCCGATCTTGCGTCCGACCAGTCGCCGCCCGGCGGCGACCTGCGCATCACGCCAGACGCCCTGGATCGCGTACGAGTCCTCGACGGTCGCCTCGGGGTGTCGTGCGGTGATCCGCGGGATCACCCCGTGCGTGCGATCGGCCTCGGCGAGCTCCGCCGCGATCTGCGCGACGGTGTCTGCTGACAGCATCCGTTCCTCCTCCTGTGTGCTCCGCGGGGCGCCGCCCCGCTGCTCAGAGCTGGTGGCCCAGCTTGTACTCGCCCTGCTTGTACTCCGGCATGTCCTTCTCGTCGTCGGCGCGGGTGTACGAGAACCCGTCGGCGCCGATCGTGACCGCCATCTCGGAGCTGTCGGTGCGGGCGACCACCGGCTGGGGGTTCCCGTCGAGGTCGAGCACGAGCGAGGCGTCGGTGTACCAGCTCGGCACGACGGGATTGCCCCACCAGTCGCGGCGCTGGTTGTCGTGCACGTCCCACGTGATGACCGGGTTGTCGGGGTCGCCGGTGTAGTAGTCCTGCGTGTAGACCTCGACGCGGTGGCCGTCGGGGTCGCGGAGGTACAGGTAGAACGCGTTGCTCACGCCGTGGCGTCCCGGACCCCGCTCGATCGCGTCGGATCGGCGCAGGGCTCCGAGCTTGTCGCAGATCGCGAGGATGTTGTGCTTCTCGTGCGTCGCGAAGCACACGTGGTGCATGCGGGGGCCGTCGCCGCCGGTCATGGCGGTGTCGTGCACCGTCGGCTTGCGGCGCATCCACGCGGCGTAGACCGTGCCCTCCTCGTCCTGGATGTCCTCCGTGACGCGGAACCCGAGATCCTGCATGAACTTGACCGCGCGCGGCACGTCGGGGGTGACCTGGTTGAAGTGATCGAGGCGCACGAGCTCGCCGGGGATGTGCAGGTCGTATCGCCACGACATCCGCTCGACGTGGTCGGACTGGTGGAAGAACTCGATCGGGAAGCCGAGCGGGTCGACCACGCGTACCGAGTCCCCGACGCCCTTGACGAATCCGTCCGGTGCTCGCCGCACGTCGCAGCCGAGCTCGGTGTAGAACTCGACGGCGCGATCGAGGTCGTCGGCCGAGCGCACCCGGTAGGAGAAGGCGGCGACCGCGGCGACCGGGCCCTTGCGCAGCACGAGGTTGTGGTGGATGAACTCCTCCGTCGAGCGCAGGTAGATCGCCTCGTCGTCCTCCTCGGTCACGTAGAGACCGAGGACGTCGACGTAGAACACGCGCGAGGCGGCGAGGTCGGTGACGACCAGCTCCATGTAGGCGCAGCGCAGCACGTCAGGGGGAGTGGCATCGGGCGTCGTGATGGGGTCGTCGGTCTGAATCGGAGCCTCCTGGCTCACGTAGTAGCCCGAGGAGGTCAGCGTCTTCGCAGTCTTGTCGGTCATGTCGGGGTCCTTGCTCAGTTCTTGCCGAAGGTCGGGTTGTGCGCGCCGCCGAGCGTGATGTGCACGCTCTGCTGGTCGGTGTAGAAGTCGATCGAGCGGTACCCGCCCTCGTGACCGAGGCCCGAGGCCTTGACGCCGCCGAACGGGGTGCGGAGGTCCCGCACGTTGTTCGAGTTCAGCCAGACCATGCCGGCCTCGACCGACTGGGCGAAGTTGTGCGCGCGCTTCAGGTCGTTCGTCCAGATGTACGCCGCGAGGCCGTACTTCGTGTTGTTCGCGAGCGAGAGCGCCTCCTCGTCGGAGTCGAAGGGCGTGATCGCGACGACCGGCCCGAAGATCTCCTCCTGGAAGATCCGCGCGTCGGGCGAGACGTCGGCGAACACGGTCGGTGCGACGAAATTGCCCTCCTCGAAGCCTTCGGGGCGGCCTCCGCCGGCCACGAGACGGCCCTCGGTCTTGCCGATCTCGACGTACGACATGACCTTGTCGTAGTGCTCGGGGTGCACGAGCGCGCCGACCTCGGTCGCGGGGTCGTGCGGGTAGCCCACCTTCACGCGCTTCGCCTGCGCCGCGTAGCGCTCGACGAACTCGTCGTAGATCGACCGCTCGACGATGATGCGGGAGCCTGCGGTGCAGCGCTCGCCGTTGAGGGAGAAGACGCCGAAGATGGTCGCGTCGACGGCGGCCTCGATGTCGGCGTCGGCGAACACGACGGCGGGCGACTTGCCGCCGAGCTCCATCGACAGGCCCTTGAGGAACGGGGCCGCGTTGCCGAAGATGATCTGGCCCGTGCGGCTCTCGCCCGTGAACGAGATGAGCGGGACGTCGGGGTGCTTCACGAGCGCGTCGCCGGCGTCCTCGCCGAGTCCGTTGACGAGGTTGAACACGCCCTTCGGGAGTCCTGCCTCTTCGAAGATGCCTGCCCACAGGGAGGCGGAGAGCGGCGTGAACTCGGCGGGCTTGAGCACGACCGTGTTGCCGGTGGCGAGCGCGGGGCCGAGCTTCCACGACTCGAGCATGAACGGCGTGTTCCACGGCGTGATGAGACCGGCGACGCCGATCGGCTTGCGGTTGACGTAGTTCATCTGCTTGCCGGGCACCTTGAACGCGTCGTCCGCCTGCGCGACGATCAGGTCGGCGAAGAAGCGGAAGTTCTCGGCGGCGCGACGCGCCTGCCCGAGCGCCTGGGTGATCGGAAGGCCGGAGTCGTAGGACTCGAGCTCGGCGAGGCGGGCGTCGCGCGACTCGACGATGTCGGCGATGCGGTGCAACACGCGCGAGCGCTCGCGGGGGAGCATCCGCGGCCAGGGGCCCTCGTCGAAGGCGCGCTTCGCGGCGGCGACGGCCAGCTCGATGTCGGCCTTCTTACCGGCGGCGGCCGTCGTGTAGGTCTGATTCGTCACCGGGTCGAGGACATCGAACGTGTCGCCGTCGACCGAGTCGACGAAGGCTCCGTCGATGTAGTGCCGGATGTGGTCGGGCAGGTCTGCGGGAATGCGGGAATCGGTCATGACGCGTCTCCTGAGTCGTGGTGAGAACGGGTGTGCAGGGCGTCGAGGAAGGCATCCCTCGTGCGCCAACGGTGATTGCGGGCGGCCAGCTCGATCTCGAGCGGATCGGCGTCGGCGCGGATCAGCTCGAGGATCTGGGAATGCTCCTCCACGGAGTGCTGGGCGCGCCCCGGGACGTAGGCGAAGGTCGAATCCCGGATGCCGGACAGGCGGGCCCAGCCGCGGTGGACGAGATCGAGCAGATGCGGATTCGGGCAGGGCTCGAACAGCAGGGAGTGGAACTGCCGGTTGAGCTCGGTGAACGCATGGGCGTCGAGATGACCCAGCATCTGCGTCATGCGCTCGTTGACCTCTGCCGCGGCGTCGAGCGTCTTCGCGTCGAGCAGCGGCGCCGACAGGGCGGTCGCGGCTCCCTCGACGAGACCGAGCGTCTGCATCGTGTGCGCGTACTCGCTCTCGTCGACGAGCGTGACCCGGGCGCCGACGTTGCGCTCGAACGTGACCAGGCCCTCGGCCTCGAGGCGGCGGATCGCCTCCCTGACCGGGACGACGCTCATGCCGAGCTCGTCGGCGATCGAGCCGAGCACGAGCCGGTAGCCGGGGCCGAAGGCGTGACCGGAGATCCGCGAGCGGATCCAGACGTACGCCTGCTCGGACTTGCTGGCGCTCGTCGTCGTGCTCATCGCCGGTCCGCCGATGCGGTCGCGGCGTCGTACTTCGCCCGCCACTCCGCGTTCAGGGGGAACAGTCCGTCGACCGGGTGACCGGCTGCGACCTGCTCGGCGATCCAGGCGTCCTCGACCTCCTGCGCGAGAGCGGCGTCCACGACCTCCTCGACGAGCGACGGCGGGATGACGATGACACCGTCTCCGTCGCCCACGACGATGTCGCCGGGCTGGACGGTCGCTCCGCCGCAGGAGATCGTCACGTCGACGTCCCACGGCACGTGCCGGCGCCCGAGCACGGAGGGGTGGGCGCCCTGCGAGAAGACGGGGAGTCCGATCTCGGCCACCGCGTCGAAGTCGCGCACGCCGCCGTCGGTGACCACTCCGGCCGCGCCCCGAGCGCGGGCGCGCAGGGCGAGGATGTCGCCGAGCGTTCCGGAGGTCGCGTCGCCGCGGGCCTCGATGACGATGACCTCGCCCTCGTCGACGGCGTCGAACGCCCGCTTCTGCGCGTTGTACCCGCCGCCGTGCGAGGCGAACAGATCCTCGCGGAACGGCACGAACCGCAGGGTCTTTGCCGTGCCGACGATCTTGGACCCCGGGATGTTGGCCGCGACGCCGTCGACGAAGCACGAGTGGTGGCCGCGCTTGCGCAGCTGTGCAGAGAGGCCGGCGGTCGGCGCCTCGAGCAGCTTGGCGCGGAGTTCGGGGGAGAGTGCGGGGGTCGAGACCTCTGCGGAGGGGAGGCCCGCCGCCTCGCGCGATCCCCACGCCTCGGAGCGCTGCAGATCGTCGACGGCGGGGAGCGAGCCGATCTCGCCGTCGAACGGGATCTCGCCCTGGGTGACGGTCGTGACGAGACGGCCCGAGCTGGGGGAGCCGACGGCATCCGGAGCATCCACCTCGATCTCGACCACATCGCCGGGCACGATCACCGAGGACCCGGCGGGTGTTCCGGTGAGGATCACGTCGCCGGGCTCCAGCGTGAAGTGCTGCGACAGATCGGCGACGAGCTGCGCGAGCGGGAAGATCAGGCCCTCGGTGGTGTCGTCCTGGCGGAGCTCGCCGTTGACCCACGCGCGCACCCGGAGTGCGGCGGGATCGACCGTGCGGGCGTCGATCAGTTCAGGGCCGAGGGGCGTGTAGCCGTCGCCGCCCTTGGATCGGACGTTCGAGCCCTTGTCGTTCGCGCGCAGGTCGTAGAGGCCGAGGTCGTTCGAGGCCGTGACCCATGCCACGTGCTCCCAGGCGCGGTCGAGCGGTACCCGGCGGGCGGCGGTGCCGATGATGACGGCGATCTCGCCTTCGAACGCGAGGAGCTCGGTGCCGGCGGGGCGCTCCACCGTGCCGCCCGAGACGCCGATCGAGCTGGCCGGCTTGAAGAAGTAGGAGGGGGCGGCAGGACGCCGGCCCCGCTGATCGGCTCGGGACGCGTAGCTCAGGTGGATCGCGATGATCTTGCCGGGGCGGGTGATGGATGCCGTCACGGGGCGCCTCCTCGCGCAGTCGTCGGCGTCGGAGCGCCGGGTCGGACGCCTTGTGCGTCGTATCCGAAATCATATATCATTGTGTCACCCCTCGGCAAGCACCCCGAACCACCTCGTGAGCGAGCCGTGACAATGCGGTCACAACAAGAAGGAGACACCCCATGAGCGGGCAGTCAACGGACGGGTTCACGCCCACCGGAACAATCGCGACAGCGGCCGATCGGCGCCGCGTCGTCTTCGCCACCGTCGTCGGCACCACCGTGGAGTGGTACGACTTCTTCATCTACGCCACGGCTGTCGGCCTCGTCTTCGGACAGCTGTTCTTCGAGCCGCTGGGCGCCAACAGCGCCCTGATCGCGTTCGCCACGGTCGGCGTGAGCTTCCTGTTCCGGCCGCTCGGCGCATTCCTCGCCGGGCACTACGGCGACAAGCTCGGCCGCAAGACCGTGCTCATGTGGACTCTGATCCTCATGGGAGCCGCGACCGCTCTCATCGGCATCCTGCCGACCTACGAGGCGATCGGCATCGCCGCGCCTGTCCTGCTCGTGCTGCTCCGCATCATCCAGGGCATCTCCGCGGGCGGCGAGTGGGGCGGGGCGGTGCTGATGGCCGTCGAGCACGCCCCGAAGAAGAGGCGCGGCATCTTCGGCGCCTCGCCGCAGATCGGCGTGCCTCTCGGCCTTCTGCTCGCCTCGGGCGTCATGGCCCTCATGACGGCCATCGCGCCCGGCGACCAGTTCCTCGAGTGGGGCTGGCGCATCCCGTTCCTGCTCAGCGTCGTCCTGATCCTCGTCGGCTACTACGTGCGCCGTCGCGTGGAGGAGAGCCCGGTGTTCACCGAGCTCGCCGAGCGCAAGGAGAAGGCGAAGATGCCGATCGTGCAGCTCTTCCGCAAGCACCTGCTGCTCGTGATCATCGCGGCCTTCGTCTTCGCCGGCAACAACGCGGTCGGGTACATGACCACCGGCGGCTACATCCAGGGCTACGCGACCAACCCCGAGGGGCCGATCGGCCTCGAGCGCGGGCCGGTGCTGTGGGCGGTCGCGGGGTCCGCGGTCACCTGGCTGCTCACGACGCTCATCGCCGGGTGGCTGTCCGACCGCATCGGCCGACGGACGACCTACATCATCGGCTGGGTCATGCAGCTCGTCGGCGTCTTCACGCTGTTCCCGCTCGTCAACACGGGGGAGATCGGACTGCTGTTCGCGGGGCTCGCGTTCCTCACGATCGGACTGGGCTTCACCTACGGTCCGCAGGCGGCGCTGTACACGGAGCTCTTCCCGGCCAGCATCCGCTTCTCGGGCGTCTCGATCTCGTACGCGATCGGCGCGATCGCCGGTGGGGCGTTCGCGCCGACGATCGCCACGGCCATCGTGCAGGCGACCGGCTCGACGCAGGCCGTCACCTGGTATCTCGCCGGCATGACGGTGCTCGGACTCGTCGCGACGCTGCTGCTGCGCGACCGCTCCGGCATCCCGCTGGGGCCGGGCCACGAGGACGAGCAGTCCGTGAGCCCGATCTACGGTCTCGCGAGGGCCTGACCCGCCCGGGTCGTGCACGACTCAGCATCGATGCGGTGCACGCGTCGCGTCGCCCCCGGTTCTCCGGGGGCGACGCCTTCGTCGTGCTGCGTCTCTGCTGAATCGTGCACGGCGTCAGCTGCCGAGCGATTCGCGTATGGCGGATGCCGAGCGCTGCAGCCGCGCCGCGATGTCGCCGTCGTCGAGGTCGGTCGCGACGTGCACGACGGCGATCGCCGCCGGCCGCTGTCCGCGCAGGATCAGGGGGACCGACACCGACTGCACCGTCGGGATGACCTCGTCGTGGCTCGTCGCGAATCCGCGCTCGCGGGCCCGATCGACCTCGGCACGCAGGGCCTCGCCCGCGCCGTCCGGCCACTGCGAGACCGGCAGCTGCGTCAGGATGGCCTTTCCCGGAGCGCCGACGGTGACCGAGTGCCGCGCTCCCGGACGCTGTGCGACGCTCGCGATGGCGTGCCGGGGCTCGACGCTCGCGAGCGTGATGCAGTCGTCGCCGTCGAGGACGGCGAGGAAGCACGTCATGCCGAGCTCGTTCGCGATCGCGGTCAGCTCGGGAAGCGCCTCGGCCTGCAGATCGTGGGCGACGCCGGCGGCGAGAGCCGCCATGCGCGGGCCGAGGGTGACGGCTCCCGACGCATCGCGGCCGACGAGCCGGTGGTCCTCGAGCGTGCGCAGCAGGCGGTACGCGATCGAGCGGTGCACACTCAGCTGCGCCGCGATCTCGTCGATGCTCAGGGGCGTCCGCGCGTCGGCGAGCACCTCGAGGATGCGGATGCCCCGGCTCAGCGTCTGCGAGGCGGGCGACGGGGTGTCGGGCATGGTGATCCTCGCTCGTGTCCTTGCGCTCGGTCAGGGATGAATCGTAGGCTTTGTTCATTAGCAGAACAGTGTGTTCGAATATAGAACACGCCGATCCGCTTCGCAATCAGACAGAGATGTCCGGAAGGAATCGACGACGATGCAGTTCCACCACCACGGCTATGTCTCCGGAGACCCGCGCGTGCTCCCCGCGGCGATCGACGGTCGCCCCGACGACCTTCCCGACGAGATCGACGTCCTCATCGTCGGGTCCGGCCCCGCCGGGATGCTTCTCGCGGCGCAGATGTCGCAGTACCCCGACGTGACGACCCGCATCATCGAGAAGCGCGAGGGACGGCTCGTGCTCGGCCAGGCCGACGGCATCCAGCCCCGCAGCGTCGAGACGTTCCAGGCCTTCGGCTTCGCGGAGCGCATCGTCGCCGAGGCATACAACATCGGCTGGATGAACTTCTGGGGCCCGAACCCCGAGAATCCCTCCGAGATCGTCCGGACGTCGCGCACCGCGGACTACGCCTACGACATCTGCGAGTTCCCGCACCTCATCGTCAACCAGGCGCGCGTGCTCGACTACTTCGCCGAGGCGGCCGCCCACGGTCCGGCGCGGATCGCGCCCGACTACGGCATCGAGTTCACCGGGCTGACTGTGCACGACGAGGGCGACCACCCCGTCGAGGTCGGCGTGCGATATGTCGCGGGGGACCGCTCCGGCGAGGAGCGGACCGTCCGCGCGAAGTACGTCGCCGGCTGCGACGGCGCGCGCAGCGGCGTGCGCCAGGCCATCGGACGCACCCACGTGGGCGCCAGCGCGGCGCATGCGTGGGGCGTCATGGACGTGCTCGTCAACACGGACTTCCCGGACTGGCGGACCAAGTGCGCGATCAACTCCGAGGCGGGCAACATCCTGCACATCCCGCGGGAGGGCGGCTACCTCAGCCGCATGTACATCGATCTGGGCGAGGTCGCGGCCGACGACGACCACCGCGTGCGCCGGACGCCGATCGAGGAGATCATCCGCAAGGCCAACGCGATCCTCAGCCCGTACACGCTCGACGTCAAGGAGGTCGCCTGGCACAGCGTGTACGAGGTGGGGCACCGCGTCACGGACGGGTTCGACGACGTGATCGACGGCTCCGGTCGCACACCGCACGTGTTCCTCACCGGAGACGCGTGCCACACGCACAGCGCCAAGGCGGGGCAGGGGATGAACGTCTCGATGCAGGACGGCTTCAATCTCGGGTGGAAGCTCGGCTCCGTGCTGACGGGGCGCGCGCCCGAGACTCTTCTCGCCACCTACGGCGCCGAGCGTCGTCCGGTCGCGCAGCAGCTCATCGACTTCGACCGGGAGTGGTCGTCGCTCATGACGCGCAAGCCCTCGGAGATCACCGACCCCAACGACCTCGCCACGTACTACCTCGCGACGGCCGAGTTCCCGTCGGGGTTCATGACGCAGTACACGCCGTCGATGATCACCGGGACGGACGCGCACCAGTCGCTCGCGGCGGGCTACCCGATCGGCAAGAGGTTCAAGTCGGCCGAGGTCGTGCGCGTCGGCGACGGCAACGCCGTCCACCTCGGGCATCACGCGAAGGCCGACGGCCGCTGGCGCGTCTACGCGTTCGCCGACCGGGACGGTTCGGCGCTCGCCGCGTGGGCGGAGGCGGCGACTCCCCTCTTCGCGCGCTTCACCCCGTCGGACGCCGACCAGGATGCGGTCTTCGACGTGAAGGCGATCCACCAGCGGTCGTACGAGGACGTCGAGGTCACCTCGTCGCCCGCGCTGTTCCAGCCGAAGACCGGACCGCTCGGTCTCACCGACTGGGAGAAGGTGTATGCCGCCGGGCCGTCGAAGTGGACGTCGACCGACATCTTCGAGGCGCGTGAGCTGTCCCGCGACGGCGTCGTCGTCGTGGTGCGCCCCGACCAGTACGTCGCGGCGGTCCTCCCGCTCGACGGCACCGACGAGCTCGCGGAGTTCTTCGAGGGGGCGCTCCTGCCCGCATCCTGAAGCGCCCTGGTGCGATGTCGGCGGCCCCGCGTACCGTGGGACCCGGACAGGCGACGGCGCCTGCCGGAAAGGTGCGTGCCATGACCTGGAAGATCGAGCTCATCTTCGTGCCGGTGACGGATGTCGACCGGTCGAAGGAGTTCTACACGAAGATCGGATTCAATCCCGACCACGACTCGGTCCCGTTCGACGGGATGCGCTTCGTGCAGATGACCCCGCCCGGCTCGGCCTGCTCGATCGCCTTCGGCACGGGCCTCGGCGTCGACCTCGAGCCGGGGCAGCAGAACACCATCCAGGTGGTGGTGCCCGATGCGGACGAGGCGCTCGCGATGCTGCGCGGAGTCGGCGTCGAGGCGCAGGGCGTCGATGAACAGGGCTGGGGACGCTTCGTGTCCTTCGACGACCCCGACGGCAACACCTGGACGCTGCAGGAGCTGCCGGACTACAGCGCGCAGACCTGATCAGCGGATCCGCGTCGCGCCGCCCGACACCTCGATCCCGCCTGATGCGGGGATGGTCACTGTGAGGAGGCTCGGGCGTCGCACGTGCGCGCCCTGATGGATCCGCACCGTCGATTCCGGGTGACCGAGCTCCCGCAGATAGGCGCCGGTCGACGCGGCCGCCGACCCGGTCGCCGGATCCTCGGTGATGCGACCGACCGGGAACAGGTTCCGGGCGTCGAAGTCGGCGGGGCCCGCCGCGTGCAGCACGGTCACCGTGCCGAGCCACCCCTGCTCGCGCATGAGCGCGGCGACGGATGTCGGAGAGAAGCGGAACTGGTCGAACACCTCGCGGTCGGCGATCACGATGATCGGATGCCGATTGCCGGCGGACGACTCCTTCGGCGGGAAACGCTCGTCGAGGTCGTCGGTCGACAGGCCGAGCAGGCCGAGCAGACGGTCGAGCACGGCGCCGTCGAGGTCGCGCACGTGAGGCTCGATGCTCGTGAAAGACACGGAGACCGCGCCGTCGTCGACCCGCGACCGCAGGGTCACCGCGCCCGCATCGGTGTCGAACACGATCTCCGCAGGACCGTCGCGCTCCGCGAGGGCGACGGCGGTGGCGACCGTCGCGTGCCCGCAGAACGGCACCTCCGCGGCGGGGGACCAGTAGCGCGCGCGATAGCGGACGAGGCCGTCCTCGTCCGAGCCTCCCGTGAGGAACGCCGTCTCGGAGTACCCCACGTCCCGCGCGATGCGCTGCATCTCGGCATCCGTCAGCCCGTCCGCGTCGAGAACGACGCCCGCGGGATTCCCGCCCTCCGGAGTGGCTGCGAAGGCGCTGAAGCGGAGCACGTCGTCGTCTGTCATGTCGAGGAGCCTAGCGAGCACGAGCCCTCCGCCGCGCCGTCACGAGTTCACGCGGATGATCTCCTGCTGGTACGGCGCGATCACGTCGCCGGAGATACGCAGGTCCAGGAGCAGGAACCGTCGCGACGCCACGTCCTCCTCGGCCCACGCGCGCAGCCGATCGAGGTCGGCGAGCGTTCTCACCGCCACGCCCTCGGCTCCGACGGCGGCGCCGAACGCCGCGAAGTCGACCTCCGGGATGCGCATCGGTCCTTCCGCGAGCCCCTTCAGGCCATAGAGGTTGACCTCGGCGCCGTAGGCGGCGTCGTTCCAGATCACTGCGATACCCCGCCCCTGCGCGGCGCGCACCGCGGACTCGAGGTCGGCGATCGCCATGAGCCCGCCGCCGTCGCCCGAGGTGAGGACGACGGTCGACTCGCGACGTGCGAGGGCGGCCCCGACGACGCTCGGCCAGCCCTGTCCGATCGACTGGAACGCGGTGCCGACCATCATCATGCGGTCGGGAGCCTCGACCGGCCAGTACATGTTCGCCCAGCCGATGAAGTGTCCGCCGTCCGAGACGACGACCCGGTCGGCCGGAAGCAGCTCCGCGATCCGGCGGGCGGCCGAGCGAGGGTCGAGGCGGCCGTCCGGCGCCAGCTCGTCGCCGACGTCATAGGCGCGGGCGGCGACGACGTCGACGGTCTCGCGCCAGGGCCGGGTGCGCTCGGTGTGCACGGCGTCGGATGCCGCGCGCGACGCGCCGGACGGATCGACGTCGCCGTCGGCGTGTGCGGTGTCATCTCCGAAGCTGTGCCCGGGGACTGCCGCAGCAGAGCCCAGACGTTCGACGAGGGCCTCCGCCGCGACGCGGGCGTCCGCCCGGACGAAGCCGCCGACGTGCGGATGGGTGGCCGCCGGGGCGATGTCGATCTGGAACACGCGCGTTCCCGGAGCGAACAGATCTCCGAACCGCATCGTGAACTGGTTGAGGGAGGCGCCGAACACCACGGCGACGTCGGCGGTGCGGACGAGCTCCATCGCGCCGTCCGCGCCGAATCCGCCGGTCACGCCGAGGTCGTATCGGGTGTCGGGGAAGACGCCGCGACCGAGCGCGGACGAGGCCGTCAGAGCGCCGGTCCGCGCCGCGAGGAGACCCAGGGCGTCCCCCGCGCCGGCGAGCCAGGCTCCTCGACCGGCGAGCAGGAACGGACGCTGCGCCGAGCGGAGCGCGTCGGCGATGTCGTCGAGCATTCCGTCGGCGAATGCGCCGCGCGGAGCGAGCGGCGCGGGGACGCGGGGCTCGGGAGCCTCCGGCACCGGCCCGGCCTCGAGGGATGCCACGTCGTAGGGGATGGCCAGGACGACCGGCACCCGATAGGTCAGGGCGTGCTCGATCGCGATGACGGTGGTCGCCGCGGCATCCGCGCGACCGACGGTATAGGTGCGCGCGCCGACGGCGGAGGCCAGGGCGATCTGGTCGACATCCCACGGCCGCGGGCCCGAGGTGGGCTCGTCGCCCACCACCAGCACGAGGGGCACGTGAGCCTGCACGGCCTCGGCGAGGGCCGTGAGCGTGTTGGTGAACCCGGCGCCGTAGGTCGAGGTGCCGGCGGCGATGCGACCGGAGGCGCGGAAGTGCGCGTCCGCGGCGACGACTGCGCCCTGCTCGTGACGCACCGCCGTGAAGACCGCGTCGGTGCGGGTCTCGAGGGCATCGAGGAAGTAGGCGTTGCCATTGCCCATGACGCCGAAGACGGCATCGATGTGCTGGGCGAGGGTGAGGGCGACGTGCGCGGAGACGGAGGGCATGCGAGAGCCTTTCGAGACAGGGACGGAGATCGGGTGCGTTCCGTATGTGTCTCGCCCGCGCGTCGTCGCTCGGAGCTTCGTGCCTCTTTTTCAGGCACCGGCATCTCAGAATGCCGGACGGGTCGATTCTAGACCCGCCGGGCGGCGGTGCGGAGCACGTCGAGAGGCGCGGAACGGTCGTCCCGTGCAGGAGAATGGGACGATGACGGATGCCGCGATCGAGCGCGAGACGCTCACCTGGGACGGGTTCGGATCGGCGACGAGGGATCTCGCGCGCCGTATCCTCGACAGCGGCTTCGAGCCCGAGGTCGTGGTGGCGATCGCGCGCGGCGGTCTGCTGCCGGCCGGGGCGATCGCATACGGCCTCGGCGCGAAGAACTGCGGCGCGATCAACGTGGAGTTCTACACAGGCATCGGCACGGTGCTCGACGCCCCCGAGATCCTTCCTCCCGAACTCGACATGGCGTACCTCGACGGACGGCGCGTGCTGCTGGTCGACGACGTCGCCGACTCGGGTCGCACGCTCGCGCTCGCCGTCGACCTCCTTCGCGGCAAGGGCGCCGACGTGCGCTCGGTGACGATCTACACGAAGCCGTCCACGATCATCCAGCCCGACTACGCCTGGAAGGACACCGACCTCTGGATCGACTTCCCGTGGTCGTTCCAGGGCACCGTGCGGGAGGAAGACCTCGGGCTCGCGCCTTCGGCGTGAGCGCCCCGGTGATCACCCGCGCAGCAGCGCGCGCAGCGTCTGGATCGTGTCGGCCTCGGTGACGGCCTTGTCGGGCCGATATCCCTTCACCCGCGCGAAGCGCAGGGCGATGCCTCCGGGATAGCGCGGCGAACGCTGCACACCGTCGATGGCGATCTCGACGACGAGCGCGGGCCTCAGGAAGACGGTCGATGCCGTGCGCCGCTCCTCGTGCTCCGGGAACGTCGCGGTCTGCCACCGGAGCAGCTCGTCCGTGAGGCCCTTGAAGGTCTTGCCGACCATAACGAGGCCCCCCGGCTCGCCGAACTCGCCCTCGGGGTCCAGCGCTCCGAGGTGCAGGTTCGAGAGCCACTCCCGGCGGCGGCCGGAGCCCCACTCGGCAGCGAGCACCACGAGGTCGTACGTCAGCACGGGCTTGACCTTGACCCAGGACTTGCCGCGACGGCCGGCCGTGTACGTCGAGTCGATGCCCTTCACGAGCACGCCCTCGTGCCCGGCGGCCAGCGCCTCGCGGGACAGCTGCTCGGCGGCCTCGGGGTCGGCCGTGACGATGCCGGGCATGCGCCACTCGCCGACCACGCGCTCCAGTTCGGCGAGGCGGAGGGAGAGCGGTTCGTCGAGGAGGTCGCGACCGTCGACGTGGAGGATGTCGAAGAACCAGGGGCGGAGTGCGAGATCGCGCGAGGCATCCGCACCGAAGCGGGACATGGTCTCCTGGAACGGACGCGGACCTCCGTCCTCATCCAGCGAGAGGGTCTCGCCGTCGAGGATCAGGTCGGTGGCAGGCAGCGAGCGGACGATCTCCACGATCTCCGGCACACGGTGCGTGATGTCGGCGAGGCTGCGGGTGTAGACGCCCACCTCGTCGCCGCGACGGTGCACCTGGATGCGCGCTCCGTCGAGCTTGTACTCGACGGAGGCCTCGCCGGTGACCTCGAGCGCTGCGGACGGCGTCGACGCCGTCGCCGCCAGCATCGGGAGAACGGGTCGGCCGACCTGCAGGCCGACGGCCTCGAGATCGTCGGCCGAGCCAGTGAGGGCCAGGACCGCCGTCGCTCCGAGATCGCCCGACAGCATGGCCGCGCGCCGCACGACGGCCGCCGGCCGATCGGAGGCCTTGGCGACCGCGTCCAGCAGCACCCCGGAGAGCGCTCCGGTGCGGAGCTCGCCCATCATCGCGCGGGACAGGAAGTCCCACTGTGCGGCCGTGGCGCGGGAGGCCAGGCTCGAGAGGATCGTCGTGCGGCGTGCCGCGGATCCTGCTCCGGCCGCACCCGTCAGCGCATCGAACGACGCATCGACGTCGGAGAGGGCCAGCGTCTGATCGTCGGCGTGCTCGACCGCGAGGGCCGCGATGCCGCGCCAGCCGACGCCGAGACGCCCCTGACGCGGCTCGGCGAGCAGGAGGCCGACGAGCGCGGGCACCTCGGACGGGTCCGCGCGCCGGAGCAGTCCCGCGAGCGCATCGATCTTCGCGAGGCGGGATCCGGTCGCCGCGACCTCCTCGGCGGTGGCGACGACGTCAGCGATCTTCATCCGGGCAGTCTCGCACCGGCATCCGACATCGCACGATGCCCTTGCCTTCGCGTTCGGCGGCGCACTAGGGAGACCCCGAGGGCGATGCGGCACGCGAGCGCGGGCGTCAGCGCCCCCGGAACATCGGCGTGCGCTTCTCCTGGAACGCGGCGAAGCCCTCGCGGTAGTCCTCGGTGTCGCACAGGGCGGCCTGGGCGGCGTTCTCGATGTCGACGGACTCCCACAGCGCGAGCCGTTCGTCGCGGATGCGCGCCACCAGCTGCTTGCTCGCCAGGAACGCCGCCGTCGCACCGCGAGCCGCCGTGGCCGCGGCATCCGTGGTCGCGGCGAGCACCTCGTCGTCGGGGAGCGCGCGTGAGAACAATCCGGACGCGACGGCCTCCGTACCGCTCATCAGCCGTCCGGTGTAGACGAGGTCGAGCGTCCGGTGCGCGCCGAGGCGGTCGAGGAAGAGGGCGTGGCCGCCGGAGTCGAGCGTCGCACCCAACGCGGCGAACGGCGAGCCGATCTTCGCCGATTCCGCGACGTAGACGACGTCCGTCGCGATCAGCAGTCCGAGTCCGACTCCGAGGCAGGCGCCGTGGGCGACGGCGAAGGTGGGGGCGGGGAAGCGCGACATCCGCCGCAGCAGCGGGGTCACGAGTCCGCCGAGGTAGCCGATCACATCGTCGTCGCGAGGGTCGACGCCCGAGATGTCGCGGCCGGCGCAGAAGGCGCGTCCCTCACCGCGCAGCACCAGCGCTCTGACGCCCGCGGCTTCGGCATCCTCGTACGCGCGACCGAGGTCGTGCAGCGCCTGCTCGTCGAGCGAGTTCAGTCTGGCGGGGGCGTCGAGCACGACGGTCGCGACATCGTCGGCGATGGTGAGTTCGATCATCGGATGCTCCTCAGACGTCGTAGTCGACGACGGTGCGCTCGCTCGTCGGATGGGACTGGCAGGTGAGGACGTAGCCGCGCTCGATCTCGTCGGGTTCCAGCGCGTAGTTCTCGGTCATGGTGACGCTGCCCTCGATCACACGGGCCCGGCAGGTGCCGCACACTCCGCCCGCGCAGGCGAACGGCGCGTCCGGTCGCACCCGCAGCGCGGCATTGAGCACCGTTTCGTGCGCGTCCACCGGACTCTCCACGGTCGAGGAGACGCCGTCGAGCGTGACCTCGATGCGCACGGTGCGCTCGCCGGCCCGCACCTCGACGGGGCGAGCAGCTCGGACGGGTTCGTCGCCGGTCGTGAAGAGCTCGAAGCGGACGTGCTGTCCCTCCACTCCGACGTCGGCGAGCACCTCGCGGCACAGATCGACGAGGGAGAGGGGCCCGCACAGGAACCATTCATCGACATCCGCCGGGTCGATGAGGACGCGCAGGATGGTCCGCAGCCTCTCCTCGTCGATGCGACCCGAGAGCACCGGTGCCGTGCGCTGCTCGCGCGAGAGCACGTGATGCAGAGTCACCCTCGTCGGGTAGCGGTCCTTGAGGTCCGCGAGGTCTTCGAGGAACATCACGTCGAGCGTCGAGCGGTTGGTGTACAGGAGCGTGAAGCGCGAGGTCTCGGAGCGGGTCAGCACGGTGTGCGCGAGAGCCATGAGCGGTGTGATGCCGGAGCCTGCCGCGATGCCGACGACGTGCCGGTGATCGAGGTCGTCGAGTCCCGACGTGAACGTGCCCTGCGGGCTCATGACATCGATCTCGAAGCCGGGGCGCAGTCCGGTCTGCGCCCAGGTGGAGAACAGGCCGCCCTCGTCGCGCTTGACCGCGACGCTCAGACGAGTCGGCGTCCCGGCTGCGACCTGTTCGGCGGTGCGGTGCTCGGGCGCTCGGCACAGCGAGTACGACCGGCGCACCTCCGCGCCCTCGAGCGTGGTCCGCAGAGCCACGTACTGGCCGGGCAGGTGGTCGTAGTCGTCGGCCAGATCCGCGGGGACGGTGAAGGTCACCTCGACGGCGTCGTCGGTGAGCGGACGCACCGACTCGACGGCCAGCGTGTGGAACCGCGCGCGCGTGCGGACGGGACCGGTCGACCGGACCGCGGTGGGGGTCGGTCGCACGGCCGACGAGGAGGTGAACAGCGACATCAGTGGACCTTGAAGTGATCGAACGGCTCGAGGCACGCGCGGCACTCGAAGAGGGACTTGCACGATGTGGATCCGAAGCGGGAGACCTCGCGCGTGTCCAGCGATCCGCACCGAGGGCAGCGCACGCTCAGCGCGAGACGGATGGGACCCTGCGAGATCGCGGCACGGCCGGTGGGTGGAGCGATGCCGTACTCGGCCAGCTTGTGCGTGCCGGCCTCCGTCATCCAGTCCGTCGTCCATGCGGGGGAGAGGACCATACGCACGTCGACGCGCGCGTAGCCGGCCGCGGTGAGAGCGAGGATCACGTCGTCGCGGATCGTGTCCATCGCGGGACAGCCGCTGTAGGTCGGGGTGATGTCGACGTGCACGGTGCCGCCGTCGACCTGCACGTCGCGCAGCACACCGAGGTCCTCGATCGTCAGCACCGGCACCTCCGGGTCGGCGACGGAGGCAGCGATCCGCCATGCCTCCGCCCGCACCGAGCCGGTCACCAGGACGCTCCCGGATGCCGTCGCGCCAGCACCTGCATCTCAGCCAGCACGTGGCCGAGCGGCGTCGCGTGCGCACCGTGGCGCCCGCCGGCGGACGACGCGGCGACCACGGGCACCGACAGCTCCGCCTCGGCGAACACCGTGTCGACGACGGCATCGAAGCCGGGTCGCAGGGTCGACGGCCGCACCGCTGCGTCGCCCAGCCGCTCGAGCAGCGGCTCGTCGCGGAACAGCTCGTCGGTGTAGGGCCACAGATCGGCGAACGCACGGATGATGCGGCGCCGCGACTCGTCCGTGCCGCCCGCGAGCCGCAGCACCCACTGCACGGAGTGGTCGCGGTGGTAGTCGACCTCTTTGAGCGCCTTCTCGGCGATCGCGGCGAGCGTCTCGTCGGTGCTCGCGCGGAGCGCGGAGTACAGCTCGAACATGTAGGTCGACACGACGAACTGTCGGGCGATGGTCTGCGCGAAATCGCCGTTCGGCTGCTCGACGATCCACGCGCTCCGGAACTCCGGCTCGTCGCGGAAGTAGGCCAGGTCGTCTTCGCTGCGGCCGTCGAACGTGCCGGCGAAGCGGAGGAGCGAGCGCGCATGGCCGAGCAGGTCGAGCGCGATGTTGCCCAGCGCCACATCCTCCTCGAGCTCGGGCGCGCGCGAGATCCACTCCCCGAGCTGCTGCGCCAGGATCAGCGCATCGTCCCCCAGCCAGAGCGCGTACTCCGCGATCTCCGCGGACGATGCGACGGTCCCTGCTCCGGCGAGCTCCTCGCTCAGTCGCAGCTCGTCGACCGAGACGTCGCCATGCCCGTCGTTCACAGGTGCGGCACCCCCTCGGACGCGGTGTAGTACACGGCATGCCGGTAGTTCTTGCCGGCAGGGCTCTCGAAATAGGCGCCCTTGGCGTCGGGGTCGCTCGTCGTGATCGCATCCGCCGGAACCGCCCAGATCGACACGCCTTCGCCGCGACGCGTGTAGAGATCGCGGGCGTTGCGGATCGCCATGTCGGCATCCGGCGCGTGCAGTGAGCCGACGTGCACGTGACTCAGACCGCGGTTCGCGCGCACGAAGACCTCCCAGAGAGGCCACGGTTCGCGGTCGTCGGCACCCGGTGTCGCCATCAGGCCACCGCCTGCGTCCTCAGGGCCTGCTTGCGGGCGTACTCGGCCGCGGCCTCACGCACCCAGGCGCCCTCCTCATGCGCCGTGCGTCGGCGCTCGAGCCGCTCGGCATTGCACGGGCCGTTACCGCGCAGCACCTCGAAGAACTCGTCCCAGTCGATCTCGCCGATCACGTACTGCCCGGTCTCCTCGTCGAGGCGAAGGTCGGGATCGGGGAGCGTCACGCCGAGGATCTCGGCCTGCGGCACCAGCATCCCGACGAAGCGCTGACGCAGCTCGTCGTTCGTGAAGCGCTTGATCCTCCACTTCATCGACTGAGCGGAGTTGGGGGACTGGTCGTCCGGCGGGCCGAACATCGCCAGGCTCGGCCAGTACCAGCGGTTCACGGCATCCTGCGCCATCCGCCTCTGCTCGTCGGAGCCCTGCATCAGCGAGAGCAGGATCTCGAAGCCCTGACGCTGGTGGAACGACTCCTCCTTGCAGACGCGCACCATCGCGCGACCGTACGGGCCGTACGACGCCCGGCACAGCGGCACCTGGTTGCAGATCGCCGCGCCGTCGACGAGCCATCCGATCGCGCCCATGTCGGCCCAGGTGGGGGTGGGGTAGTTGAAGATCGACGAGTACTTGGCCCGGCCGGTGATCAGCTGGTCCATCATCTCGTCACGCGTGATGCCGAGGGTCTGCGCCGCCGAGTAGAGGTAGAGGCCGTGGCCGGCCTCGTCCTGGACCTTCGCCATGAGGATCGCCTTGCGCTTGAGGCTCGGCGCGCGTGTGATCCAGTTGCCCTCCGGCTGCATGCCGATGATCTCGGAGTGCGCGTGCTGCGAGATCTGGCGGATCAGCGTCTTGCGGTAGGCGTCGGGCATCCAGTCGCGCGGCTCGATGCGCTGCTCGTTGGCGATGAGCTCGTCGAACAGGCGCTCCTCGTCGGAGAGCTCGTCGGCGACGAGGGAGAGGTCTGCGGGGCTGGTCATCATCGACTCCTCGGTGTCCGCCCGGCTTTACTGACCGGTCGTTTGGTAATTCTGACACGGAGGTTCGCGGCGCGCAAGGCGCAGCGCTCAGCGCTCAGCGCGAGCGCGAGACGAGGTCGAGCAGCGCTCGGCCGTAGGCCTCGGCGGGATCCGGATGCTCGAAGCGCAGCGCCTCGCCGGCGATCTCGATCTCGACCGCGAAAGAGTCAGGCAGGCGGGTGAGGGCGCGGAACGTGCCGCGCAGCAGCTCACGCAGCTGGTCCTCGCGGGGCAGCCAGACCGCGTCCGCGAGGGTGACGGCGTCGAGCGCCCATTCGGTGGTGCCGTTGAAGGCGAGGTCGGTGCCGCTCGGTGTCTGACGAGCCTCGATCGTCATCTCGCTGACGGTGAAGACGTCGGCTTCGGCTTCGAGTTCGACCTCGTCGGGCAGATCGAGCTGGAAGCGATCGCCCTCGCTCGGATGCCACACGAGACCCGCGTCACGGAGGGACACGGCCAGTTCTCGGGTGATCATCCCTCCACGGTAGACGACGGGATCGGGCGCAGGGCCGTCGCGCCGGTGGATCGACGGATGCCGGATGCGGGCGTCCTCGGGCCCTGATGTCGGTGATATCGGGCACAGTGGAGGCATGACCTCTCCCGCCTCCGTCGACACCCGCACCGCCGCCCTCTCTGCGCTGCGCGAGCTGGTCGGCCGCCCTGACGCCGACTTCCACGACGGCCAGTACGAGGCGATCGAGGCCCTCGTCGAGGGCCGCCGCCGCGCCCTCGTCGTCCAGCGCACCGGGTGGGGCAAGTCGGCCGTGTACTTCGTCGCGACGCTGCTGCTGCGGCGGCAGGGTGCGGGCCCCACCGTGCTCGTCTCGCCGCTGCTGGCGCTGATGCGCGATCAGATCGCCGCGGCCGAGAGGGCGGGAGTCCGGGCCGTCGCCATCAACTCGACCAACGCGCACGAGTGGTCCGACGTGCTGGAGCAGCTCGACCGCGACGAGGTCGACGTGCTGCTCGTGTCGCCCGAGCGGCTCAACAACCCGGCGTTCCGTGAGCAGCAGCTGCCTGCGCTCGTGCGGCGGATCGGCATGCTGGTGGTCGACGAGGCGCATTGCATCAGCGACTGGGGCCACGACTTCCGCCCCGACTACCGACGGCTGCGTGACCTGATCGAGCAGATGCCTCCCGAGGTCCCTGTGCTCGCGACCACCGCGACAGCGAACAGCCGGGTCGTCGCGGATGTCGCAGAGCAGCTCGGCACGGGCGGACCATCCGATGCGGGTGGACCCGCGGTGCTCACGATCAGGGGTCCGCTCGCGCGCACCTCGCTGCGGCTGGGTGTGCTGCGCCTGCGCGATTCGGCGAGCAGGTTGGCCTGGCTGCTCAGTCACATCGACGATCTCCCGGGATCCGGCATCATCTACACCCTCACGGTCGCCGCCGCCGTCGACACCGCGCGGCTGCTGCGGGAGCACGGCCACGAGGTGCGCGCCTACACGGGACAGACCGACACCGACGAGCGCGCGGAGTCCGAGGGGATGCTGAAGCGCAACGAGGTCAAGGCGCTCGTCGCCACGAGCGCCCTCGGCATGGGATTCGACAAGCCGGACCTCGGCTTCGTCCTGCACCTGGGGGCGCCGTCGTCGCCGGTCGCGTACTACCAGCAGGTGGGCCGCGCCGGCCGCGCGAGCGAGAGTGCCGACGTGCTGCTGCTTCCGGGGGTCGAGGACCGCGACATCTGGCACTACTTCGCGACGGCGTCGATGCCCGACCGGGAGCGTGCCGAACGCGTGATCGCCGCGCTCGGCGATCAGCCGATCTCCACGCCGGCGCTCGAGGCGATGGTCGACATCCGCCGTACGCCGCTCGAGCTGCTCCTCAAGGTGCTCGACGTCGACGGAGCGGTGCGGCGGGTGCAGGGCGGGTGGGTCGCGAC
>NZ_LWCU01000025.1 GCF_001650405.1 Microbacterium sp. H83 | reverse complement strand
GCATAGCCGCCGACGGGCACCTGATACGCGCCGGCGCAGCCGTACCCGGGTCAGGGCGCCGCTCCGACCTACCAGCCGGCTCCTCCCGGCGCGTATCAGGTGCCCGTCGGCGGCTATGCGGCGCCCGCGGGGTCCTATCAGGCACCGGAGCAGGTCGAGAGGCGCTCGTCGCTGCTCGGCATCCTGGCGCTCGTGCTCGCGATCGTCGCCGCCGTCGTGACCCCGATCATCGCGGGGATCACCGGCTTCGAGATCGGCCGCCGCATCCCCGCCGGATTCGACACCACGTCGCCCGAGTTCCTGACGCTGCTCTCCCCCGCACGCGATCAGGTGCTGTGGGCCGAGGTCTCGTTCTGGACGGGCACGATCCTCGGCATCGCGGCCATCGTGATCGGCATCATCGCGATCCGCAGGAAGAAGGGTCGCGGCGCCGGCATCGCCGCGCTCGTCGTCGCTGTCCTCGGCCCGATCGTCTTCTGGGTCGTGCTGTTCGTGTCGCTGTCGCTCGGCATGGCGTCGACCCTGGCGCCCTAGCCCTCGGCTCAGCGCGGCTCAGCGCGGCTCAGCTCGGCTCAGCGCGGGGCGTGGTGCTTCTGCTGGGCGGCGAGCAGTCCCTCGCCGACCAGCTGCTCGACGGCGTCAGCGGCATCCGAGACCAGGATCGGCAGATTCGCCCGCTCGTCCTTCCCGAAGGGCGAGAGCACCCAGTCGGCGGGGTCCTGGCGTCCGACGGGGCGACCGATGCCCACGCGCACACGCGGGAAGTCCGGCGTCGTGATCGCGCGCGCGATGTCGCGGACGCCGTTGTGCCCGCCGTGCCCGCCGCCGACCTTGAGCTTGATCGTGTCGAAGGGGATGTCGAGTTCGTCGTGGATGACGACGATCCGCTCCGGCGGCACGGAGTAGAACCGGGCCAGTGCGGCGACCGGCGTGCCGGAGACGTTCATGAACGTGTTCGGCTTGGCCAGCACGAGCTTGTCGGCACCGGGACGGAGCCAGGTCTCGACCACGCGGGCGCCGCCCTTGTGCTCGCGGAAGCTCTCACCGCGGCGGGCCGCCAGCTCGTCGATCACCATCTGCCCGACGTTGTGCCGCGTCGCCTCGTATCTCGGGCCGGGATTGCCGAGCCCCACCACCAACCAGGTGGATGCCATGTCGTCGTCCTCTCGGATGGTGGCCGCTCTGCGGGCCCGGTCAGGATACGACAGAGGGGGCGCGATCGTCTCGCGCCCCCTCTGTGATGCAGTCAGCTGTGCGCTGCGCCTGCGGAGTGGATCACTTCGCGGCGTCCTCCTGCGCAGCCTCGGCCTCGGTCTCGCCCTCGGCGGGCTCCTCGGCGGTGGTGTCCTCCTCGAGCTCGAGGACGGGCACCGAGACGGCGACCACGAGGACCTCGGGGTCGGTCAGCAGCGTCGAGCCCTTCGGCAGGACGACGTCGGCGGCGGTGATGTGCGCGCCCTCCTCGAGTCCCTCGACCGAGATCTCGATGTTCTGCGGGATGTGCGTGGCCTCGGCCTCGATCGACAGCGTGGTCGTGTCGAGGTTGGCGATCGTGCCGGCGAAGGGCTCTCCGGTGACGACGAGCGGAACGTCGATCGTGACCTTCTCGCCCTTCTTCACGACGAGGAGGTCGATGTGCTCGATGATCTGGTGCACCGGGTCCTTCTGGACGTCCTTGACCAGGGCGAGCTGCGAGGTGCCCTCGATGTCGAGCTCGAGCAGCGCGTTCGCGCGACGGATGATCAGCGAGACCTGGTGACCCGGGAGCGCGACGTGCACGGGGTCGGTGCCGTGACCGTAGATGACGGCGGGGATCTTGCCGGCGGCGCGCAGGCGACGGGCGAAGCCCTTGCCGAAGCTCTCGCGGAGCTCGGCCTGGACCTTGGTGTCTTCAGACATGGGGTTCTCCTTCGGGACACGCAGCGACAGCCGCGCGGTGGTCTGGGATTCGATCTCGAACGTGGACACGCGAGGAAAGCCACCGGGCTTGCTTCGCCGCGTCGATAACGGACGTCCGCGCACACGCGCAAGCGTCCCTCGCCGAGGTACTCCCTTCATGGTACCCGATGACCCGGTAGGCTGAAGACACCGATCCCTACTGCAGAACACGGAGTTCCCCATGCTCGACGGCGCCTTCTTCTCACACGTGATCGCCTGGGTGATCGGCGCGATGACCGTGTGCGCCGTCGGCTTCTCGTTCGCCGCCCTCTTCTCGCTCGGCCGCTCCGGCTACCGCAAGGACTGAGCGCCCCGTCCGCTCCCGACGGCCCGCGAGCCGTCGTCGGCCGTCACACGAGACCCTCGCCGCGGCCACCGCGATACCCTGAGAACATCCCCTACTTCACGATCCAGGAGTCTTCTGTGCCTGAAGCAACAGCGAACATCGGAGTCGTCGGACTCGCCGTCATGGGTTCGAATCTCGCCCGCAACCTCGCCAGCCGCGAGGGCAACACGGTGGCGATCTTCAACCGCAGCCACGAGAAGACCGAGACGCTGCTCGCCGAGCACCCCGAAGCCGAGTTCGTGCCCGCATCGACGTACCAGGAGTTCGCCGACAGCCTGCAGAAGCCGCGCACCGCCATCATCATGGTCAAGGCCGGCCGCCCCACGGATGCCGTGATCGACTCGCTCGTCGAGGTCTTCGAGCCGGGCGACATCATCGTCGACGGCGGCAACGCGTACTTCCCCGACACCATCCGCCGTGAGAAGGCGGTGCGCGAGACCGGCATCAACTTCGTCGGCGCCGGCATCTCGGGCGGCGAGGAGGGCGCACTGCTCGGCCCGTCGATCATGCCCGGCGGCTCGGACGAGTCGTGGGTCACGCTCGGTCCGATCCTGAAGTCCATCGCCGCGGTCGCCGAAGGCGAGCCCTGCGTGACGCACGTCGGCCACGACGGCGCCGGCCACTTCGTGAAGATGGTGCACAACGGCATCGAGTACGCCGACATGCAGCTGATCGCCGAGGCGTACGACCTCATCCGCCGCGGCACGGGCAAGACCCCGGCCGAGATCGCGGAGATCTTCGCCGAGTGGAACACCGGCGAGCTCGAGTCGTACCTCATCGAGATCACCGCCGAGGTGCTCCGCCAGGTGGATGCCGAGACCGGCAAGCCCCTCGTCGACGTCATCGTGGACCAGGCCGGCGCCAAGGGCACCGGCGCCTGGACCGTGCAGACCGCGCTCTCGCTCGGCGTGCCCGTCTCCGGCATCGCCGAGGCCACGTTCGCCCGCTCGCTCTCCAGCCACCCGGAGCAGCGCGAGGTCGCCGCCGCTCTCCCCGGCCCCGACGAGGCGTTCACCGTCGCCGACGAGGCCGCGTTCATCGAGGACGTCCGCCAGGCCCTCTACGCGTCGAAGATCGTCGCCTACTCGCAGGGCTTCGACGAGATCCGCGCGGGCGCCGCCGAGTACGACTGGACCATCGACCTCGGGGCCATTTCGAAGATCTGGCGCGCCGGCTGCATCATCCGCGCCCAGTTCCTCAACCGCATCGCCGACGCGTACGCGGAGACCCCGGACCTGCCCGTCCTGATGACCGCGCCGTACTTCGCCGATGCGCTCACCCGCGGGCAGGCGTCCTGGCGCCGCGTCGTGATCGCCGCCGCGCAGGCCGGCATCCCCGCCCCCGCGTTCTCGTCGTCGCTGTCGTACTACGACGGCATCCGCGCCGACCGTCTGCCGGCCGCGCTCGTGCAGGGCCAGCGCGACTTCTTCGGGGCGCACACCTACAAGCGCATCGACAAGGACGGCACCTTCCACACGCTGTGGTCGGGCGACCGCACCGAGATCGAGGCGGAAGACACCCACTGAGTCCTCCGCGACGACATGACGAAGGCCCCGGCAGTCCGCCGGGGCCTTCGTCGTCGCTCAGCGCGTGATGTCCTTCACCGTCCCCTTCGCGAGTCGCAGCCGCCGCGTGGCCCGACGCGCGACGGCGGAGTCATGCGTGACGACGATCATGGTGATGCCCTCGGCGCACAGCGACTCGAGGAGCGCGAGGATCTCGTCGCGCATGCTCTCGTCGAGGTTGCCGGTCGGCTCGTCCGCGAGGAGCACGCGGGGGCGTTTGACGATCGCCCGAGCGATCGCCACGCGCTGCTGCTGTCCGCCGGAGAGCTCCGAGGGCAGATGGTCGCCGCGATCCTCGAGTCCGACGTGGGCGAGCGCTTCGGCGACGCGCGAGGCGCGCTCAGCACGCCCGAGGGACATCGGCTCGAGCGCCATGTCGACGTTCTCGGCGGCCGTGAGCGTGGGGATCAGGTTGAAGCCCTGGAACACGAATCCGATCTCCTCCGCCCTGATGCGCCCGAGCTCGCGAGGCGATGCGGATGCCAGCTCCGTCTCCCCCAGCATCAGCGAGCCCGACGTCGGTGCGTCGAGCGCGCCGAGCATCTGCAGCAGCGTCGACTTTCCGCCGCCGGTCGGGCCCTGGATCGTGACGAACTCCCCCGGCAGGATCGTCAGGTCGACGCCGGTGAGCGCCTTCACGATCCGCCCCTTCTGCCGGTAGGTGCGGGTGATGTCGGTCGCCCGATAGAGCGGTGCCGCGGCATCCGCGGTCCGTGCGGTCTCGGCGGTGTCTGCGATGGTCATGAGTGTCTCCTTGTCGATGAGTGTGGACGAGTCGGTCAGGCGACCGAGCGCAGGGCCTCGGCCGGGCTGAGGCGGGCGGCGCGCCATCCGCCGAACGCCCCGGCGACGAGCCCGCCGAGCACCGCGAGGCCGACGGCCGCGACGAGCACCCAGGGCGTGAACGGCGCCTGGAGGACGATGTCCGCTGTCTGCTGCGTCTGGAACATCCCGCCCGGCCCTCCGCCTGCACCGCCAGGACCGCCGCCCTGGCCCGCTCCTCCGGCTTCGGCCGCAGCGACCGTGGGGCGGATGAGGTTGATCGCGACGATCCCCGCGATGCCGAGCACCAGCCCGACCGCACCGCCGAGGAGCCCCTGCACCATCGACTCGCCGGCCACCTGCCGCACGACGCGGCCGTTCGACCACCCGATCGCCTTGAGCGTGCCGAACTCGCGGGTGCGCCGGGAGACCCCCGACAGTGTCAGGAGCACCGAGAGCAGCATCGCGACGGCCAGCACGATGATCGACAGCCAGGTGCCGAGGTCGGTGATGAGCGAGGTCGCGCTGGACAGCGATCCCGAGACGGTCGACGCGAGCTCGGACTGCGAGGTCACGGTGGCATCAGGGAGCTCGGCGGCGAGCGCCGTCTGCACCGCATCGATCGAGGCGGCGGACTCGGCCTGCACGTAGACGGTGGAGATCACGTCACCGGCACCGGACAGCTCCTGCGCCGTGTCGAGGGGCAGGTAGACGTCGGCGGCCGTGTCCGCGGAAGCAGAGGTGGATGCGACGATGCCGACGACCTCGACGTCGGAGCCGCCGACGTCGATCGTGTCGCCCACGGCGATCTCGTTCGTCGTCGCGTACGTCGAGTCCACCGTCGCGACCAGCGCACCGGAGTCATCCGCGTCGAGTGCGCGGCCGTCGCTGACCTTCACCGAGGCGAGCGGACCCACAGAGGTCACCGTGGGGTCGATCCCGAGCACCGAGAAGGAGTCGATGCCGAACGATCCCCCGCCGGCCCCGTCCTGGCCTCCCTGCGGGGGCGTCCCGCCCTCCGTCGGCGCCGTCCCCTCCCCGTCCTGCTGCCCGAAGCCGCCGCTCGGGAGCTCGCCCGAGAAGGTGGAGTTCGTCAGGCTGAGCGCCGCGACCGCGGACGTGACGCCCTCGGTGGACGCGACCGTGTCGAGGACGGACGCATCGAGGGTGCCCCGCATGAGATCGGTGCGCAGCATCGACTGACTGAGGGTCGTGGTGTCGCCGTCGGACGCACCGTCCTCGGCACCGAAGTCGAACCTCTCCCCGCCGCCCTGTCCCGGCTCCACGGCGGCCCCGGTCACCGTGAGGTCGGTGCCGACGCCGTACACGGATTCGAGCGCCTGCGCCTGTGCATCCCGCACGCCGGCGGTGAGCGCGTTCACGATGATGACCAGGGCGATGGCTATCGCGAGCCCCACCGCCACGATCGCCGTCTGCTTCTTGCGACCCGCCAACTCGCGCCGCAGATACGTCCCGTACATGTGTCTCCTTCCGCCGCGACGTTCGCGGGCCGATGACGACGGTAGGGAGCGCAGTTCTGCGAGATCGATGCGGAGATGATGGGAATCGTATGATCGAACGACTCACAGCCGATGCATAGTCCTCTCCATAGAGATCCCATAGGAGATTCCGCAGAATGGGGGTCATGAGCACCGACCTCCCCGAACTGCGCCGTCCCGACGGCTCCCCCCTGCGCATCCTCGCCGTCGACGACGAGCAGATGCTCACGGACCTGCTCGCCATGGCGCTGCGCATGGAAGGGTGGGAGGTGCGCACCGCATCGTCGGGGCTCGAGGCGCTGCAGGTCGCGAGGGAGTTCGAGCCCGACGCGCTGGTCCTCGACATCATGATGCCCGACCTCGACGGGATGGCCGTGCTGCGGCGTCTGCGCGAATCGGGCAGCCTCGTGCCGGTCCTCTTCCTCACCGCCAAGGATGCCGTGGGTGACCGCGTCGCCGGCCTGACCGCGGGCGGAGACGACTACGTCACGAAGCCGTTCAGCCTCGAGGAGGTCATCGCGCGTCTGCGTGCCATCATCCGCCGCACCGGTCACGCCACCGCGGACGACGGCCAGTCGATCCTGCGGGTCGCCGACCTCACTCTCAACGAGGACAGTCACGAGGTCATGCGCGACGGCACCGAGATCGAGCTGACCGCGACGGAGTTCGAGCTGCTCCGGTACCTCATGCGCAACGAGCGCCGTGTGCTGTCGAAGGCGCAGATCCTCGACAGGGTGTGGAGCTACGACTTCGGCGGAAAGTCGTCGGTGGTCGAGCTGTACATCTCGTACCTGCGCAAGAAGATCGACGCCGGCCGCGCTCCTCTGCTGCACACGGTGCGCGGAGTGGGCTACATGATCAAGGCGCCTCAGTGAGTCTGACGAGAATGTCGGGCCGACCGATGAGCCTGCAGACGCGGCTCATGACGGCGGTCATCGGATTCGTGTCGCTCATCCTCGTGATCGTGGCGGTGATCACGAGCGCGACGCTCGGAGCGACCATGGAGCGCCAGCTCGAGGATCGCCTGAAGAGCTACTCGAGCCAGGTGACCCAATGGGTCGGTCGGGTGCCGGCCCAGTTGGCGACCGTGGAGAACGTCCTCGACATCAACGATGTTCGCGTCCCCGGCCTCCTGCTGGCGGTGTCGAGCTCGGAGGGAGGCACCAGCGGTGTGCTCTTCCCCGACACGAAGGACGAGTGGGGCGGGGTCGCGCAGACCCTGACGAGCTCCGATCTCCGGCGGATCGACGCCGCGCTCGGCGGCCAGCCGAGCGCTACCGTCACCCTCGACGATTTCGGTTCGTACATGGTGTTCGCGCAGAAGGCGGCGAACGGCGCGAACGTCGTCACCGGCCTTCCCCGCACCGAGATCCAGAATCAACTGGCGACGCTGCTCACCGTGATCGCCCTGGCGACGATCGGCGGCCTGATCCTGCTCGCACTGACGACGGCGATCACGATCAGGGTGGGGCTCAAACCGCTCCGTGCGGTCGCGGCCACCGCGACGCGTGTCGCCAACCAGCCTCTGGACCGCGGCGAGGTCGAGATCACCGAGCGCGTGCCGGCAGCGGAGGCGGACCCGCGCACCGAGACCGGTCTCGTGGGCGCGTCACTGAACACGCTCCTCGACCACGTCAACACCTCGCTCGCCGCGCGCCAGAAGAACGAGGAGCGGATGCGTCGCTTCGTCGCCGACGCGAGCCATGAGCTCCGCACGCCGCTGTCATCGATCCGCGGATACTCCGAGCTGTCGCTGCGCGCTCTCAAGCAGCAGGGCGGACCGGCCGCCATCGAGGGGACGACGACCTCGCTCGAGCGGATCCAGGCGCAGTCGCTGCGGATGACCCGCCTGGTCGAGGACCTGCTGCTGCTCGCCCGCCTCGACGAGGGCAGGGAGCTCGTCTACGGCAGCGTCGATCTCGCCCAGCTCGCCGTGGAGAGCCTCACCGACGCGCGGCCGACGGCGCCCGACCACCGATGGAGCATCGAAGTGCCCGAGGAGCCCGTCGTCATCGTGGGCGACGCCGGGCGGATGCATCAGGTCGTCGGCAACCTGCTCGCGAACGCCAGGACGCACACCCCGGCGGGAACCACCGTCACGCTGCGCGTGGGCCGCGAGGGCGACGACGCGGTGGTCCGCGTGCACGACGACGGTCCCGGGATCGACCCGGTGGTGCGAGACGAGCTGTTCGCCCGCTTCGCGCGCGGAGACAGCTCGCGCGCGCGCCAGACGGGCGGCACAGGACTCGGCCTCGCGATCGCGAAGGCCATCGTCGAGGGCCACGGCGGTGTCATCACCGTGTCGAGCCGGCCCGGCGACACGACCTTCACGGTGCGCATCCCGATCACTCCCGCCCAGGTTCCCCAGACTCCCGCGGCTCCCGCGGCGCCCGGCGACGCTCAGTAGCCGGCGAAGGCGTCGGTGGTCAGCGACCGCGCCTTCTGGAGGGCCGGAGCGAGGTCGGCGATCAGACGCGGCGGTCCGGAGATGTAGGCGTGACGCGCGCCCAGATCGGGGACCCGGCGCTCCAGCCCGTCGGCGTCGAGCCGGGCGCCCTGCGCCCACGTCCAGTGCGCGGGGAGGTCTGCGGGCTCGTCACGGGTGAAGACGATCACGCGTGCGCCGGTCGCGGCGAGCTCGTCGCGGAAGGCGAGCTCGGAGCTGTCGGATGCCACGTACACGAGCACCACGTCGCGCTCCCGCCCGTCGAGCTGCAGCTGGCGCAGCTGCGAGACGAACGGCGTCACGCCGATGCCCGCGGCGACCATGAGCACGGGGGCCTCGGAGCGCGGCAGCAGGAAGTCGCCCCAGGTGCCCGTGACCGCGAGGGTCGCGCCGGGGTCGGCGCCGGCCAGCGCACGCTTGTAGCTGGACGGATGCTGCTGATCGCCGTCCTTGTAGGCGATGCGGAGCGTCGGCAGATCACCGGGCGCCGAGACGATGCTGAACTCCCGACGTGTGCCTCGCGCGTCCGGACGGCGATGCGGGACGTCGAGCTCGAGATACTGGCCGGCCAGGAAGCGGACCTTCCCCTTCGCGCGGAACGTCAGCTCCTGCGCGGTCGGGGTGATGAACCGTCGCTCCTGCAGCACGAGGCGCACCGAGCCGCGGAGCGCGAAGGCGAACGCCAGGAGGTTGCCGATGAGCAGCGCGCGCTCCTGACCGAGGGTGAACAGTCCGCCGATCGCGATCGGCCACCCCGCGAGGACGCCGACGAGGCCGGCGACGGAGAACTGCTGCCAGCGGCGCGGGGGCAGCGTCAGCGGCTCGGACACCATGAACGCGCCGAGGAAGAGGAACGGCGACTGCAGCACCGCGAACGAGAGCGCGGCGCCGAGGTCGAACGCGATGTCGAACTCCTGCGCCTGCACGGCCTGGCGCAGCACCGAGACGCCGATCGCGACGATCAGGAACACGAGCACGATGCGCACCTTCTCGGTGCGCCACAGCACCGCGAGGCCGAGCACCACCACGGGCAGGAACAGCGACGGCGTGCCCACCCACCACGACGACGAGGTGCCGAGCCATTCGAATGCGCCGAAGGAGCCGAGGATCGACACCACGGATGCTCCGAACGCCGCCGGGTTGAGGATGTGTCGTCCCCTCCACGCGATCAGGTACTTCGACAGGCTCGCCACCGCCGCGGCGATCGCGAGACCGAGCAGCGCGGTCGGCTCGAGCCCCGGACGCAGCACGAACAGCAGGATCAGGGCGGTCACCAGCGAGGACTCGATGCGCCAGGGAAGCCGGAGGACGCGCTGGGCCGCGGCATCCACACCGGAGATCACGATCGCGAGCACGGCGAACGAGGCGAGGATCTCCGCCGGGGTCGGCGAGACGATCACGCCGAGCGCCGACAGCACGACGGCGATCAGCGCGAGGGCGAGGAGCGCGAACAGCACGAGGCGGTACATCGAGATGCCGCCGAGCATCGCGAGCACGCGCTGCCTCAGGGCGGTGATGGAGGTGATCACGGGTCTACTCTTCCCTACTTCGAGGCGTCAGCGGCGGGCGAGGAACAGCTCGGCGGGGCAGCCGGGAGAGCGCTCGACGCGCCCGTCGGTGGTCATGCGCACCCACTCGACGCCCCACGAGGCGGCGAGCTCCGGCCCGCCGTCGAAGAAGAGCGCGGTGGCGACGGCATCCGCGCGCATGGTGTCGGAGGCGAAGGCCCACGTCGCCGCCCAGGTGAGCACGGGCACTCCGGTGCGGGCGTCGAGGACGTGATGGAGGCCGTCGCCCCAGGCCCGCCGATTGACGGCGGATGCGGCCAGCGCGGCATCCCGCAGCTCGACCACGCCGATCGCCTTCGTCGGATCGTACGGATGCTCGAGCCCGACGCGCACCGCGCCGCCGCGCGCACGCATGTCGCCGCCCGCATCGATGACGAGGTCGCCCGGCACCTCGGCGAGGACACCCGCGACGAGATCGACGAGGCGCCCCTTGCCGAGCGCTCCCACATCGAGGAGGGCCGGGACGGATGCCGTGACCGCGTCGGCCGTCCAGGTGACGAGCTCGGGCCAGTCCTCGGGCGCTGCGGTCGGATGCCGTGCGACGAGACTGTACGCGGCGTCGTATCCCAGAGCCTCCAGGCTCGCGCCGATCAGCGGGCTCACCGCCCCGCGGGTCGCCGCCGACAGCTGTCGATACGCGTCGAGCATCGGCGCGGCATCCGGCGAGATGACCGCACCGCCGGCACGGGCGACGCGGGTGACCTCGGAGTCCTCGCGGAACCGCGACCACTCCCGGTCGAAGCGCTCGATCTCGGCGCCGACGAGGTCTCGTTCGTCGGCGCCGAGGTCGTGCGTCGTCTCGATCTCCCAGCGGGTGCCGATCGCGTCGAAACGCCAGATCGCCATGATCGCGACTCAGGCGCCTCAGGCGGCGGCCTGCTCCTTGATCGACTCGACGGCCTCGTTGAAGCCGCCGCTCGTGAGCGACGAGCCGGCGACGCGGCTGACCTCGATGTCGTCGAGCGACTTGCCCACGACCTCGTCGGAGATGCCGTCGATGAACTGTCCCTGGTACTGCTCGGTCTCGCGGGCCTGCGGGTCGCCGGTCACCTCGACCTCGGACACGACGCCGTCGGCGACGGTCAGCGTGACCGTGATCGTCTCGACGGTCTCGGGGGTCTGGTACGAGCCGTCGGCAGTGTAGGTCCCGTCGGCGTAGTCGCCGCTCGCACCGGCATCCGACGACTCGGTGCTGGTGTCGGTGCCGGTGTCGGTCGACGTGTCGTTCTCGGCGTCGGCGGTGCCGGAGCACCCTGCGAGGACGAGGAGTCCTGCGACGCCGGCGAGGGCGGCGCCCTTGCGAACGGAACTCGGTGCAGTCGTGCGGATCATGATGGTCCTCCCGGCCGTGATCGGTGTTGTCCTTCGACCGTAGGGATCAGATCTATGTGCGGGCTGTGCCTAGGTAAGCGTCCCCTAAGTCGGATCAGGCGTCGCCGCCGAACATGCTCGTCACGGAGCCGTCCTCGAACACCTCGTGGATCGCGCGCGCCAGCAGCGGCGCGATCGGGAGGATCGTGAGCGTCTCCCAGCGGCGCGATTCGGTGAGCGCGATCGTGTCGGTGATGACCACCTCGTCGATCGAGGCGTCCTGGAGGCGCTCCGACGCCGGGTCGCTGAAGATCGCGTGGGTCGCGGCGACGATCACGCGGTGCGCGCCGTTCGCCTTGAGCGCCTGCGCGGCCTTCACGATCGTCCCGCCGGTGTCGATCATGTCGTCGACGAGCAGGCAGGTGCGACCTTCGACGGCGCCGACGATCTCGTGCACGGACACCTGGTTGGCGACCTTCGGATCGCGACGCTTGTGGATGATCGCGAGCGGCGCGCCGAGGCTGTCCGACCACGTGTCCGCGACACGGACGCGGCCCATGTCGGGAGAGACCACGGTCAGGATCTCCCGGTCGGCGGCCGACAGCGTGCGCTCGAAGTGGTCGAGCAGCACCGGCTTGGCGAAGAGGTGGTCGACGGGGCCGTCGAAGAATCCCTGGATCTGCGCGGCGTGCAGGTCGACGCTCATCACGCGGTCGGCGCCGGCGGTCTTGAGGAGGTCGGCGACGAGGCGGGCGCTGATCGGCTCGCGACCGCGGCCCTTCTTGTCCTGACGGGAGTACGGATAGTACGGGGCCACGACCGTGATCCGCTTGGCCGAGGCCCGCTTCGCCGCGTCGATCATGATGAGCGTCTCCATGAGCCACTCGTTGACCGGCTCGCCGAACGTCTGGACGAGGAAGAGGTCGCAGCCGCGGATCGAGACCTCGAAGCGCGCGTAGATCTCGCCCGAGGCGAAGGTCCGGTGCTCCGTGGGGACCACCTCGGTGCCGAGAGCCGCGGCGACAGCGGCGGTGAGCTCGGGATGCGAGCGGCCTCCTGCGACGACGAGCCGCTTCTTGGTCTTGGCGACGAGCCCCGGGGCGATCCCGTTGTCCCGATCCAGATCGACCGTCTTCTTCTTGCGCGCCATCTGTCCGCCTACTCCGCGTCTCGCGATCGGGCTGCGGCATCCGCCGCGCCCGTGCCTGCCCTGTTCTTCTCGACCCAGCCTTCGATGTTGCGCTGAGGCGCGACGCTCATCGAGAGGGCACCGGCCGGGACGTCCTTGCGGACGACGGCGCCGGCTCCCGTCTTGGCGCCGGCTCCCAGCCTAACGGGCGCGACGAGGGTCGTGTGCGAGCCCGTGTGCACCTCGTCCTCCACGACGGTGCGGTGCTTGTTCACATCGTCGTAGTTCGCGGTGATCGTGCTCGCGCCGAGGTTCACGCCGCGGCCGATCGTGGCGTCTCCGACGTACGACAGGTGCGGCACCTTGCTGCCCTCGCCGATCTCGGCGTTCTTGGTCTCGACGTACGCGCCGATCTTCCCCCTGGCGCCCAGGACGGTGCCGGCGCGGAGGTACGAGAACGGTCCGACCGTGGCCTCGGCCCCGATGACCGCGAACGTGGCGTCGGTGCGGCGGACGACCGCATCCTCCCCCACCTCGCATCCCACGAGCGTCGTGTCGGGCCCGATCGTGGCGCCCTCCGCGATCTTCGTGGCGCGCAGGATCTGCGTGTTCGGCAGCACGGTCACGTCGGGTGCGAGCGTGGCGTCGTCGTCGATCCAGGTGGTGGCCGGGTCGACCACGGTGACGCCCTCCCGCTGCCAGTGCCGGACGATGCGCTCGTTGAGCAGGCGGCCGACGAGCGCGAGCTGCGAGCGATCGTTGACGCCGTAGGTGACGGTGACGTCGGAGACGACGGATGCCGCGACGCGGTCGCCGTCCCGACGGAGCAGGCCGGGGACGTCCGTCAGATACATCTCGCCCTGGGCGTTGTCGACGCCGATCTCGGGGAGATACCGGCGCAGCGTCGTCGCGCGGAAGACGTACATCCCGGCATTGATCTCGCGCACGGCCGCCTCGTCGGCATCCGCGTCCTTCTGCTCGACGATGCGGTCCACGCCGCCGTCCGCGTCGCGGATCACCCGGCCGTACCCGGTGGGGTCGTCGACGACAGCGGTCATGAGGGTCGCCGGCGCTCCCGAGGCGCGGTGCTCGGCGAGGAAGGAGGAGAGCGTGTCCGCGTCGGCGAGGGGGCAGTCGCCCGAGAGCACCAGCACGTCGCCGTCGAAGTCCGCGGGGAGCTCGTCGATCGCGACCTGCACGGCTCGTCCGGTGCCGGGGACGTCGTCCTGATCGACGAACACTGCGTCAGGGTAGTCCTCGGTCAGCGCCGCGACGACCTGGTCGCGCTCGTGGCGGACCACGACCTCGATGTGGTCGGCGCCGAGACGCGTGGCGGTGGTGAGGACGTGCCCGACGAGCGGGCGCCCTCCGATCGGATGCAGCACCTTCGGCAGCCGTGAGCGCATTCGCGTCCCCTGCCCTGCGGCGAGGATGACGATGGCGAGAGTGTTCCCAGTCATGCTCCGCCGCCAGGACTCGAACCTAGACCTCACAGCTCCAAAGGCTGTCGTGCTGCCATTACACCACGGCGGACCGCGGCGTCCCGGAGGACGCCGCGGGTCAAGTCTGCCACGTCCGCATCGGTGCCGACGGCGATCGGTTCGCGACCCGCGATAATGGACGGATGAGCGAGGCGGATGAGGTCGATCGGATCGTCGGTGCCTGGAACACCCAGCGCCCCGACCTCGACTTCTCGCCCCTCGAGGTGCTCTCCCGCATGGATCGGCTCACCCGCCTGCTCGACCGCGCCCGCCGCGACGTCTTCCGTCGCAGCGACCTCGAGGCATGGGAGTGGGATGTCCTCTCGGCGCTGCGTCGCGCCGGCGCGCCCTTCCAGCTGTCGCCGAAGCAGCTGCTGCAGCAGACTCTCGTCTCCAGCGGCACCATGACCAACCGCATCGATCGACTCGTCGGGCGCCGCTTCGTGCGCCGCGAGGCGGACCCCGCCGACGGGCGCAGCGTGCTGGTCACGCTCACCGACGACGGCCGCATCCGTGTGGACGCCGCCATCACGCGCCTCGTCGACGTCGAGGCGGACCTGCTGCAGGCGCTGTCGCGCGGCGACCGCGATCGCCTCGCGGCGCTGCTGCGCAAGCTCAGCCTGAGCTTCGACGCGTGACGGGACGACGCTGATGGGCATGCTCTCCCCTCTTCCCGTGCGCGACGGCGTGGGCGCGACCCGCCTGCACGTGCCGCTGCAGGGCGAATGGCCGACGGTCGCCGCCTACATGATCGAGCGCTTCTTCCACCTCGATCCCGAGCGGCTGCTCGTGCGGTTCGACCTGGGCGAGATCGTGGCGCACGACGGCACTCCCCTGGCCAGGGACACGCCTCTCGGCGCCGAGGAGTTCATCTGGTACTACCGCGACCCGCCCGCCGAGACCCGTCTCCCCGTCGAGCTCGAGATCGTGCACCAGGACGAGGACCTCGTCGTCGTCGACAAGCCGCACTTCCTCCCGACGACGCCGGGCGGCAGGTTCCTGCAGAACTCCGCGCTCGTGCGGCTGCGCAGGCTGCTCGACAACCCCGATCTCGCGCCGATCCATCGACTCGACCGGCAGACCGCGGGTCTGCTGATGTTCGCGGCGCGACCGGAGTCGAGGGGGCCGTACCAGCTGCTCTTCGAGAACCGCGCGGTGCAGAAGGTCTACGAGGCGGTGTCCGCCCGCCCTGCCGACTGGGACCCCGACCGCTTCCCGCTCGTCTACCGGAACCACATCGCCAAGCTGCGCGGCGAGCTCAAGGTGCGCGTCGACGACGAGCGGCCGCCCAACGCCGAGACCGCGATCGAGGTCATTGACGCGGACGCCCGCGTCGTGCACACGCTCCTGCGGCCCCACAGCGGCAAGATGCATCAGCTGCGGGTGCACCTCGCGGCGCTGGGGCTGCCGATCCTGTACGACCCCTTCTATCCCGAGCTCACCGGCGAGCACCCCGACGACTTCGAGCGTCCCCTGCAGCTGCTCGCGCGCGAGCTGCACTTCGTCGATCCGCTGAGCGGGGAGGAGCGCATGTTCGCGTCGGGCAGGACCCTGTCGGAGGCTCCGCTCAGCGGCGCATGATCTTGCGCGCCAGCCTCGTGCCGAGGATCTGCACGAGGTGCACGAACACCACGATGAGGACGATGGCCGTCCACATCACGACGGGCTCGAATTGACGGAAGCCGTAGATCTGGGCGAAGGCGCCGAGACCGCCGCCGCCGATGAGACCCGCCATCGCGGTCATGTCGATGAGCGCCACCACGATGAACGTGTAGCCCAGGATGAGCGGGCCGAGGGACTCGGGGATGGCGACCGTGAAGAGGATGCGCCACGGCCCGGCCCCCATCGCCCGTGCCGCCTCGATGACCCCGGGCGGCACCGACACGAGGTGCTGCTCCACGATGCGGCCGATCGCGAACGCGGCGGCGAGCGCGATCATGAACGCGCCGGCCGTGGTGCCGATGCCCGTGCCGACCACCGCGCGGGCGAAGGGCTGGGCGACGGCGACGAAGAGCACGAACGGGATCGGGCGGAAAAAGTTGACGCCGAGGTTCGCGACGAGTGAGACCGCGCGGTTCTCGGCGAGGCCTCCCGGGCGCGTGACATAGAGGATGACGCCGATCGCGAGTCCGAGGACGCCGCCGAGCAGCAGCGCGAACGACGTCATGTAGAGCGTCTCGAGCGCGGCCTTCCACAGCTCGGGCCACAGTTCGTTCAGGCGATCCATCAGAGCGCCTCCTCTCGAGCGATCTCGGTCACTTCGACGCGTTCGCCGATCGCGGCGAGGGCCCTGTCGATCGCCGGGCCCTCTCCGCGGATCGCGAGCGTCAGGTGCCCGAAGGCGCGACCGCGGATGTCGTTGATGCCGCCGTAGACGAGCTCGAAGTCGAGACCGGCGGCGGCCAGGTCGAGGAACACCTGCGCCTGCGAGGAGTCGCCGTCGCGGAACGAGAAGGTGACGAGGCGTCCGCGGTGGCGCTCGCGGAGCACCGACAGCTCGGACGGCGACGGGATGCCCTTGACGACCGTTCCCACGAACCGCTGCGACGCGGGGTTCTGCGGCGCGGAGAAGACGTCGAAGACGTCGCCCTCCTCGATCACCCGGCCGTTCTCCATCACGGCCACCTTGGTCGCGATGGTCTGGATGACGTCCATCTCGTGGGTGATGACGACGATCGTGACGCCCTGCTCCTCGTTGACCCGCTTCAGCAGGTCGAGGACCTCGTGCGTGGTCTGCGGGTCGAGCGCGCTCGTGGCCTCGTCGGCCAGGAGGATCGCGGGCTTGGTCGCGAGGGCGCGGGCGATGCCGACACGCTGCTTCTGCCCGCCGGACAGCTGCTCGGGGTATGCCTTGGCCTTGTCCGAGAGGCCGACGAACGACAGCAGCTCGGTGACACGCGCCTCGATGTCGGTCTTGCTCCACCCCGCGAGCTTGAGCGGGTAGGCGACGTTGGCCCTGACCGTGCGCGAGGCGAAGAGGTTGAACTGCTGGAAGATCATGCCGATGCCGCCGCGGACCTTGCGCAGCTCGCTCTCCTTGAGCGCGGTGATGTCCACGCCGTCGACGAGGATCGTGCCGCCGGTGGCCGGCTCGAGCGCGTTGATGAGGCGCACGAGCGTCGACTTGCCCGCGCCCGAGTATCCGATGATCCCGAAGACGTCGCCCTTCTCGATGTTCAGGGTGACGTCGTCGACCGCGATGATCTCGCCGTCACCCGGGGTGCGGGCGGGGTACGCCTTCGACACGGCGGTCAGGCTCACGATGGGCATGTGCTGCTCCGGTGGGGGTGTTGTCGGAAGACGACGAATCGGGTGACGCGCGCGGCGCCACCCGATTCTCTCTCATCGGCCGGGGGGTTCGCTCCCGGCCGACGTCGTCACTTGTTCGCTGCGGTGTCCTTCTGGACCTTCTCGAGCGACGAGACCAGGTCCTCGACGGGGGTCTGCAGCGGGACCGCGGTGTCACCCGACGACTCGAGCAGACCGGCCTGGACGTCCTCGTTCGTCTGGAAGATCTCGACGAGCTTGAGGTACGTCTCGTTGTCGGCGTCCTCTGCGCGGGCCGCGAAGATGTTCACGTACGGCAGCGCGTTGGGGTCCTCCGGGTCGTCCTGGGCGATCGCGTCGTCGAACGACAGTCCGGCGTCCTCCACGAAGTCGTTGTTGATGATCGCCGCGGCGACGTCGGGCAGCGAGGTCGGGATCAGCGCCGCCTCGAGCGCCGTGACCTCGACCTTGGACTTGGCGGTGTCGACGTCGGCGAGGTCGGAGAAGATCGTGCCGCCGCTCTTGAGCTCGATGAGTCCGGCGGACTGCAGCACGAGCAGCGCGCGCGCCTGGTTGGACGCGTCGTCCGGGACGGCGACGGTCTCGCCCTCGGGGATGTCGTCGACGTCGTCGTACTTCTGCGAGTAGAGCCCCAGCGGGTAGATCGCGGTCGAGCCGATCGGGGTCAGGTCGGAGCCCGATGCCTCGTTGTACTCGGCGAGGTAGACGATGTGCTGGAACTGGTTGAGGTCGATCTCGCCCTCGGTCAGCGCGGGGTTGGGCTGCTCGTACGAGCCGAAGTCGACGAGCTCGACCGTGATGCCCTCCTCGGCTGCCGCCTCGACGAAGGGCGCCCACTGCGCGTCGCCCTTGCCGACGACACCGATCTTGACGGTCTCGTCGGAAGATCCGCCGTCGGAGCCGGCGTCGGAGGATGCGGTGGCGCAGCCTGCGAGGGCGACGAAGAGCGGGACCGCGGCGAGCGCGGCGATGACGGACGTGGTCCGACGGGATGCGGTGAAGGACATGGTGAGTGGGTTCCTCTCTTGGGGGACTCGCCTACGTTAGGCAGCGACGCCCCGCCCGCGACAATCGAGCGTCACAGAGCGTCACAGCCGTCAGTCGAAGTCCTCGATGCCCTGCAGGCGCACCTGCTCGAGGTCGAGCCGCGCCGAGATCCGACGGACGACGAGGTCGTCCACCGTGCCGCTGCGACGCAGCCCCAGCAGCACCTCGCGCTTGCGGTCGATCAGTGCGAGCTTGAGACGGGTGTGCTCCTCGTGACGCAGGAGGGGCGAGCGCTGCATCACGTCGACATCGGCCGAGGTCGCGATCATCTGCAGTGTGCGCACCTCGCCGACCGCGGCGTCGACCGTGACGATGTCGGGGTCGGCGGCGTCGCCCGGGATGCGGATCGCGCCGCCTCCCGCATCCGCGGACTCGTCGTCGGGGGCGACCGGGCTCGTCCCTGCGCCCAGCGGATCGGGCTCGCCGAGCATCTCGTCGAGGGCCTCCGCCTCGGCATCCACGATGGCCTGCTCCCTCGCGAGAGAGCGCGCGTTGGAGTACTCGAGCATCTGATAGCCCTCGGCCCGCACCTTGTCGCGGACCTCCTGGCCGATCCCGTGCTCGGCCGCGAGATCGTCGAGCGCGGCGAGCGCGGCTCCCGAGATGGTCCGCTCCGCGAGCTCGTACTCCTCGGCCTCCATGTGGTCGACGGGGAAGCGCGCCCAGCGCACGATCGCGGGCAGCAGCGGTCCCTGCACGAGCAGGCTGAGCAGGATCACGCCGGCCGTCACGAAGACGATCTCGTCGCGACCGGCGATCTCGCCCTGCGTCTCGCTGGCGACGGGCACCGACAGGGCGATCGCGAGCGACACGGCTCCGCGCATGCCCGCGACGGTCGAGACCGCCATCGATCGCGCGCGGGCGCCGCGGCTCGGACGGGGGCCGGTCCGCCGCTGGAACGGCGCGTTCATGAGCTGGAACAGGTAGCGCACGGCGAGCAGCGTCGCCCACACCGCGAGCGTGATGAGCACGAGGCGACCGATCGCGGCCGCAGAGATCTCGTGGACGACGAACTGGACCTCGAGCCCGATCAGAACGAACAGCGCCCCGTTGAGCAGGAAGACGCCGAACGGCCACGCGGCATCCGCCTGACGCCTCGACGAGGCCGTCGTGACGCGCGGAGCGATGTAGGCGACGATCAGGCCCGCGACGACGACCGCGAGCACCCCCGACGCGTGCACGATCTCGGCGAGGAGGAAGGCTGAGAACGGGATGAGCAGCAGCGTCACGTTGATCACGATCGTCGACGACGTGCGCCGCAGCAGCAGGTAGCCGAGCATCGCGATCACGACGCCGGCGGCGACGCCGCCCACGTAGGAGGTGAGCACCGAGACCGTCACCGACCACGGGGAGATCTGACCGCCGAGGGCGAGCGACACCGCGATCGCGTAGAGCACGAGCGCCGTGCCGTCGTTGGTGAGGCTCTCGGCCTTGAGCTTCATGAAGAGGCGCCGGGGCAGCAGACGTCCGAGCGCGGCGACGGCCGTGGCGTCGGGCGGGGCGACGGCGGCTCCGAGGATGAGGGCGGTCTCCCACGGCATCCCGAACAGCAGTCCGATCCCCGCGACCGCGAAGGCGGATGCCACCACGAGGACGGTGCTCATCGGGAGGATGTAGCGGAAGTCGCGGCGGATCGACCGCAGCGAGGTCGTGAGGCTCTCCCAGAACAGCATCACCGGGAGGAAGAGCAGCAGCACCGTCTCCGGCGGGAGCTGGATCTCCCGCAGCGCCGGCACGAAGCCGAGCGCCAGCCCGAGGATCACGAGCACGAGCGGCAGCGCCAGCCGTACTCGCGGCGCGAGCAGCGTTCCGACGAGGATCGTGAGTCCGATCAGGACGGTGACCTCGAGTCCTTCCACGTGCACCTCCCGGGTACCGCAGGATCATGCTCTGCGATCCCGGATGGCATCGAACCCCGCCCAGAGCACAGCGTCCTGCAAGGCCACCGTATTCCCGCGGGGCGCGGATCGCGAGGGATCAGCCGATCTGCTCGGTGAGCTCGAACCAGCGCAGCTCGAGCTCCTCGATCTCCGCCTCGGTGTCTCCGATGGCCTTCATCTTCTCGCCGAGCCCGGCGTAGTCCGCCTGGTCGTGGTCTGCCAGTGCGTGCTTCGCCCTGTCGACCTGCTCGGTGAGCTTCTGGATCCGTCGCTCGAGGGCCGAGACCTCCTTCTGCGCCGTCCGCAGTGCAGCGCCGTCGAGACCCGTCGGTGCGGCCGGTGCGCTCGTGGCGGCTTTGGCCGGCCCGGCATCCTGCAACTGGCGCAGCCGCAGGTACTCGTCCACGCCGCCGGGGAGGTGGCGCAGACGGCCGTCGAGGATCGCGAACTGCTGATCGGTGACGCGCTCGAGGAAATACCGGTCGTGGCTGACGACGAGAAGGGTGCCCGACCAGGAGTCGAGGAGGTCCTCGATGGCGGCGAGCATGTCGGTGTCGAGGTCGTTCGTCGGCTCGTCGAGGATCAGCACGTTCGGCTGGTCGAGCAGCACGAGGAGGAGCTGAAGACGGCGCTGCTGGCCACCGCTGAGGTCCTTCACCGGGGTCGACAGCTGCGCCGAGGAGAACCCCAGGCGCTCGAGCAGCTGACCCGGCGTGAGATCCTGCGCCTTGGAGCCCGTCCCCATCGTGTACGAGGTGCGGAGTCCAGAGATGATCACGCGCACGGGGTCGTTCCAGTGCTGCGCGAGCTCGTCGAGCCGCTGCGTGAGGGTCTGCACCTTCACCGTCTTGCCGCGCTTCACGCGGCCGCCGCTGGGCTCGACGGTTCCCGAGATGAGACCGAGGAGGGTCGACTTTCCGGCGCCGTTCACACCGAGGATGCCGGTGCGCTCGCCGGGGGCGATGCGCCACTCGACGTCTCTGAGCACCGTCTTCGTGCCGCCGTCCGCCGTCGGGTAGGTCACGTCCACGTCGAGCAGGTCGACGACGTCCTTGCCGAGGCGCGACACCGCGAGCGACTGCAGCGAGACCTTGTCGCGGATCTCGGGGACGTCGGCGATCAGCTCGTTGGCGGCGTCGATGCGGAACTTCGGCTTGCTCGTCCGGGCGGGAGCACCCCGGCGCAGCCAGGCGAGCTCCTTGCGGGCGAGGTTCTGACGCTTGGCCTCGGTCGCCGCCGCCATCCGGTCGCGCTCGACGCGCTGCAGGATGTAGGCCGCGTACCCTCCCTCGAAGGGCTCGACGATGCGGTCGTGCACCTCCCAGGTCTCGGTGCAGATCTCATCGAGGAACCACCGGTCGTGCGTCACCACCATGAGCGCCCCGGAGTTCGCCGCCCAGCGCCGCTTCAGGTGGCCGGCGAGCCAGGTGATGGCCTCGACGTCGAGATGGTTGGTGGGCTCGTCGAGCGCGATGACGTCCCAGTCGCCCGCGAGCAGCTTCGCGAGGGACACGCGCCGGCGCTGGCCGCCGCTCAGGGAGCCGATCTGCGCGTCCCAGGGCAGATCGGTGAGGAGTCCGGCGATGACGTCGCGGACGCGCGCATCGCCCGCCCATTCGTATTCGGGGGTGTCCCCCACGACCGCCTCGGCGATCGTCAGGTCGTCGGGCAGCGTGTCCGCCTGGTCGAGAACGCCGATGGTGGTCCCGCCGCGCACCGTCACGCGACCCGAGTTCGGCTCCTTGATGCCGGCGAGCATGCCCAGCAGGCTCGACTTCCCGTCGCCGTTGCGGCCGACGATGCCGATGCGGTCACCTTCTTCGATGCCGAGGGTCACGGAGTCGAAGACGACCCTCGTCGGATATTCGAGGTGGAGGGCTTCAGCCCCGAGAAGGTGTGCCATATCGCCTTCCAGGGTAGTGGCGGTCGATGTGAGTGAGGTTCGGGGCGGCGGGGAGGGGGGCGGCTGCGAGATGCCGTTGTCTCGGAATGGAGTGTCGAATATACTTTCGAATGACGGTGATTCCTGCTGTACTTGATTCATGACAGCACTGCTCGATGCGACCGACGAACAGATGGCGGCTCTCGCCGGTCTGGTCGAGTCGCTGCACGTCGCCGAGGCGACGCTGAGCAGCATGCAGGCCGCCCGCGACGGGTTGCTGGCGCTCGCCGGTCGCCTGGCGATCGACATCGCGAAGCAGGGTGATCACCCCGACCGCGGCGATCACTCGATCAGGACGGTCGCCGCCGAGATCGGTGCGGTCCAGCGCGCGAGCGACCGCACGGTCGAGCGGCGCATGGCATCGGCGAGCCTGCTGGTGGAGCAGTTCCCGGCGGTGTGGCAGGCGCAGGGAAACGGACGCATCAGCGCCGGGCACGCCCGCGTGATCGTGGATGCCGGATCGCAGATCGCAGGCGATGCGGACCGAGCGGCCTACGCCGCCGCGGTGCTGCCTCTGGCCGAGGAGGAGTCTCCGAACCGGCTGCGCGCGCTCGCGCGCCGGATCGCCGAGCGCTTCGCGCCGAGCACGATCGACGAACGACACCGGAGGGCTCGTTCACAGCGCCGGGTCTGGGTGTCCGACGGCGAGGACGGCATGGCGGGGCTCCACGTGCACGCTCCCGCGACGCTCGTGCACGGGATGTTCGATCGGCTCTCGCAGGCGGCGCACATCATCCGTGAGGAGAACCGCCGCGCGAAGAAAGAGGCGGCCCGCGAGGGCCGGGACTTCGACGCCGACGACCGCACGGTCGACGAGATCCGAGCGGATCTGCTCGCCGATCTGGTGCTCACGGGCACCTGGAGCGGGCACGACAGCGAGGATGGACTGCTGAGCGAGATCCGCGGTCGTGTCGAGGTGACGGTGCCCGTGACGACTCTCATGCAGGACGACGGTGCGGAGATCGATACCGAGGGTGACGAGGATGCTGACGCTGACGATACGGATGCTGACGGTGCTGACGCGAGGCCTGATGTGAAGGCCCGTTCGACGGCGCCGGCTCCTCCCGCGGAGCTCGACGGCGCGCTCCCCGTCGACGGCCGCACCGCGAGATGCCTCGCCGGGGCGGCCCCGATCTGGGATCGGGTCCTGACGCATCCGGTCAGCGGGCGGATGCTCGCTGTCGACGGCTACCGCCCCAGCCCGCGGCTGCGCCGCCACCTCAGGGCGCGCGATCAGCGGTGCAGGTTCCCAGGCTGCGGGATCGTCGCACGGAAATGCGACCTCGACCACAATCATGCCGCCGCCGCGGGCGGTGCGACCTGCGACACGAATCTCGCCGCCTTCTGCCGCCGCCACCACGTGCTCAAACACAATTCGCCGTGGCACGTGGAACAGCGACCCGGTGGCATCCTGGAATGGACCAGTCCCACCGGGCGGACCTACATCGACCGTCCACCGCCGCAGCACACGGTGAGGTTCTCCCCCGTGGGAGACGACCCGCCCCCGTTCTGATCCCTGTGGATAACGAAGACGCCGCCGCGCCGCACTTCACTACGGTGGCGCGATGACTCTGCTGCGATTCCGCTCCGCGTCCACAGGCTCCCGTTTTCGTTCGCTTCTCCTGCTATGTATGGTGACCGCCGCGGTAACTGCGTGCACTCCCGCGGCCGCTGGCCGCGCATCCCGCCCTGTCAAGCAGGGCGCATCGGTGACCGCGGGGAAGGTCTATGAGTCGTACATCGATGCGAACAACGCCTTAGACGTCGCGGCCCCTGACACATTCGCGGCAGTGGCGAAAGTGACGACTCCCCTGCTGTATGCAGGCCTCTCAGCAGCTTGGGCCGATCGGTTCGCGAGCGGGGTGATCACCGAGGGAGACATGACCATCGAGTCGTTCCGCGTAAAGAGCGTGCACCCGGGCGAGCGCGTCGAGGCAACAGCCTGCCTTGACGCATCTGAAGTCACGCTGGTGGATCGGCACGGGGAGTCGCTGATTCCGGATAACTCGCCGGTCTACTTGGAGATGGATGTGGAGTTCGTTTCGATCGATGGCGAGATGCTGCTCGATAGTCAGCACGCTGTGCCCCTTTGGTCCTGCCCCACTGCACTCAGAACATCCACACCTGGTGACCACGACAAGGTCGCTCGATTCCACGACGCGGAGTGCAGTCTCCTCGCGCGACGAACGCTCTGCGAGGGATGAATGCGCGACGCGACGATCATCTCGCAGGCGAAAGCGGCTCTGGTTGCCGGTGCCCTCATCGGGTTGGGTGTACTCGCTGGATGCGTGTCAGACCATACCTCTCCGCCGACCGCCACACCTTCTCCCGCTTTCGTGAGCGAGGCAGCGGCATTCGCAGCAGCAGAGGAGGTGTATCGGGCGTACAACGACGCTAGCAACGCACGGCGTTCAGGGGCGGACGACGCTGACCCGCAGCGATTCTTAACTGGACTTGCCCTCGAGGACGACATCGATACCCAGAATTCACTGCGATCGAGCGGCCTGACGGCCGCCGGAACGGCAGAGATTACTTCCATTCTGGGCAAGGCTGGCGTGCTTTCCGCAAGCGACGCAAGGATCACGATGGCGATCTGTCTGGATGTCTCCGACGTGCTGCTACTGGACGGCGCAGGCATGGACATCACGCCTGTCGAACGAGGCGACACTGTCGCGCTGGAGGTGCTCTTGGTAGGCGGCGCCGATTCTCTCCTAATCTCTGACGCACTACCTACGAACGAAGGCGGATGCTGAGCGTGGAGGCAGTTTCCATCATCGTTCTCTCGATAGCGCTCGCGCTTATGACAGCACCGTCAACGTCCAACTCCAGCGGCTGCTCCCCCGAGTCGTTATCGCTTGGCATATGTGGGTCCAGCGACGGATCGTCGCTCACAATTTCAGGCACACGTCAGACGACAACGAACAACTCGCCGTCGACCCCACGCTCCGGCACTCCACCACAGGACAACACTTCCAGTCCGCCAGCGGGGCCCAGCCCGGAGGCGATCCGGCTTGCGGAGTGCCTGGACGACGGCGGGACGACTCGGTGCGTGAGACGCGAGGCGCCGGAGCCGGAACCGAACGATCCGCCGCAGCCTGGCGTCCCGGCCGTGACGATCAGCGACCTCGTGCAGTTCACCCCGGAGGCGACCGTGCTCGCAGCGGAACCCGGCAATGTCGGGGTGGCCGGCATGCCGACGAATTTCGCGGCGGCGGCATCCGTGCAGACGCGCACCGGCAGCCTCTTCGGCGTTCCCGTCGTCGTGCGGTTCACGCCCGTCGGGTACGACTACACGTTCGGCGACGGGGAGAGCGCGACCACGACCACAGCCGGACAGACGTGGGAGGCGCTCGGCCAGGCGCCCTTCACCCCGACCCCGACGAGCCACACCTATCGACAGCGCGGCACGTACCCCGCACGGGTGGACACCCGGTACACCGCCGAGATCGACCTTGGAACGGGCTGGATCCCGGTGTCGGGACAGCTCACCTCCCGCGGCCTGACCGTCGCGATCCGCATCTTCGAGGCCCGGACGGCGCTCGTCGCCCACACGTGCGACGAGGACCCCGACGGCTCCGGCTGCTGACGCTGACGGCATCACGACACGGACGAGCCGCCCGGACCCGAGGGTCCGGACGGCTCGTCGTGGTTCGAGGATCTGTCGCTTACTGGTACGACTGGACGATCTCGAGGAGGCTCGGGACGTTGGCGTACGCCTCGGCCGCGTTCTCCTTGGTCACGATGACCGGGTCGAGCAGGTACGAGTCGACGACCTTCACGCCGTTGTCGTAGGACTCGGTGTCGTTGACGTCGACCTCCTCGCCCTTCTGCAGCTGGCCGACCATCTTGATGGCCTGTGCCACGAGCAGCGTGGTGTCCTTGTTGATCGTGGAGTACTGGATGCCCTCCATGATCGACTTCACGGACTCGACCTCGGAGTCCTGACCCGTGACGACCGGAACCGGCTTGCCGGCCTGCTGCACCGAGGTGATGATGGCGCGAGCGAGGGTGTCGTTCGGCGAGAGCACGCCGTCGAGAAGGGTGTCGCCGCTGTACGAACCGGTGAGGAGCGTGTCCATGCGGTTCTGGGCGTTCTCCGCGAGCCAGCCCTCGGTGGCGGTCTGAGCGATCTCGGTCTGACCCGAGACGACGTTCAGGGTGCCGTCGTCGATCTTGTCCTGCAGCACGCTCATGGCGCCGTCGAAGAAGACCTTCGAGTTCGCGTCGTCCGGCGAACCGGAGAACAGCTCGATGTTGTACGGAGCCTCGTGACCCGCGCGCGCCTCGAGACCGTCGAGCAGGGCCTGGCCCTGCAGCTCGCCGACCTTGAAGTTGTCGAACGCGACGTAGTAGTCGACGGCCTCGGTGTTCTCGATGAGACGGTCGTACGCGATCACGTAGGCGCCGGCATCCTTCGCCGCCTGCACCTGCGTGGCCAGCTGCTTGCCGTCCTTCGCGCCGATGATGATGACCTTGGCACCGTTGGTGACCATGGCCTGGATCTGGTTCTGCTGCTCGGCGACCGTGTTGCTCGCCGGCGCGTACTGGACGTCGGCCTTGAAGCCGGCCTCCTCCAGACCGTCGGTGAAGAGCTTGCCGGCGAGGACCCAGTTCTCACTGGTCTTGTCCGGAAGCGCGACGCCGATCGTGGAGTCCGCCGCGAAGCCCGCTTCGGCCTCTTCGCCCGATCCCGACCCGGTGTCGCCGCCACGCTCGGCCGAGCAGCCGGTGAGCGCGAAGGCAGCCGTCGCGACGAGCGCTGTCGCTGTGACGATGATCTTCTTCATGTGATCTCTTTCTGTGTGATGTGACGGATCCTGCACGCGAGCACTGCGTGAGACTCCGCTTACTCCGCCCGGGTCTTGTCGACCGGAGGGGCCTGGTAAGTCTTGTTGGGCTCGAAGACCGGTGAGGCCTCCGGGTCGTCCTTGCGGTTGCGTCGGGTCATGAAGCCGATGATCGACGGACGACCCTGCTGCTTGTTCCAGACATCGATGCCGACCGCGAGCAGGAGCACGATGCCCTTGATCATGGAGACGACGTCGGCACCCTGGCCGAGCAGCGCGAGGCCGTTGTTGAGGAAGGCCATGACGAGACCACCGATGATCGAGCCGATCACCGTTCCGATGCCACCGGCGACAGCCGCGCCACCGATGAACACCGAGGCGATGGCATCCAGCTCCCAGCCGGTGCCGTCGTTCGGGCCGGAGGCCTGCGAACGGGCGACGAAGATCATGCCGGCGAGTGCGGCCATGACCGACATGTTCATCATCACGAAGAAGTCGACCCAGCGGTCCTTCACACCCGACAGACGAGCCGCCTGACGGTTGCCGCCGACCGCGTAGATGTGACGGCCGAAGACCGTGTTGCGAGTGACGAACGAGTAGATGATGACGAGCGCGAGAAGGATGAGGCCCGGAACCGGGAAGCTCGTGCCGGGCCGGCCGGTCGCGAACATCCACGCCGCTGCGAGGACGACCACCGAGAGCAGCACGACCTTGACGACGCTGACCCACACGGGGGCGCTGTCCGAGCCCATCTTGTGCTGGATGCGACGCGTGCGGATCTCCCAGAAGATCAGCCAGGCCACCGCCACGAGAGCGAGGAGCATGGTGGGCACGTTGAAGGGCAGCGGGAGGCCCACCTCGGGGAGGTACCCCGTGCCGATGATCTGGAAGCCCTTCGGCACCGGGATGGTCTGCGCGTCGCCGATCCACTGCTGAGCGCCGCGGAACAGCAGCATGCCGGCGAGCGTGACGATGAACGCGGGGACGCCGACGTACGCCACCCAGAACCCGTGCCATGCGCCGACGAGGGCGCCGACAGCGAGGCCGAGGAGGATCGCGGCGGGCCACGGGAAGTTCCACTCGGCCATCGACTTCGCCACGATGATGCCCGTGAACGCGGCCACCGATCCGACCGACAGGTCGATGTGACCCATGATGATGACCATCACCATGCCGATCGCCAGGATCAGGATGAACGAGTACTGGTTGATGACGTTGATGAGGTTGCCCGACGTCAGCGTCGCGCCGTTCGGCCCGTTGCGCAGCAGCGTCAGGATCTCGAACAGGGCGATGATGACGATCAGGCTGCCCAGGATGCCGAACTGGCGCAGCGACGAGTTGCCGTTGCTTCCGAACATCTTGCGGATGTCGCCGAAGTGGAAGCCGCGCTTCGTTGTCGTGAGGTCGGTGGTCATGCGGATGCTTTCTGAGTCGCGGAGGTCATGCTGCGCATGAGGGCCTCGGGTGTCGCCTGGTCGGCCGGGATGCAGTCGGTGACCCGTCCTTCGAAGACGGTGTAGATGCGGTCGGAGATCCCGAGGAGCTCGGGCAGCTCGCTCGAGATGACGATGACGCCCTTGCCCTGGGAGGCGAGCTCGTTGATGATCGCGTAGATCTCGTACTTGGCGCCGACGTCGATGCCGCGGGTCGGCTCGTCGAGGATCAGGAGATCGGGGTCCGTGAACATCCACTTCGCCAGCACGACCTTCTGCTGGTTGCCGCCGGACAGCTTGCCGACGCCCTCCTCGACGCTGGGCGTCTTGATGCGCAGCGCCTTGCGGTAGCGTTCGGCGATCGAGTACTCCTCGCGCTCGTCGACCACGCCGCGCTTCGAGATCTTCGACAGCTTGGCCGCGACCACCGAGCGCTTGATCGTGTCGAGCAGGTTCAGCCCCAGCACCTTCCGGTCCTCGCTGACATAGGCGAGACCGTGCTTGATCGCCGACGAGACGTCGGGGATGCTGATCTCCTGGCCGTCCTTGACGATGGTGCCGGACTGGAAGTTGCCGTAGGAGCGACCGAAGATGCTCATCATGAACTCGGTGCGCCCCGCGCCCATGAGTCCCGCGATGCCGACGACCTCGCCGCGACGCACGTTGATGCTGGATCCCTTGACGACCATGCGCTCGGACACGGTGGGATGCTGCACCCACCAGTCCTTGACCTCGAAGAACACCTCGCCGATCTCCGGCGTGCGATCGGGGTACCGGCTCTCGAGCGAGCGGCCGACCATGCCGCGGATGATGCGGTCCTCGTTGATCTCGCCGCGCGAGATGTCGAGCGTCTCGACCGTGCGTCCGTCACGGATGATTGTGATCTCGTCGGCGATCTGCTCGATCTCGTTGAGCTTGTGGCTGATCATGATCGACGCGATGCCCTTGGCCTTCAGCCCGAGGATCAGGTCGAGCAGGTGCTGCGAGTCGTTCTCGTTGAGCGCGGCGGTCGGCTCGTCGAGGATGAGGAGCTTGACGTCCTTGTTCAGCGCCTTCGCGATCTCGATCAGCTGCTGCTTGCCGACGCCGAGCGACTTGATCGCGACATCCGGGTCCTCCTTGAGGCCCACGCGGGCGAGGAGCTCGACCGCGCGCTGCTTCTGCGCCTGCCAGTCGATGCGCCCGAAGCGGCGGATCTCGTTGCCGAGGAAGATGTTCTCGGTGACGGAGAGCTCGGGGATGAGAGCGAGCTCCTGGTGGATGATGGCGATGCCCGCCTGCTCGCTCGCGACGATGTCGCGGAAGCGCTGCTCCTCGCCGTAGAGGAGGATCTCCCCCTCGTAGGTGCCGTACGGGTACACCCCCGACAGGACCTTCATCAGGGTGGACTTGCCTGCGCCGTTCTCACCGCAGATCGCGTGGATCTCTCCTGCGCGGACGGTGATGGAGACGTCAGACAGCGCCTTGACTCCCGGGAACTCCTTGGTGATGCTGCGCATCTCCAGGATGGGGCCTGACACGACCGGCAACGTTGCTGTGGTGCTCACGGATCTTCCTCGCGACGGGCGATCACATTCGATGTGACCGTTCACATTGGTTTACATAGTCTACGCTCGCCGAGCCGGTGTCAAGACCACGGGGCGAAAATCGGTCCCCTATCGAGACACGGAGGATTCCCTCGTGCGCAGCGTCGTCTGCAGGGGGCCGAACTCCGGCACCTTCTCCCCGCGGATCTGCGCGAGGAGGATGCGGACCGCCCGCCGCCCGAGCTCCGGGAAGTCCTGATGCACGGTCGTCAGCGTCGGCGCGACGTGCGCCGCGACCGGGATGTCGTCGAATCCGACCACGCTCACATCGTCGGGCACCCGCACGCCGGCGTCGCGGAACCCGTGCATCAGACCGATCGCCATCTCGTCGTTCGCAGCGAAGACCGCGGTGAAGTCGCGGCGGCGGGACAGCTCCTGGCCGGCGAAGTATCCGAAGTCCGCCGTCCAGTCCCCCCGGATCGGCGGGAACGTGGGCAGGTCGGCCTCGCGGAGGGCGTCCAGGTATCCCCGCATGCGCGACTCCGCCTCGATCCAGTCCTGCGGCCCGGCCAGATGCAGGATGTCGCTGTGCCCGAGCTCGATGAGGTGCTCGGTGGCTCGCTGCGCCCCGGCCACCTGATCGGCGGAGAGGCTCTGCCCGTCCGATCCGGAGGCGGTCTGCAGCGACACGAACGGCGTGTCGACCGCCATAGCGCGCAGCACCTGGAACACCCGCACCTGCGGTGCGAGCACGACGATCCCGTCGACCTGCTCACGGGCGAGCTGGCGCAGAGCGCTGCCGATCGCCTCGGGCGAGGTCGCCGACAGGTTCAGCGTGGAGACGGAGTACCCCTCCTCACGGGCCGCGTCCTCGATGCCGACCATCGAGGACGTCGGTCCGAACTCCCCCACGGTCGCCGACAGGATGCCGAGCATGTTGGAGCGGCTCGTGACCAGGGCCCGCGCCGCGAGATTGGGGCGGTAGTCCAGCACCGAGATCGCGTCGAGGACCTTCGCCTTCGTCTCGGGGCGGATGCTCGGGTGGTCGTTGAGCACGCGCGAGACCGTCTGGTGCGAGACGCCCGCGAGTCGAGCGACGTCGCGGATGCTGGGCATCCGCGCGCGGTCGGAGGCTGTGGACATGTCACGCCTCCTTGCATGTGCACGGTCACATCGGTCTTCCCATTATGTCCTCAAGGCGTGTCGGGCGCACCTCGGGAGACGGACGCGGCGCGACGTCAGTCGTCGGAATCCACGACCCCGTCCTCGATCGCCCGCTTGAACAGATCGACCTTGGTGCGGGCCGGCCGACCGGCGGCCGCGTACTTGCGACGCACTCGGCGCACATGATCGAGCACCGTCGCCCTGGCGATCGAGAGCCGCCGAGCCACCGCTTCGGCCGTGAGTCCCGCGGCGTACAGTGCCAGCACCTCGGTCTCGCGCGTGGTGAGCTCGACGCGCGCGTCGGCTGCGTCCGATCCGTCGCCACCCTCTGCCGATGCCGCGTCGGCGCCGTCGTCGACCGCCCGGCGGCGGGCCGCGGTGCGGATGGTCGCGGCGATCTCGCGCGGATCGGCGAACTTCCACACCTGCCCGATCGCTCCCGCGCGGGAGGCGAGGCGCAGCAGACCCGCGGACTCGTCGGACATGAACGCGAGCACCCGGGCGCCCGCGTGCGCGAGGTCGGCGACGTTCTGAGAGATGGACGAGCCGTCGCGCAGGGTCAGATCGAGGAGGACGACATCGACGCACTGCTGCAGAGCGAGGAGCTCGGAGACGGTGGAGCCGACCGCGACCACGTGCAGCCGGGGCTGGTCGTTGATGACGGCTGTCGTGCCGAGCACGATGATGCGCTGATCGTCGACGATCCCCACACGGACGATCGGCCCGGCTGCGCTCCCCATGATCCCCCCACTGCCTGCATCGGCATTCCCCCTTCGGGTCTACCCCTCACACGGGGGCGCTCACAAGCGCGTCCGCCGCATTCCCCCTCAACAGAGGGGTCACCCGGCAGGAGCGACGGCTCAGGTCGACGCCGGAGGGTCGGGAGCGAGGATGCCGTCCTCGACGGCGCGCTGGAACAGCTCGACCTTGGTCGCCGCGGGTCGGTCGACGAGGGCGTACTTCGCCCTGATGCGGCGGATGTGGTCCAGCACCGTCTCCCGCGAGACGAACAGCTGGCGCGCGACGTGGTCGGCGGTGCTGCCCTGCGCGTACAGCCGGAGCACCTCCTGCTGACGCTGCGACAGTCCGGGCGACGCGAGCGGGGCGTCGCCGGGACCGGGAGCCGGATCGGTCGGCCGCAGCGCGGGGAGCGCCGCGATCACGCAGCGGACGATGTCGGCGGCGTGATCGCCGCGCAGCGGCAGCACCCGAGCGCCCGTGCGACGGAGCACGGCGGCTCCTGCCTCGGCCACGACGCCGACGTGCAGGTCGGCGTCGAGCAGGATCACGTCCATGCGTCGGGACACCGTCAGCAGCTCCGCGATCGACCCGCCGACCGCGACGACGTGCAGCCCGCGCTGCTCGTTGAGCGCCGACGTCAGCGCCCGCAGCCGGGTGGGGACGCCGTCGACGATCCCGACACGGAGCAGGGGCGGCCGCGCGTCGTTCCTCGGCCCGCTCACGGCGCCACGGTCCCTCGGTCGCGCGCCCGCCGCCGCGGCGGTCGGTGCATCCACCAGCCGTAACCCCCGATGACGACCAGCGCGCCCGCATAGAGCACCGCGAACCACGGGAACCCCGCGCCGGCGGCATCCGCGGTCGCCGCCTCGAGGGCCTCGGGCGGAGTGGGCGTCTCCCTCTCTCCTGTCACGAGGATGCGCTGGGAGTTGATCCCGAGCGGCGTGCAGGTGACCAGCGTCACGAGGTCGCGTCCCGCCTCCTGACGCAGCGTCTCGGTGTCCGAGGGCTCGACGACCCTGGTCTGCACGACGCGATACGTGAGCACCTCGCCGAAGGTCGACACCGTGAAGAGATCGCCGACCCTGACGCGGTCGAGGTCGGTGAACATCGTCGCCTCGGGCAGTCCGCGATGCGCGGTGATCACCGCGTGCGTGCTCTCCCCGCCGACGGGCAGCGAGGTGCCTTCGAGGTGTCCCGCGCCGCGGCGCAGGGTCTCGTCCGCGGTGCCGTGATAGATCGGCAGGTCGACGCCGATCGAGGGGATCTGGATGCGGGACATCACTCCCGAGTCGGTGCGGAGGATGCTCGAATAGTCGAAGTCGCCTCCCTTCGCCGCCGTGCTCGTGGGCACGCGGGCGTTCGCCGCCAGGAGCGCTCCGGACGACAGCGCCGCGTTGTAGCGGCGGGCCTCGGCGAGCTGCGCCTCGGGTCCGGGGATCGCCTCCTCCACGCTCTGCGGATAGTCGTCGACCACGAGCGACTGGTTGTACGCGGCGAGCCACTGCGCGGCCGGAGCGTAGGCGAGCACGGTGGCCGCCGCGACGGCGACGAGAAGGGTCAGGATCAGCAGGATGTCAGAGCGCGATCTCACGACGACAAGACCGCGCCCCCGCTCGGATCTCAGCATCCTGATTCGATTCCCCCTGATGTGGGGGATCAGGACGTCGAGAGGGATCAGGGGACGACGAGCTCGACAGGGAACGTCGCCGCATTGTTGCTCGTGTCCTTCTCGAGCAGGAGCCCCTCGGGATCGACGGTGATGCGCACCCAGTAGGAGCCGGAGGGGAGACCGGTGACGTCGATCCACTGATCGGGGAGCTCGGCTCCGTAGTAGTCGGCCCAGCCGGGGTTGATGCCCTGCTCGGTGATGCCGCAGTCGAACGGCTTCAGATCGAGCGAGAGCGCGTCGCCCCGGTTCTCCTGCACGGCGACCGGGAGCACGTCGGTCAGACAGAAGCTCACCTTGCCGCTGGTGCGGAGAACCGTCGAGCGATCGGCGGCGAGCAGCTCGTAGCGCTGGAATCCGTCGAGATGGAAGTGGTTGTGCTCGGGGTGATACTCGAACCGACCGGCGTCGCGCACGAGCACGGTTCCGGATCCGTAGACGCGCTGCTGCACGGTCTGGGTCTCCGCGTCGGATGCCGGTGCGTCCGCCGTGACGTGCAGCAAGCCGCCGAGATTGGCGGTGGACGTCGCGAAGCGCAGCAGCACCCGCCCCGGCTGGGTGGTCGTGTCGACCTGAGTGACCGTCGGTGCCGGAAGGTCCGCCACCGGGCTCGTGAGCTGCGGCACGAGATCGGGCAGTTCGAGCTGCGGACACTGGGCGGCGTCGAGGCACGGACTCAGGGACTCGACGGGGATGGCCGTCGAGGACCCGAGGTCGACCGTGACGGACTGCGTGAGTGCGGGGTCCTCGGGTTGTCCGACCACCGCCGGCCCCTCGACGACGGGGGCGAACCGGAGGTCGACCGTCGTCTCCCCCGGAGTCACGTCCTCGACGGCGTCGACGACGAACACGCCGTCGTCGTCGGTCGTCGCGGTCGCGAGGGCGAGCGGGCCCGTCGAGTTGATGCGGACGCTCCATCCCGCGAGGGTCGGCTCGCCCGCACCGCGCTCGCCGTCGCCGTCGCGATCCTGGAAGAGATACCCGGCCACGCCGTTCGCCGCAGGCGTCGGCAGGACGGGCGGCTCCGGGGCGGACGTCGGGGCCGGTTGCAGACCGGACATCACCGCGGTGGCGGTGCCGATGCCGACGGCGAGGGCGACCACGCCCCCGGCGATCAGCCACGGCAGCCGCCGTCGCGACAGCATCCGCCGTCGGGTGCCGCGGGTTCTCGTCGTGGTCTCCGTCATGCTGTGCCTCCTCGGGCCGATGTTCACGGGAGTGCCCGGGCCGTGTCGACGACACCGCCCGGGCACTCAGCGGATGTGCTCTCAGGCCTGGACGGCCTTGCGACGGTTGAACACGAGAGCTCCTCCGACGGCGATGATCGCCAGCGCCACGCCGGTGATCGTCAGCGCGAGCTGGCCGTCGGCACCCGTGAACGGGAGCGTCGGCACGCCCTGCTGCGTGTTGTCGATCTCGATGAGCGGCACGGTGCCGTTGTCGCCGGCGGCCACGACGACCTCGGTCAGGGCAGCGTCGCCCGCGGGGAGGACGAACCCTGCGGGGGCCGCGATCTCCTTGAGGACGTAGCAGCGCTGAGCGTAGTCATGCCCCTCCTCGTTGACGTCGGTGACGGTGCCGTCTGCGGCGACGAGCAGTTCGGTGTCGCCGACCCAGAGGCCGGGGAACACGACGGAGCCGTCGGCGGCCGACGTCACGACGAGCGGCGTGGTGGTGCCGGGCTCGTTCACGACCGGGAGCGTGGCGATGTCGGCGACGCAGCCCGCGGCGTCCGTCAGACCCATGTAGATCTCGAACTGCGCACCGGCGAGCGTGTCGGTGGCGTCGGCGGCGTTCACCTTGAGCGCCGTCAGGTTGCCCCAGCGCGTGGCGACCTCGTTGGTCGGCGATCCGCCGGGTCCGTTCGGGGTGCCGGGCGTGAGCTGCATGCCGTTGAGGTTGACGTACGCGATGTTGAGGATCTCGCCCACGGCGTTCGCCTCGGCCTCGAACGCGACGACCACGTTCTGACCGGCGACGAGCTTCGAGAGGCCCGCCGGCGTGAACGTCACGGTCAGCACCTGACCGGACCACACCGGCGTGTAGTCCGTGCCCTGCATGAAGTCCGCGCCGCCGAACACCGAGACGCTCACGGTGGAGAGGTCGGTGTGCGGGGTGAGCTTCGCGTCGAGCGTGTCCGTCAGCACGAACGTGTCGTACGTCTGCCCCTCGGCCAGCGCCGGGATCTTCGTCGTGACCTCGTAGTCGATCGCGGCGCCGAGGGCGGCGCCGTTCTCCTCCTGGCCGACGATGTTCTTGCGCGGCCCGTCGGCGATCGTGTTCTTCGGGTACACGTTCACGTCGTAGACCCATTCGCCGTCGAGGGGAGCGCCGGTCGCACCTTCGTTGACGGCCGGCGTCGGGACGGTGACGATGAACGGCGTCGCCGGAGCGACGACGTTCGACGGCGCGTCGATCTCACGCACGAAGTACGGACCGGTCGCGATGTCGGGCGTCGTCACGGTGCCGTCGGCACCCGTGACGACCGTCTGGCATCCCGTCAGGTCGTAGCCGGCGAGGGTCGCCCCGGTCTGGGCGGCCGTCTTCTCGGCCTGGGTGATCGCGTTGACCGCGTCCCAGCCCGTGTTCGTGCCGTCGAACAGATCGATGCCGTCGATGAGGCAGTACTCGAACGTGACGCCCGCGATCGGCTCGCTGCCGGGCTGCGTGCCCGAGCCGTCGGGGTTCGCCGCGCCGCCTCCCGGGTTGGCGAACTTGTGGATCGTGATCGAGCCGAGCTGGTCGGGGTCGAGGGTCGCTGCCTGGGCTGCGGCCCCGGCGGCGAGCACACCGAACGCGCTCAGCGAGAGCGCCGTGGTGAGCGCTGCCGCCCTGCGCACGCCGGCGCGGGATGAGAGAGTCATGGACATGTGATTCCTTTCGGGTTTCGCCGTGCGGGACGACGAGTTCGGACCGGGCCGGAGACCGGCCGCGGCGGTGGAAGCCGGGACGGGCGGAAGGAGCTCCGCCCGCCCCGGAGCTCAGGAGGCGCGCCGGCGGCGGATGGCCTGCCAGATCGCGAGGGCGAGGAGCAGCAGCACCAGGCCGCCGCCGAGCAGCAGCAGATGGTCGACGCCCAGCCCGCCGGTGAACGGCAGCGCGGGGGTCCCCTGCTGATGGTTGACCACGTCGTCGAGCACGGTCACGGCCGCGGTGTCGAGCACCGTCACGGCGATCGGCGTCGCGTCGAGCACGAATCCGACGGGTGCCGCGGTCTCGACCAGACGGTAGTCGCCGGGTGCGAGGTCGGCGATCAGGAACCGTCCTGGCGCCGGATCGGTGTCGAGATCGGTCGGCTCGCACGGCGCGGTCTCGCAGTCGACGATCGCGACGGCCGGTGCCGTGGGCTGGCCCGCGTCGTCCAGCGGGGTGAGCTCCCACTCGGCGCCGCCGAGCAGCTCCCCGTCGTCGTCGACCTTGTTCCACTGCAGTGCCGCGGAGACCGGGTTCACGACGGTCGTGTCGAGGAACGCGTTGCGCAGCTCGCCCGCGGCATCCGCGTCGACGGTGACGGCGTAGGTCACCTCGACCGTCTGCCCGGCGGCGAGCGCGCCGGTCCAGCTCAGTCGTGACTGCGCGGGATCGTACGCGGCCGCGCCCACGCCGGCCGGCTCGACGGCGATGGAGCCGTCCACGAAGGTCGCGTCGTCCACCACGTCCGACAGATCGTCGAAGACCGTGAACGGCTGGCTGGCGACCGCACCGGTGTTGGTCACGAAGATCGTGTACTCGACCGTGTCACCGGCGGCGACCGCGGTCCCGTCGCCGACATCGACCGACTTGCCGGACTCGATGATCGGATGCTGCACGCTGACCGCGGGCTCGACGAGGACGTTGCCGACGGTGCCCGTGGCGTCGTCGTCGAGCGCGACGGTGTACGTGACCGTCGCCGTGGTCGCCGCCTGGATCGGCTTCGCCGTGGTGGAGCGCCACTGGAACGATGTCGAGCCGGTGGGGAACACGACCTCGCCGCACGAGTTCGCGACGGGCGCGCAGCTGAGAGCGGGCGGGCTCGTGAGCGACGCCTTGTCGAGCACGGCGGCCATGTCGTCGGCCACGAGACCGTTCGTCGACGGCGCCGCGCCGCTGTTGCCGATGGTCACGGTGTACGTGATCTCGTCGCCCGCCGACACGACGGTGCCGGGAGCCGGGTCGGACGACTTCGCGTAGGACAGCTCGGGAGCGGCCAGCGGACTCACGCAGGCCAAGCCCTTGCCGCCTGCGCCGCCGGTACCGGTCGGCATCGAGTTCTTCGGGTTGGTCATCGAGGGTCCGCCGTCGCCGCCGGTGAGCTGGAACGTCACGTTCGGGACGCCGCTCGCGGGGCAGCTCGTCTGCGCGTTCGCCAGCTCGAGCCAGATGCCTCCCGCGCCGCCGCCGGCGCCCGAGACGCCCGCGTGGTAGTTGTTGGCCGTGGGCGCGCCGCCGCGACCGCCGTTCACCCCGAGCACGAGGGGATTGGTGATGCTGACCGCGCGGATGCGCATCTGCCCGCCGGCACCGCCGCCGGAGCCGGAGTGCGCGCCGCCGCCGGCAGGGCTCGCGCCCTGACCGCCGTCCGATCGCACGCCGCCGCTGCCGCCGATGGTCGCGAAGTCGAGGTAGACGATGCCGCCGCCCGTGCCGCCCGCGCTGCGTCCGGCCTCCTGGCTGCCCTGCCCTCCGGCGCCGCCCATCATGAGACGGGGGTTGGTCGCGTTGAGGAAGTGCGCGGAGTCCGGGATCTGACCCGTCATGGCGGTGTTGCCGTTGCCGCCCGAGGGATAGGGGATGTTCGGGCTCCCCGCACCCCAGAAGGTGCCGCCGCGGCCGCCGAGGCCGCCGCCGGTCCAGCTGCCGCCGCCTCCGCCGCCCGAGGAGTCGTCGCCGCCGAGCAGGTTCGAGGGGGCGCCGCCGCCACCGCCGTAGGAGCCGCCGCCACCGCCGGCGCTGCCCTCGTCGTAGCTGAACGTGGGGTTCGTCGCGTTGGTCTTGCCTGCGACGCCGTCGCCGCCGTTGCCGACGCCCATCGGGCCTCCGCCACCGCCGGCGATGCCGAACAGGAACGGTCCGCCGAGGTGGATCTTCCGGTCATCGGCCCCCGCGCCACCGCCGTCCGTGCCGCCGCCGCCGCCGCCGGATGCGCCGTTCGAGCCGCCGAAGTAGGTCGGGCCGTTCGCGGCGCCGCCGCTCGAGCCTGCCGCGGGCGGACCCGCCGTCGCCTGCAGCGGACCCCAGACGCTTCCGGCCGTGCCTGCGGCACCGCCGCCGCCTCGTCCGCCGCCGACGCCGTACAGCTCGGGTCCGGCGGTGCCTCCACCG